>NZ_JBVILC010000019.1:0-138962 GCF_055580545.1 Streptomyces sp. NPDC031670 | reverse complement strand
GACACGATCCACGGCTTCGACTGACGCTTCCCCATGACCACATCAACGAGCGATCAAGCCGACAGTCACATGATCAAACCACTTTTGTTAGAGCCGGTAAAGGAAACCGGCCTCACCCTCAACGACATCACACCAGCAAGGTCAGCCGTGCGCTCTGGCCCAGCGGCACCTTACCTTGGGGTCCCGTTCACGTGCGGGCGGGCGAGAAGATCCGGTCCAGGTGATGCTGAAGTATGGCGATGGCCGACTCCGGACTCCGCTGGCCGACGAGGACACTGGTGCCCATAGTCGCTGCCATCGCGAGCAGGCTGATCGCCTCGGTGCGCGCGTGGGCGTCAGAGTCGGCCAGACCGGCTTCCTGGGCCTGCTCGAGAAGCCCGGTCAAGGCGTTCTCCGCGGCGTCGGGGTTGTCGATGAAGGGCTGGGCCGCCAGCGCCTCATCGGTCACCGACAGGATGGCGTAGGAGCTGTACAGCAGGTGGAATGTACGGCTCTCCTCGTCGGTCGGCAGCGAGGCCAGCAGCAGCGCCTCCACCATGGCGCGCGGGCCCGGATCGGGTCCGGCGGCGGCCAGGCGGGCACCCACCCTCGCGGTGAAGCGATCGGTCAGGTGCCGCAGGCCGTAGAAGAGCAGCTTCTCCTTGGTCTCGAAGTAGTACTGCACTAGCCGGAGCGACACACCGGCCTCTGCGGCCACGTCGCGCATGCCGACGGCGTGCAGCCCCCGCCGCCCCGCGACCTGGATGAGCGCCTCGGCGATCTGGGCACGCCGCTCCTCGTGATCCACACGTTTCGGCATGGTCCCGTCTCTCCGCCCGTCGATGGTGGGTCCGTGCTCCGCGGCCCGAACCCCTTCATAATACCGATGTACCACACTGGTGGTACGGTCGTACCACGAAGAACGGATCTTCACAGGAGGTGCCGCCGTGCCCAAGAACACCGCCCGCGCACGCCGCGATGTCGGCCGCTACGTCAACGACGCCCTGCGCGACCGCTACTTCGCCGCCGCCGACGTGCTGTACGCGATGGGGGCACCCGCCCGCTCCGAAACGGACGTCGAGACGAGCTTCGGCACCACCCACGTCTACCGGTACGGGCCCGCGGACCCCGCCGCCGAGGCCCGGACCCCGATCGTCCTGATCCACGGGGCTGGCTACAGCTCGGCAATGTGGTACCCCAACACCCCTGGGCTCAGCCTCGACCGCCCTGTCTACGCTCTCGACACCCCAGGCGACGCGAACCGCAGCGTCCACCGCGAGCCCATGTGGCAGCCCGAGCGCGCCGCGCAGTGGATGGACGAGGCCCTCGACGCGCTCGCCCTCGACCGGGTCCACCTCGTCGGCTCCTCCTACGGCGGCTGGCTCGTCCTCAACCAAGCCCACCAGCGGTCCGGACGGCTCGCCTCGGTCACCGCCCTCGACCCCGGCGGCCTGGAGAAAGTGGGCCTGCGCTTCTTCGCCTGGGTCTTCGTGAGCCTGTTCGCCACCTTCGCCCCGAAAGCGCTGCGTCCCCGGCTCGCCAAGTGGCTGGACCAGCCGGTCATCGCCATCCCCGAGATGCGCAAGTGGATCCAGCTCGGCGCTCGCGCGTACCGGATCCGCCGCCCCGCACCGCTGCCGCTGCCCGAGGAGGCGCTGCGGTCCATCCGCACCCCGCTCTACGTCATCATGGGCAAGCACAGCCTGCTCGTGCACCCCAAGCGGCAGCTGGAACGCATACCCCGCCTCGTCCGCGGAGCCCGCGCCGAGATCATCACCGCGACCGGACACGGCCCGCAGATCGACCACCCGGACGTGGTCAACGCCCGAATGCTGTCCTTCATGGAGGACGTCGACTCCCTCGACCCGGCTACGGTCGACTCATAGGCCTACGCCAGGGAAACCGGCGACCCCAAAGGCCGCTTGAGAGAAGGCCCCAGGGAGCCGATCGCCTGGCCCGACCACGGCACCGACCACACGCTGCGGAAGGCCGACCACAGGCCCGACCATGGCTGGTCAGCACGGTACGCCCTGGATTGCCGGGCGGTCTGTCCGTCATGGTGCGGGCAGGGAAGGACACGCAGCTATGAGCGGCACCACCCGCCCGACGCCGACCCAACGGGAAACCGCCACCGCGCGCGGCGTAACTGGCTCCAACCAAGACCATGTCGAACGAGTAGACCTTCGGGATCCCGACATGGGCGAGGATCTTGCCCTCGTCGCCCCAGTCCACTTGCGCCTCCTCGCGCAGTGGGTGGAGCGGGAAGGTGCGGACCGGCCGGTACCGCGCGCCCGCAGGGAGGAGGTTGCGGTCCAGGGCGAGGCGAAGCCGGTGGTGGTGAAACGGGGCGTGCGGGTCTCCAACACCAAGTCCCGGCGGGACAAGCTCACCGCCGACCAGCTCGCCGCCCTCGCGCAGCTGGGGGTGGACTGGGCGTGACAGGTTGCCCGGCTCGTCGTTGAGCGGGGAGGTCAGCGAAGTGGAGGCCCCGGGACGCCGTAGAGCCCGGGGCCTTCGCCTTGTTCCTGGCACCGGACGGCGGTGCAACACGCACGGCAACGCGGGCCCGAGACCGGCCTTTGGCCGCACAGGACACCGGTGCAAAGGAGTGGGGCCTCGAGGCAGGCGCAAGGGACGGCCGCTCACATCCAGGCGCGGTCTGTCCGACGCCGCCCACGTCCTGACGGAACCGGGCTGACATGGTCAGGCCCGCCAGTTTCGGCTGGGAGCAGGCGATGGTGCCCGTTCGTTGCCGAGGCGAAGGGCGAGCAGGCCAAGGGCGGGCTCTAGGAGGCCGCTGGGCGCCTGACAGGCGATGAGCGGATGGGCCGGCGAGGGCCGCGCGGCGCCGGTCGGCCACGTCCTGGCAGCGGCCCCCGCCCCTTGTCCCGGGACCGGGGCCATGCCGCACCCTGGGCACCGGCCCACGCCCCACAACTCCCCCGTCCCACCGACCGCCCGCCGAATCGGTAGGGTCGGGCACTGGGCACTCCAGGCTGTGCCGACCACTGGTGGTCTTCGTTGTGGTCGCCGAACTTCATCGGAGCGGACTGCGCTCAGAACGGCGCAGGGCGGCGAGTGCCTTGCCAGGTATGTGCGCTGAACTCGGTTACACATGGACAGGCCGTCTCGATCGAGACTGGCTCTTGTGTGAGTTGAACAGAGTCAAGGCTCAGCCAGGTGAATACATCGACGAGAGCTACGAGCGGTGGCGCCTGCACGGCCTGCCGGTCTGGGCGGCGCTTGCTGCGGGGATGGCGCCCATGCCTGGATCGCGCCGGATCGTCGGACGGCGACCGAACCAGCCGTGATGTCGGCCCGCGGCGCCGGGGCTACCTGTGCAACGGCGTGTTCTCGGGCGCGCGAGGATCTGATCGGCTGTCCCCAGCTGCCGGCTGAGACAGGTGAGGCTCCGCCAGCTCCATTGAGACTGGGGGGACCGGACCCGACGGACCACGTCGACTGAGACACCGGGCGAATCGGACCAAATCATGTGAGACCGGGACCCGATCGACTGAGGCGGGACAGCAAGGGCGGCCGGTGTCGGTCGGCGACGCCTGTGCCCGCTGTTGTCCTATGACAGTCGATCTTCCTCCCTGCCGCTGAATCTTGCTCAAGCTCGGCTTGTTGCCATTACGGTTTACTCGATTTGGGGCGAGGTGACCGGATGAGCACGGCGGGTGCGTTAACCAGCCAATCGGTGTACCAGGATCGGAAGCCGGGGCTCACCGGCACGAAGCCGCCCCAGTCCGGGTCGATCTGCCAGATGCCCGGCCAGCGGTGCCGGACCCGGCGCAGCGTGCACCGGGCCCGCCGCGATGACTACAACAGCTGAGGTTGCGCGCCTCTGACCGTGGGCACGACCAACATTTTCGTCACCGTTCCGTCGTCGCCGACGACATCGCGAACGTGCCGGAAGCCGAGCCGCTCGCACATCGTGAGGCTGGCGGTGTTCTCCGCGCCCACCATGCCCCACGCCTCAGTCAGACCCAGGTTGTCGGCCGCGTGCACCAGCAGCCCGGTGACGATCTCCCTGCCCAGGCCCCGGCCCCAGTATTCGGGGATCAGTGCGGTGACCAGCTCGTGTCCGGGAACGTTGCCCGTCTTCTTCACCTCGGCGTGCCCGACGTAGAGCCCCCCCAGCCACAGGCCCCACACGTCGAACAGCCCCCGCGGGTAGACCTCGTTCAGGATCGAGCGGAACAAGGCCCGGATCTCGGGCTCGGGCACCAGGTCCTGCCCCATCCACCGGCACACCTCCTCGTCGCGGAGCAGGGTCACGAAGTGGTCCTCGTCCTCGGGCCGGTAGGGGCGGAAGAGTAGGCGATCGGTGTGCAGTTCGGGGGTCACAGGCTGCTCCTGGGTGTGGACTCGATACGGTAGGGCGCCAGGCTGTCGTAGCAGTCAGTGCTGGGAGGGCCAGCCAGGAGGTGGGGGACCGCCCGGGCGGTCCCCCACCGTCCGGAACTGTCAGGCCTCGGCGTTCTCCATGCGCTCGCGCAGGCTGCGGGGACGCATGTCGGTCCAGACCTCGTCGACGTAGGAGGTGCACTCGGCCTCGGTGCCCTCCTTACCGACAGGCTGCCATCCTGCGGGGACCTCCACGTCCAACGGCCACAGAGAGTACTGCTCCTCGTCGTTGCGCAGCACCTGGTAGCGGGTGTTCTCGTCCATCTCTCTTTGTCTCCTTGATTCGTTCGATGCCGGTGGGTGGCGGCTGGGGTATGCGGGGCGGGTAGGGGCGGGTGGGGCCCGTAGGGGCCGCAGGACGTGTCCGCCGGTCCCGTGAGTCGCCGTGAGGCGTGGGGGTGCGAGGCTCACCTGCCTCCTCGGGCGTGGCGGGCGATGTGGCGCAGCGCCTCGGCGAACTCCTCGGCCACCCGGCGCACCGTCGCGGTGTCGTGCAGGGACGGACGGTGGTGCCACGTGAAGGCGAGCCGTCCGTTCTGGACGGCGCCGACCACCTCCAGGGGGTGGGAGCCGCCGTCGCGGGGGTCGTGGTCCTGTCCGAAGGAACCGTGCTGGGTGCGGATCAGGCCGCTGCCGGCGGCCTCCGGGTGGGCGTCCCACTGGCCGAGGTAGTTGAACACCACCTGCCCGTGGGCGCTGCCGCCCAGGCGCTCGCGGACCTGGGGCGGACCGAACGTGCGCAGGGCGCCGAAGCCGATACCGTTGCCGGGTACGGCGCGCAGTTGGCGGCGTACCTCCTTCACCAGCCCCCGCCAGTCGCGTTCCGGGCCGAACCGACCGGGATCGGTGACCCGCAGGGCGACGGGGTGGACGCTGGTGAACCAGCCGACCGTACGGGACAGGTCCACGCCGTCGAGCAGGTCCTCGCGGCCGTGCCCCTCCAGGTCGAGGCGGACCCGGTCCTGGCCGGTCCAGCGGGCGAGGGCGAGGGCGAGGGCGGCGAGCAACACGTCGTTGATGCGGGTGCGGTAGGCGGTGGGGGCCGCCCGCAGCAGGGCCTCCGTGTCCTGCTCGTCGAGTTCGACGCCGATCACCGCGATGGGTCCGTCGTCGGTCCGCGCCGGGGCGGGCTCGGCCTGTACCACTCCCTCCCAGTACGGCAGTTGGTGGTCGAGGCCGCCCTCGGCGACATGTGCGGCGAGGGCGTGGGACCAGTCCCGGAAGCTGGTGCCGCGCTCCCCCAGGTCAACGGTCCCGCCCTGGAGAGCCTGCCGGTAGGCGCGCTCCAGGTCGTCGCTGAGGATGCGCCAGGACACGGCGTCGACGACCAGGTGGTGGGCTACCAGCAGCAGGTACGCGGGGCGCTGGGAACCGCCGGTGAACAGGGCCGCCCGCAGTTGCGGGCCTCGGGCCAGGTCGAAGCCGGCATGCAGTTCGTCCGCTGTCTTCTCCATGACCGCGTCCGCGTCCTCGGCGGACAGCCCGTCCAGGTCATGCCGGACCAGGATGCCGTAGTCCGCCCGCTCGCGCCCGGCGGGCGGCGGGTTGAACTGGTGCCAGCCGTCGCCGTCGTGAGTGAAGCGCATGCGCAGGGCGTCGTGGTGGTCCAGCAGGGCGTTCAGGGCGGTGTCGAGGGCGTCGGGGTCGGGGGCGCCGTCGAGTTCGAGCAGCGCCGACTGGTTGAAGTGGTGGTGGGCGGCGCGCGGCGTGGTGAGGAACCACTCCTGGATGGGGGTGAGGGGTACGTCGCCGGTCACGGGGCCGTCGGCTTGCCGCTGCGGGGCCGCGCGGACGACGTCGGCCAGCGCACCGAGCGTCTGGTGGGTGAACAGGTCGCGGGTGGCCAGGTGGAGGCCGTCACGGCGCAGGCGGGAGACGACCTGCATGCTCAGGATGGAGTCGCCGCCCAGGGCGAAGAAGTTGTCGTCGACCCCGATGTCGGCGACGCCCAGCACGTCGGACCATATCCGGGCGACGCGGCGCTCGGTGTCGGTGCGCGGCGGGATGTGCGCCCGTCCGCCGGGCCGGGTGGGCCCGGGGGCCGGCAGGGCCTGGCGATCGAGTTTGCCGTTCGGGGTGAGCGGCAGTTGCCGCAGTGGCACGAAGAGGGAGGGCACCATGTGGGGCGGCAGCAGGCCGCCCAGGTGCGCGCGCAGCTCCTCGCCCGGGAGATGTCCGGCTGTGTCCTCGTCGGGGGCTTGCCGCGGGACGACGTAGGCGACGAGGCGTGCGGGAGCGGTCGTCGCACTGTCGGCGGGCGGTGCCACGTCCGTGCGTACGATCACCACCGCGTCCCGTACCAGGGGGCTGCGGCGCAGGGCGCTCTCTATCTCGGCCGGCTCGATACGGAAGCCGTGCAGCTTGACCTGGTTGTCCACGCGCCCCGCGTAGACGAGTTGACCGTCCGCGCTCCAGCGCGCCAGGTCGCCGGTGCGGTACATGCGATCTCCCGGCGCCCCGTACGGGTCGGGCAGGAAGCGCTGCGCGGTCAGCCCGGGACGGCCCAGGTAGCCGCGGGCCAGGCCGGGACCGCAGACGTACAGTTCACCGGTGACGCCGGTCGGCACCGGGCGCAGGGCGGTGTCCAGGACGTACAGGCGGGTGGCGCCCGAGGGGCGGCCGATGGGGGGCGCGGCCGGGCCCGGGGTGAGCGGGTCGGTCCAGCTCGCGACGACGGTGGCCTCGGTCGGACCGTAGGAGTTGATCATCCGGCGGCCGGGGGCCCAGGTCGCGACAAGCTCGGCGGGGCAGGCCTCGGCTCCCACGATCAGGGTGCGCAGGCCGGGCAGGTCGGAGGCCGTTTCGGGCGCGAGGGTGGCGAGCGCGGCCGGGGGGATCAGGGTGTGGCTGATGCGCCGCTCGGCGAGCACCTGGCTCAGCCGCTCCCCCACCAGCGGGCCCTCCTCTCCGGTGACCAGGGTGGCTCCGCTGAGCAGGGCGGTGCACAGCTCCAGGACGGAGGCGTCGAAGCTGGGCGAGGCGAACTGGAGAACACGGTCGCCGGGGCCCGCGGCGTAGCGTTCGGCCGCCGCCGCGGCGAAGGAGGCGAGGCCCCGGTGGGTGACCGCGACCCCCTTGGGGGTGCCGGTGGAGCCGGAGGTGTAGATGACGTAGGCCAGGTGGGCGGGGGTGAGCGGGGCCGTGCGGTCATCGTCGGTGGGGGCGGTGTCGGGTCCGTCGCCGTTCCAGACCTCGGCCGGGTCGGTAACGGTACGGTAGGCGCCCGCGTCGCGGATCATGAACTCTCTGCGTCGGTGCGGGTAGTCGGGGTCCACGGGCAGGTAGGCGCCGCCTGCCTTGGCCACAGCGAGCTGGGCCACCACCATGGCGGCCGACCGCGGCAGGGCGAGGGCGACCACCCGCTCGGGCCCGACGCCGTCGCGGACGAGCCGGTGGGCGAAGCGGTTGGCAGCCTTCTCCAGTGCGGCGTAGGTCAGCTCGCGGTCGCCGTCGTCCAGGGCGACTGCGTCGGGCGTCCTGGCCACTTGCCGGGCGAAGAGCGCCGGCAGTGTCGCCTCGGCAAGCGCGGGGTTGCGACTGTCCCTGCCCTGCTCCAGCAGGGTGTGGGCTTCCTCGGCCGAGGTCAGGGGCAGGGCGCCGAGGGGACGTGCGGGGTCCTCGGCGACGCCGGTGAGCAGGGTGGCGAGCCCGGCGGCTATCCGGTCGGCGGTGGCCTGGTCGAACAGGTCGGTGTTGTAGGTGAGCAGAGCGTGCAGTCGGCCTTCCGGCGTCTCGGCGAATTCGAAGGTGAGGTCGAACGCCGACTGCCGCGAGTCGGTCTCGACGTCACTGACATCCAGGCCGGGCAGGTCAAGGCCGACGGCCGGGGTGTTCTGCAGGACGACCATGGCCTGGAACAGCGGGCTGCGGCTGGTGTCCCGGACCGGCTGCACCTCGTCCACGACCCGCTCGAAGGGCACGTCCTGGTGGGCGAAGGCGTCCAGGACGGTGCGCCGAACGCCGGTCAGGAAGTCGGTGAACGGCAGGCCGTCCTCCATCCGCGAACGCAGCACCAGAGTGTTGACGAAGAAGCCGATGAGCCCCTGGGTCTCCGCCCGGTCGCGCCCGGAGGTGACGGTGCCGACGGTGATGTCCCGCTGGCCGGACAGCCGTGCCAGGTATGCCTGGACGGCGGCGACAAGCGTGGTGAACAAAGTGGTGCCGTTCGCCCGGGCGAGCCGGTTGAGCCGCTCGGCGGTGTCGGCGGGCACGACCAAGCGGGTGCTGGCGCCGTTGCTGGTGCGCACCGCGGGGCGGGGCCGGTCGGTGGGCAGCTCCAGGGGCGCTACGCCGGACAGGTGCCCCTTCCAGTAGGCGAGTTGCTCCTCGGCGTCCGCTGCTCCCGCGGTGCGCTGCCAGTGGGCGTAGTCGGCGTACTGGACAGGCAGGGCGGGCAGTTCGCCGCTCTCGGCGCCCAGAGCGGCGCGGTAGAGGTGGGCGAGGTCGCCGACGAGGACCGAGGTGGACCAGCCGTCGGTGATGATGTGGTGCAGGGTGAGGGCCAGCACGTGCACGTCGTCGGCGAGCCGCACCAGGCGGGTGCGCAGCAGCGGCCCCTCACGCAGGTCGAAGGGGCGCTCGCGTTCCTCGGTGAGCAGGGCGTGCAGGGCGGGTTCGCGCTCCGCGGGCGGCAGCGGCGTCAGGTCGTGGGGCGGCAGCGGCACCGGACGGGCAGGGTGGACGACCTGTATGCCTTGGCCGTCGACGCTCTCGAAGGTGGTGCGCAGCGACTCGTGCCGTGCCACCAGGCCGTTCAGGGCCTGGGTGAGCGCCTCGGTGTCCAGGCGGCCGCGCAGGCGCAGGGCGAGCGCGGTGACGTACTCGCTGCCGCCGGGCGCGAACTCCTCCAGGAACCAGAGGCGTTGCTGCGCATACGACATCGGGGACGCGCCGTCGCGGGCGACGGGGACGATGGCCGCGGCGGCGGGACGGCGACGTTCGGCCAGGAGCCCGGCGATCCCTGCCGGGGTGGGGCGCGTGAAGATGTCCCGGGGCGTGAGGTCGGCGCCGAAGGCATCGGAGAGGCGGGCGGCGAGCCGGATGCTGAGGATGGAGTCGCCGCCGAGGGCGAAGAAGTCGTCGTCCGCGCCGAGCGGTTCGCTGCCGAGCACCTGGGCGAAGGCCTCGGCGGCGCGGACTTCGGCAGGCGTGCGGGGTTCGGTCCGGCCCCGTGTGGTGACGGCCGCGGGCGCGGGGAGGCCGGCGCGGTCGACCTTGCCGTTGGCGCTCAGCGGCAGGGCCTCGAGCGATACGACGTCGGTGGGCACGAGGTAGTCGGGAAGGGTACGGCCGGCGAACTCCCGCAGCTTCGACGGATCCCGTCCGGCCTCGCCGACGACGTAGGCGACCAGGCGTTTGACACCAGGCTGGTCCTCACGGGCCAGCACGGCCACGTCCGCGACGCCGGGGTGGGCGGCCAGAACGGCCTCGACCTCGCCGGGCTCTACTCGGAAGCCGCGGATCTTGACTTGGTCGTCGGCGCGGCCGAGGAACTCCACGGTGCCGTCGGGGCGCCGTCGTGCCAGATCGCCGGTGCGGTACATGCGGCTGCCGGGCGGGCCCGCGGGGTCGGCGAGGAAGCGGGCGGCGGTGTCGCCGGGGCGGCCCAGATAGCCGCGTGCGACGCCCTCCCCGGCCAGATACAGCTCGCCCGCGCTGCCCGGGGGCACCGGTCGCAGCCGGGCGTCCAGGACGTGGACGTACATGGTGTCCAGGGGCCGGCCGATGGGCACGGTGTCGGGCACGGCCGCGGGGTCGGTCAGCGCGTGGGACGTGGCGAAGGTGGTGGCCTCGGTGGGGCCGTAGCCGTCGACGACCGCGAGCCCTGGACAGGCGGCCAGGACGCGACGGACGGCGGCGGACGGGACCACGTCGCCGCCTGTCCACACCTGCCGCAGTCCGGCGAAGCAGTCCGGCGCGTCCTGGGCGAGCAGCCGGAACAGCCCGGCGGTCAGCCACAGCGCGGTCAGCCGCCCGTCACCGGCGAGTCGGCGCACCAGGGGCGCGTCGACCGTGCCCTCGGGGGCGACGACGACGCTGCCTCCGTTGAGCAGGGGCGCCCATACCTCGAAAGTGGCCGCGTCGAAGGCCACCGGGGAGTGCAGCAACACCCGGTCGCAGACCCCGTCGGCGAACCGGCTGTCGGTGGCCAGCGCCGCCACGTCGCGGTGGCGTACGGCAACCGGCTTGGGGCGGCCGGTGGAGCCGGAGGTGAACATGATGTAGGCGAGCCGGTCGGGGTCGACGGGTGCCAGCGGGCCGCCCTCTGCACCGCTGCGGGCGGCGGCCACGTCGGCGGCGGTGAGCTGGACCGTGGCGCCGGCCAGGGCGAGCAGGGTCCGGCGGCGCTCCTCGGGGGCCCGCGTGTCGACCGGCACATAGACGCCGCCCGCCGCGAGGACGGCGAGCTGGGCGACGACGAGGTCGGTGGAGCGGTCCATCACCAGCGCCACCCGCCCCTCGGGCGTGAGGCCGCCGTCAACCAGCCGGGCGGCCACGCGCTGGGCCCAGGAGGCGAGTTGCCTGTACGTCAGCTCCTCGTCGCCGTCGCGTACGGCGACGGCGTCCGGGGTGCGGCGGGCCTGCTCGGCGAACAGGGCGACAGGGCTGCGCGGCGGTGTCGTACGGGCCGGCAGGCGCCACTGCGCCAACAGGTCACGATCGGCCGGGGCCAGCCCGTCCAGAGCGGCTACCTCGCCCTCCAGTGCGTCGGCGAACGCGGTGAGTACCCCGGCAAGGCGGTCCACGGCGCGTTCGACGGTGACGGCGTCGAAGAGCGCCGGATCGTAGGCCAGGTCGAAGCCGAGGCGTTCGGCGAGGTGGGCACGCAGGCACCAGGCGAACGTGGGGGCGTCATCGGCCCGCACCTCGGCGACCCGCACCCCGGTGCGGGCGGTGGCCGACTCGTCGACCGGGTAGTTCTCGAAGACCACCATGCTGTCGAACAGCGCCTCCCCGGACCGTACGGCACTCTGGGCCTGGATACGGGGCAGTGCGAGGTGGTCGAAGCGGCGGGACTCGGTCTGGGCCTCCTGCAGGCCGCGCAGCCAGGCCAGCACTCCCCCACCGGACAGCCTGACCCGGGTGGGCACGGTGTTGATGAACATGCCGATCATGCCCTCCACGCCGGGCAGTTCGGCCGGACGGCCGGAGACCGTGGTGCCGAACACCACGTCCTCGCATCCGGCTCCCCGGGCCAGCACCAGCGCCCAGGCACCCTGGACCAGCGTATTGACGGTCAGCCCGGCACGGGCCGCGCGCTCGCGCAGCCGCCCGGAGACCCGCTCGTCCAGCGCGTGGCTGACCTGCGCGGTGGCGCGGGCCCGGTGCGCCTCATCGGGGCTGCGGTCGTAGGGCAGCGGGGTGCGGGTGGTGAACCCGGCGAGCACCTCGCCCCAGTGGCGTTCGGCGGCCCCCTCGTCCTGCTCGCGCAGCCAGCGTACGAAGTCCGCGAAGGGGCGGCGCGCCACGGGCGCCGGGTCCGGACCGCCGGTGAGCGCCGCGTAGTGGTCGCACACCTCGGTCAGGAGCTGGCCCGTGCTCCAGCCGTCCAGGGCGATGTGGTGGCTGGACCACAGCAGCAGCACGGCATCGCCAGGCAGCGCGGCCAGGGTGAGCCGGGTGAGCGGCGCGGCGGTCAGTTCCATGCCCGCCGCGCGGTCCTGTGCGATCAGCTCCTCTGTGCGCGCCGCGCGCTCGGCGGCACTCACCTCGCGCCAGTCCAGGTGGCACACGGGCAGCTCGACGTGCCGGTGGACGACCTGCACGGGCTGCGGCAGGTGACGCCAGTGGACGCTGGTGCGCAGCGCCGGGGTGCGGTCCACGACCTGCTGCCAGGCGCGGGCGAACGCCCGCGGATCGGCGACCCCGTGCAGCTCTACCGCGATCCGGTCGAAGTAGGCGCCCTCGGTGTCCATCAGGCCGTGGAACAGCATGCCGGACTGGAGCGGGGTGAGGGGCAGGACGTCCTCGACGTGCCGGCCGTCGCCCACCAGCCGGTCGAGCAACTCCTGCCCCAGAGCGGCGAGCGGGAAGTCGGACGGGGTGCGGCCGCCCGCGCCGGGCAGCGCGCAGTGCTCCACGACGTCCCGCAGGGCCGCGAGCATACGGTCGGCCAGAGCCCGGACGGTCGCCTCGTCGTGGACGGCCGCCGGATAGGTCCAGCCCAGCTCCAGCCGCCCGTCCTGGACGACGCCGGTGACGTCCAGGACGTAGGGGCGCGGGGCGTCCGGGTCGGTGTCACTGCCGGTGGGGGCGAGCACGGCGGTGAAGGGTCCGTCGTCGGTCGCGCCGCCCGCGTCCCACTGGCCGTGGTAGTTGAAGCCGATCTGCGGTGCGGGAGCACCTGCCAGGGGGCTGTGCGGCAGAAGGTGGCGCAGGGCGCCGTAGCTGACGCCGCGTACGGGGACGGCACGGAGCTGTTCCTTGACCGAGCGCAGGGTCTCACGCCAGTCGGCACGGGGATCGACACGCAACGCGAGCGGGAACTCGGCGGTGAACCAGCCGACCGCCCGGGACAGGTCGACGTCGTCGAAGAGGTCCTCGCGGCCGTGTCCTTCCACCCCGACCAGAACCGTATCGCGCCCGCACCACTCGGCGAGGGTGTGTCCCAGGGCGCTGAGCAGCACGTCGTTGACCTGAGTGCGGTACACCTCAGGCACCCGGCGCAGCAGGGCGTCGGTGGTCTCCGTGTCCAGGGCGACGGTGACCGTGGCCGCGGTGGCGTACGTGTTGGGGCCCGGGCGTCCGGCGGGCAGATCAGCCGGGGCCTGGGCGGTGCGCAGCCAGTGTTCGAGGTCGGGGTCGAAGCCGCCGGAGCGCGTGTGTTCGGCGAGCCGTGCCGCCCAGCGGGCACCGGAGGTTCCGGCGGGCGGCAGCTCCACGGCGCGCCCGGCCGAAGCGGACCGGTAGGCGTCGGCGAGGTCGGCCGACAGCACACGCCAGGAGACCCCGTCGACCGCCAGGTGGTGCACGGTGACGACGAGTTGGGCGGGCCGGTCCGGTCCGAGGTCCAGGAGCAGGCAGCGCACGACGCGGCCATCGGCCGGGTCAAGTCCGCTCTGGGCGCGCTCCGTGAGCCGGTGCGCCCGCGTCTCGGCGGCCGCGTCGTCGAGCCCCGTCAGGTCGTGGCGGCTGAGGACGGCGGCCGGCGCGGCGGGCAGGACCTCCTGCTGCCAGCCGGAACCGGTGTGGACGAAGCGGGTGCGCAGCGCCGGGTGCCGGGCGACGACCGCGTCGACGGCCCGCCCCAGGGCCGCGTCGTCGGTGGCCGCGCGCAGGGCGAAGCGCTGGGTCATGGTGAAGCGCAGCGGGCCGCCCGGCCGTCGTCCCTGCAGGTACCACTGCTGGATGGGGGTGAGCGGAAGGAGACCGGTGGGCTCCTCGTCGGCGGCGGGTACAGGAGTGGACTCGGTGGCGCTCAGGGCGAGTTCGGCAATGGTCTGGTGCCGGAAGACGTCCTTGGCACTGAGGGCGAATCCGGCCTGCCGGGCGCGGGAGACGATCTGGATGCTGAGGATGGAGTCGCCGCCGAGGGCGAAGAAGTTGTCGCGGGCGCCGACCCGCTCGACGCCCAGGACATCGCTCCATATGGCGGCGAGTGCCTCTTCGGTTCCGGGCCGGGGGGCGACGTAGGGCGTGCCGCCCTCGGGCTGGGCGGGCGGGTCGGGCAGGGCACGGCGGTCGGTCTTGCCGCCTGCCGTGCGCGGCAGGCGCTCCAGCGTGACGAATGCGGCGGGCACCATATGGTCGGGCAGGGTGCGGCGCAGCCGCACCCGCAAGTCGTCCGGCGAGGGCGGGGTGGCGGTGGCGGCCACCACATAGGCGACCAGCATCGTACGCCCGGCGTGTTCGCGGGGGGTGACGGCGGCGTCGGCGATGTCCGGCAGGGCGAGCAGAGCGGCCTCGATCTCGCCGGGTTCGATGCGAAAGCCCCGGATCTTGACCTGGTCGTCGGCGCGGCCGAGGAACTCCAGCACTCCGGCCCCGTCCCAGCGGACCCGGTCGCCGGTGCGGTACATCCTCGTTCCGGGCGCGCCGAACGGATCCGGCAGGAAGCGGGTGGCGGTCGGTCCCGGCCGGTGCAGATAGCCGCGGGCGACCTGGGCGCCGCCCAGGTACAGCTCGCCGGGCGTCCCTGTCGGTACCGCGCGCAGGGCGCCGTCCAGAACGTAGGCGCTCAGTCCGCCGCCGGGCCGGCCGATGACGGGACGCCCGGCGCGGGCGGTGACGGCGCCGTAGACGGAGTCGACGGCACACTCGGTGGGGCCGTACATGTTCAGGACGGTGACGCCAAGTGCCTCGTGTGCCGCGGCCAGGTCACGCCACAGCCCGGTGGGAACGGCCTCGCCGCCCACGAGCAGCAGCCCGGGATGGTGCCGGCCGGGAGTGAGGAGCCCGGCGGCCAGGAGCTCCCGCAGGAACGTCGGCGTCACGTTCACCAGGTCCAGGCGGTCGGCGGCCACGCGGGCGCAGAACGCCGCGGGGTCCAGCCGCGTGTCATCGTCGATCAGGTGGACCTGCTGGCCGAGGGCGAGCAGCAGCGGCCCTTCCCAGGAGGTGTCGAAGGCGAAGGACGCGCTGAGCGCCGCCCGCAGCCGGGTGCCGTCGGCGGTGTGGGGTGCGACGAGGGCCTCGCGGTGGTCGTGGCAGAGATTGACCAGCTGGCGGTGTTCGACGGCGACGCCCTTGGGGCGGCCGGTGGAACCCGAGGTGTAGACGACATAGGCGGTGTTCTCGGGCCGCAGGGGGCCGGTGCGGTCGGCGTCGGTGGGGTCGTGGGCGGGCAGGTCGCTCTCGGCCGCCGCGCGCAGAGTGTCCTCGGTGAGCAGGGTCCGCGGCCGGGCGTCGTCCAGCAGGAGGCGGACCCGTTCCTCGGGCAGGCGCGGGTCGAGGAAGAGGAACGCGGCGCCCGCCTTGACGACCGCGAGCAGCGCCACCAGCACGGCGGAGGTCCGTGGCAGGCGTACGGCGACCACGCTCTCGGGTCCGGCGCCCTGGGCGATGAGATGGTGGGCGAGCCGGTTGGCGCGCTCGTTGAGGGTGGCGAAGTCCAGGGTGGTGTTGGGCGCGACCAGTGCGGTCAGGTGCGGCGTCCGGGCGGCCTGCTCCTCGAACAGGGCGGGGAAGGTGGTGGCGGCCGTGGGCAGCGGCCGGCCCTGGCCGAGCCGCAGGAGCTGCTGCCGCTCGCTCCCCGTCATCAGCGCCAGCGCGCCGACAGCGCGCTCCGGATCGTCGGCGACGGCCTCCAGCAAGATGCGCAACCGCTCGGCCAGGAGCTCGACGGTGGAGCGGTCGAACAGGCCCGTGCTGTACTCCAGATATCCGGTGAGACCTTCGCCGTCCTCGACGAAATCGAAGGCGAGGTCGAAGGTGGCGTGCCGGACCGGCGGGGTCACCGCCGTCACCTCCAGCCCTGGCAGCGCCGGTACCTCGTTCCCCAGGTTGTGCAGCGCGACCATCACCTGGAACAGCGGCGTGCGGCTGGTGTCGCGCTCGGGCTGGACGGCGTCCACGACCCGTTCGAAGGGCACCTCCTGGTGGGCCACGGCCTCCAGCACGGTGGTGCGCACCTCGCTCAGCAGGTCGCGGAAGGGCAGCTCCGGGCGGACCCGGGCCCGCAGGACCAGGGTGTTGACGAACATGCCGACCACATCGTGGAGTTCGGGGTTCTCCCGCCCGGCGGTGATCGTGCCGACCGTGACGTCCTGCTGGCCGGTCCAGCGGGCCAGCAGGACCTGGCAGGCGGTCAGCAACGTGGTGAACAGCGTGGCGTCGGCCTCACGGCCCCGGGCGCGCAGCCGGTCGGTGAGCGTGGCGGGCAGGGTGAAGGTGACCAGTGCGCCGTCGCCGGTACGGACGGCGGGGCGCGGCCGGTCGGTGGGCAGATGCAGCGGGGCCACGCCGTCCAGCGCGCACCGCCAGTGGGCGAGGTCCGCCTCGGCCTGGGCGCCGCGGGTGCGCTGCCAGGCGGCGTAGTCGGTGTACCGCACCGGCAGGGCGGGAAGGGCGGGTGGGCGCCGCTCGAGGGCCGCGGCGTACAGCTCGCCGAGGTCGCGGCCGAGGACGCCCATGGACCAGCCGTCGGTGACGATGTGGTGCACGGCAAGCACCAGGACGTGTTCCTCGCCGTCCCGTCCGGCCAGCCGGGCCAGGCGGGCCCGTAGCAGCGGGCCGCCGGCGAGGTCGAACGGCTGGGCGGCCTCGCGCGCCACCAAGGCGTCCAGTGCGGCGGTGTCCGGGCAATCCTGGGTGCGCAGGTCGACGGGGGTGGCCGGGTGTACGACCTGTCGTGCCTGGCCGTCGTGTTCGGCGAACGTGGTGCGCAAGGCCTCGTGGCGCGCCACGAGGCCGTCCAGGGCCGTGCGCAGGGCTGCCTCGTCGAGGTGCCCGTTCAGGCGCAGGACGGCCAGGGTGGTGTACTCGGTGCTGCCCGGCTCGAATCGGTCGAGGAACCACAGCCGCTGCTGGGCATGGGAGAGCGGCACCGGGGCGCCGGGGTCGGCGGGTGGGATCGTGGCGGCGGCATCAGGTGCTTCGCCCGCGTCGCCGAGGGCGGCCGCGAGATCGGACAGGGTCGGATGGGTGAACAGCATCCGCGGCGAGATGTCGGCGCCGAAGGCCGCGCGCAGCCGGGAGACGACGCGAACGGCGAGGATGGAGTCGCCGCCCAGGGCGAAGAAGTCGTCATCGGCGCCGATCTCGGCGGCGTCGAGGACGTCCGCCCAGGCAGCGGCGACGAGCCGTTCGGCGGGCGTGCGCGGTTCCCGGCGCTCGCCGTCGCCGGCGAAGCCCTCGGGGCCGGGCGTCGGCAGGGCTCGCCGGTCCAGCTTGCCATTGGGGGTGAGCGGCAGCGCCGCCATCGGCACGTAGGCGGCGGGCACCATGTGCGCGGGCAGCGACCGCTGGAGGTGGGAGCGGAGCTCCGCGGCCGACGGCGTGCCCGCGCCGGTACCGACGACATGGGCGACCAGGCGGCGGGTGCCGCCGGCGTCCTCGTAGACGCCGACAGCCGCCTCGGCGACCTGGGGATGGCCGTGCAGGGCGGCCTCGATCTCGCCCGGCTCGATGCGGTAGCCGCGGATCTTCACCTGCTGGTCGGCGCGGCCCAGGTACTCCAGGGTGCCGTCGGCCCGTCGCCGGGCGCGGTCCCCGGTGCGGTACATACGGGTGCCCGGGCGGCCGAAGGGGTCGGCGAGGAAGCGCGTCGCGGTCAGGCCGAGCCGGTTGAGGTAGCCGCGCGCCAGGCCCTCACCGGCGACGTAGAGTTCGCCGATCGCCCCGGGAGGCGCGAGGTTCAGCGCGTCATCCAGAACGTAGGTCCGCAGGTCGGGGATGGGGGTGCCGATGGGGCTCGCCGCGCCGCCCCCCGTCGTTGCCCGGTCGAGTGCGGCGTAGGTGACGTGCACGGTGGTCTCGGTGATGCCGTACATGTTCACCAGGCGCGGTGCGGTGTCGGGGTGCCGCCGGTACCACTCGCCGAGCCGGGACACATCGAGGGCCTCGCCGCCGAAGACGACGATGCGCAGCGCCAGCCGGGCGCCGACGTCGGGGTGCTCGGCGTCGGCGCGGATCAGCGGATAGAACGCGGAGGGCGTCTGGTTGAGGACGGTGACCCGCTCGTCGGCGAGCAGGCGCAGGAAGTCCTCCGGGGAGCGGGCGGTGTCGTCGGGGACGACGACGAGCCGGCCGCCGTGCAGGAGCGGGCCCCACAGCTCCCAGACGGAGAAGTCGAAGGCGTAGGAGTGGAACAGGGTCCACACGTCGGTGTGGTCGAAGCCGAACCGGTCCCGGGTGCGGCTGAAGAGGCGGACCACATTGGCGTGCGGCACGACGACACCCTTGGGGTGGCCGGTGGAGCCGGAGGTGTAGATGGCGTAGGCGGGGCTCTCGGCTTCCGGGCGGTGGCCGGGTCCGGCCGGGCCGTCGGCGGGGCGCCGGTCGAGGTCGGCGCGGACTTGGGGGTCGTCCAGGCGCAGCACGGGCACGGCGGTCTCCGCGGCCGTCGGCGCGGTGGTGACGAGGACGACGGGGGCGGCGTCGGCGAGGAGCCGGGTGATGCGTTCGGCGGGCAGAGCGGGGTCGATGGGCAGGTAGGCGGCGCCGGTCTTGAGGACGGCGAGGACGGCGACGACCAGGTCGGTGGAGCGGGGCAGGGCGAGGGCCACGTACCGCTCGGGCCGGGCGCCGAGGGCGGCAAGGCGGTGGGCCAGCCGGGCGGCGCGGGCGTCCAGGGCGGCGTAATCGAGGTGTTCGGTGCCGCAGGTCACGGCGATGGCGTGCGGGGTGCGGGCGGCCTGTGCCTCGAAGAGGTCCACCAGGGTCTCGGTGGGGCGCTCCCCTTCGGTGCCGTTGGCCTCGGCGAGGATGCGGCGTCGTTCCTCGGGGGTGGTCCGGGCGAGCGTGGCGAGGGGGCGCTCGAGGTCTTCGGCCAGCTCGGTGAGGAGCCGGCTCAGCCGTCCGGCGAGGTCGGCGGCGGTGGTCGCGTCGAACAGTTCGGGGTCGTAGGCGAGGTCGAAGCCGAACCGCTCTCCCTGGTAGGCGCGGAGGACGAGGGCGTAGTTGGTGGCGTCGCGGGAGGAGACGTCGGCGAGCCGCACCCCGGAGGTGGCCGTGTTCGCGGTGTCGAAGGGGTAGTTCTCGAAGGCGACGATGCTGTCGAAGAGGGCGCTGCCGGACGGCACGTCGCTGACGGCGGTCAGCTCGGCCAGGGAGACGGCGGCGTGGCGGCGCGCCTCGGCCTGCGCCGTCTGGAGGTCGCGCAGCCAGGCGGCGGCGCTGCGGCCGCTCTCCACGCGGACCCGGGTGGGCAGGGTGTTGATGAACATGCCGACCATGTCCTCGGCGCCCGGCAGGTCGTCGGGACGGCCGGAGACGGTGGTGCCGAATAGCACGTCCGGCTCGGCGGCGTAGCGGGACAGCAGCAGCGCCCAGGCGCCCTGCACCAGGGTGCCGAGGGTGAGTCCGGCAGTGCGGGCGGTGCGGGTGAGCCGCGCGGAGACCTCGTCGGACAGAGCGGTGGTGTGCACGGCGGCAGAGCGTGCCTCGTGCCCGGCGGGGCGGGGCCGGTCGGCGGGCAGCGGTGTCGGAGTGGCGAAGCCCGCCAGGACGTCGCGCCAATGGGCGCGGGCGGCGTCGAAGTCCTGTCCGGCGAGCCAGCGGACGTAGTCACCGAAGGGCCGGCGCACGGGCGGTGCCGGTTCGGCGCCGGCGGTCAGGGCCGCGTACTCGGCGATGACCTCGGTCAGGACCTGGCCCAGGCTCCAGCCGTCGAGGAGCAGGTGGTGGGAGGTCCACAGCAGGTGCAGACGCGCGTCGGGCAGCCGGACGAGGGTGAGCCGCATCAGGGGCGCGGTGGCCAGGTCGAGGCCGTGGGCGAGGTCGTCGGCGCGCAGCCGCTCCAGGCGGGCCGCCCTCTCCCCCGCGTCCAAGTCGCGCCAGTCGAGTGTCTCGACGGGCACCTTGACGTGCCGGTGCACGATCTGGAGCGGTACGGGCACGTCCTGCCAGATGACGGAGGTGCGCAGGGCCGGGGTGCGGTCGGTCACGCGCTGCCACGCGGTGACGAAGACGTCGGGGTGGCTGACACCTTCGATGAGCAGGGCGGCCTGGTCGAGGTAGACGTCGTCCGCGCCGCCGACCAGCCGGTGGAAGAGCATGCCCTCCTGGAGCGGGGTGAGGGGCAGCAGGTCCTCCACCTTCCTGCCGTCGCCGACGATCCGGTCCACCGCCGCCTGGTCGAGACGGGCGAGGGGGAAGTCGGAGGGAGTGCGGCCGCCCGCGTCCGGGCGGGCGCAGTGTTCGGTCACGGCGGTCAGCGCCCGCAGCATGGCGTCGGCGAGGCCGCGGACGGTGGACTCGCGGTGTACCTGGTCGCTGTAGTGCCAGGTGATCTCCAGGGCGCCGTCGCTCACCACGGCCGACACGTCGAGGAGATGGGCGATCCGCTCGTCGCCGCCGATGTCTCCGGGGGGCACGTCGGCGACGGGCTCGAAGTCGCCACCCGCGGACGGCGTCCACTGTCCGTGGTAGTTGAAGGACACCTGGGGCAGCGGGAGTTCACGCAGCGCCCGGACGGCGGGCGCGGGTGAACCCAGGCGGGCCAGCGCCTCGTGGCTCAGTCCCCGCCGGGGTACGGCCCGCAGGCGCTCCTTGACGGACTTCAAGGTGGCGGCCCAGTCGGGGGCGGCTGCCGGGCCCACCGGGGTGAGGGTGACGGGGTACTGGCTGGTGAACCAGCCGACGGTGCGCGACAGATCAGCGCCCTCGACGAGGTCTTCCTCGCGGCCGTGGCCCTCCAGCGCGACGGTGACGTGCGGGGCGTCCGCCCAGTCGGCGAGGGTGCGGCCGAGCGCGCTCAGCAGCACGTCGTTGATCTGCGTGCGGTAGACACCGGGGACGCGGCGCAGCAGCGCCTCGGTGGTGGCGGCGTCCAGCCGTGTGCTTACGGTACGCACGGAGCCGGCCAGCGGGATGCCGGGCAGGTCGACCGGGAGCGGGGGGCGTGGCCGGGTGGCCTCGGCGGTCCAGTAGGGCAGGTCGTCGTCGAGTTCGCCGTCCCGGACCCGTGCGGCGAGACCGTGCGCCCAGGCGGCGAACGGGGTGTGCTCGGGCTCCAGACGGATCTCCTCGCCGGCGGCGGCCTGCCGGTATGCCTGCTCCAGGTCGGCGAGCAGGACGCGCCAAGAGACGCTGTCGACCGCGAGGTGATGGGCGGTCAGGAACAGGCGTGGGCGCGCGCCTTGGTCCGCCGGGAGCAGGGCGGCGCGTAGCAGGGCGCCCGTGGCGGGGTCGATCGCCGCGCGGGCGGCTTCGGCGGCTCCGGCCAGGTCGGCCCCGTCGTGGCGGATGAGGTGGCCGGTGGCGGGACCGGCGCCGGGGTGCTGTCGCCAGGTGTCACCCTCGCGGACGAATCGGGACCGCAGCGCGGGGTGGTGGGCGACGACCTCGTCCAGGGCGCGGGCGAGCGCCGTCTCGTCCAGGGCGTGCGGCAGGTCCAGGAGCATCGACATGGTGAAGCGGCGCAGCGGACCGTGGGCGGCGAAGAACCACTCCTGGACCGGGGTGAGCGGGCCGGGGCCCGCCGGCTGCGGGCACGGCGCGGCCGGGGCGGACCGGGGCGCGGCAGCGGCGACGAGGTCGGCGACCGTCTGGTGGCGGAAGACGTCCTGCGAGGACAGATGCAGTCCGGCGGCGCGGGCGCGGGAGACGGCCTGAATGCTCAGGATCGAGTCGCCACCCAGCTCGAAGAAGTTGTCGGTGACACCCACCCTGCGTATCCCGAGCACCTCGGCCCAGATTCCGGCGAGGGCCTCCTCCTGCGAGGTGCGCGGGGCGACGAACTCCCGTGCGGCGTCGCCGCCTTCGAGGTCCGGGGCGGGCAGGGCCCGGCGGTCGAGCTTGCCGCTGACGGTGAGCGGGAGCGCGTCCAGCACCGTGAAGGAGGACGGCACCATGTGGTCGGGCAGCACCCGGCGCAGCGCCGCGCGCAGGCTGCCCGCGTCCGGCTCGGACGCCCCGGGGGCGGGGACGGCGTAGGCGGCCAGCCGCAGGTGGCCGTGGGCGTCCGGCAGCGCGACGACCGCGGCGGCCGCGATGCCCGGCAGGTCGAGCAGCGCGGCCTCGATCTCGCCGGGTTCGATGCGGTGACCGCGCACCTTCACCTGGTCGTCGGCGCGGCCGAGGTAGTCCAGACGCCCGTCCGCGGTCCAGCGGGCCAGGTCGCCGGTACGGTACATCCGGGTGCCGGGCGGGCCGTAGGGGTCGGGCAGGAAGCGGGCGGCGGTCAGGCCGGGGCGGCGCACGTACCCCCGGGCGAGCTGCTCGCCCGCCAGGTACAGCTCGCCGCCGACGCCCGGCGGCACGGGCTGGAGCCGGTCGTCCAGGACGTAGGCACGGGTGTTGGGCAGCGGGCGTCCCACCAGCGGCCGGCCGGTGCCGTCGATCCGGCACGACAGCGCGTCGACCGTGCACTCGGTGGGGCCGTAGAAGTTGTACGCGGCCACGTCAGGGTGGGCGCCCAGCTCGCGCCAGAGAGCGGGACCGAGGGCCTCGCCGCCGAGCATGAGGACCCGGGGGCGGTGGCGCGGGTCGGTGAGCAGTCCGGCGGGCAGCAGTTGGCGCAGGTACGAGGGGGTGAGGTCGAGGAAGTCGACGCGGTGGGCGACGACGTACTCCACCAGCGCGGCCGGGTCCATCCGGGTGGTCTCGTCGACCAGGTGCAGCGGGTGGCCGTCGGCGAGCAGCAGGACGCCTTCGAGGGAGGTGTCGAAGGAGAAGGAGGCGGTGAGCGCGACCCGCAGCGGTCCGCCGCCCGCCTCGGCGACGAACCCGGCGCGGTGGGCGGCGAGCAGGTGGGCGGCGGCCCGGTGGGACACACTGACGCCCTTGGGGCGGCCGGTGGAGCCGGAGGTGTGGATGACGTAGGCGGGGTGCAGCGGGTCGAGGGGGGCGAGCCGGTCGGCGTCGGTGGGGTTGGTGTCCGGCAGGCCCTCGGGCACGGCGGCGAGCGCCGCCGCGTCCAGGACCAGGGCCGGACGGGCGTCGCCGAGCAGGAAGCGGACACGTTCCTCCGGCAGGTCCGGATCCAGCGGCAGATAGCCCGCACCGGACTTCCACACGGCGAGGATGGCCACGATCATGTCGGCGGTGCGCGGCAGCCGTAGCGCGACGAGCCGTTCCGGGCCGGCGCCCAGGGCGATGAGGTGGTGGGCGAGCCGGTTGGCGCGGGCGTTGAGCGCGCCGTAAGCGAGCCGTTCACCCCCCGCCACCAGGGCGAGGGCGCCGGGGGTGCGGGCCGCGCGGTCCTCGAAGAGGTGCGGGTGCAGGTCGTCGGCGACGGGCAGGGCGGTGGCGTTCCAGTCGCGGGTGATCTGCCGCGCCTTCGCCGCGGACAGCAGCGGCAGGGTGCCGAGCGGCCGGTCGGGGGCATCGGTCGCCGCGGCCAGCAGGTGCAGGAACTGGTCGGCCATGCGGCGGGCGCTGTCCGGGTCGATCAGATCGTTGCGGTACTCCAGCAGCCCGGTCAGAGCATCGCCGTCGGGGACGAACTCGATGCTGAGGTCGAAGGTGGCCGCCTGACGGGGCACGGATACCGGGGTGAGCGCCAGCTCCCGCGGGGCGGTCGTGACCGCGGGCGGATCGGGGTGGAGCAGGACCATCACGTCGAACAGCGGGTTGCGGCCCGCCTCGCGGGGCGTGCCCACCGCTTCGACGATCCGCTCGAAGGGAGCGTCGCCGTGCGCGAAGGCGTCGTTGACGGTCTCGGCGGTGCGGGCCAGCAGGTCCCGGAAGGATCTGTCCGGCGCCACCGGCGTGCGCAGCACCACGGTGTTGGCGAAGAAGCCGACCGTGCGCTCCAGGTCGGTGCGCGTGCGGCCCGGGGTCAGCGAGCCGACGGTGCTCTCGTCCTGCCCGGACCAGCGGGCCAGGAGCGCCTGGGCGACGGCGACCAGGGCGGTGTGGAGGGTGGTGTGATGCTGTCCGGCGAGTGCGCGCAGCGCACGGGTGCGGGGGGCGGGGACGGTGAAGGAGTGAACGGCGCCCGCCCCGGCCTCCTCGCCGCGCCGGGGGCGGTCCAGCGGGAGTGCGGGGGCGATCGCGCCTGCCAGCCGCTCCTTCCAGTGGGCGAGGTGGCGCTGCAGCCGCTCCCCGGAGAGCTGCTCGCGCTGCCAGACGGCGAAGTCCGGGTACTGGGCCGGCACCGGGGGCAGCTCCGGCGCGCTCCCCCGGGCCAGCGCCGCGTAAGCGGTGCACAGTTCGTCGAGGACGATGCCCATCGACCAGCCGTCGGTGATGATGTGATGTGCCGTCAGCAGCAGCACGTGCGTGTCGGACGCTTCCCGCAGGAGCGATGCCCGCAGCAGAGGGCCCGCCTCCAGATCGAAGGGGGCGGAGTACGCGTCGAGCAGAGCCGCCTCCACCTCCCCGGCCGGAACGTCCCGGACCGGCAGCGGCACCGGGGCAGCCGGGTGCACGCGCTGCACGGGGCGGCCGTCGGTCTCGTCGAAGGTGGTGCGCAGCGCCTCGTGCCGTTCCACGACCACGGCCAGCGCGCTTTCCAGAGCGACCCGCTCCAGGGGGCCGGTGAGGCGGACCGCGACCGCGCTGTTGTAACGGGCGTCACCGGGGCGCAGCCGGTCGAGGAACCACAGCCGCTGCTGGGCGAAGGAGAGGGGCAGCGGCCGGTCGCGGTCGGCGCGGGGGAGACCGCTGGGCGCGGCGCGTCCGGCCAGCCGCTGGCGCAGGGCTTCCCGCAGCTCATCGGGCAGGGCCGCGGCGCGCTCGCGCCGGGAAGGCTTCGAAGACGTCATCGTCGGGTCCTCACCGTTCTTCGTGGTCGGGGCCGCCTTGGGCGGCGTCTTCGAGTTGGCTGAGCACGTGTTCCTCCACCAATTCCGCCAGCGCCGCGACGGTGCGCGAGACCAGGACGTCGCGCGGGGTGAGGTCCACCCCGAACAGGTCGTTGGTGCGGGAGGCGATGAGCAGGGCGCGTATCGAGTCGCCGCCGAGCAGGAAGTAGTCGTCCTCGGCTCCCACGGTCGTGCCGAGGGCCTCCTCCCACAGACCGGCTAGCGCCTCCTCGACGGGGGTGCGGGGCGCCACGTGTGCGGACGGCGGTGTGCTGGCGGCGGGGGCCGGCGCGGGCAGGGCGGCCCGGTCGGTCTTGCCGTTCTCGGTGACGGGGAAGCGGTCCAGGCAGACGAAGGCCGTCGGCACCATGTAGCCGGGCAGCGACCGCGCGGTGAGGGCGCGCAGTTCCGTCTCCGCCACGGGCGCGGCTCCGGGCGCCGTGAGCAGGTGGGCGACGAGCCGGGGCAGGCCCGGTTCGTCCTCGCGGACGCTCACCACCGCGTCCAGGACCTCCGGGTGGCGCGTGAGGACGGTCTCGACCTCGCCTGCTTCGATGCGGTGGCCGCGCAGCTTGAGCTGGTGGTCGATGCGGCCCAGGTAGTGCAGTTCGCCTTGGCCGTCGCGGCGCACGAGGTCGCCGGTGCGGTACATGCGGGTGCCGGGCGGTCCGTAGGGGTCGGCGGTGAAGCGGGCGGCGGTCAGGCCGGGGCGGCCAAGGTAGCCGCGCGCCAGAGCCGGTCCGCTGAGCCAGAGTTCGCCAGGTACCCCGTCGGGGACCGGCCGCAGCCGGGCGTCCAGGACGTAGGCGCCGGTGGCGGGCAGCGGGCGGCCGATCGGCGGGGCGGCCGCGTCCGGGCCCAGGGGCGCGGACCAGGTGGCGACGACGGTGGCCTCGGTGGGGCCGTAGGAGTTGACCATACGGTGGTGCGGGGCCCAGCGGGCGACCAGGTCGGCGCCGCACGTGTCGGCGCCGACGATCAGCGTCTTCAGGTCCGCCAGGGTGCCGGGCGTGCCGGGCGGCAGGGTGGCGAGCGCGGCAGGGGGCAGCAGGGTGTGGGTGATGCGCTCGCTGCGCAGGACGTGGGCCAGGGCCTCGCCGAGCAGCGGCCCGGGTTCGGGCACCACCAGGCGGGCGCCGTGCGGCAGGGACGCGCACAGCTCCAGCACCGAGGCGTCGAAGCTGGGCGTGGCGAAGGCCAGCACCCGGTCCCCCTCGCCCACCTGGTAGTGGGCGGCCTCGGCGGCGGCGAACGCGGCGATCCCGCGCTGGGTGACGACGACGCCCTTGGGGGTTCCGGTGGAGCCGGAGGTGTAGATGACGTAGGCGGGGTCGTCGAGGTCGAGCGGGCGGCTGCGGTCGGCATCGGTGGGCCGGCCGGGGCTGTCGTCGGCCGGGTCGGTGAGCAGGGCGGCGACCTCCTTGGCGTCCAGGGTGAGCACGGGGGCGGCGTCGCGCAGCATGAGCGTGATCCGCTCGTCCGGGTAGGCGGGGTCCACCGGCAGGAAGGCGGCGCCCGTCTTGGCCACGGCGAGCTGAGCCAGCACCATGTCGAGCGAGCGGGGCAGCAGCAGCGCCACGAGGTCGCCGGGCCCGGCGCCCCGGGCGATCAGCCGGTGGGCGAGGCGGTTGGCGCGCGTCTCCGCCTCGGCGAAGGTCAGCAGCCGGCCGGGATCGCTGAGCGCGGGCTCTTGGGGCCACCGGTCCACGGCCGCCTCGATCAGGGCGGGCAGGGTCGCCGGGGGTGCCGGGTCCACTGCCGGGCGCGCCGGTCCGCCCAGGAGCCGGGCACGCTCCCGCGGCGGCAGCGTGTCCAGGTGGTCCAGACGGGTGGTGCCGTCGGTGGCGGCCAGCGCGTCCAGGGTGTGCAGCAGTTGGGCGGCGAGGGAGCGTGCGGTGTCCGCGTCGAAGTGGCGCGGGTCGTAGCCGAGTTCGACGGCGAGCCGGATCCCGGGCGAGACGACCACGGTGAGGGGGTAGTTGGTGGCTTCGCGGGCGTCCAGGTCGCGCAGGGTCAGACCGTGCGCACCGGCGGTGGCGTCCCCGACCGGATAGTTCTCGAACACCACCAGGCTGTCGAACATCGCCGAGCCGGGCGGCAGTTGGGTGAGGGCGTGCAGGTCGTTGAGGGGTATGTGGTCGAAGCGGCGGTCCTCCGCGCGTGCCTCCTGCAGGGCGCGCAGCCAGGGAGCGGCGCCGGCGTCGCCGTCGACGCGGATACGGGCGGGCAGCGTGGTGATGAACAGGCCGGTGATGGTGTCGGCGCCGGGAAGGTCGGAGGGGCGGCCCGAGACGGTGGTGCCGAAGCAGACGTCCGGTGTGCCGCTCCAGCGGGACAGCAGCAGGGCCCACGCGCCCTGGACGAGGGTGTTGAGGGTGAGCCGGTGGCGGCGGGCGAACTCCTGCAGGGCCGCCGTCCGTCGGGCGTCCAGCCGTTCGGACAGCCAGGTGTCGCAGCGGGCGGTGGTCTCGGGAGCGGGCCTGCGGTCATAGGGCAGCGGGGTCGGGGCAGCCAGGCCGGCCAGGGCACCGCGCCAGTGGGCGCGGGCGCCGCCAGTGTCGCGGCGGGCGAGGTGGGCGGCGTAGTCGGCGAACGGACGGCGCTCGGGCAGGCGAGGCCGCTCCCCGCGGGCGAGCGCGGCGTGGGCGGCCAGCACGTCACCCAGGACGTGGAAGACACTCCAGCCGTCCAGCAGGACGTGATGGAACGTCCACAGCACGCGTATCGCGTCGTCGCCGAGCCGGACCAGGGCCAGGCGCAGCAGCGGCGGCCGGTCGAGCGCGATGCCCTGAGCCTTCTCCTCCTTCAGGAGTTCTTCCAGGGCGACCGCGCGGCGTTCCTCGGGCAGGGCGCTCCAGTCGTGCCGGGTGACCGGCACGACCGCGCGGCGGTGGACGCGCTGCAGCGGCACGGGGACACCGGCGAGGACCACGGCGGTGCGCAGGACGGGCGTGTGGTCGACCACGTGCTGCCATGCCGCGGCGAGCAGGTCCGTGTCGTCGGCCCCGTCCACGACGAAGGTGATCTGCTCGACGTACAGACCGTGGGCGGCCTCGTCCATGGCGTGCACGACCATGCCGGTCTGCGTGGGGGTGAGCGGGTACAGGTCCTCCACGTCCCGGCCACTGCCGGCGACACGGTCGACGCCTGCCTGGTCGAGCGGAGCGAGCGGGAAGTCGGAGGGGGTGCGTCCGCCCGCGCCCGGCTCGGCGCAGTGCTCCACCAGCGCTCGCAGCTCCTGCGCCAGCTCGCCGGCGAGCCGTTCGACGGTCTCACGGCGGTGCAGGGCCCGTGAGTACGACCACGTGAACTCCAGCCTGCCCTCGCTCACCCACCCCAGCACGTCCAGGAGGCCCGGGCGGCCGGCCGAGCGGTCCATGCCGCCCGTGAGCCCGCCGCGGGGGGCGCGGAGCAGTCCGCCGGACGGCATCCGCCCGTCCTGGCGGCCCAGGTAGTTGAAGGTGACGTCCGGCAGGTCCGGCAGGCCGCGGCCGGCCGTCGGGTGCAGGTGGCGCAGGGCACCGTAGCCGATCCCGCCCCTCGGCACGGCCCGCAGGCTCTCCTTGACGGCCTTGAGCGCGCTGCCGGTGTCGGCACCCTGGGGCACGTCCAGGACGACCGGGTACAGGCTGGTGAACCAGCCGACGGTACGGGAGAGGTCGGCGTCGGCGAAGAGGTCCTCGCGTCCGTGCCCCTCCACGGCCACGGCCACCCGGTCGCGCCCGCTCCAGCGGGCCAGCACCCGCCCCAGGGCGTACAGGAGCACGTCGTTGACGCGGGTGCGGTAGGCGTCCGGGACGTCCTGGAGCAACCGCCGAGTGTCCTCGGCGTCGAGGCCCGCGGTCACGGTCTCCTCCTGCTCGGCCGTGTTGGCGCCGCCGGGATGGTCCACCGGTAGCGGGTCTGCGACGTGCTGGGAGCGCCAGTACGCCGTCTCGTCGTCGAAGCCGCCCGCCGCCGTGTGCGCGCGCAGCCGCTGCGCCCAGGCGTGGAAGGACGTGCTCTTGGGCGTGGGGTGGGGGTCTTCTCCGGCGCGCAGCGCACCGTAGGCGACGTCGAGGTCCTCCAGGAGCAGGCGCCAGGACACCGCGTCCACGACCAGGTGGTGGGCCGCGAGCAGCAGCACCGGCCGCTCCCCTGCTCCGCCCCGGTACAGCGCGGCCCGCAGGAGCGGCCCGTTGGCCAGGTCGAAGCCGTGGGCCAGACGGTCGGCGGCGCCGGGGGCGTACGGCTGATCGTGGACCTCCAGGTACGGGGCCTCGCCGGGCATGGTGCCGTACTGCCGCCACGCCCCGTCGGGGCTTTGGTCGAAGCGCAGCCGCAGCGCGTCGTGCCGTTCCAGGACGGCGGCCAGGGCGGACCGCAGCAGTGATGTGTCGACGTCGTCCGCCAGTTCGTAGGCGACGGCCTGGCTGAAGTGGGACGGGTCGCCGGAAAGGGTGTCCAGCAGCCAGTGCTGCACCGGGGTGAGCGGGCTCTCCCCCACCACCGGCCCCTGTTCGGCGACGACCGCCGGGGCGGGCACCTCCTGGGCGGCGGCCGCGAGTTCGGCGAGAGTCTGGTGGGTGAACAGGTGACGCGGGGTCAGGGCGAGTCCGGCCCGGCGGGCGGCGGAGACGATCTGGATGCCGAGGACCGAGTCGCCGCCGAGCATGAAGTAGTTGTCGTCGGCGCCGACTTCGGGCAGGCCGAGCACCTCGCACCAGATGGCCGCGAGGGTCCGCTCGGCCGCGGTCGCGGGCGGTCGGCCGGGGCTCGCGCCGGTGGTCCACTCCGGGTCGGGCAGGGCCCCACGGTCGAGCTTGCCGGTGGCCCCGAGCGGGAGCCGGTCCAGGGGCACCACCAGGGCGGGCACCAAGTGGTCGGGGAGGGTGCCGGCGAGGAAGGCACGCAGCTCCGCCGGGTCCCACGCCCCGTCTGCGGCGGGGACCACGTAGCCGATCAGACGGCGGTGGCCGTCGTGCTCGACCACGCGGGCCGCGGCGGCGGCCACGGCCGGGTGGCGGGTCAGGGCTGCTTCGACCTCGCCGAGTTCGATACGGAAGCCGCGCACCTTGACCTGGTCGTCAGCCCGGCCCAGGTAGACGATGTCGCCGTCGGCGGTCCAGCGGGCCCGGTCGCCGGTGCGGTACATGCGGCCTCCGGGCGCCCCGAAGGGGTCGGCGAGGAAGCGGGAGGCGGTCAGTCCGGGACGGCGCAGGTAGCCGCGGGCCACACCTGTCCCGGAGAGGTAGAGCTCACCGGGCACGCCGACGGGCACCGGCCGCATCCGTTCGTCCAGCACGTAGGCGCGAGCGCCACCGAGCGGCCGCCCGATCGGCGGGTCCCGGTCGGGGTCCGCTGGGTCGCAGGTGAAGGCGGTGGCGTAGACGGTGGCCTCGGTGGGCCCGTAGATGTTGCGCACCTCGCAGCCGGGGACGGCGGCCCGTACCTGCCGTACGGTGCGGGCGGGCAACCCCTCCCCCGCGAGCACCACGGTGTCGGCTCCGACGTGCACAGTGTCCTCCGCCAGCAGACGGCCCAGGGCGGAGGGCACCGCGCTGAGCAGTCCGGCCCGCCACGGCTCCGGCCGCTCTGCCAGGGCCAGAAGGTCGCGGACGATCTCGACGCAGCCGCCGGACATCAGGGGCGAGAAGATCTCGAAGACCGACACGTCGAAGTTGAGCGAGGTGGACGCCACGACGTGCCCCAGGCCCCGGCCGGTGAACTCGGCCGCTGCCCAGTCGGTCAGGGCGAGCACCGAGGCGTGCGCGACGACGACGCCCTTGGGGCGGCCGGTCGAGCCGGAGGTGTGGATGACATAGGCGGGGTGCTCGGGCAGCAGGGGGGCACGCCGATCGCCGTCGCCGACCGGCAGGGCGGAGGCGGCGGCGAGCCGTTCGGCGCACCGCGGGTCGTCCAGGACGATCCGGGCGGCCGCCTCCCGTGGCAGGCGGTCCTGCGTCGTGGTGGCGGTGACGACCGCGAGGGGGGTGACGTCGTCGAAGAGGAACGCTATGCGCTCGGCCGGGTACCCGGGGTCCACCGGCAGATAGGCCGCCCCGCTCTTCAGGACGGCGAGGAGGGCCACGACGAGGTCGGCGGTGCGGGGCAGGGCGAGCGCGACGTACTGCTCGGGACCCGCGCCCGCGTCGATGAGCAGCCGGGCCAGCCGGTTGGAGCGCTCGTCGAGCTCGCGGTAGGTGAGCAGGTCCGCGCCGTGGCGGACGGCCGGCGCCCCGGGCGTGCGGGCCGCCTGGCGGGCGAACGCCCCGGGCAGGGTGTCCCGGGGGGCGGCGGTGCCGGCGCCGCCGAAGCGGTCGAGCAGTTCGCGGCCCCGCTCGGCCGCGGTGAGCGACAGGTCCGCCAGCGTGGCCCCTCCGGGTGCGGTGGCCATCGCGGTGAGCAGGGTACGCAGGCTCTCCCCCAGGCCCTCGACGGTGGAGGGGTCGAAGGCCGCCGGATCGTAGTCGAGGCTGACGTCAAGGGCGTCCCCGGGGGCGACGACCACACTGAGCGGGTAGTTGGTGGGCTCCAGGTCCCGTTCCGTCTCCATGGCCAGGCCGTGCCGGGCGAGGGCGGCCTCGTCGAACGGGTAGTTCTCGAACACGACGATGGACTCGAACAGCTGGGTGCCGCCCGGCACGTCGCTCCAGGTGCCCAACTGCGCCAAGGAGACGAAGTCGTGGCGCCGGGACTCGGACTGGGCGGACTGGAGCTCGCGCAGCCAGTCCAGCAGGGGGCGCTGCCCCTCGACGCGGGCACGGGTGGGCAGGGTGTTGATGAACAGGCCCACCATGGCGGTCACGCCCGGCAGTTCGGCCGGACGGCCCGAGACCGTGGTGCCGAACACCACGTCGTCGCCACCGCCGTAGCGGGACAGCAGCAGCGCCCACGCGCCCTGGAGCATCGTGTTGACCGTGAGCCCGGCTTGCTGGGCCGTCTCGCGCAGTTGCGCGGACACCTTGCCGTCGAGCGTCATCCGCACCGTGCCGGAGGAGCTGGCGCGGTGCGCCTCGGTGACGCGGCGGTCGCACGGCAGCTCGGTCGGGGCACGGAACCCGGCGAGGGCGGCCCGCCAGTACTGTTCCGCCCCGGAGGTGTCCTGCCCGGCGAGCCAGGCCAGGTAATCGGCGAAGGGCCGCCGCGCGGGCACCTGGGCGGAACGCCCGGCGGTGAGCGCCGCGTACCGCTCGCACACCTCGTCGAAGACCTGGGCGGCGCTCCAGCCGTCCAGCAGAATGTGGTGGAAGGTCCACACCAGCCGTACGCGGTCGGGAGCCAGCCGGATCAGGGTGATCCGCATCAGCGGCGCACCGGAGAGGTCGAGGCCGGCCTGGCGGTCCTCCTCGACCAGCCGGTCGAGGTCGGCCGCGCACTGGTCCGCGGGCCTGCCGGTCCAGTCGTGCTGGGCAACCGGCAGGCCCGCCCGGCACCGGATCACCTGGACGGGTTCGGCGCTGTCCTGCCAGGCCGGGTGCGAGCGCAGCACCGGGTTGGCGTCCACGGTCCGCTGCCATGCCTCGGCGAGGGCGTCGCTGTCGGTCACGCCGGTCAGCACCAGCTGCACCTGGTTGACGTAAGTGCGCCCGTCCGGCTCCAGCAAGCTGTGGAACAGCATCCCGGACTGCATCGGGCTCAGCGGCAGGATGTCCTCGACCGTGCGTCCGGCACCGGCCAGCCGGTCGACCGCGCTCTGGTCGAGGCGGACGAGCGGGAAGTCGGACGGCGTACGGCCGCCCGCGTCCGGCCGGGCGCAGTGGGCGATGACCTCCTCCAGGGCGCGCAGCATGGCGTCGGCGAGCGCGGTGACGGTGCTCTCGTGGTGCCGGGCGCGGCTGTAGTACCAGCTGATCCGCAGGTGCTCGTCCTCCACCCGGGCGATCACGTCCAGCAGGTGGGGGCGTTCGGCCCCGGGCGCGTCGGCGCCGCCGAGGCCGCCGGGAACGGCGCGCACCAGGGCGGCGTCGTCGGCCGACCAGTCGAACCGGCCCAGGTAGTTGAAGCTGATACCGGGCATCGGCGCGGCCGCCAGGCGCGGGTCACGGGCGAGATGGCGCAGGGCGCCGTAGCCGATGCCGCGTCCGGGCACGGCCCGAAGCTGCTCCTTGACCGCCTTCAGGGCATTGCCCCAGTCCCCCGTGGGAACGTCCAGGGCGACGGGGAAGAGCGTGGTGAACCAGCCGACGGTGCGGGACAGGTCGACGTCCTCGAACAGCTGGTCCTCGCGGCCGTGTCCCTCCAGCCCCACGGCGACGGTGTCGTGCCCGGTCCAGTCGGCCAGGACCCGGCCCAGCGCGGTGAGCAGGACGTCGTCGATGCGAGTGCGGTAGACGGCCGGAACGCGGCGCAGCAGTTCATCGGTGCGCCGCCGGTCCAGTCCTACGGTGACCTCGCGGACATCGGCCGTGGTGTTGCCGCCGTCGGCGTCCTGGGGCAGCGGTCGCGCGCAATGGCCGGCAGCGCGGGTCCAGTGGGCGAGCTGGTCCGCGAATCCGCCGCCGGCGGTGTGGTCGGCCAGGCGGCGCGCCCACTCCCGTACGGAGGTGGTGCGGCCGGGCAGCCGCACCGGCTCGCCGGCCAGGGCCTGCCGGTAGGCGGTCTCCAGGTCCTCCAGGAGTATCCGCCAGGAGACGCCGTCGATGACCAGGTGGTGGACGACGAGCAGCAGGCGGGCGGGTCCGGCGCCGTCGGTGAACAGGCGGGCGGTGAGCAGCGGACCCGTCCCGTCGCCGAGAGACGCGTGCGCCTCGGCGGCGGCGTCCGCCTCCGCCCGTCGTGCCGCCTCGGGGTCCAGGCCGTCCAGCGGGCACACCGTCAGCAGGCCGGGGGCGGGCACGTCGGCGGCGATGACCTCCTGATGCCAGGCGTCGCCGGTGCGGGTGAAACGGGAGCGCAGGGCGTCGTGGTGGGTCCACAGCCCGTCCAGCGCGCGGCGCACGGCATCCGGGTCGGCGCCCGGCGCGGTGTCCACCCAGACGGACTGGTCGAACACGCCGGGCCGGTCGCGCAACGGGTCGAGGAACCAGTGCTGGATCGGGGTCAGGGGGACCTCGCCCCGGACCGGTTCGGTGCCACGCACGGGTGCGGCGCTGCCGGTGGCCGCCGCGAGCCGGGCCACCGTGGGGTGCCGGAACAGGTCACGGGGGGTGAGGGCGAGGCCGGCGGCCCGGGCGCGGGAGACGACCTGGATGCTGAGGATGGAGTCGCCGCCGAGCATGAAGAAGTTGTCGTCGACGCCGACGCGTTCGCTGCCCAGCAGCTCGGCCCAGATCCCGGCGAGGACGCGCTCGGTGTCGGTGGCGGGGGCCCGGTAGGCGCTGTCGCCACTTGCCGACCAGTCGGGCTCCGGCAGCCGCCGGCGGTCCACTTTGCCGTTGGTGGTCAGCGGCAGCCGGGGTACTGCTACGAAGGCGGCGGGCAGCATGTAGTCGGGGAGGTCGGCGGCGAGATGGGCGCGCAGCTCCGCCGCGTCGGGCAGGGCGGCGCCGTCGGCCGGGACGAGGTGGGCGGCGAGCCGCTTGCGTCCGTCGGCGGGGCCCACGTACGGCGTGACGACCGCTTCGGCGACGGCGGGGTGCGCGGTGAGCAGCGCCTCGATCTCGGCGGGTTCGACGCGGAAGCCGCGGATCTTGATCTGATCGTCGGCGCGCCCCACGAAGTGCAGTTCGCCGTCCGCGCTCCAGCGCACGATGTCCCCGGTGCGGTACATCCGCGATCCGGCGGGGCCGAAGGGGTCGGCGAGGTAGCGGGCGGCGGTGGCTCCGGGCCGGCCGGCATAGCCGCGGGCCAGACCGGCACCCGCGAGGTACAGCTCGCCGGGGATGCCGGGCGGCTGCGGCTGGAGGGCGTCGTCCAGGACGTAGGCGCGGGTGTTGTCGAGGGGGCGGCCGATAGGCAGCACGGCGGGCAGCGGGTCCCCGGCGCGGAAGGGCCGCCGGGTGGCGAAGGTGGTGGTCTCGGTCGGGCCGTAGCCGTCGACGACGGTGAGACCGGGGCACACCTCCAGCACACGCCGGACGACGGCGCCGGGGACGGCCTCGCCGCCCGTCCACACCTCGCGGGCACCGCGCAGACAGGTGGGGTCCTCCTGGGCGAGCAGCCGGAACAGTCCGGCCGTCAGCCACAGGTGGGTGACGCCTCGTTCGGTGAGCGCGTGGCGGACCGCGGCGGCGTCCAGGTCGGTCGGTGGGGCAAGGACCGCGGTGCCGCCGCGCAGCAGCGGCACCCACACCTCGTAGGTGGCGGCGTCGAAGGCGTGCGGGGAGTGCACGAGGACCCGCTCATGTCCGGCGAAGGCCCGGTCGCGGACGAGGGAGACGACATCGCGCTGGCGGACCGCGACGCCCTTGGGGACGCCGGTGGAACCGGAGGTGAACATGAGGTACTGGACGTGGTCGGGGTGGAGGCGGGCGTCGGCGAACGTGCCGCTCCCCCACGTCGCCGCCCCGTCGTCCACACGGCGCACGCCATCGCCGGGCAGCAGCGCGCGGGCGGTCTCCTCCCACGCGGCGTCGGTGAGCAGCAGCCCGGCACCGGCTTCGGCGAGCATGCGGCGCAGCCGTTCGTGGGGCGCCCTGCCGTCCAGCGGTACGTACACCCCGCCGACGCGCACCAGCGCCAGCTGGGCGACGATCAGGGCCGCGGACCGGTCCATGAGCACGGCGACGGGCCGTTCGCCGCCCACCCCCAGGTCCGCGAGGTGCCCGGCCAGGTGGGCGGCCCGGGCGTCCAGTTCGCGATAGGTCAGTGCGGCGTCACCGGTGTCCAGGGCGATGGCGTCGGGGGTGCGCGCGACCTGCGCGGCGAAGAGGCCGGCGACGGTGGCCTCCGTAAGATCGGTGGCTGTGCCGTTCCAGGTGTGCAGTACTTGGGCGCGGCGGTCGGCCGTCAGCAGCGGTATCCGGACGGGAGCCCGATCCGGGTCGGCAGCCATCTCGGTGAGCAGGACGGTCAGATACTCGCCCAGCCGCCCTACGGTCCCCGCGTCGAACAGCGCGGGGTCGTAGCCGAGCCGCAGCGTCAGCTCGCTGCCCGGGTAGGCGACGAGTGCGAGCGGGTAGTTGGTGGTCTCGATGCCGTCCAGGTCGCTCAGGGCGAGGCCGTGGGCAGCGGCCAGAGTCTCGTCCACCGGGTAGTTCTCGAAGACGACGATACTGTCGAACAGGGAGGAGCGCTCGGGGAGTTCGGTGAACGTCTTCAGCCGGTTGAGCGGCAGGTGGTCGTGCCGGCGGTCCTCGCTCTGGTCGCGCTGGAGCGAGCGCAGCCACTCTCGCAGGGTGCCTTCGGCCGGGACGGTGACCCGGGTGGGCAGCGTCGTGATGAACAGCCCGGTCATCGACTCCGCGCCGGGCAGCTCGGCGGGACGGCCCGACACGGTGGTGCCGAACACAACCTCTGAGCGCCCGGACTGACGCGCCATCAGAATGGCCCAGGCGCCCTGCACGAGGGTGTTCAGGGTCAGTCCCGAGGCCCGCGCCAGCTCCTCCAGGGCCCGGGTGGCGGCCTCGGGCACGCAGACCCTTACGGCGGCTGTGGACTCGGCGCGATGGTTCTCGCGGGGCTCCCGGTCGTAGGGCAGCGGCGTCGTCTCGTCGAGTCCGGCGAGCCGTTCACGCCAGTACGTCTCGGCCTCCTCGCGGTCGCGGTCGCCCAGCCACGCCACGTAGTCCCGCCAGGGACGCCGGTCGGGCAGGGGCCGCGCACCGGGCCTCCCGGCGAGCGCGCCGTGCCGGGCGAAGACGTCCGAAAGGACCTGGAACAGGCTCCAGCCGTCGAGCAGCAGGTGGTGGAAGGACCACACGACGCGAACGGCGCTGTCGGAGACCCGTACGAGCAGCAGGCGCTGGAGCGGGCCGTCGGCCAGGTCGAACCCCCGCGCGCGGTCCTCGCGCAACAGCGCGTCCAGGCGCTCACGGACCTCCTCGTCGTCCGCACCGCGCCAGTCCAGCCCGGTCACCGGCACGAGCGTGCCCCGCCGGACGACCAGCAACGGCTCGGGCACGTCCTGCCAGACCACCCGGCCGCGCAGGACCGCAGTGGCATCAGTGACCTCCTGCCAGGCCGCAGCCAAAAGGTCCGGCCGGTCCACGCCTTCCAGGACGAACGTCAGCTGCTGGAAGTAGACCGCGCGGTCGTCCTGGGAGAGGCCGTGGAAGAGCATCCCGGCCTGGGTCGGCGTCAGCGGCAGGATGTCCTCGACCGCGCCCGGGGCATCGCCGACGATGCGGTCGACGGTCCTCTGGTCGAGGGGCACCAGCGGGAAGTCGCCGGGAGTGCGCCCGGCCGCGTCCGGCCGGGCGGCGTAGCGAGCGAGGTCGGCCAGCGCGTCGGCGTAGCCGCGGGCGAGGGCGGTGACCGTGGCCTCGTGGTGCACCTGGTCGGAGTAGAACCAGGTGAACTCCAGTGCCTCGCCGTCGAGTCGGCCCACGACCTCCAAGGCGTGGGGGCGCCGGGCCGCCGGGTCGGCATCCAGCTCCAGCGGCCGGAAGGAGCCCCGATACAGGCCCGTGCCGTCATCCTCGACCTGCATCCGGCCCAGGTAGTTGAAGCTCAGCTGGGCGGCCGGGGCGGCTTGGTCGCCGTCCCGGGGAGCCAGGTGGCGCAGGGCGTCGTGGCCGACGCCGTGCCGGGGAACGGCCCGCAGCTGCTCCTTGACCTGCTTGAGCACGGTGTCCCAGGGGGCCCTGTCCGGGGGGGTGAGGGCGACGGGGTGGCGGGTGGTGAACCAGCCGACGGTGCGGGAGAGATCGAGGTCGGCGAAGAGCTCCTCGCGTCCGTGGCCCTCGACATCGACCACGACCCGTTCCCGCCCGCTCCAGGCGCACAGGGTGCGGCCGAGCGCGCCGAGCAGGACGTCATTGGGGCGGGTGCGGTAGGTCTCGGGCAGCCTGCGCAGCAGGACGGCGGTGTCCTCGGTGCTCAGCCGTACCGTGACGGCACGAGTGGAGGCGTAGGTGTCGGGGCCGGGCAGGTCCACGGGCAGGGCGGTGGCGTCCGGCGGAATCGCCTGAGCCCAGTACTCGCGTTCGTCATCGAAGCCGCCGGCGGCGGTGTGCGCGGCCAGCCGCCGCGCCCACTGGCGCACCGGCGACGACTTCGGCGGCAGAGACGCCGCGCCGTCCGCGCCGCCCCGGCGGACGCGGTAGGCGCGGTCCAGGTCCTCCAGCAGCACCCGCCAGGACACGCCGTCCACGACCAGGTGGTGGACCGCCAGGTGCAGGACTGGGGCGCGGCCGGTACCCCGGTCGTGCAGGACGGCCCGCAGCAGCGGTCCCCGCGCGAGGTCGAAGGGACCGAAGTGCGGGCTGTCGGTGTCGGGGCCGGTGTGCCGGGTCAGCGTGATCCGCTGCCCCGCGTCGGGCACGTACCAGGAGGGCGTGACGCCGGGCCCGGTCTCGAACCGGGAGCGAAGGGCGTCGTGGTGGGCGACGAGGTCATTGAGCGCACGTTCGAGGGCGACCGGGTCGAGGTCGTCGGGCAGCAGCACCGACATGGCCTGCGCGAAGTGGCCGGCCCGGCCGGGATCCGCGGTGAACAGCCAGTGCTGGATCGGGGTCAGGGGCGCGGGTCCGGTGGGCTCCACCGGCGCGGCCCCTGCGCTCCGGGGGCCGGCCGCGCTGTCGGCGCAGCGGGCCAGAGCGGCGACGGTCTGGTGGCGGTAGACGTCCCGGGAGGTGACGGTCAGCCCCTCCTGCCGCGCCCGCGCCACCACTTGGATACTGAGGATCGAGTCGCCGCCGAGTTCGAAGAAGTTGTCGTCGACACCGACACGCTCGGCACGCAGAACCTCAGCCCAGACGTCGGCCAGCAACCGCTCGGTGGGGGTGCGCGGCGCGACGTGGCGTACGGCGCGGGCGGCCGGGCCGGGCTGGGGCAGCCGCGCACGGTCGAGTTTGCCGTTGGGGTTGAGCGGCAGCGCCTCCAGGAGCAGCACGGTGGCGGGGACCATGTAGTCGGGCAGCGTCCGCCCGAGCACACGGCGGGCGGACTCCGGGTCCACCCGCTGTCCGGGCAGAGGGACGACATAGCCGGTCAGGCGCCGGGAGCCGTCGGTGTCGGTGACGGCAACCGCGGCCTCGGCAACTCCGGGGCAGCGGCGCAACGCCTCCTCCACCTCGCCGAGTTCGATGCGGAAGCCGCGCACCTTGACCTGCTGGTCGGTGCGGCCGACGTACTCCAGTTCGCCGTCGGCGCTCCAGCGCACGAGGTCCCCGGTGCGGTACATGCGCGCGCCCGGCGCGCCGAACGGGTCGGCGACGAACCGCTGGGCGGTGAGCCCGGGGCGGCGCAGGTAGCCTCGGGCCAGTCCGCCGCCGCCGAGGTACAGCTCGCCCGTGACGCCCGGCGGCTGGGGGCGCAGTCTCTCGTCCAGGACGTAGGCGCGGGTGCGGGCCACCGGTCGTCCGATGGGCGGCGCCTGGTCGGGTAACCGGTCCCCGGCGAACCAGGCGGTGGCGTACACGGTGGCCTCGGTGGGGCCGTAGATGTTGGCGATCTCGCAGGAGGGCAAGGCAGCCCGCAGGTCGCGCACGGTCTGCGCGGACAGCGCCTCACCGGCCAGCACGACCGTGTCGGCCGCCACCGGCGCCGCACCCGCCGCGAACAGCCGGGACACCACGGACGGCACCCCGCTGATCAGTCCGGCGCGGCGCACCCCGGCGTCGGCGAGGGCGGTCGCGTCGGCCACCACCTCCACCCGCGCACCGGCCAGCAGGGGACACAGCAGCTCGAAGACGGAGACGTCGAAGTTGAGGGAGGTGGAAGCCATGACCGGAGCCGCGCCGCGGCCGGTGAACCGTCCGCACGCCCAGGCCGCCAGGGCGGCCACCGTCCGGTGAGTGACCACGACGCCCTTGGGGCGGCCCGTCGAGCCGGAGGTGTAGATGACGTACACCGGGTGGTCGGGCAGCAGCGGGCGGATCCGGTCGGCGTCGGTGACGGGCGCCGACGCGTCCGGCGCGGCGCCCTTGTCCCCGTCGGCGTCGCCGATGATGAGCGGCTCGCAGTCGACGGGCAGGGCCGCCGCGGTCTCGGCGGTGGCGAGCACGAGGGCGGGCCTGGCGTCGGACAGCATGAACCGGATGCGTTCGGCCGGGTAGTTCGGGTCGACGGGCAGGTACCCGGCACCGGACTTCAGCACCGCCCACAGCACGACCACCAGGTCGGCCGTGCGCGGCAGGCAGAGCGCCACCAGCGTCTCCGGGCCCGCGCCCCGCGCGATGAGCCGTCGTGCCAGACGATTCGCGCGGTGCTCGACCTCGGCATAGGTCAGCCGTTCGGCGCCGTGGGTGACGGCGACCCGGTCGGGGGTGCGCTCGACCTGGGCCCGGAACAGCTCGGGCAGGGCGGGGACGTCACGCTCGCGGTCCGCGTCCACCGGCGGATTCCAGGCGTCGACGAGGGTGCGCTGCTCGTCCGGGGAGAGCATGGGCAGTTCGGCCAGGTTCCGCCCCGGGCCGTCGGCCATCGCCTCCAGCAGCCGGTGCAGGTGGCGGGAGATGCGAGCCGCGGTCCGCGCCTCGAACAGGTCGGTGTTGTACTCGGCGGTCAGCACGCAGCCGCCGTCCGCGTCCGGGGTGAACTCCAGCACCAGGTCGAAGCGGGCGGCGGGCCTGGGCAGCGGGTGGTCGTCGAAGAGCACCCCGCCCGCCCGGGTGGCCGGGGCGGTCGCGGTCTGCTGGACGACGAGGACCTGCGCCAGCGGGTTGCGGCTCGGGTCACGAGGCGGCGCCAGTTCCTCGACCACCCGGTCGAAAGGCACCGCGTTGTGGGCGAACGCGTCCAGCAGGGTGGTACGCATGCCCTCCACGAAGCGGTCGACGCTGGCTCGTTCGTCCACCTCGGTGCGCAGCACCACGGTGTTGGCGAAGAAGCCGACCACGTCCTCAAGGTCGCGGCGTCCGCGCCCGTTCGTGATCGTCCCGAAGGCGACGTCGCGCTGTCCCGAGTAGCGCGAGAACAGCAGCGCGCACGCTCCGGCCAGCACGGTGAACACGGTGGTGCCCCGGCCGGTGGCGAGGGTGCGCAGCCGGGCCATCAGCGCGGGCGGCAGGTGGTGACGGTGGCCGGCACCGGCGGTGGTGCGCACGGCGGGGCGGGGCCGGTCGGTGGGCAGCTCCAACTGCTGGAGGCCGTCCAGGTGCCTGCGCCAGTAGCGCAGGTGCTCCGCGTCCTCATCACCCCCGCGCTGCTCCCAGACCGCGAAGTCCGGGTACTGCACGGCTGGTTGGCCGAGGGAGTCCGCCTCGCCGGTGGTCTCGGCGTGGTACAGCGCGGCAAGTTCCCGGCTGAGGATGCCCACCGACCAGCCGTCGGTCACGATGTGGTGCTGGGCGAGCAGCAGCAGGTGCTCAGCGTCGGCGAGCCGCACCAGCAGGGCGCGGGTGAGCGGCCCGGCGCCCAGGTCGTAAGGCCGGCCCAGCTCCTCGGTGACCAGGCGCTCGGCCGCCTCCTCGCGGCGAGCGGCGGGGACCTCGGTGAGGTCGGCGGTGCGCAGCGGGACGTCCGGCTCCGCCGCGACGAGCTGGGCACCCTGGCCATCGACGGTGCGGAAGGTGGTGCGCAGCGCGTCGTGCCGGGCGGCCAGGCGGTGCAGGGCACGGTGCAGAGCCCCGGAGTCCAGCGGGCCGCGCAGGCGCAGCGTGAAGCCGGTGTTGTACTCGCCGCCGCCGGCGGCGAGGTCATCGAGGAACCAGAGTCTGCGCTGGGCGCTGGACAGCGGCAGGGGGCCGGTGCGCGGGGCAGCCGGGATGGCGTCGGCGGGCGCGGCTGCGGAGGGGTCGCCCAGCAGCGGGGCGAGCGCCTCGACGGTACGGGCGGTGAAGACGTCCCGGACGGACAGCCGCACGCCCAGCTCTTCGCGGATGCGGGCAAGGGCGCGCGCGGCCAGGACGGAGTCACCGCCCAGGTCGAGGAAGTCGTCGGTGACGCCGATCGCGTCGGTGCCCAGGACGTCCGCCCAGATCGCCACGAGAGCCTCCTCCCGCGGGGTGCGCGGGGCCACCCGGCCCGCGCGGGGGGACTGTTCGGGCGCGGGCAGCGCGGCGTGGTCGGTCTTGTTCTGGGCGGTGAGCGGCATCCGGTCCAGGACGACCACGGCGGACGGCACCAGGTGAGCGGGGAGCACGGCGGCGAGGGCGGCGCGCAGGGACGTCGCGTCGGGACGCGCGCCGGGCCCCGCGGGGGTGGCGTAGCCGACCAGGCGGGGGCGGCCCGGCTCGTCCTCGCGGACCATGACGACGGCCTCGCCGACCAGGGGGTGCCGGGCGAGCGCCGCCTCGATCTCGCCCGGCTCGACGCGGAACCCGCGGATCTTGACCTGCCGGTCGAGGCGTCCAAGGTAGTCGAGTTCGCCGTCCGGACGCAGCCGTACCCGGTCGCCGGTCCGGTAGAGGCGGGCGCCGGGCGGCCCGGCGGGGTCGGCGACGAACCGGGCGGCCGTCAGGCCCGGGCGGCGCAGGTAGCCACGGGCCACCGCGTCGCCGCCGATGTACAGCTCGCCGTCCGCGCCGGGCGGGACGGGCCGCATCGCGGGGTCGAGCACCAGGGCGCGGGTGTGCGGCAGGGGTGTGCCGATCGTCGGGATACCCCGCCCGGCCGTGAGCGCTCCGGTCCAGGTGGCGACGATGGTGGCCTCGGTGGGGCCATAGGAGTTGATCATGCGGCGGCCTGGGGCCCAGCGGTCCACGAGGCCCGCCGGGCACGCCTCGGCGCCCACGATCAGGGTGCGCAGATGACGGCCGGTGCCCCGTTCGGGGGCCGGCAGCGTCGCCAGCGCGGCGGGCGGGATGAGGGTGTGGGTGATGCGGTGCTCGTCCAGGACCGCGGCGAGCTCGTCGCCGAGCCAGGGACCGTCCGGCGGGACGACGAGGGTGGCGCCGGTGAGGAGAGAGACGAACAGCTCCAGCACAGAGGCGTCGAAGCTGGGGGAAGAGAACTGGAGCACCCGGTCGCCGGGCCCTACGGCGTACCGTTCGACCGCAGCGGCGGTGAACCCGCCGATGCCGCGGTGGGTGACCGTCACACCCTTCGGGATGCCGGTCGATCCCGAGGTATAGATCACGTAGGCGGCGCGGTCGGGCCCGGCCCCGCGCGCGGCGTCGGGGCCCGCGGGAGCGCCGTCCCCGTGCTCCAGCAGAGCGGCGACCGCCCCAGGGTCGTCGAGTGTCACCACGGGGGCGGCGTCAGTGAGCATCAGTGCCCGCCGCTCGGCGGGATAGCCCGGGTCCACCGGCAGGAAGGCGGCGCCCGCACGGGCGACGGCCAGTTCGGCCGCGATCAGTTCCATGGAGCGGGGCAGGACGAGGGCGACCACCTGGTCCGGGCCCGCTCCCCGACGTAGCAGGTGTCCGGCCAACCGGTCGACCCGCTGGGCGAGTTCGCGGTAGGTCCAGGTGCGGCGGCCGTCGGTCAGAGCCGGGGCCTGGGCGCGGCGGGCCACCTGGTCCGCGAAGAGGTCTTCCAGCGCCGGGTGTGAGGGAGCCGGGGCCGCGGTGACCGCCGGCCGTGCCGCGTCGCTGCCCTGGGCTCGCGGGGCGGTCGAGGGCGTGTCGTGCGGGTCCGTCATGGGTCCAGTCCTTTGGCGGTCAAGGTACGGAGCGGGTGTCCAGCGGAGAGCGGGGCACAGGCGCCCCTCCTGCGAGGGGCGCGACAGGACGGGCGGCGGGGCGGGGGCGCCGGCGACCGCACCGCAGCACGACGGGCCGACGCCGCCGCACGGCGACCGGGGTGGACCCTGCGTACCGGGCCACCACGCGTGCGGACCAGGGGCAGTCCCGGCGACCGGGTGGTGGCCGGGTCCCGGGGCCGTCAGCAGTCGTCGATGCGGCGCGCCATACGGCCGGACACCTGCAGGCGTTCGATGCGGCCGCGGTCCGGGTCCCGGTGGAAGCGGCCGCCGGGCTCCGGGCGGCCGGTGGCGGGATCGAGCAGGTCGAACGTCAGGTCGGAGTAGCAGACCAGCGGCAGGGACAGATCGCCGTCGACAGACAGCACCGGTGAGCCGTCGGGCCCGGCGGTGACGCGGTAGACGGCCCCACCGTTGCGGTAGGTTCCCAGGCCCTCGGTCAGGGCAACCGGACGGCCCCGGTCGGCGGCGGGGCCGACCGTGGCTGGCACGCGGATACCGGCCACGCGCTCCAGCTCCCGGGTGAGGTCGCGCCAGAGGCCGGTGGCTCCGCCCGCGTTGCCCGTGAACGCCACCACCATGCCGCTCTCGGCGTCGGCCCGCAGATGGCAAGAGGTCCCCTGGGCGTTGCCGTCGTGGCCGCACCAGAGGCGCTCGCCCTGCCGGAACAGGGCGAGGCCCGGTCCCCAGCCGTCGGCAAGCGCGCCGGGCCGGGCCCCGCTCTCCCCGCGCCGCATCTCCTTGGCGACGGCAGGCGGCAGCGCTGGGGAACGGCCCACCAGGGCGGAGCCCAGTGCGGCCAAGTCGGCGGCGCCGCCCAGCAACGCACCGGCGGGAGCCTCCAGCGGTGCCAGGTTCTGCCGTACCGGGCGCACTTGCCCGGTGGCCGTGTTGACGGCGTGCCCGGCGGCCGTGGGGCGGGCAGCGGCGGTGTCGCCGATGAACGCGGGGCGGGTCCCCAGCGAGTCGAGCAGGAGCGCGCGGACGGCCTCGTGCCAGGACATACCGGTGATCGTCTCGACGAGCCGCCCCGCGGCGACGTATCCGGCGTTGGAGTAGGAGAAGTCGGTGCCGGGCGGGAACAGCGCCTGCTCGGGAGTGCACAGCGCGGCCAGGTACCGCGAGCTGTTGGTCGCGGACGCCGTATCGGAGTCGGGCCCGGTGGGCAGTCCGCCAGTGTGGCTCAGCAGGTGGCGGACGGTGACACCGGGCAGACCGGACAGCTCCGGGAGGTGGGCGGCGACGGGCTCGTCGAGGTCGAGGTCACCGTCGTCGGCGAGCAGCAACACGAGCGCCGCGGTATAGGGCTTGGTGAGCGAGCCGAGGGGCACGGCCGTGTCCGCGGTGAACGGGACGCCCGTGGCCGCATCAGCGGTGCCGGTGTACAACGAGACGGTCTCCGTGCCGTTGTCCAGGACCAGTTGGGCACCCGGCACACGATGGATGTCGGCAAGGGCCTCTAATCGGCTCTGTATTTCCTGACGGAGTCGGGTTGGCGCGCCGGCGGCGGCCCGGGCGGCGGGGACGGTGTACGGCATGGAAGTGTGCTCCAGTGACGTGGGCTTGTCGTGCGCGGGTGGGTGCCTGCGGCCCGGGAGCGTAAGACCGGGCCGGTCCGGCGCGCGGCCGGGGTGAGCGGAGCGGCTAGGGCCTGTCGACCTCGACCGGAAGATGGCGCACGCCGATGATGACTGCCGGGTTCTGCGTGACGATGTCGTCATACGACGGGATCGCGACGGAGCAAAATCGTTCATGCAACATGCGCAGGGCGATCCGGGCCTCCAATCGGGCCAGCGGGGCACCGAAGCAGAAGTGGATTCCGTGCCCGAAGGTCAGGTGCGGGTTGGGCCTGCGGCTCACGTCGAACACGTCCGGCCGGTCAAACCGCGCGGGGTCGCGGTTGGCTGCGCCCAGGTGGGCCATCAGCAGCGTGTCGGCGGGCAGTTCGTGGCCTCCCAGGACCACAGCCCGGGTGAGGCGTCGTCCCAGTTCGGGGAAGGGGGGCAGCCAACGCAGCACTTCCTCGACGGCAGCGGGGATGCGGTCCGGGTTGTCCCGCAGCGCGGCGTCCGTGCCGGGGTGGCTGTCGAAGGCGATCACGGCGTTGCCCAACAGGGCCGTGGTGGTGATGTGTCCGGCGACCAGCAGCAGGGCCACGAAGCCGACCATCTCCTGGTCGGTGAGCCGGACGCCGTCCACTTCGGCTTTGATAAGTCTGCTGGTGAGATCGTCACCCGGGTTCGCCCGGCGGTCGCGTATGTAATCCAGCATGTAGCTGTTCATCTCCCGGATGGTGGGCGCGATGACCTCCAGCGCCCGCTCCAGGTCCGCCATGTCGGGCGCTTCGCCCAACTGGTCGCCGCCGAACAGCACGCTCGCCCAGTCCTGGAAGGTGCGGTGCTGATCGGCAGGGATACCGAGCAGTTCCGCGATGACGATGATGGGCAGCGGGTAGGTCAGAGTGTCTACGAGGTCGAAGCGGTCCTGGTCATCGACGGCGTCCAGCAGGCGGGCGCATACCGCTTCGATGCGGGGCTCGAGTCCCTGTACGACACGGGGGGTGAATGCCTGACTCACCAGCTGGCGGAGCTTGCGGTGCTCGGGCGGGTCCATACCGACGAAGTTGCCTTGGGTGAAGGCTGCGAAGTCCTCCTGGGTGGGGGCCAGGGAGGAGAGGTCGGAGGAGTAGGTCGCCGAGTCGGCGAGAACGGCGGAGACGGTCTCGTGGTCGACGACCTGCCAGACTCCCTGGCGCTCGTCGCGACTGACCGGCCCGGCCGCGCGCAGTTCGCGCCAGCGATCTGGTAACGCGTCCAGCAGGAAGGTTTCGCTCTTCGTCTGGTCGATGGGCACGGTGTCTCCTCGGCTGACGGCACACGAATGCGGCTAGGCCGATCACGGGCGGCCGGAAACGGCGGAAGTGAGCAGTTCGGAGGGCGGCTCCGGGCGGCGGCTGCGAAGGGATCTGCCGACGCGCAGCGGGGCGCGGCTTGGCACACACAGACGTGGCAGCGGCTTACTCGCGTACACACGCCGCTGCAGGAGAGTCAGCCGTGTGCGCTCGCGGTCAGACCACTTTGTCCGGGCCTCAACACGCTCGGCACGACGTGAGGATCGATTTCCGGCCCACCGGGCAAACCGTCACTATCGCACGCCAATCCGACACGACAATCCCCCCTCGGCGAAGCCGCCGCGTGACGGTCACACGGCGCGCCCTGCCGGCCTTTAGCCGGACAGCAATGAGACCCGGGCACTCGGAAATGGATCGCGAGTACCCATCAGTCACCCTGCGATTGCGCAGGAACGACATGACGCAGGGCCCTGAACAGCTACATTTGTGCGGCAACGCGACCATAGTCTTCACACTCGGTCACCACAAAGCAACCCCCCGAAGTCTAGCGGAAAACTCCTTGACGGTGTGTTTACTTCACCCTCAGGCGGTGCCGGCAGGGTGCTGCAGCGCACACAACACTATGGCCGGATCGCCGACTTGCGGGTGCCCTGCCGCCAAGAAGCCAAACGACCTTGTAAGCGCCTGTGCGTGAAAGCGACATATACAAGCCATTCCAAGCGCCGCTTCGATCAAGGAACGTGACGGAGCAGCACACGCCCGACCTGTTCTTCAGCACATCCGGTACAACGAACGTTCGAATATGGCGAAAGGCTGAGAATGAATGCTCGGCAGACTCGTGAATGCGGCGGTCGACACTCAGCCTCTCTGGACTACGCGCCCACGGAAGCTGCCAGTTGTGCGTCGGTCGCACATCGGGCACCGCGCAACTTCGGCCATACGCCCAGCCACGAAGCCGCGCCTCGATCGTCTGGTGAAGCTCGTCGGCCCGCCAATGACGCCTCGCTCCAGCGGGCTACGGTGGCGCGTTCGTCGGGGTTCATCAGGGAATGCACGGGACTGAGCTCTTTCCATCCTCAGTTTGAGCTGGCCAGATGCAGGCAGAGGACGGCCTGAACAAGACTCGTGATGCGGGTGGTCGAGCAGCGGAGTTTGCGGAGGAGGCGCCAGGACTTGAGGGTGGCGATGGCCTGCTCGACGAGGGCCCGGATCTTGGCGTGGGAACGGTTGACGGCCTGCTGGCCGGTGGAGAGGCTGTCCCATCGGCCGCGGTAAGGGAGACTTACCGTGTCGCCTGCACCCTGGTAGCCCTTGTCTGCCCAGCCGGTGATGCCAGCCTCGGCGAGTGCCTCGATGATGCCGTGCTCGCGCGCGGCCCGGACGTCGTGGACGGCGCCGGCCAAGGCTGGTGAAGCCCACAGCAGACGCCCCTTCGGATCGGCTATGACCTGCACGTTCATGCCGTGCTTCTTGTGTTTGCCCGAGTAGAACGGGCGGTCGGCGGCGATTCGGTCGATGGGCAGGAGCGTCCCGTCGAGGATCACGTACGCCTTCGTCGACGCCGCTCGTACGGCTTCGGTGAGGGTGGGGGCGAGGGCAGCGAGGAGGTTGACGGCCTCGGTGATGTATCGGTAGGCGGTGGTGGTGCCGATCCCGAATCCGGCCGCGAGCTGGGCGTAGGGCTGGCCGTTGCGCAGGTGGGCGAGGGTGAGCAGGGCCTGTCGGCCCGCGTTCAGGCGCCGCCATCGGGTTCCGAGAGTGCGGCGGTGTTCTTTCAGACGGGCGGCGAGGAAGCGCAGGGCCGTGCTGGACACGTCGACGCCGGACGGGTAGACAAGCATGCGAAGCCTCTGGTGGAGACGGTTGTCTTGGTCGAAAACCCATCTACCAGGGGCTTTACCTGCCTGTCAGCTTAACTGCCAAGCCTGTCCGCCAGGCTGGAAGGACCAGGCGTGTGGGCCACAGTGAGGAGTCGAGTTGTTACGTTGTGAGGCGGTCGGTAAACGGTACGGCGGAGGACGATGGATCCTCAGTGACGTGGACATGGAAGTTGTGACCGGTGACGTCCTCGCGGTGGTCGGCAGCAATGGTTCGGGGAAGTCGACCTTGCTGAGGATCCTCGTCGGGCTGTCGCAACCCACCACCGGGAGCGTGTCGGGCCGACCACCGCGCATCGGTTACGTACCGGACCGCTTCACCGGCCATGACCGCATCTCGGCGATCTCATATCTCACTCACATGGGGCGTATCCGTGGCCTGTCGGGCTCCGCCGCCCGTGCCCGAGGCCATCAACTGCTGGAGCGGCTGTCCCTGGTGGGCGGGGGGAACGCGCCGCTGCGCACGCTGTCGAAGGGCAACGCGCAGAAGGTGGCGCTCGCCCAGGCCCTCCTTGTCCAGCCCGACCTGCTGGTCCTCGACGAACCCTGGTCAGGTCTGGATGCGTCGGCCCACGGTGTCCTCGCCGAGTTCATCGACGAAGTGGCCGCACAGGGCGGAGCAGTGGTCTTCACCGACCACCGCGAGGCGATCACCCAGACGCACGCCCGCGGCGCCTACACCATCAGCGACGGCCGGGTCACCTCGCACGGCGGCCGGCACGCCGGGAGCCGCACCTCGATGGTCGAGCTGGTCCTGACCGTGCCGCCCACCGGCGTCATGCCGATCGAAGTGGACTGGTCCGCGCTGCCGGGTGTGACGGACACCGCCCAGCGCGGCGGGGAGGTCGTCCTGCGGGTGGCGCCGGAGCACTCGGACGCCGTGCTGCTGACGGCACTGCAGCACCGGTGGTCGGTGGCCAGCCTGGCCGGGGCCGCGTACGAAGCCAGTTGCTGGGCCGATGCGCGGCGGACCGCCCTGTGATCGCGCTGGTCCGCTATATGTCCACGGTGTTGCTGCTCTCCCAGCGCTACCTCGCGCCGCTGTTGCTGTTCCTCGGCCTGGTGGCCGTGCTGACCAGCAGTGACACCGGCCCGCTCACCGCGACCTACGCCGCGGTGGCCGGGGCCATGCTGCCGTGCTCGGTCTGGCTGACCATGACACTGATCGGTCTCGAGGACCAGGCGCACCGCTCGATCGTCGTCGTCAGCGCCGGCGGCCCTCTACGCGTCCTGCTCGCGACGGTCGGGACGGCCGCCACAGGGTGCCTGCTGCTGACGTCTGCCGGCCTGGTGCTGCCGCTGTTGTTCGCAACCCACACACCCGGCCTCGCGGATCTGGCGCTGGGGACCGCGGCCCAACTCACCTGCGCCTTCACCGGCATCGCCATCGGAGTGGTCTGCTCGCGGCTGGTATTCCGACGGCAGGGCTACGCGCTCGTCCTCGCCCTGGTGCTCCTCCTGGCCGTGCTGCTGGGCAAGGGCGTTTCCCCGGTCAACATCATGCTTACCCACCTGCAGAACGCGTCGGACTCGGCGGACGCCCTGGCACCCACGGGTGCCCTGCTCACCGTCACCGCGGGCTTCTTGGCGGCCGCAGTTGCTATGACACAGGCGATCACCCGCAGAAAGGCATGAACTCTGCGGCGGTGTGCCCGCACCGGCGCAGGCTGCGCAGCGCCGTCCGGTAGAACGCATGCCCCGCCGTCCTGGCCGCTTCGGTGAGTGTGGGGGAGCGAAAACGCCCAGGAGCTCGACGCCTCGGTGATGTAGCGGTCGGCAATGGGCGAGTGCCGAAACCGGCCGCGAATTGCGCGTGGGAGTACCCATTGCGCAAGTGGGCGAGGGTGAGCAGGGCCTGCCGGCCTGCGCTCAGGCGCCTCCAACGGCTGCCGATCGACCGTCAGTGCGCGCGCAAACGGGTCCCATTGAACTGCCATAAGGCAGGTTGGAAAAGGCTCACTGTGAAGGAGCCAGTCCGGTCACGGGCACGTGACGGAGTCCGGAGGTGATGCCGGCATGGGCGTCCGGCCTCAGGGTGCCGATCGCAAGGTTGCCCAAAGCGGCCGTGACCGCATCTCCCACGAGGTGATCTACCAGGCTCTCTACGCGCAAGGAAGCGGAGCGCTCAACACGAGCCGGTCGCCTGCCCACGCGCTGAACCCCGCACTCCACATCATCACGGTCTGCCAGATCCGCAGTCCCGGCCGCAGCCAGGGCTACGGGCTGCGCAAGATCGCTGGGTGAGTGCGTCGTCGAGGACGGTGATCTGATCCGCTGCGGTGTTCGTGCCGACGTCGCCCGGCCGCAACTGTGCGACCAGGACCTGGCCGGTGCCGGCCGGAACCACAGAGCGGGTGAAAGCCAACCCCCTTGGAGGCCGGGCGGCATCCGTGGGCCACGCCCCGGCCCGGATCGTGCCCGGTCCCGCTTGGTCGCAGCGACCAACGCACACTGGAGAACGCGGCCGTCAGTCCGGTCACGTCGGCAAGGTCGGCCGGCAGACGTGTACCGGCATGCCCGACTACTCGCGAACTGACCGTGCTGACATGGAACTTGGGACGCGAAGTGATAGTCTGCCCGCAGAAAGTACCTTCCTGCGGGGACAGCAGAGACGCTGGACAAGTCTCACCGTCCCAGGCAAGGAGGTATTTTCGCTCTCTCGGCAGCATCTGGACTGACCTCGACTGAAACACCGAGATCCATCCTTCCACTTCTGCTACGCGCATATCGCCAGCAGATGGGCACAAAAGCGAGAGGCAGCATCTCCGTGCGCTCAAGGAGTGAGGCGACGGACACCCCCGAAGCCGTTGGCCTATTCACCATCGCCGGGACCCCACACGGCCCCTATCCCGGCATAGCCGCTGATGAGACCGACCCCCACGGAGCCGTGACCGTCAGTTACGTCACCGCTCGCCAGCTTGTGGACGACATCAACCGCGATTCTGGTGCGTATTCCGGTATCTGGCACCACTCCGTGCTGCAGATCATCGGGAATCGTGCCGACCAGGAACAGCCTGCGAGCATGCATTTCACGCCCGATGCACATAAGCGCTACGCAATCGGAGGGGTGTGGCGCTGGGACGACTGGAATGGCTGGGGTGAGACCGGATTCCCGCGCACCCGCACCCAGGCATTTGCCCTGGGTGTCGTAGAATACTGCTATACGCGCGGCACTGCGCTCCCCGCTCACCTCCGCGAACCCTATGCCCAGGGGCGCGCAGCAGCCCATGAAGTCACCCGCTATCGGTACGCCTGCTGAGTGCGGCCTAAGGGCTGTCCCGTAAATGATCTCTGGTAGGCCGGGTGACCTGTCAGTTCTGCGTCACGCGGCGAGGACGAGGTTGTGCAGGCGGGCGATCCCGAGCATGGGGTGGTGGACGCCGTCGCCTTTCAGAGGCAGTCGCGGAGGATCTTCCAGCCCTTCATCCGGGCGAAGACGTGCTCGACGCGGGCACGGACCTTGCGGTGGGAGGCGTTGTGCTCCTCCTTCCAGTCCGGGAGTTCGCTCTGGCCCTTCTCGCGGCGGTGCGGGATGACCAGGCCGGTGCCGCGGTAGCCGCCGTCGGCGATGACTGTGGTCGTGCCGACGGCGTCTTTCGCGCCGGAAAGCTCCCAAGCCGTGCAGTCGTTGCGGTTGCCGGGCAGCGGCCGGCCAACGGCGACGACGAGCCGGGTGTCGGCGTCGATGACGACCTGGTGGTTGGTGGAGTACCGGTAGTTCTTGGACTGCTCGGCGACGGTGTGGTCGCGGGTGGGAACGAGGGTGCCGTCCACGATCAGCACGGTGTCCTTGCGGAACCGCTTTCGCTGCTGGAGCGCGAGCTCAGGGCCGAGGTGGTCGATGATGCGGTCGGCGGCCGACTTGGACACCCCGAACAGCGGCGCGAGTTGGCGCAGGGTCAGGTTGGTCCGCCAGTAGGCCGCGACCAGCAGGACCCGGTCTTCCAGCGGCAGGCTCCAGGGCCGGCCCTTGCGGATCGGGTCGGCACCCTCGCGTCGCAACGCGGTGATCAGCTTGTCGAACTGCCGCGGGCTCAGCCCGGTGAATGGGGCTATCCAGGACGGCTCCGACGCCGTGATCACACCAGACACAGCAAGATCATCTCACCCGTGACCAGCACTTACGGGACAGCCCTTAGGCGCCGCCAGCGGAGGGTGGGAGTTGCCTGGGCCGCCTGGGCCGCCGCGGAGGTACCGGTCCCAGACAGTCAGGGCCGGCCGAGTCCCCGTAGAGCCACCCGGCACCGCACCAGTCGCCGTAGTCAAGGGTGCCGCAGGCGGCACCAGACGATGATCCGCTTGCCCGGCACATCGCCGTTGCACTCTTGGCACACCTGCCGGAGGAATTCGCCCTGATCCTGCTCAACCCGCTGCCAAGCGCCGAGCCACTGCCACCCGAGCGGTTCGTGCGAGCGACCGCGGTCGGCATCCCGACTTTCGCAGAGCCGCACAGTCCCTTCTTCACCCTGACGGCGACCCGACTAGTGACTTCGGCCCGCCGTCAGCAGCCCTGACCTGCGTCTGCCTGCAAGGCAATCGCAGTTGACGCGTCATGGCGCGCCCCGGTTGGCTGGGCCGATGACCGACCTGCGCATCCAAGCGGTAGCCGACGACGCCTCGATCCACGATTGGCAGTACGTCCACAATTTGATCATCCCTGGTGACCCGCTGTCCTTCGACGACGTACGTGACCGCACCGGCCGCAATCGTATGGAGGTCGCCTTTCTCGGCGACGTCCTGGTCGGCTGTACGACCGTGCGCCCACCCACCAAGGACAACAACGCCACCGCCACGGTCATTGCCCGCGTACTGCCCGGGTATCGCCGCCGCGGCCTCGGCACCCGACTCTACGAGCGCGCCCTGGGCCAAGCCCGCGCATTGGGTGCTCAGACCGTCGAGACGGTCGTGCTGGCCAGCAACCCGGACGGACTGCACTTCGCCAAACAGCAAGGCTTCGTCGAGCTCGAACGCTATCTGCTGCGCGAGGGCGACACCGTGCCCTGGATCGACCTGCGCCTGGCTTGATTGACCCGCCAAGCCCTGCAAATCCGCCCACGAGTGACGCCTACCGTGGATGGCCAGAATGGAATCGTTGTGTCAGGGCGCATGGGGCCGACGAGCCACCTCGACGGCTATGAGCGGGGCTCGAATTGTGCGTACCGCGCGAGCAGGCTCTCCTCTGCTCGGAAGCCGGTCTACGGCCGTGGCATAGTCACTTTTTATGCATCTTGCTGGACAGAGACAGGCGTTGTATTGGGCGACCGAGGGTTTCCATACCTCAGGATGATCCCTCGGCGCGTCGGCAAATCGGGACAGGGGACCAGGACAGGCCGGTGATCCGACCTCGTCCTCCCGCTCTCGGCGGACCTCGTCGTGCAGGTCGTCAACGGCCGCACGCGTGGGCCCCTCCCGGATGCGCCGGCGATAGTCGGCCTCCCACGCGCCACGCCGTCGGCAACGTGACCGGGGCGCGGGCTGCCGGGCGGGGAAGACGACTCCCCCCAGCCGTCGCGCCGCGGGTCCTCGTCTCCGTCCTGGCAACTTCAGGATCCGGTCGGGTCGCAGGGTGGCCAGGGCGCCCTCGTCGTGGGCGATCAGCTCGATGGGGCCCCGGGTGACCGTCCAGGGCGCCCGGTACCTCGTCGCGGGACGCGGGGTGTCCCGGCCGTCCGGGTCCCGTCGGTGCTCCAGTCGGCCCGGCCAGTGTGAACGCTCACCCCGATTACCGTCTTCTCACGCCTCTTGTTCGAATCTCCTCAGGGCGGCAGCGGCTCGGGCCTGGTAGGTGCGGTACCGGCGCAGATAGGACCGGGCCATCGGGCCGGGAGGCACGCCCCGGGCGAAGGCACGCATATTGCGTTCGCCCGCGTTGTAACCGAGGGCGAGGAGCTCGTCGCGGGTATAGCGGCGCACGTGCCGCGCGGGCAGGCGCGCATCGAGGTCGCTCAGGTGCAGGGCAGCCGCGCGGATGGCGAAGGCGGGGTCGTCGCGCAGATCCTGCCATCGCTGGGCGAGGCCATGCGCGCGGCGCACCGCCTCGAAGGTGGCGTTGTGCATGTTGGCCACCCCGAAGGACGCGCCCGGCTTCCACCACTGCCACAGCCGTTCCCACAGCGGGTGGTGCGGCTTGTACGCCTCGTTGTACAGCACTGTCATGACCAGCAGGGGCGACACCCGCGCCTCGGCGGCGCCGCGCACCACGCATTCCACGTAGTCGGCGGGATCGTAGGCCGTGGGCCGCAGCGGGGGCGTGGGCGCGGCCTCGGACGGGGCGGACGGCTCCGGCGCTCCGCCGGACCGGCGTGATACGGGCGCGTCGCCGGATCGGGGTGAGGTCGCGGGCACGCGACCGCCTCCCGCCGGTCGTGACCGTGGCTCCGGCGACGCCAACTCGGCCATCGCGGCCCTCCTTTCCCTGCGGCCGCCCGCAGGACAGATCATCCACCGCTTCGCAGCCCGCATGCCCCGGCACAACGACCCCAGTCGCGGCCGAACGGCGCAACGGCCCCGCCCGTCCGGGCACGGCGGATGCAGCCGTTTCTCCTGCCCGTAGACCCCTCCTATGCTCAGGGAAAGTCGTAGCCGCCCGCGCGGACCCAGGCGTACGCGCGACAGTGGGCGAGAAGCGAGGGGCAGCCCGTCACGACCAGCCGCCCCCCTTCTCTTCGCCCTACCTCACCACGTCACCGCGTGAGATTGACGGTGAACTCGTTGGTCGGTTCGTCGCAGTGTGCTACCTTGCCCGGCTGGTTCCCCGGGCCGTCGCCGACGATGGAGGCCGGGAGGTTGACCGCCCATGGGTTGCCGCCGTTGTCGCGGCCGCCCGGCGAGCAGAGACCGTAGGCGTTGCCGTTGGAGGCGCTCACGGGGAGGTTGGAGAAGCTCACGCCCGGCCGTGATGTGCTCATCGCGGAGGCCGACCCGCCTGGCGTCAAGGCTGGCAGTGCCTCCGGGCGGGGCAGGTCGGGCAGCAGACCGGTCATTGCCGCAGGAGGGGCGGTCGTGGCAGAGAGGTAGGCGGGGACTTCACCACTCCCCCGCCTGGGTGAGAAGCTGCGCCCCCAGGTTCTTCCCGATACGGCGACACGCCACTCCTCGCAGGCGCCCGGGGGGCAGGCTCCATCCACAGCGGCAGCCCCTGAACCCGCGCGTCAGCGGCGGACCAGCACCGCGTGCGTGACGGTCGGCGAGCCGACCAGCTCAGAGACCCGGTAGCCGTCGATTCCGTCCCCCAGATCGTCGAGCAGCCGCTCTCCACGCCCGATGAGCATCGGCGCGATTACCAGGTGGAGCTGGTCGATCAGCCTGGCGCGCAGATACTGCTGGATGACCGCTGCGCCGCCGCCGATCCGGACGTCTTTGCCGCCCGCGGCGTCGAAGGCGCGCTGCAGCACCGTCTCCAGCGGCTCGTCGGTGAAGTGGAAGGTCGTTCCGCCGGCCATCTCCAGCGCCGGGCGCAGATGGTGGGTGTGCACGAAAACGTCGTGGTGGTAGGGCGGGTTGTCGCCCCACCAGCCCTTCCAGGACTCGTCCTCCCACGGCCCGCGCTGCGGTCCGAACATATTTCGCCCCATGATCGTGGCGCCGATATTCTGCTCGCCCCGGACGAAGTAGTCGACGTCGATTCCGGTCCTGCCCGCGGCCGAATCCTCCGACGCGGACACAAACCAGCTGTGCAGGTCCTCACCCCAGCCGACGCCGTCGCCGAACGGGGCGTTCAGTCGCTGGTTCACGCCGGCCGCGAAGCCGTCGAGGGAGATCGTCACGTTGTGTACGCGGACCTTCGGCATGGCCTTACCTTTCGTGTGGTTGCTCTTCTCTCACTCCTACGTCGAACAGAGCGCGCCGGAATCGACACCGCCGCCCACATTCGTTCGGCGGCCCACACCGGTGCCCAGCACCGCGCCCCGGCGCCGAATGCGCGGCCCGGGCGGAGCGCCGCGACAGGCAGCATGCCGGCGCCGCCCAGACGGCGCTGTCTACTCCTCCGGATGAAACGGTCGTCGCATACCAGGGCTGTCCCGCAGAGTGCCGATCGGCTCGGCACCAACCTCATGCGCCAGCACGTCCAGGGGGTCGACCAACCGTGAGCCTCCCCGAGCCGACGGCAGGGGACGTACTACGCTGAGGCGAGGTCGCCAGCCCCCGAGCTCCGCGCGGACTTCCCGCCCACCCGCCCCCGCCGACGCCCCGGGCAGGGGTCCGGCACAGCACACGCGAGTGACGCGGAGGGTCCCCGTCGTCGGACCGGGGTCTGCTCGGCTTCCCTTCGTAGGGTATGGGCAAGCAAGGGGCCCCGCCTGCTCTCAGCGGGGCTCCTTCCCGCTCCCAGGCCCGAGTGGCGGCTCCCCCAGCTGGGCGTAGCGGACCGGCCGCACGTCGCAGGACATCTCCGTGTGACCGGCAGGCTCACTCTCCTTCCTCCGGCACGGACTGGCCCACCGAGGGGTAGAAACGGGCGGGCAGAACCGTCTCCTTACTTACGTGCGCGGCCAAGACGTGTTCCATCCTCAGGCCGCACGCCTCCGCGAGGGTCGCACCCACAAGGTCGGTCTCCTCCAGCGTCAAACCCCGCAGGTCGGCCCCCGTCAACGTCGCAGCCGCCAGGTTGGTCGCCATCAGCTTCGCACCCCGCAGGTCGGCCCCTGTAAGCGTCGCATCAACAAGGATGGCTCCCGTCAGCTTCGCTCCCCGCAGGTCGGCTCCCGTCAACGTCGCACCCAGAAGAAGGGCGTCGGTCAGCGTGGTCACCATCAGATGCGCCTTGGTCAGGGTGGTCCCTGCCAGGTTGGCACGAGTGAGGTCGGCGAATCGAAGGTCAGCTCCGGCGAGGTGCAGACCTTCGAGGTCGAGCTGTTCGCGGGCATCGACATGGGTACGGGACTCGGGCCGGGTCAAAGCCGTGAGCGCGGCCTGGACGTCCCCAGCAGGCCTATCGGGCAACGGCTCCTGCGCCGGCCCAACAGAACCGGCCGGGCCCCCGGTGATGCCGGGGGCGTTGGGTGCAGGGCGGGCTTTGGGGGCCTGGGCGCGGATGAAGTGCCCCAGCACCCGGGCCGCGTCCGTGGCCGCCTGCTCGGGAGCGTCCTGCACGATCTGCTCCAGCGCGAGAACCCCGCCGATGCGTACGTAGACCTCGGGTGAGCCGAGGCGTTCCAGGGCTTTGGTGAAGCGGTCCGTGATCTGCCCGCGCCGGGCCAGGCGATAGGTGCGGGCGGTGTACAGCAGTGCGATACCAGCTCCGAGTGCGGCCACCAGTGCGACCAGCGATGTCCGTAGGCCCGTGACCAGGGCGGCGGAGCCCTTGCGGAGTTCGGTGTCGTCCAGGTACTTGCCGTCGAACCAGTGCGGCCCCTGCCATAGCAGCACAGGCAGGCCCACCACCAGCGCAAGCGCCCCGAGCACCAGACCGGCAGCCGAACCCCGGCGCCGCCGAACAACGGCCCGCCGCGCCCGCACCCGCCGCTGCTCCAGAGCCGTCAACCCCGCGAAAGCGGCCCGCCGCCGCCGTATCGCACGCACCGGATGCCACACCCAGACGGCACAAGAACGCAGACTCATCCCCCGACCATGCCCCAACGCCCCGGCTGCGGGGGCGACTTCACCAACATCACCCAGCTCGGGCATAGCGGAGACGGTTCACTCACCGGGGCACCAGCCACAGCAAGGTCATTCCGCTGTGGCTGCGGCTTCCCGCCGGTGTGGGAGGGCTCCAGAGGTGAAGGCAAGGATGTCGCCGACCGCTTCACGCAAGGAGGCGAAGTGGCGATGCACGCCGTCGGCCGCTGTGGAGGTGTTGACTCCCCACACGGTCATCCCGGCGCGCAGCCCGGCCTGCACTCCCGAGGGGGCGTCCTCGATGACCAGGCAGTCCTTCGGGTGGGCTCCAAGACGCGCGGCCGCCTACAGATATGGCACCGGTGACGGCTTGCCTTCTTCCACACAGGCCGCGTCCACCACGACCTCCGGCAGCGGCAAGAGAGTCCGTGCGAAACGGCCACGTACCCGGTGCTCATAGTTCGACGTCACCAGCGCCCAGGTCCCGGGCCGCAAAGCGTGGAGCAGTTCTGAGGCACCGTCGAAAGCCGCGTAGATGCCGGTGCGGACGTCCTCGTCCTCGAGCTCGTGCAATGCGTCAAGACACTCGTGAGGATCCTGGTCCGGAGCGATCTGCGCGAAGGTCTCCATCGGCCGGGTCCGCAGCGCCACCCGGTAGACCTCATCAGCGTCCAGCCCATATCGGTCTGCTCACGTCCGCCAGACCCGCCGCTGATTGTCCAGGGCATCGATCAACGTGCCATCGACGTCAAACAGGACATACTTCACAGCGCCAGACGGCCAGGATTCACTGATCATCCGCCGATCATGCCACCAGTCCCTGAACAGGCAAGGTGCAGGAAAGACCTTGAGGTCTAGGGTGCAAGTGCTGGTCACAGCTGGGCGTTGGTCGGCAACTGGGTGCGGGATTCGTGCATCGCGGAGTCCTGCCACTTGACGAGGCCGTCGGTGTGTAACAACAAGGTGTCTCCCGACCGCCGTTGCACCTCGTCCTCCTCGTAGCGACCTCCGCGACTGGTACACCGCTGCTCCCTGCCATCCGGGCTCAGCAATGACGCCCTTCCCTGCGCGCAGCGGGGGCTGCGAAGGGCGTGGGTGACCCGGCGGCACGGGGAGGCGTTGAATGACACATGACGGCCTCGGCGGCCAGGCTCCAGTCCGTCATGGGCGCCCAGGGCAATAGCGAGGCGGTTCCCGCGGCCGCACTGGAGCCGATCTTCACCGCGCTTGCCCGCCGCTGGGAAAACACCGGCCGTCTCGTCCCGGGCCGCTACGACGAGGAATAGTATGGGCCGGGGCCTGGCGGTCTGGCCGGGCGCCTGCAGCCGCGTGCACGATCTGTGCAAGACGGGCAACTGAGGGGGCGCCCGCGCCGTCCAGCTCCACGAAGGCGTGTCCATCGACCGGTTCGCTGCCGCGTACCGACGGCAGGATGATCCCCACCCTCGCCAGCGCCTCGCGCAGTCCGGCCGCAGCAGCCAGGCCCGCCGCCGTCGCCTTCAGCTCCCGCGCGACCCGCTCCTGGCGGTCAGTGGAGGTGACCGGTGGGGGCTCATCATCCGCTGTTCCTTTACCTCCAGGGGAATGCGGCCGACGGCCCCGCTTCCCCTGCCCGACCCGGCCGACGTGCGACACGAGGCGGCCAGCAGCCGGCTTTGTTATGTCGGCTCCCGCTGTCCCATGCCAGCGGGGGGTCTTCCCGATACAGCGACACCCCACTCCTCGTGAGCCCCAGGGGGGGCAGGCGTCGCCAGCGCGAGGCGGTTGTGGTCAGGCGTTCAGGGCGGGGTAGTCGGTGTAGCCGTGGTCGTCACCGCCGTAGAAGGTGGCCGGGTCGGGGGTGTTGAAGGGACCTCCCTGGGCCAGGCGGCGGGGCAGGTCGGGGTTGGCCAGGAACATCGCCCCGAAGGAGACGAGGTCGGCGGTGCCGTCCTCGATCAGGGTGAGCGCGTCGGGGCCGGTGGCCGCCGGGTGTGTGAAGGGGTTGAGGATGAAGGCGCTCGGCCAGTCCTTGCGCAGGCGGCGGGTCAGATCCCGGTCGGGGCGTTCCATCAGGTGCAGGTAGGCGAGCCCCAGGGGCGCCAGGCGGCTGGTGAGAGCTCCGTAGGTCTCTTCCAGGTCACGCTCGGCGATGTCGTTGAAGGGGTTTCCAGGTGAGATGCGGATGCCGGTGCGGTGGCCTCCGATCGCGTCGGCGACCGCCGTGGCCACCTCGACGGCGAAGCGGATGCGGCCCTCGACAGTGCCGCCCCAGGCGTCGGTGCGCCGGTTGCTGTTGGGGGCGAGGAACTGGTGGATGAGGTAGCCGTTGGCTCCATGGATCTCCACCCCGTCGAAGCCGGCGGCGACCGCGTTGCGCGCAGCGGCGGCGAAGTCGGCGATGGTCCGCCGGATCTCGGGTTGCGTGAGCTCCTTGGGGGCCACCATGTCCTTCGGGCCCTGGTGGGTGAACACCTGCCCCCTGGCGGCCACGGGCGAAGGACCGACCGGAAGCATGCCGTCAGGCAGAAGGCTCGGATGACCGATACGGCCGGTGTGCATCAGCTGCGCGAAGATCACACCGCCCCGGCGGTGCACGGCATCGGTGACGGCGCGCCATGCACTGACCTGCTCGGCCGAGTGCAGGCCCGGTGTGTCGGGGTAGCCCTGGCCGACGGCCGAGGGCTGCACGCCTTCGGTGACGATCAGCCCGGCGCTCGCCCGCTGCGCGTAATAGGTGGCCGTAGAGGCGGTGGGGGTGGCGCCCTCGCCGAAGGCGCGGCTGCGGGTCATCGGAGCCATGGCTATGCGGTTGGACAGGCGGTAGCCGCCCAGGGTGAAGGGTTCGAATGCGGTGGTCACTGTGCGCTCCTTGTAGAGGCGTGGAACGGGGCTGCGCCCGGGAAAGGCAGCAGTTACCTGTCCGAACAAGTAAAAGCCGAAGAACATTCCGCATGACCTGTGACCTGGGTCACGCAGCGTCTCCCGGCCCGCTGATAGCGGCGTTTCGCTGAGGAAAAGGCACATCGTGGTGTAGCTGGATATGCTGTTTCCTGTCCGGGCAGACAGGGGGTTTCGCGTGCAGAACGGGGATGCGGTGGACGAAGCAGGGCCACAGGACAGCGAGGGCGCCGGGGCCGCGACGGTCTCGGTGCCGGCTTCCGCCGGGAATGGTCCCATCAGTCATGCGATCTTCCGCGTCGCCCGCCTGCACCGCATGCTCGCCGGGCAGCTGCTGCGCCGCGTCGGGCTGCACCCCGGCCAGGAACTGGTGATGATGCAGCTGTGGGAGCTGGGACCGCAGCGGCAGACCGACCTCGTGCGCCTCCTGGACTCCGACGCCGCCACCATGACCCGTACCGTCCAGCGCCTGGAACGCGCCGGATTCGTCCGCCGGCACCCGAGCGAGACGGACAGGCGTGCCGTCATCATCGAGCCCACCACCGCCAGCCAGGCACTCCGGCGGGAGGTGGAACAGCTCTGGGAACAGCTCGAAGAGCTCACGGCCGCGGGCCTGACATCCGAGGAACGCGGCAATGTGCTGCAGACACTGGAAGGTCTCGAGGAACGGTTGTCCGCGGCAGCAGCCTCCTCGACCCCGAAGGGGGCCGTTTCCCCTCGGTGACCCGTCCGCAACGTGCCTTCGTCGGTGGCGTCGGGGTTGAGGGATGCGATGCCGATGATGCTCCGCACCCCGTGCTCGAGGGATCGACAGGAAGTCGTACGACACCCACGACACCGGCGTACGGACGGCGGCGCAGTCGTCAACAACGGTGAGTCCTTCGTCGGCGTGCTGCGGGATGAGCCTGGGCACGTACGGCTGCCGAAGAACGACGACCAGCATGGAAAGCGAAATGAGCCGCTACCGCGATGTGCATAGTGGTGCAGGGCGGCCCTACGCTGACCTGGTCATTCGCGGGTGAACCTCACCGCGGGAGCGCGACCAGGCCCGTCTCGTAGGCGAGGATGACGAGGTGGACCCGGTCGCGTGCGTCGAGTTTGGTGAAGAGCCGCGCAAGGTGGGCCTTGGCGGTGGCCACGCTGATGGTGAGCTCTTCGGCGATCTCGGTGTTGGACAGGCCGCGGCCGACGAGTGTCAGGACCTCGCGTTCCCGGTCGGTGATGCCGTCGAGCACCGTCCTGCAGGCGGTGGCGGGGTCGGGCCGTGCCGCGAATTCCTCGATGAGACGGCGGGTGACGCTCGGAGCTATGAGGGCATCTCCGGCGGCGACGACCCTGACCCCGTCGAGGATGGTCTTCAGCGGCATGTCCTTGACGAGGAAGCCGCTCGCTCCGGCACGAAGCGCGCCATAGACGTACTCGTCGTCGTCGAAGGTGGTGAGGACGAGTACGCGGGTCTTCGACTCCGGATCCGCGTTGATCCGGCGGGTGGCCTCGATGCCGTCCATGCCGGGCATCCGGATGTCCATGATGGCGACTTCCGGCCGTAGCCGTTGGACCAGCTCCACCGCCTCGGCACCGTTCCCGGCCTCCCCCGCTGCCTCCAGGTCGGGAGTGTCGGCGATCAGGACGCGTAGACCGGAACGGATCAGGGGCTGGTCGTCGACCAGAACGACACGGATCATCGTCCCGCCTCCCCTGGCACCGGCAGCCGGGCGGCCACGCGGAAACCGCCTTCCGGACGCGGCCCGGCGCTGAACTCACCGTGCAGCAGACTGACCCGTTCGCGCATTCCGGCGATACCGTATCCGGAGCCTGCGACGGTGCCGCCCGAGCCGAGGTCGACGATATCGACGGCCAGCTCGTCGGGGCGGTAGTCGACCGTGACGCTGCAGTCGCGGGTGCCGGAATGCCGCACGACATTGGTGACCGCCTCCTGGATGATACGGAAGGCCGCCAGGTCGACGTCGGAGGGCAGGTCGCGTCGTTCCCCCCGCCACCGGACGTCGACCCGGACCCCGGCGGCCGTGGTCGTCCCGACCAGCTGACCGATGGCGGCCAGACCAGGGAGCGGATCCAGCGGCGCGGACTCCGGGCCACTCCGGCGCAGCGCGCCGAGCATCCGCCGCAGGCCGGCGAGAGTCTCCCTGCTGGTGGCCTCGATGGCCTCCAGCGCGTTGCGCGTCTCGGCGGGCTGGGTGTCCATGACCAGGCTGCCCACACCGGCCTGGATGGCAATAATGCCGATGTTGTGGGCGACCATGTCGTGCAGTTCCCGGGCGATCCGCAGCCGCTCGGCGGTTACCGCCTGCTGCGTGGCCTGGGCGCGTACCGTGTCCGCGTGCGCCCGGTTCTGACGGATCGTGTTGCCGATCAGCCAGGCGATGACGACGGTCGACGCTAGGGCTGCCGGCACCGAGAGGTTGAAGAAGTACCCGCGTCCCAGCCGCCAGGCCGTGTACGCGGCCAGCACACCGACCGGGAGCACGGCCGCGAGGACCGAAACACGCCGCGAGCGGGTCGCAGCGGTGTAACCCACGCCCGCGTCGGCCAGGAGGAAGAGAACGAACGGTGTCTCCCGCACCGCCATCCCGAACGAGAACGAGGCGCCCGCGAGCGCCATGGCCACAGCCGCCAGCGGGGCGCGGAACAGCAGCAACGCGCCCAGAGTTGTGACGACGGCGGTGACCAGCAGCGGTGCGTCCTCGGTATTGCCGTCGTACCGGAGCAGATGCTGCAGTTCGTCCGGCCGCTGGAACGTGCGTACCAGAATGAGAGCCGACCAGAAGGCCGCCACCCACACACCCGGTGGCACGCGTTTGAGCAGGGGCGGATGAGGAGTGGCGATCATCAGCCGATCCTATCGAGGCGCTCCCCACCGGGGCATTGGCCTACAGGCGTAATCCCCCGGGCTACCAGCAGGGCTCACCAGTGTGAACCGCAGGCCGATGCCGACTCCACGCCCTCCCCGGCAGCTTGGACCCGTGATCGAATCCATCCGACTGACCAAGCGGTACGGCGACAGCGTTGCCGTCGACAACCTGACCTTCACAGTGGAACCGGGTAAGGTCACCGGCTTCCTCGGCCCGAACGGCGCCGGAAAATCCACCACACTGCGGATGATCCTGGGCCTTACGACCCCCACCAGCGGGTCCGTCACCGTGGACGGCATTCCCTTCTCGCACCGCCCACGCGGACTGCGCCACGTCGGCGCACTGTTGGATGCCCAGGACGTCCACGGCGGACGCAGCGCGAGGGCGCACCTGGCCGCCCTGGCCCGCAGCAACCGCATCCCGCCGGCCCGCGTGGACGAGGTCCTCCAGGAGGTCGGGCTGGCCAAGGCGGCGCGGCGCCGGATCGGAGGGTTCTCCCTCGGGATGAAGCAGCGTCTTGGCATCGCGGGCGCCCTGCTCGGCGATCCGCCGGTGCTGCTCTTCGACGAGCCCCTGAACGGTCTGGACCCCGAGGGCGTGCTGTGGGTGCGCGGCCTGTTCCGCCGTCTGGCGTCCGAGGGCCGCACCGTGTTCGTCTCCAGCCACATGATGGCCGAGATGGAGCACACCGCCGACCGGCTCATCGTCGTCGGGCGGGGCCGCCTGATCGCCGACGAGAGCCTGGAGGACTTCTCAGCCCACAACGCCTCCCTGGGCGTGACCGTGCACGCGCCCGACCTGGTGGCCCTGGAGGCCGTGCTGACCGCCGAAGGTGCGTCGGTGCGCCACACGAGCGACCAGGTGGGCCAGGTCACGGGCCTGACCGCAGCCCGGATCGGCGAACTGGCCCACCGACACCACATCATGCTGCACGAACTCGCCACCCACACCTCGTCCCTGGAATCGGCGTTCATGTCCCTCACCGCCGACAGCGTCGAATACCTCGCAGGAGAAGCCCGATGAGCACCCTGACGTTCTCCGCCACCCAGCCGCCCGAGCGCCCTGCCGAACCGGTGGCCACGTTCACCGACCTGCTCGCCGCTGAATGGATCAAGATGCGGTCTCTCCGGTCGACCTACTGGGTGCTCGCCCTGAGCGCCGTCGTCGCCATCGCGATCAACGTCAACGCCGTCCACTCCGACCTGCCCTACATAGACCAGCCACATCCCACTCCCCCCGGTATCCCTCCCTTCCACTACGACCCGCTGTTCCACGGCCTGGGCAGCATCGCCCTCGACGTCATGGCACTGGCCGCGGCCAGCTTCGGCGCCATCACGATCTTCGGCGAGTACGCCACCGGAATGATCCGCACCACGCTCGCCGCCGTCCCCGACCGGCGTGCGGTGATCTCGGCGAAGGTGGCCCTCGTCACGGCGATCACGCTCGTCCTTGGTGTGATCGTCTCCGTGACGTCGTTCTTCACCACCAACGCGATGCTCGCCTCCCGCCACGTCGGACTCTCCCTTCACGACCCCGGCTGCCTGCGGGCCGTCACGGCATACGCGCTCGTGATCCCGGTCTGCGCGCAGATCGGCCTGGCGGTCGGCGCTGTCCTGCGACATGCCACGGCCTCGATCGTCACTGTCGTGGGGATGCTTTTCATCCTGCCCATGCTCTTCGGGGGCGAGAGGTACCGGCTCTTGAAGGAGATAGGCAACCACCTACCGCTGGCCGCACAGGCCCGGCTGGCACTGAACCCCGAGGGCCACGCCAGCCTGGGCAGATATCCGGCCACGATCACGGGCTCCTGGATCGCACTCGGGGCCTGGGCACTCGTCTCGGTGACCGTCGCCGTGCTCGCCGTACGGCGCCGGGATGCCTGAGACCGGCTCAGCAGGTAGCCTTCCGCCCCGTCTTTGCCGAGCTGACCCGCCCAGACCGGATGTGCTTGTTCAGCCCTTGCCGGGCCCCGGACGGGGACGTTCTCCTGCGTGGCCTGCACGCTCAACCGCTCCCCCTCTACACCGGCCCACACGGATCCGATGCGCCGCAAAACGCCGCTTCAGCGCGGGCGGGAGAGCACAACGAACCGGCCCTGCCAGTTGCGTGGCCCAGCTTTCCTCCGCCTCCCTGAAGGACGCCGCGGGAGTTCCAGCGCAGTTGTGCGGCAGCCCGTACGGCTACGGAATGCGCGTCAGTTCCTGATCAGGTTGAACTGTTCGCCGCAGCCGCGAGGCGCGCACACCTGGACCCTGATCCGATCGACGCCGCCGGGCAGATCGGGGTCGCCGATGTAGAAGTTGTAGGGGACCACAGGGCCGCTGGAGGTCCTGGAATCGCTGTCGACCTTGGTCGAACCGGCGAAGGCGTCGAAGTAGACGGTTGCGGTGCCGTTGTATGCCTCCACCCAACCTTGAAGCTTCGAGGTCCGGTTGCCCCAGACGACCCCGCCCTGCGTAGCGCCGTCGCAGTAGTCGGCACATACGTAGTACGTGTCATTGGGCCAGGAGGCCGCGCGGATGTCTGCTGAGGCCGGCCCGGCCGTCAGCATTCCCATCGCCAGGGCTGCGGCCGCACTCAAGCTACAGATCGTGCTCAGTTTCCTCATCGCAGACATCATTTCCTCCCCTAACCCGACCGGCGCTTGCTCATCAGGCATTTCGGCCCCCTTCACCAGGGATATACCTCCAGCCTGGACCCGCTCCCCACCCCCGAACGGTGAGCTCGCAGCAATGGTCAGCGATCCGACTCGGACAATGGCTCTCTTACCACTATGGACATGCGGCAGTGCCGCGCCAACGGTCATGACGTCGCACCAACGCGCACATAGATCGCATTCATGCACATACAGGTCGCAATCGCCATGGGAAACATGACGCCCGACGCAAGGTCCGTCCCGCCCCCTCCGCCGTCGGCACCCAGCTTTACCCCGTTCCCCTTCGCGGGAGGCGGCACACCACAGCGGGCGGCGGCGTCCCGCGCCAAGAAGCTCGACCGCTCTCCTCATGCTCTGCACACTTGCGCGCCGATTGCCTTATACATCCAACCAAGCGCGGCGGTAGCCATCGCTGGTCCGGACCCGGGGAGGAGAGCCAGGCGCGGAGCGCCGGTCTCGACGCCCCCGGTAGGCCGGCGTGACGTGTGCTGCTGTGTGCGGGAACGCTGGGGACGAGCCTGTGACCGTGCGGGAATCGTTTCGCTACTCGACGGGCCTACGCTCCCACTTGACTGATTTACAGATCAGTTGAGTCGTTTCCTGAGCGCAGCACGTCCGTCGCTCGACTGGCGAAGCGGACGGGCGCGCATCGGGGGAAGTACACGTCGGGGAGAAGTTATGCGAAAGAATCGTTCCGTCCGGGCCGCTGGCTGCCTTGCCGCCGCTGTCGGGGTACTGGCTGTGGGCTCCACTCTCGCTCCCGCCCAGGCCGCGCCGGCACGGGCCCAGGCCAAGGTGTATCTGACCACCTCGGTGACCCAGTGGTCTCACTACCAGCCCAACCTGCACAGTCACGCGGGCACGCTGTACGCGGGCCGCAACTACTTCTACTGCTGGACCGCGGGAGACTGGTACTCCAACAACGGACACATCTCCGGTGCCTGGCTGCGCACCGACGACGACAGCGGCCACCGCAACGTCTACGTCAACATGGTCAACCTCAGCGACACCGACTTCTGGCGCGCGCAGGACATGCTCCCGCAGTGCTGAATTCCTGAGCAGAGGGCCCCGCAGCAGCGGCTCCCGCACGGCGGCCTTCACCACACGAAGGCACGCCAACGGCAGCCGGGGCCCCTCTGCAGGCTCCCGACCCACCTGGCGCAAAGCGGCTCTTGCGCCGGGTGCGCGCCGTCGACCGCGCCACCGCCCGCCAGGCCCTGGCCGAGGGCGTCGAGGCGTGCGGCTTCTGCCGGCCCGACACCGCACTCGGCATGATCGACTGACGTGAACACCGCACCGGCCAGCCGACGGCCGAAGCGGGTGAGGTGCCCGTGGTGACCAGCTCGACCCGACGGGCAACTCCTCCGCGGTAAAGACCGGACCGGAGGTAGAGGCCAAGGGACCACAACCCGTGACTGCCCTGTCGCCTTCCTCAGAGGCGGCTTTGGCGGCGGACAGCTGGACTGCCCGGCTCGTCACCACCGCACATAAGGACGCTCCTGTGGACTATTGGTCAGGCTTATCCCGGCGGCGAAATCGCACAGCGGCTATGCCTGAGCCAACAGCGAGGAGAACAGGAAGCGAGGCCCCCCACGCCTTACTAGCGGATGCTCCCGTCAGCGTCATGATGACGCCTCCCAGCACATAGATGGCCAGAAAAGCGAAAATCAGGTTGGCTACGGGATGGCCGCGGGTACGCTCTTCGAAATTTTCCAAGCGTCCCATCATTACCTCCCTGTAATGCACCCGGGTGGGGACCCGCGCTGCCACAGGTCCCCACGTACAGGTCCTGCCCAACGTCGTAGAGCGACTTCGCGTCGCCGATGTGGCTGACCACTCCATCTAGAGAGGACAGGGAAGACAGCCCCTGCGGATCAATGCGGTTGACGGGGTCGCCTTCGGCGTAGAGGTAGGGGTTCTTCTCCTGACCGGATGGGTCGGGCTGGGTGAAGGGCCCAGGTTGGGGTCGTAGTAGCGGGCGCCGAGGTGGTAGAGGCCGGTGGGGTCTTTGTAGCCGGCGGCGAAGCGGTAGGGCTGTGGGGTCTTCTCCGTCGTTGTGCGGTCGGCGCCGCAGGGGGTGTAGGTGTAGCTGTGGACCTTCGTGCCCGTGTCGTCGGTGAGCGCGATGACGGACCCGAGCGCGTCGGTGAGGTAGTACAGCGAACTGGCCCCGGTCGTCATGGAGTTGAGGGTGCCCTGGGGTTCACGATTGAATCCCGTGTCCACTCCGCCGGTGCTGGTACCGACCAGACCCAGAGGGCCGTTGTGGAAGTAGGTGTCGCCCAGGCGGATGCGTTCGCTCTGGCCGGTGGAGGCGTACTGCCCGGTGAAGGTCCTGCCGCCCGTGGTGAGTGAGGTGAGCTGGGAGTAGTCGCTCCAGGTTTCGCCGGCGCGGGTGGTCTTGGGGGTCGGGGCGCCGGCGGTCTCGTTGCCGGTGGCGTCGTAGGGCCAGTCCAGTCCCGAACGCTCCGCATCGACCGGCTGCTCGATGAGGCACACGAAACTGCCGCCCCATGCGCCTGATGCGCGTCTTCGGAAACTCCGACACGACCGCACTGAAGTACGTCAGAGCAACCCACCCACACCGATTTGGGCCAGAGCCTACCCAAGCCTGATCGGCAATCCCCGGTCCGACGACCTCCTTGCCTTGCCCGCCTTTCACCACTCCACTTCGACCACAGCAACTTCCTCGGCCGCTACGCGTCCTTCCGCCCTCAGGAGGCCGGCCGCAGGCCGCTGCGCGACCCCTCGACCCACGAGGAGCACAACGGCCAACGGTAGAAGCGCCGATCACGCGACGGAAGGTCTACGCGCGGTGGCAGCAGGGAGATGACGGGGCGGACATCTACCGCGCCGCCACTGACACGCCCACCGGAGCGTCGTCTCGGCGGATCCCGCGACGGCCAGGCCGAGGCCGGTGGGAAAACCCCTCGGGGCCGCGGGTGGTCTCCAGAGCCGGCCGAAGATGCCGCGATCTTGACCCGATGAGGAATTCCGGGTCGGGTCTGATGGCGTCCGCGCAGAGCAGCGCCAGCAGCCCGCCGAGAAGCGTTTCACGGCGAGATACGCGCCCTTCGGGGCGGGCCCAGGCTGCGAAGGCATTCCGTCACCCCTGCAACCCAATGTGTTGGCCGTGGACAGGGCGCTTCTGCCAGCGCTGTTGCCAGGTTTCTCCGGACGAGTGGCCCAAGCAGGGAAGATGCCTACGCCTGCGTGATGCTCGAGTGGGTGATCAGCGCCATCGTGTTCGGTGAGCCGGTACCAGTCCTCCGCTCCAAGCCGGCGGAGTTGACGCGCCGGAAGTCGCCTTCTACTGATGCTCCGGCCACCATGCTTCGGCAGGGTTGTTGTCCGCGCATCCCTCGGCTGCTTCCACACCAGGGGCGACCCGGTCTCGCCCGTGTCACTGGTTCCAGTAGTCGCGCTGGGGCAACTGAGCCCATAGGTCGCACGGGCCGGTGACCGGACGTGTATCGGTGAGGCGCAGTCCTGCGAAGGCACAGGCGTAGGCCACGGCGTGGTGCTGGTAGAGGTAGGCGGCCAGGACTTCTTCTGTGGTGCTGCTCTGGTCGGGGGCGCCGCCGGGGTGCAGGCCCCGGCCTTCGATGGCGCTATTGCGGGCGATGCTGCCCTGGTTGCCGCTCTTGGGGTTGGCGAACACGCCGTAGCAGAGGGTGTCGGCGGACAGCCGGGTCAGCACGCCCGGAGTGCTCGGCGCGGAGCCCCAGGGTTGGGTGACCACGCAGCCGCCCGGCACGGTCGTGAGGCCGATGATCTGCACGGTCTCATCCGTGACGTACGCGTACCGGTCTTCCAGCAGTTCCTCGACCAGGTTGCGGTCCGCTGGTGTGGCCTGCAGACGGTTCACTGCTTCGGCCGCGTCGATGCCGGCCACACAGGCCAGCCCCGTGCCGTCATAGTGGAAGGTCCCCAGTGCGCCCACGAGCCGCGCACCTTCCGCGGCCGTGGTGCGCTCGGCTCCGCTCAGGCCGCGCTCACCGGCTGGCAGCGCGAACAGGTCCGCGTCGGGCCGGCCAGACTCAGCCGGCCCGGCGACCAGCCGCCTATCAACTCCCGCCACGGGTCGGCCCCGGCAGCGGCGAGGGCCAGCGCGTTGTCGGGCTTTCTGGACATGATCGCCTCCCACAGCGCCGTCACCCCCATCTCCAGCGCGTCCACGTCCGCGACCCGCCGGGCCAGCTCCGCGACCACTTGTGCTGAGCCGTGCACGGCGGCCCAGTGGAGAGGCCGACCCGCTCTCCAAGCCTCCGGATCGGCTCCCTGCTCAAGACGCCGCCGGACGGTGTCGTGATCCGTCCAGTCCCAGCCCATCCCGCTCCAGCCGTCACCTTGCACCGCCACAGCGCCCCTCCTGCACCACACCGAACGACTCCACCCCTACACTCGCACACCGCTCGGACAACGCCCCGCGGCCCATATCCCGGTTCCGCCGGGGGCCCGCGCTCCGGTAGGTCCAGGCGTGTGAGGGTGGTCGGCGTGACAGACCGGGAACGGTGGGATGGCCGCCGGACTCTCGCCGGCCACGGGTGCGACAGCCCACGCCCCGCCCTACGCGCCCTATAGAGGGCGGTGTTCCGTTCGCAGGGCGAAGGAACGGTATGTGGGACGAGGCTCGGTCCGGCGGTTGCCGGATTCCGGCGACGTCAGCTGAGGACGCCGAGAACGACGGTCACGACGTTCGTGCCGTAGGTCTTCCAACGGTGGGCCGTGCGGCAGTATCGTCGGGGACGCTTCCGCCCGTGATGTGGAATGAGTACATCGCACCACTTGCACGGCAGGTCGCCGTAATACCTGCCGTCCTCCCCCAGCCGAGCCCGCTCCATACGGCCTACCCTAGCGGGCCGACGGTGGGCGAGCCCAGCTCTAGCTGAGTGGAGCTCGGCCCGCTGCCATTGGCGCTCCTCCGAGATCCGCAACGGGCCGATCCGGGCGGATCTGACTCTCCATCCTGCCGGTGGAGAACATGCCGAGCCTGGCGCCCAGTGGGCGAGCCACGGTTCGCCTCGTGCCTCTCACGCCGGAGCGTCTGCTGGATGACCGACATGCGTAATCCTGAAATCAATGTCGAGTTCAACACCCAGTTCTCGGTTCCCCTGATCACCGTCGAGGACGTCCAAGGTTCCGGTACGGCCATGGCCGTCCCCGTGGACCTACCGGACGGCTGGGTCCAAGAGCAGCGCGAGCGCCTGGAGCGTGTCCGTCAGCTGCCGTCGACGTAGCGGGTCGGCGTCGTGTCGCCCGGTCACGGACAGCTCCGACCGGGCTGAACCATGCAGCGCCAGCCGATCAGCGCACATCCGAGAGTCAGGAAGGCTTCGAAGATGTCGTCGCGGCTCCCAGCGGATTCGCAGGCGGCGGCGGAACCAGCGCTGATGAGTCTCTGGCCCTGCGCGGTGGGGACGTAGGTCCGCCGCCGGAGCGTTGTGGTTGGTCCTACTAGCCAAGTAGCGGACTCAGTGCTCGCCGACGGCGACGGCCTCGGGGCGGATCGCGGGGAGGCCCCAGGGTTCAAGGGCTCCGGAGATCAGATCGGCCGTGAACTGGACCGCGCCAGCGGTGTAGGTCCACCAGTCTCCGTTGTGGGAAGCGACGGTCACGATCCACTCGTCCGGGCCGGCGCCCGCCGTGGTCCAGAGGAAAGTGTCGCCGTGGAGTGAACTACCCCAGATCATGAGACCGACGGGGGTCGGATACACGGGCAGGACGCCGCTGAGGCCGTCGATACCAATGAGGTCCGCCATGTCCTCCCTCCCTTCGAGAACAGCCTTGGCCCACCCCTCTTCCGCGCCGGGCGCCGGCGTATGGAAGGACATGCAGTCACCGAAAAGCAGAGGCGGGTACAGCTCCGCGAGCAGTTTGAAATCCGCGGGTAGCGCCGTTCCCAGGTGGTTCTCGGCCGTCGCCCAGTTGATGCGGACCGGTTCGACCGGACGCAGTACAGCAAGCCCGGGCACCGCTGCCTCCAGGGCCGAGAGCACCTCGTACCGGTCAGTCAGCCTCAGCGGCGCCGCTTGTTCACCTATCACGCCACCGTTCACACAGGCAGCATCACACAAGCCATTCGTCTTCCCGGTCCCCGCCTGACGCCTCTTACGGCGCCTTTTCCGCATCGCTCACCACGACAGTCTTCGGTTAACGCAGCATGAGGCGGTTTGAAGCCTCCCCCTGTCCGCGGACACCGAATCCGGCCCAAGGCGAGCCACTGACCTGCGTCGGCTGGATTGAGGGGCAAGGTCGCCGTCCAGCAGGGGGATCCGGCCTCGGGTCGCTGACCTGCGACGACAAGATTGGTTGGCAAGGAACGGCGCTCGGCTGAGTTCAGTGACAGCGGACACCGGTTTGGGAGGCACCCGGCCCGGCGAGCGAATCGGAATGTTCACGACTTTCGGGTTCTGGCACAGATCTTGGGGAGTGGTCGCGAAGGGTGACGGTGTCGTTCGATTGAGGGCGCGGGACCGGGGCCCCTCAGCGTTCTCGCATTCTGGTCCACCACCAGCCGGATGCCGCCAACTCGATGTTGTTGGGGTCGGGCAGGGTGCGGTGCTCGAATTCCTCATCGATGCGTGTGATCAGTCGGCCCAAGTCCCGTTTGGCTCCGGGAGGAAGGTGCCGCATCGCCCACTCGAGGTCATCACGGGTATCTCCCACCCCGGGCGATTCGAACTCGGAGGCGTCCAGGTAGCGTCCCGGCTGGTTAAAGGCTCGCGCGAAACACGAGAGCGCATTGGCAACCGCGTTGAGCCACATCTCCTGGTCTTCGACCCGGCGGATCGCTGCACGAGTCCGCGCGGAGACACCGCGGACTCTCAGGACCGAACACTGCCATCGTGGCTGCCACCGCTCTGCGTGGACGGCCTTGGGGCGCCTACGCGGCATCGCCCTTTCGGATCAACATGAGGCCATCCTGCCACGGCTGGGCGGCTGCTCGCGCAGTGTTACTGGAGCAGGATCATCTTGCGGGGGAGTTCAAATCCGGCTCGGCCGTAGAGCTGGCGCTTGATCTTCTTGATGCGGTTAACGGCGCCCTCGATGCTGCCGGAGCTCCAGTCGAGAGTGAGCCCAGCTATCACGGCGTCAAGGTCCCGCAGAAGGTGGAGCGCGAAGCCGGTGAGACCGGGGGGCTGGCTGTCATCGACTGCGTCGATCCAGATGGGGAGTGTGGAGCCGAGGCGGTCGGTGAGTATCTTGCCGAGGTCGCGGACGTGTCCGGCGGCTGTGTCCAGTTCAGGGCACCGTGCGAGGACATCCTTCAGGCAGGCCCGGTCTTCCTCGCTCAGCGCAGTGGGGTGTCGGGTGAGCCAGCCGGCCACCTGACGCACCGTCGGAGGTCGGGGTGGCGTGACGGCGGGAGTCCCGCGGATGGTGGCGATGTGGGCGCGGATCATCTGGTAGGTGACGGGCGCGTTGTCGGCGACGAGTTCGCTGTGGAGCCGCTGGTGCCTCCCGCGGCGAAGCGTCGCTCCAGATAGAGCTTGTAGGGGTCCAGTCTGCTGGGGCGGGGCCGGTTTTCGCGGATGGTGTCCTGCCAGTTCGCGGCGTTCGCGTATCTGAGCACGGTGTTGAGGCCCCAGCCCAGGTGCCGGGCGATCGCCCGGCGGTGAGTGACCTTGAGCAGGAAGCTCGTGGATCAGGGCATGTGCTGCCCTCTTCCGCTCGGCCCTCCGGCCGACGGGCACCGAGTCCTCCTGCGGCAGACCGGAGGCCAGCCGGGTGGCCTCCGACAGGATGCCACCGGGCGAAGGATTGCGCAGGCAGTCGCCCGGAGGGCGCCCCCCGGCCCCGGGCGGCTCAGGCGGCGACGCAGGTCTCCACGGCGCGGCCGAGGCCCTGCCAGAGATGGAACCGGTCAGCGACGTGCAGAGCATCAGGGGCACCGCGGCGGGCACCCTCGGCATAGGCGCCCCGCCCGGTCCCGGCAGATGATCTCCACGTCGGGGTGACGGACAAGCCACGCGGCCAGCGGTCCGGCTTCACACGTCGGGAGCACTTCGACCACGCGACGCTGGTCAAGACCGTGGAGTACGTCTGGCCACGACGGATCGCGAAGTCGTCCACGCCCAGCACACGCGGCGTGCTGAACGCGGGATCGGGCAATGCCATGACCCTGCGCAACAAGGTCATCCGGCCAGCTCCGAAGCCCAGCTGGGCAGCCAGCCGGGCGCCGGGCCCGCCCGGCCGGCGCGAGCCCCACCCGCTCCAGGGCACGGTTGAGCCGAGTGGTGAACCGTGCCTGCGGGGCGGCCAGCCGGGAGAACGGCTCGGCGAACGTCCGGCGCGGGCAGTCGCCCTCACCGCAGATGACGCGCCGGACCGTCAGCCCGATCACGAAGCCCAGCTCAGCGAGTGGAAGGTCCCTCAGCCTGCGCTGGCATCGCCGGGCCATGACCGGTCCGGCGGCCTGCCGCACGGCAGCGAGGATGCGCTGGTAGTCCGGCGGGAGGATGTTCTCCTCCACGTCCGGCGTGCGGTGCGGGATCAGCATCACCGCACGGCCGCCCACCTGTCCGGGCGCTGGCGCGGCCGAGGCCGCGCTCGTCGGCGAGCTGCTCGCTCACTCGTTCAAGGACACGTTCGGCGACGGCGAGTTCGTCCCGCCCGGCCCGCACCTCCGCCAGCCGCTTGACCAGCTGTTCTTCGAGTTCGTCCAGTTCAGCGCGGCGCGCGGTGATCCGCTCCAGTAACTTGGGATCCAGCATGCATACATCGCAGAAGGCTGTTCGTGGGTCTGCGGTCAGAGCCAACAGGATCTGACCACGGTGGTGTGAAAGCTGGAGCCGACCGCCTGCCCGACGTGTCGCCTGCAGGCTCTTGTAATGTGGTGTTGTCCAGGGCGGCTCGGCATCCATGGAGCGGATCATTACTACCGACAATGCCTCGCAATCCCAGCCCGAGACCACGACGCCTGCTGCTGGCAAGCGCACACTGGCTCTGACCGCTCTGCTGACGGCGGCCGTTCTCACCTATGCCTTGGATCTCGGCAGCAAGCTTGTGGCTGTCTCGCGGTTGGAAGGCCAGGAGCCCGTTGCCATGGCGGGCCACGTGCTTACGCTGCAAGTGTTCCGTAACTCGGGTGCGGCTTTCAGCAGGGGCCAGGCCTTCACTGCTGTGTTCACGGCGATTGCGATCACGGTCGTCGTGGTCATCACGCGTGCCGCGCGTAGGCTTCAGAGCCTTCCCTGGGCTGTCGCCCTGGGCCTGCTGCTTGGGGGCGCGCTCGGCAATCTGACTGACCGGATCTTCCGGGCGCCCGCGGTCTTTCGCGGGCGCGTCGTCGATTTCATCTCCGTCGAGCACTTCGCGGTGTTCAACCTCGCCGATTCAGCCATTGTCTGCGGCGGTGCCCTGATGGTCCTCATGTCGATCCGGGGCACTTCCCTGGACGGCTCAGTCCCGCAAGATCGGCAGGGCCGGAGCGTTCTCTCCCCGCGGTGAGATGCTCCAGGACCGAGAGCTCTACCGCCGCGCCGCGCAGGGCTCGGTATCGCCTGCGTCTGCACGCACGTCGAGCTCGGGCAAGCGAGACGATCCTCGATCGTCTCGCTTGCCCGAGCTGGAGGCACTCTGACGAAACAATCTCCCATCCCCACCGTCGCCTTCTGGATACACGGGCACCGCGGACAGTGCAGTTCTCACAGAGCGCCATCACCGTCCGGCCACAGGTAGCAGGATCCAGCGAGCCAGTCTCTGACAAACGATCTGCTCGAAGACTGCCGCCGCCGACCAGCGTGAGTATCCCGGGAGCCGGTCACACCAGCCCTTCGACCTGCGGTTTCAAGTTGTCGAAGGCTCACTGATCGGTCTGGTTGGCCAGGGTGGGAACAGTGGATGGCTCAGCTCGGGGCAGATGCATCGAGGCGGTCATGTGCGATGGAATGCTCACGTGACCGCACCCGATGTAGCCCTGGCTCTGCCAGCCATTGATGACCTTCGCGACCACTGCCGCGGCCCGGCGATGCTGGACGCTGTGCTCAGCCCGGAGAGGGATGGCCGGTTCTACTCATTCGACGCCCATTGGGGCGAGGGTGAACAGGTGGCGTCGATGCGCGACGGGATGGGTGGTGAGTTCGCGATCGTGTTCTCGGCCGCCGGGGCCTACGTCCGGGGGTTCGACCATGAGTCCCTCATGAGCCCGTGGGCCCGCATGGACGCCCCCAGGGTGTGGCCAGGCGTCCTGGACGGGGTGCCAGACGTCTTCCGCCCGTACGTCAGCGAGCCCGCGTTCTGCGCCCTCGGCCAGCGGCCACAGCTCGGGCAGAATGCCGTCCCACCAGCCCTGTTCGGCTGAGGCACGGGCCCGTAGCGGGCGGAGGATCCACGTGGGCTGGCGGACCCCAGAGGCCAGTTCACACGCCGGCGGTTCGCCAGCAGCACCCGCGGTCGCCAATTCCTCGTCCGCGAGGGACGTCCAGTGGCAGGCATGGTTTCACGGTGAGCGGCAGGGACGGAAGCACCCTTCAGCGTTCGCCATAGCCGGTGTTCGCCGTGCCGCTGCGCGGGGAGCGGGAGGCAATCAGGGCAGAAGGATCTGTGAATCGTCGCGTGTGCGGCAACCTTTCGGCCTCCTGCGACCACTCAGCGTTGTCCGGCCAGACGGTCCGGCCAGATGCAACCGCCGAAAGAGAGCACAGACATGCCCCTTGCCCACCCACATCGCCGGCGGCGTACCGCCTCGGCGGCCTCCGAGCCGCGCGGCCACGCCCGCGGTAGTCACCGCTCGTCGCGCTCAGCCGTCGCGGGGAGACGAAAAGTGATGCACCGAGCCCGTCGGCTGTTCGCGCGGCGGAGTGTCTGGGCGGCCATCGTCATGGCTGTCCTGGCCGGCTCCGCTGTTGTGGTCAACACGGCCTCAGCGGGAACTGTGGATCTGAAGACGTGGTACGTGCTGGTCAACCACAACAGCGGCAAGGTGCTGGACGGCCGCGGCTTCGCCAAGAACGACGGCGCGGCGGTGGTGCAGTGGGGCCGTCACGGCGGAGCCAACCAGCAGTGGCGGTTCATCGACGCGGGTGACGGGTACTACCGGCTGCAGAACCGGAACTCCGGCAAGGTGCTGGACGACAGCAACTGGTCGAAAACCGCCGGTTCCGGCATCGTGCAGTGGAGTGACCGCAACGGCACCAACCAGCAGTTCAAGCCGGCGGACTCGCCGGACGGCCACGTCCGTCTGATCAACCGCTTCAGCGGCATGGCCCTCGAGGTCCGCAACGCCTCCAAGTCCGACGGGGGCGACGTCGTCCAGAACCGCGACACGGGCAGTACCCATCAGCAATGGCAGCTTGTCCCGGTCGGCAGCATCGACAGCGCCGGCACACCGACCTCGACAGGCGGCACGCGCCCCTCTCCGGCGTCGTCTCCCGCGGCCGGTGGCGGCAGCTCCACGACACGTTTCATGGACAGCAGCACGGTGCTCATCGGCGGCTCGATGTCCGACGCGTCGGCGACGGCCGCGCCGTTCGACGCGCGATACGCCTATGTGCACAGCCAGCCCGCGCCCTCGTCGAACTACTACACGGCAACGAAATGCAAGGATGCGTGGAAGAGCTGGTGGGGCTGCTGGCAAGGCAGCACCACGCCGCCCGGCAATTACGTGACCTGGTGGGACAGCCAGGTGGCCAAGGCGACGTACCAGGGCAGCCCGCGCCCGCAGAAGATGTTCTGGACCTGGTACTCGCTGCGCGACCTCGGGGACCTGGCAGGCCAGGGTGACGGTCCGGGCGAGGTCCAGGCCATCAACAGAGCCGACCTGCTCACCCGGTACATGAACGACTACCGCTTCTTCCTCCAGAAGATCGGCAACTCGCAGGACATGATCGACCTCGAGCCCGACTTCTGGGGCTATGTACGGTCGCTCGGTGATCCGCACCAGGTTGCCGCGAAGGTCTCGGGCGCGAATCCGACGGACTGCGGATCGCAGGAGAACAGCGCCGCCGGCCTCTCCCGCTGCCTGATCTCGATGGCGCACAAGTACGCGCCGAAGACCACCGTCGGGTTCCACCTCTCCTGCTGGGACTGGCAGAGCAACATACAAAAGTGCGCCAAGGACTACACGAACCTCGGTGCGCAGAACGCCGACTTCCTGGTCGCCGACGTGTCCGACCGGGACGCGGGCTGGTACGCGAAGCCGGAGCACGGCGGCTACAACAACTTCTGGACCGACCAGAAGGCCACCGCCCAGATGGGGTTCTACAAGACGATGGCCGAGTCGGTGGGCAAGCCGGTGGTCCTGTGGCAGATTCCCGTAGGCAACATGGCGCAGAACAACACCCTCAACCACTACAAGGACGACAAGGTCGACTGGTTCTTCGCGCACATGGACCAGGTGGCGAAAGCGCATATCGCCGGCCTGCTGTTCGGCGCGGGACACGGGGAGCAGACGTCGGTCGAGACCGACGGCGGGAACCTAATCAGAAAGGCGATCGCCTACCACAACTCCGGTGGTGCGGCCCTCAGGTAAGCGGAGATGCGAACCCGGCCATGTCCACTTCGATGGGGCCGGGTTCGTCCTCTTCACCGGGCTGAGGACTGCACGCAAGCTCGCGTTGGTCCCATAAGCCGCGTCGCCAAACACGACTCGGGGTGGCAGCCCCCAGGCGGCGAGGTCGTCGAGGATGTTCAGGGCGAGCAGCCACTTCTCGCGGTGCCCCAGGCCGGCCGGCACCTTGCATGCTGTCCGGCGTACGGCGTCGTCGGCCCACTCCTTCGGCAGGAACAGGTGCCCCTGCAAGGATGACCGCCAAGCGCGCCCTGACCGAGCAGGCCGCCGACACCGCCGTCGAAGCCTCGTACCGGATGCTGCGACTGCACGCCATCCGCGGCCAGTACCCCGAGCAGGCCGCGTCCGCGGTGCGGGACCAGATGACCTAATCCGTAGTTGGAGCGGCCTGGTTGGGCGCTCAAGTGGTGATGGCCTACGGACAGACTGGGCACGTCTTGGCGCCCCTGGGCCATCACCACGGCCTGCATGTCGGCGCTCGTCGGCGCTGGACGTACGCCTTCAGATGACTGGGCTGAGAAGGCCTGGCGGTAGACCGGCGCCGTTCAAGCGCTGTCGAGCATCAACACAAGGACTTGCTCGTTCGTTGACGTTGGTGGGACGAGCCCACCTCATGGTGACCTCTTGATACGCCGTGGCCGTCTCAGCTCCCGCATAGCGGGCGCGGGCAGCACGTCGGCGGCGTCCGCGAACCGGTCCAGGGCCTGGGACGGCAAGGCGGACAACGCCTCGCGCTGCTGCAATATCCGGCCCCGGAGCTGCACTTCGCGAACGGCCGTTGGTACCTGTACTACACGGCGGGCGAGGACAGCACCGAGTGGCCAGCGCCTGGCAGGGCAACAACCAGAACTTGCTGGATCGCCCCGATGTCCAACCCCTACACGGTCAGTGGCGCGTTCAAAGCCATCTCCTCCCCCACCCACGCCTGGGAGAGGGTGGGCTCGAACGTCAACGAGTGCCCGGAGGTACTCCAGCACGCCGGCCGGACATTCGTGGTCTTCTCCGCGAGCGGCTGCGTGACCCCCGACTACAAGCTGGGCCAGCTCGAACTCACGGGCTCCGACCCGCTCGCCGCGTCCTCCTGGACCAAGAAGTCCACGCCCGTCTTCCAGCGCAACGACGCGGCGGGCGTGTACGGCCCCGGCCACAACGGCCTTTTCAAGTCACCGGACGGGACGGAGGACTGGATCGTCCACCACGCCAACGACTCCGCCTCCGACGGCTGCGACAACAACCGTACGACGCGGGCGCAGAAGTTCACCTGGAACGCGGACGGCACCTCGAATTTCGGGAAGCCCATCGCTCTCGGCACCGCCCTGCCCGGCCCCTCGGGCGAGAGCGCGGTCACCCCGACGGCGTACACCCTCACCAACCGCAGCAGCGGCAAATGCCTGGAGGTGGCAGGCGGTTCGGCCGCCGACGGCGCCAACGTCCAGCAGTGGAGCTGCGACAGCGGCGGCAATCAGAAGTGGCGGATCGAGGACCGGGCCGACGACACCAGCCGCCTGGTGAACGTGGTGACCGGCAAGGTCCTCGAAACCGCCGGCTCCTCTTTCGCCGACGGCGCCGATCTGCGTCAGTGGTCGTGGCTGAACAACACCTGCCAGCAGTACCGCCTCATCGCCACCGACGCGGGCTGGGTCCGTCTGGCCAATCAGGCCACCGGCAAGGTCGCCGACGTCGCCGACTGCTCACCGGCGGACGGTGCCGACGTACGCCAGTGGTCCTGGCTCGGCACCGCCTGCCAGCAGTGGCAGCTCAAGCCGGCCCGACCTGCCCCCGGGCCCGGTGAGTGTGCGGTCAGGGCCGGGGCGGCGGTCTGTGTGCGAGCCGCGCCCATCAACCCCGGGCCCCGGTCAGTACGCGGTGGGCCAGCCGCCCTTCCATTTCAGCAGGTTGAGGCCGAGCTTGGGAGCGCCGCCGTCCTTGCCGTCGTAGTAGTGGTAGACGAGCAGGTCCTTGCCGCTGTCGCGCATGATGTCCTGCCCGCCGGGGCCGATCACCGAACCCTGCGACGCCATGACGACGGTGCCGCCGTTGTTGTTCATCGCGACGCCGTTGCGGTCGTAGTAGGGCCCGGTGGGGCGGGTGGCCCGGCCTACCTTGATCTTGTACGTGGAAGCGGTACCGCTGCAGCAGGCGTCGTAGGAAGCGAACAGGTAGTAGTAGCCGTTTCGCTTCACGACGGTCGGGGCTTCCACCGCCCTCGTGCCCGTGGAGCGGGCGGCGAGGGAGTGGCGGGTGGTGTCGCCCGCGTACTGCTTGCCGGTCTTCGGGTCGAGGCGGATCATCTTGATCCCGCTCCAATGGGAGCCGAAGACCAGCCACCACTTGCCGTCGTCGTCGACGAAGAGGTCGGGGTCGATGGCATTGAAGTCACTGCTGGCCGAGGAGGAGTAGACGATGCCCTGGTCCTTCCAGCTGCCCGGTGTCCCGGTCGTGGAGGTGGCGAGGCCGATGGCCGAGGTTGTGGAACCGAAGCCGGAGACGGCGTAGTACATCAGGTACCGGCCGCCGTGGTAGGAGAGGTCGGGGGCCCACGGGTCGTTCCCGGAGGAATAGCGGGACCACCAACGCGGCGGTGCGGAGAAGGCGTTGCCGTTGCGGCCGAAGGCGACGCGGTCCGTGGAGGTTCGGGACTCCAGGTAGCCGTGGCTGGACTGGAGCAGGTAGCGCCCGTCGGGCGCGCGGAGCATGGTCGGGTCGTGGACGACGACATCGCCGGTTACCCTCCCGGGGGCCGGGTAGGCGGACGCGCGCGGCGCCGCCGCCGCTGCGGCCCTCGGCTGCGCATCCTCGCCGAACACCCCGAAAACTGTGCCATAGGCCATGGTCCCTGCGGCGGCCAGCGCCAGGGCGATCCCTGACAGCAGGGCCGTCTTCTTTCTACGGTGCCGGGCCCTGCCGTGGCCGTGCAGCTCAGTCATGCGTGTTCTCCCAAACTGTATGTACGTGGAGGCACCCGCCAGGAGCGGGCTACTCCGCAGTTGCCACAGAGCGGAGAAAGGTTGCCGTCGGGGCGATGCTGGCTCTGGTCACTGCGGGTGTCGGGGTCTGGGTCGACGCTGTGCGACCAAGGACCTCCGCCGGACACGTGCCGTACGCGCACCGGATCGAACGAACCCTCTCGTGGCTCTCCGGCTCCCGCGCGCCCGGCCCCCGCTATGCACGCCAACCTACGCCGACGGCCGCGCCACCGCCGCACGAAGGTCCACGGCTGCTGGGGCCAGTACACCGAAATCGCCGGCCAGAACGACCTCAACGGAGACGGGCGCACCGACTTGGTCCTGTCACGGTCGAGTTGGTGTCGTTTCCGCCAAGGGCCCACGCGTCTTGAACTGGGCGGCGGCGCAACTCCCCGTCGACCTCGTCCTCGACCCGGACCCGCCAACCCACCACCGTTGGGTAATGGCCCGCCGCAGCCTCTCCGACCCCAGCGAACTCGCCTAACGACTCGGGGTCCCCCATCTCGGCCGTCGTGGGCACTGGCCTGCGTCTGCAATGTTCCGCCGGGCCGGCGGCCGTGCAGTCGGCGTCGCGCACGCATGATCACGGTCGAGTGGGGAACTTGTGTGTCGGCAAAGCCATCGGATACGCCTGTGGTCCGCCATTCGTCGACAGGAGAAGACAGATGCTGGCATTCGCGGCGGCCGTGCTCTTCGTCATCGCCTTCGTCATCCACGCGACCGAGACGTCGACCGAGGCCGTCTTCAGCCCGACGAGTCTCATGCTCGTCGGACTTGCCCTCCTCGCCGTGCACTCGAGCGGCGTGGGGCCCGGATGGGCTCCCCGGGGACGCGGTCGCCGGCGTTGAGCCTTTCCGGGCCTCGGCTGACCCACCGATCGCGCGGCGGGGCTTCGCGCTGTCCGGCGCCGTCCTGCCACTGGCCGTCGCCTCTACCCCGCCCCGCACAGACGACCGTCGGCCACCGCGCTTCGTACCGGTCGCCAAGCGCCTTGTGACACAGCGTATATGCCCACCGACCGCCGCCTGCCCGCTGCGGAGGTCCCGCCGGGGAGAATAGGCGGCTTTCGCTCGCCTTCCGGTGCCGAATGGCCGCTACCCTGAAATGTGGACGCCTTGGAGCTCGGCGGACTCGTTGTTGCGCAACACAAGGTGGCTGCGGGAGTGGGGGGACCACGTCGTCCGGACGCCCGGTGTGGTGCGTCCTCCGGGAGGGAACCGAGCGGTCCCCAGTCCTGGTGGACGGAGTGGCACACCGGCTGTTCGACTGCCTCCTTCGAACGTATGCCTCTGCCGTAAACGTCCCGGGCGGGGCCCGGAGTCAGGCTCCGCGCCGTGGTTCTGCCTGGCGGATCTCTAGAACTGAGGCGTCATGCCCCTACCGCAGTCGAACGTCTACCGCCACGACAGAAACACCGAAGGTCCGACGCCCCTGGCCGGGGAGGTCGCTCCGGAGACGATACCGCTGTTGTGCGCGGCGCATGAGCTGTGCCTCCGGGACGGCGTGCACAACAGCGGCAGCGATTTCACCCCGGTCACCATCTCGGACTGCGGCGGCCCCGACAGCCTCATCCAGGCGTACTGGGGACGGCAGAACCCCGAAGAGATGACGCGGCCGACCGGCCACACCGTGCTCCGCGTCCCCGCACTTCCCTTCGCAGAACAGGTCATGGCGAGACCGGAGGAACTCCGGGGACCGGTCCGTCATACCTGGACCCGGTGGTCCGGGTGACAGCCGACGGTCGGTCGTCACGGATTCGCACGCTGGTCGCCGAGCAGGCGGCCCTGCGCGGTGGCGGGGTCGGCGTGGTGGACGTGTGCACCGCGGCGGTGGCCGCGCCGCCGGTCGATGGTGCCGGGCTTTCCGGAATGTCCCGGACCGCGGCGAGCCACCCGGTGTGCAGTACCGACGACATCAGCGAGCAGTTGGAAGAGCTGCAGCTCACCCTCGGTGAAGGACCATGCGTGGACGCCTTCGCGCACAGCGCGGCCGTCCTGACTCCCGACCTGCGAACCAGTGAACTGCATGAGCGCTGGCCGGTATTCGCAGACGCGGCCCTGGCCGTCGGAGCCCTCGCGGTCTTCGCGTTCCCCCTGCAGACAGGGGCGATCACTCCCGGAGTCCTGGACCTGTACTCCCAGGGCCCGGTCCGGTTGGACGCGGATCAACTGGCCGATGCCATGGCTTTGCCGATTTCGCGACGCTGGCCCTGCTGGACGCCCGGATCGGCGCCACGGGCACATCGCCGACGGACGCCGCAGCGCCGGAACATGGCCCGGACCTGGGCGGGTACCGGGCGGAGATCTCCCAGGCCACCGGCATGCTCACCGTCCAGCTCGGTGTCGGCATCGACGAGGCCTTCGTCCGGCTGCGCACCTACGCCCTATGCCCAGGGGCGCAGGCTGACCGTCGTGGCCGCTGACGTGATGGCCCGGCGACTCCGCTTTTCCCCCGGCGCGGAGCCGACCCGGATTGACGAGGCCCCGTGACGCCCTCGCTCGGTCCAGTGAACGCGTGATGCGCGGCACGCCCCGCCCGCTTCCGGCAGAGCTATTCTCGACAAAGGGTGTAGAGGATGAATGAGCAACTCCTGGCCAAGACCTTCGTCGAGTTGGCGGACAATCTGGTCGCCGACTTCGACGTGATCGACTTTCTGCGCCTGTTGACCGACCGCTGCGTCGGGATGCTCGGCGCGAGCGCCGCCGGCGTGCTGCTCGCCGACCGGGACGGTAACCTGCGGGTGATGGCCGCTTCCGACGAACAGGTACGGCTGCTGGAGCTCTTCCAGCTTCAGAGCGACGAGGGCCCCTGCCTGGACTGCTTCCGCACGGGCACGCCGGTGGCCGTCGCCGACCTGCGGACAGAGACCGCCCGCTGGCCTCGCTTCGTCGCCCGGGCCCAGCTCCACGGGTTCGGCGCGGTCCAGGCACTGCCCATGCGGTTGCGGGACGAGGTCGTCGGCGCGCTGAATCTCTTCCGCGCCGCCCCCGGCCCCTTCGACCCGGTCGGCACACCCATCGCGCAGGCCCTGGCCGACGTCGCCACCATCAGCCTCCTTCAGCAACGCTCCACCCAGCGCACCACGGTCCTCAATGAGCAACTGCAGACCGCGCTCAACAGTCGCGTACTGATCGAGCAGGCCAAGGGGAAGCTCGCTGAACGCCAGGGCCTCGACATGGAACAGGCGTTCACCGCTCTGCGCGGTTACGCCCGCTCCCACAATCGCCGCCTGTCCGATGTGGCCCGCGCGTTCATCGACGACACCGAGCCCTTGGCCGGACTGACAACCTGACCGCGTGGCGCCGTTCACAGGCGGCGCCAGCGCGCCGACGCGAAGGAGAAGGCCCCGAAGAGGATCAGGCCGATCGCCACGACGACGCGATCAGGATGAAGACGCTGGCCGCGGCGCACACCAGCCCGCGTGCCACGCCCCCTCCCACTCACAGGCCGGTGACCACCTGCCGGGTGCGGTGGCTCGTCGCGCCGAGATCCAGGTGTCGCAGGAACTTGCACATCGCCGCCCGTGCCGCGAGCACCGCACCGATCCCGATCCGGAGGCTGCCGCCCGCGCCCACCGGCACTTGGCCGTACGTCAGTTCCAGCACCGACGCCCTTGAAGCGCCGGGCGGACACCGGCCTGTTCACCACAGGCAGGGGTACTCGGCCGCCATGCGAACCCATGAACCGCGACCCGGTGCACATACGAAGTCCCTCGCGGCCGCGAAGGGCCGGACCCGCAACCGCAGCGCTCGCCGGTCCGCCTTGCGCGGCACCGGCTCGCTCGTCCTCACTTCTGCCGCCATCCGGGTCGCCGCCAGGGCCCTCGATCACCGTCGGCCGTTGCGGCACCCACCGAGCGGGACGTCGCCGTCCCACCGCACGGCCGGTGCTGCCGCCTTCGCGACGGCCGTCACCCTGGAGGCTCCCGGACTGGGGATCGCCCTCGTCCCCGTGGCAGCGGGCGTCGCCGCCGCCCGCGCCCTCTCAGGCGTGCCCTCGCCCGGCCGCGTCCTGGCCGACATCGCGCTCGGGGCGGGGGTCGCGGCGGCGACCTGCCACTGGTGGCCGCGGCACCAGGACGAGCCCGCCGACAGCGCACGGCCCAGGCTCCCGGTTCCCGCCCTTCCGTCCGGCGAGGGGCTGGTGGTGGTCGTCAACACCGACGCCGGAAGCGAAGCCGCCGATGTCGAGCTGCACGCCCTCCTGCCGAAGGCGGACCTACGGCTGTGCCAGGCCGGCGAGGACCTGCACACCGCGCTCCGGGAGGCCGCCGCGTACGTATGGGCGCGTGGCGGCGCACTCGGAGTCGTGGGCGGTGACGGCGCGGTCAACGCGGCGGCCGCGCTGGCCGTCGAGAGCCGTCTGCCGCTCGCGGTGTTCCCGGGCGGCACCCTCAACCACTTCGCCGCCGACCTCGGACTGCCGACCCTGAAGGACACCGCGGAGGCCGTGGAAGCGGGCCGGGGCGGAACCGTCGACCTCGGCCGCGTCACCGGCGACGGCGAGTGCACGCACTTCCTCAACACCTTCAGTATGGGCGTCTATGCCGAACTCGTCCGGGCTCGCGAAGCCCGCGAGACGTCTCTGGGGCAATGGGCCGCCCTCGCCCTCGGCCTGCTACGGGTCCTCGCCGACGGCACCCCCATCGATGTCGCCGTCGACGGACAGCCCCGACGGCTGTGGCTGCTGTTCGCCGGCAACAGCCGCTACGACCCGCCCGGTTTCGCCCCCTCATCCCGGCCGAGCCTCGACGACGGTCTCCTCGACGTGCGCATCGTCGACGGCAAGCATCCCTTCGCCCGCACCCGTCTCGTCGCCGCCTTCCTCACCGGAACCCTGGCCCGCTCCCGTGTCTACGAGGAGACCACCGCCGTCCGCCTGCGGATCGACTGCGCGGGAAAGGGGGGCGACTACACCTGCGACGGAGAGGTCGGTCCCGCCTCCGACACCCTCGTCCTCGACAAGAGGGCCCGGGCACTCACCGTCTACCTGCCGGCCGGGCGGTGATCCCGCGCCGCCAGCGGCCGTTGACGCGGTGCCGGGGACTGTGCCCCGAAACGGGCGCTCAGTGTCTCCGTATCCGTCGATTGCCAGATGGGCGTGACTGTCCCGCGGGTCTTGCGGTGTCCTGAAGCGGGGCCCCCGGTGCGCTCCGCACCACCTCCAGGAACGCCGCGGCTGCTGTTCCCGTGCCGCTGGTGGACGACGTACAACTGCCGGGATGCGACGAGGGGCTGGACGCACTGGCCCTTCGGCTCGAGGAGCGCACGACAAGGCCCCCGACGGCCCGGCTCACCGTGACAGGGCCCGAGCGGCCCGGACAGCCGCGCCGACCGGCCGGACACGGGGCGAGCGCGGACGGCGGACCCGTGGTGCCGGTCCCCAGAGCGGGCTGCCCGAGCAGGGCTTCTGCGTTCGGCCCGGGCGGAGGCACCGGAGAACGGGGAACACCACTCCTGGTGCCGTCCGCAGCACGCACACGCTCTCATCGGCGGTCGTTGAGGCGCCTCAGCGCGCGGCGCAGCTCCCGTTGTATCTGCCCGGGAAGCGGCTCGTCCTCCGTAGTGGCGACCAGAGCCGCAGCCACCCCCCGGAGCTTGACGTTGCAGTGCTGCGACACCTCCACCAGCAGGCCCCAGGCCAGCGCGCTGGAGCACGGTGCCAGGGCCATCACCATGCCACGGGCCTGGTCGATCACCGCTCGGCTCGACAGCGCCCTGTTCAACTCCACGTTCGCCGCGCGCAGTTCGAGGACCTCGGCGACGAGATCCACACCTTTTGCCGAATCCCCGCCCGTCAAGAATCTTCGCTCTTCGCAGGGTGTGGTCGCTCGGTGCATGGCGCCTACCTCACAACGCAGTAATGAGAGCCACGGCCTACGCCCCCGCGAGCGCGCCGTCGGCGTTCAGTGGCGGGCGAGGTGCCTCTCACCCGCCGTACGCGGGGCATGGGGCGATCGCCGGTTTTTGAAGATCGTTTCCTCGTCCTCGGCGGGCAGGACGTTCTCTGTGCGACGCTCAACGCCGGTCCGCCGCATGGAGGCGCCGCAGTGCGCGACCCAAGGCGCGCTGCATCTGCCCGGGAAGCGGTTCCCCCTCCGTAGTGGCGACCAGGGCGGTGGCAACCTCTCGAAGCCTGAGATCGCATCGCCGTGCGACATCCACCAGCATTCCCCGTGCTGCCGCGCGACGGCACGGAGTCAGCACCATCACCATGCCGCATGCCTGGTCGACGACGGCGCGGCCGGCCATCATCCGGCGCAGCTGGTCGAGCTCGGTTCGCAACGCGGCAACGTCCGGCCCCGGGGACACGCCGCCCCACGCGGCTTGGGCCCTCAAATTCCACCGCTCCTCTTGGATCGTGGTCGTCCGCTGCATGGCAAGCCTCTCTCGGCGAGATCTTCCACTCCGGTCCGGCTTGCGCCGCTCCGGAGTGCCTGAACAGGCAATTGCGCGTGTCACCTGCGATGCTCGTGATCCCGGCGGTCCTGGCGCATCCATTGCCCCCGGCGCTGATAACGGTAGCGGCGGTCCCACCGGTCCTGCCGATCCCGGTAGTCCCGATACTCCCCGTACCCCGAGTCGTTCCCGCGTAGCCAGCCCCCGGTACCGTCTCGGCCGTAGTGGACGAGGGCGAAGACCAGCACGGCCGCGGCCCACCACCACAGGGCATTGAGGAAGCCGAGGCCGAAGAGAGTCACGAGGAGAATGAACAACAGTACGAACACGCGGGCCTCCCGGAGCGGAATGGGACATCGCTGCCAGGGACCGGGGCCTCACCCAACAGCGTAGCCCTGTGCACCGACCGCGTATACCTCACGGTGGGTCACCTACCGGTCAATCTGGACGGCCCCGGAGCGGCTCCGGCCGCGCCCCGAACCCGTCTGCCCCTGAAGGACGTTGACAGCAGACGCCGACAGGCGTTGAGTGGCAGCACGGTGCAGGGCCATGCCACTCCGGACCCACGGAGCGAGACATGATCCTTCCCGCTTCGCCCGGACCCCGCGGAAAGCAGTGAAGCTCTCCGCGATCTGGAGGTCCGGCGTTGCCTACATGGACATTGTTTTCTCCTGATCCCGCAGTTCCGGAGGGTTCAGACAGTCCGGCGACAGGGCCGGGGATTCCTTCGGGCGCTGCCGCCGGACGTCCCGGTGGAAACCCGTGTCGCCTCGACACCAACAGGGTTTCTCGCGCGCTCACTTCGTTAGGGCACCGGGCGGCAGGCCGTCACCCGGGACCGAGCGAGCGGCGGACACGGACCGGCACGATGGGCACCCCGACCACGCGCGCCATGGGCGCTGAACCGACGCCACGCAAAGGAAAGTGAGACAGAATGATGTATGACCAGGAACGCGCACAACAGCCTCAGGGCGAGCGCCCGGACCCCGCTACGCGACGCGGCCCGCAGCGACCCCGCACGGGACCGCCCCGCACCCCGCACGAGCCGGCCGTCAACGGCAACGATCCCGACCGCGCCCCGGGCTCCACGCTCCTCCCCCAAGCCGAGCGGGACAAGCTCACCCTGGCGCTCCAGCAGGCCCTCGGCTCCTTCGTGGAGAGCCCTCGCGAGGCGGTGGAGGAGGCCGACGGCGTCTTCGACGAGGCCGTCACCCACGTGACCGAGACCCTCGCGGAGCGGCACCGCGTCCTGCGCGCGAGCTGGCAGGACAGGGGCACCGAAGTGCAGACCGAGGAACTACGGCTGGCGTTGCGGCAGTACAGGGAGACCACGGAGCTGCTACTGCACCTGTAGCGCCCCCGGGGCCCCCTCCTCTGCCCGGGGGCGAGGTGCGGGAGCATCTGCGACGTCGGCGAGGTGGTTGCCGGCGAGGTTGGCGAGCTCGCGGGTCTTGATGGCCGACCAGAGTAATTCCACGGGGCTGAGTTCGGGTGCGTAGGCGGGCAGCCGTTCCAGGGTGAACCAGTCCTGGTCAGCTGCCCAGGCCCGCATGCCCCGGCTCCAGTGCGCGGACAGCCCGTCCCACACCAGCATCACCGACTCGCCGGCGTAGAACGTTTTGACCTGTTCCAAAACCTCGATCAAGGTAGGTCTTGCGACCGGCGATCCGTGGCCCGTGCAACGCGTCACCGGTCCACAACTCGTTCGGGTGCCGGGCCTCAAACCGGCCGAAGACCTCCCCGCCCGGGGCGGGGACGTTCAGCCCTCGTTCGGCGAAGTGCCGCTGCAGGGTGCGCTCGGTCGGCGCCCAGCCGTTGCTGGTCCCAGGATCCGCCGGATCTGGGCCGCGGTCCGCTCCGGCTTCTCCTTCTTGAGCGCGACCGCGAGCTCCAGCAGCTCGGGCGGGGTCCGCGGGACGCACCGGCGCGGTGTCGGCGCGAGCGCGGCGAAACCGCCCCGGACGCCAGTCCCGCACCCACCGGTCCAGCGTCCACCGGGTCACGGTCACCCGCCGGTCGAACGCGTCGGTGTGCTCGGCCTCGGCGATCCGCCGACACAACGCGCCGCGCTGCCGGGTGGACAGCGGCGGGTCGATCAACTCCTGGATCAGCGAATACCGGAACAGAGCCACCTGCCGGGACTTCTCCGCCCGGCGGCGGTCCTCCTCCTAGAAAGACTCCATGCGGCCTCCACGCTCCCCTCCGGCTCACGACCACCCGGTGACAGGCAGTCACGATCCAGCGTCGGCGCGGAGACAGTGCGTGCCCAGAGGCGACTCGTGTTGATCAACTCCGTCAGCCCGGCCCCCTGCCGAGACAGGGAACTGCAGAGCTGCCGGCGGCCGGACGGCGCGACAAGACGCCGACCGACAGCCGTTCCCGTGATCGGCGCGAGCCGGTCACGAGAACACCGGGGTCACCGGTCAGATCGGCATCAGCAGCAACTCCCGGCCCGCCCCGAAGCCACCGACATCTCAGCCAGCACCTCGGCAACCGTCTTCCGCGTGACCCGCAACCGCTCCAGACCCTCCCGGGCCTGACCCAACTGCAAGATCACGAGGGCGAGTTCTTACTCAAGTTCCTCCACCCGCGCCCGGGCAGCCGCCTCCTGGGCCTCCAACTCCTCAAACAGCGGGCCCATCCGGCATCCCCTCCACTACCAGGTGGAGACGGACAGAGGCGAGCACCTCCCCAACCGCGATTCCCCAACGCAGCGCTTCGCCTCAGAAGAGCCGCACCCAAAACCGAATGACGCGAAGGGGACAGGGGCGCTACCGTCCGCGCATGGATCTTGAACCTAGTCAACCCGTGCCCGCCGTTCCCGTGCCCCTCGATGTCGAAGTTCAGGTCGCCTATGACGCCATTCTGGTGGAGAAACCGGATATGGCGGCGATGAGCCTCGAGAGGCTGCCGGTGATCCGCGCGGAGGTCGACGCCGCAGTGGCGGCGCTCGAGGACCTCAGCCATGGCGGACGCTTCGGCGTCTCCCAGCCTTCGGCACCCAGCCTGGACGGCGCCTCCGAGATCCCGTTGCTGGTGTGCACGCCCTCCGGCGCGGCGCCCGCATCGCGGCCGGCGCTCTACTTCATCCACGGCGGCGGCTTCTACTGCAGCGATCACCGCATCGGGCTCGACCAGATACTCGACACGGCCGAACGGCTCGGGGCCACGCTGATCTCGGTCGGCTACCGGCTCGCGCCCGAGCACCCCTACCCCGCCCAGATCAACGACGCGTACGCCGGCCTGCTGTGGGTCGCCGACCACGCGGACGAGCTCGGCATCGACCCGGAGCGCATCATCGTCACGGGCCCCAGCGCCGGCGGCGGCCTCAGCGCCGCGCTCGCCCTGTACGTACGCGACAAGGGCGGCCCCCGGCTGCTCGGCCAACTACTGACTGCCCCCCTGCTCGACGACCGGAACGACAGCGCCTCGGCCCTGCAGATGGACGACGTCGAACTCTTCGACCGCAGCCACAACGGGTTCGCCTGGAGCTCGCTGCTCGGCGACGCCCAGGGCGGAGCTGACGTGTCGCAGTACGCCGCGCCCGCCCGCGCCACCGACCTGACCGGCCTGCCGCCCACGTTCCTCGACGTCGGCTCCGCCGAGTGCCTGCGCGACGAGATCATCGCCTACGCCGACCGGATCTGGCAGGCCGGCGGCAAAGCCGAGCTGCACGTGTGGCCCGGCGGAATCCACTCCTTCGACCGGAAAGCCCCCGAGGCGCGGATCAGCAAGGCCGCCGTCGCGGCACGCCGCAACTGGCTCGAGCGCCTTCTCGCCGCCAACTGACGGTCTCCCCCGGCGGTCAAGGGCAGATCCTGCCATGAGCTGCAGACATCTGTCCCTTCAGAAGAGCCACACCCATTGACGGTCGGCCGAAAGCCTGTTCCGTCATCAGCCCAGCTAGGTACCTACCTCAAGTGCACAGGGTCACGAGGGTTGAGGTCGAGACAGGGGGCGATGGTGGCCGCGGTAGTGGCGGACTGCAGATAGTTCGTCGCGTGGTGGAAGCGGAAGAAGGGACTGATCACGGTGGTGTGGTCGGGGTCGACGCCGTCGAAGTAGCGGCTCAGTTTCGGTGGGACGGCCACGGGGTCGCCAAGATCGGCGATGTTCACCGATCTGGTGGCTGACCGGCACCCGCAGACTCAGCCCCCGCTACGAACGCCAACCCCGCAACTACCTGGCATGCCTCGGCCTCACCGCAGCCCTGTGCTGCTACAAACGTTTACTCAAACTCACCACATAGGACACCGTCTTGGACGAAGTTTCCTTTGGCGAGGGAAGCCGTTGTGTTGGTATGACGAGTCTTGTTGGGCATCTGGTCTCGGATGAGTTGTGGGCGTTGTTTCGGCGGGTGGTGCCGGAGACGGTGGTGGTGCGTCCGCAGGGCGGAGGCCATCGACGGGCCGGGGACCGTGAATGTCTGACCCCGATCGTGTTCGTGGCCACGTCTGGTTGCTCCTGGCGGCAGTTGCCTCCGGTGTTCGGGTCAGCTTCGCCCACCGTCTACCGACGATTCGCGCATTGGAGCCAGCAGCGCGTCTGGGCCCGTCTGCACCGCGTCATCCTCGACGAACCCGGTGCCCAGGGCGCCCTGGACCGGTCACGATTCGCCGTTGACTCCGTCAGCGTCCGCGCCCTCAAAGGGGGCAGCTGACCGGACCGAATCCGACCGACCGCGGCAAGACGGGATCGAAAATCCACCTCATCGTCGACCGCTCCGGCCTGCCCGTCTCCGTCGCCATCTCGGCTGCCAACACCCATGACAGCCTGGCCCTGCAACCCCTGGTCATGGGAATTCCGCCCGTCCGCAGCCAGCACGGACCACGGCGCCACCGACCGGCGAAGCTTCACGGCGACAAGGGCTACGACTATCCCCACCTTCGCCGATGGCTCCGCGAGCGGAACATCACCCCGCGCATCGCCCGCCGCGGCGTCGAAAACTCACAACGCCTGGGCCGACACATCTGGCTCCACCACGCCGACGACGTCGCGCTCGACACAGTCACCATGCACGCCAGCCGCGTGGCCTCCACGCCACCACAACCGGGGATTCAATGCCGCGTGGAGGACGCATAGCCGCAGGACAGCTGTGTGAAGCTCTTGCCGTTCGCCACGTAGGAGCAGGCGCCGTCGGGGGCGCGCTTGATGACGACCTGAAGATGCATGGGCTTGCCGCAGTTGTTCGTCACCGTCACGTACGGTGTGTGAACGTTGCGCTTCACACATGCCGGAGCGGTGCCCACGCCATTGTCGGCGCAGCGCTGGAATAAGGGATTCCGCGGGTAGGGGCGCGGTCGCGGGTGCTGCGATACCGCCGCCCGGTCCAGCGGAGCACGCCCCACGCCTCTGAGTTTGCGTTAGAACGCACTCCAACTCCTAGTTTCGGCGCATGCGATACATCAAACTCGGAACGACCGGGCTGGAAGTCTCCGCCATCGCCCTCGGCTGCATGAGCTTCGGCGAGCCGGAGCGGGGTGGTGAGCCCTGGTCGCTGAGCGCGGACGCCAGCCGGGACATCATCAAGCAGGCCCTGGAGGGCGGCGTCAACTTCCTCGACACGGCCAATGGGTACAGCGCCGGAAGCAGCGAGGAGATCGTCGGCCAGGCGGTCAAGGACTTCACCCGGCGCGAGGAGGTCGTTCTCTCTACCAAGGTCTGGATGCGGATGCGCCCCGGTCCGAACGGGGCCGGGCTGTCCCGCAAGGCGATCTTCGCCGAGCTCGACGCCTCCCTGAAGCGGCTGGGGACCGACTACATCGACCTGTACCAGATCCACCGCTGGGACTACGACACCCCGATCGAGGAAACCCTCGAGGCGCTGCACGACGCGGTCAAGTCCGGGAAGGTCCGCTACATCGGAGCCTCTTCCATGTACGCCTGGCAGTTCGCCAAGGCCCTGTACCTGGCCGATCTGAACGGCTGGACCCGGTTCGTGTCGATGCAGGACCACTACAACCTCATCCACCGGGAAGCGGAGCGGGAGATGCTCCCGCTCTGCGCCGACCAGGGCGTCGGCGTGATCCCGTGGAGCCCGCTGGCGCGGGGCAGGCTGACGCGGGTCCGGGACACCGCCACGGCGCGTGCCAATACCGACGAGGGCGGCAAGATCCTCTACCGCGACGGGGACCAGGCAGTGGCCGAGCGCGTCCACGAGATCGCGGGCAAGCGTGGTCTGTCCCCGGCCCAGGTCGCTCTGACCTGGGTCATGCGCAACCCGGCGGTGACCTCGCCCATCGTCGGGGTCACCAAGCCGGCCCAACTGGCCGACGCACTGGCTGCGGTGGACGTCGCACTCGACGAGGACGAGGCCGCCTACTTGGAGGAGCCCTACCAGCCGCACGAGGTCGCCTACTTGGAGGAGTCCTTCTACAAGTCGCGGCCTGTGGCCACCTCCCGGTAGTCCGGGCTACCGCCGGCCTTCGGCGAGCCCTTGACCTCGGCCTTCACAGCCCTGTGGTGGGCCTGGCGGTACTTGCGGGCGGTCGCGCGCAACCGCATGATCTGCTCGCTGCCCCCCGGCACGGTGAGCAGGATGCCCGCCACCGCGGCCAGCAGCAGGGCCACGCTCCGCGGAACGTGCCCGTGGTCACCGAAGTAGCTGACGTCCCCCAACTGCTCCTGAGTTTGGTCAATCGGTAAGAGATTTCGCGGGTGGAGGCGTCAGGCTGATGTGCCGCAGGCACCGGTCGGGTTCGACAAGCTCGTCGCGAAACTCGTCTTCGACGGCTCGTACGAGAAGCACGCCGATCATTCGTGCTCGGCAACCACGATGAGAACCCGACGCAACGAGTGGATCGCGGCCGGTGTCTTCGCAGGGCTGGAGCAGATCGTGCTGGAGACCTACGACCGTGTCGTGGGCCTCGACCTGGCCGACATCACCGTCGACGGGCAGATCACCAAATCGCCCTGCGGTGGCGAGGTCGCCGGGAAATCACCGATTTTTGACCGAGGAAGGCGGCCGGCACAACGCTGTGACGTAAGTGAAGGGGATGGAAGCGAGCAGCATGCAATGGATCAGCGAACAGATCGAGGGACCCACGCCATCGCCCTGAGGCGGGAGCGGCGGCACACCGGCCTCACGCCAGGACCTTGGCCTTGGCGCGCTCGTACTCCTCCGGAGTGATGTCGCCCTTGTCCTTGAGCGCGGAGAGCTTGCTCAGCTCCTCCACCGAACCGCCCCCGCCGGTTCCGGCCGCGTTGCGGACGTACTGCTGGAACGCGTCCTCCTGCTGCTTGAGCTGCTTCACGTCGCGCTGTCCCATGCCCTGTCCACGGGCGATGAGATAGACGAAAACACCGAGGTAGGGCAGGACGAGCACGAAGACCAGCCATCCCGCCTTGGCCCAGCCGCCGAGGCTGTGGTCGCGGAAGATGTCGGTGGCCACCTTGAAGAGCAGGAAGAACCACATCACCCACAGGAACAGCCACAGCATCGTCCAGAAGAGGTTGAGGAGTGGGTAGTCGTCCATGCCTGTCTCCGATCACGGGGGTGATCCCTTCCTACCTTCGGTAGGACGAGGTCGCACTCCGGAGGAGAGCCGCCGGGGCCCCTCCGCCTCCGGTGGCGGGACCGTCCGTCCCCGCCTCTCCTGAAGCAGAGGGCGGGCAGGCGCCGGGCGCGCCGGGCGCCCGACAGCACCACGCGTACACCGGAGCGGCCCATGGAACGCGCAGGCCCGGGCGACCGGCGCCGCCGCCGCGCCCTCGCCGGCCATCTGCTGCGTTCGGTGGCCTCGGCGGTTCTGCTGATCGCGCTGTACTACCTGGCCCCGCTGGACCGAGGAGTGGGCGTCGGCACCGCGGTGATGCTCGTGCTGGGGCTGGCGCTCTTCGGCTGTCTCGCGGCCTGGCAGATCGCCGCCATCACCCATGCGGAGTATCCGCGGCTGCGGGCGTTCGAGGCGCTGGCCACCGCTGTGCCGCTCTTCCTCGTGCTGTTCTCCGCAACGTACTTCCTGCTCTCCGACAACCGGCCGTCGTCGTTCTCGGAGCCGCTGAGCCGGACCGACGCGCTGTACTTCACGGTCACGGTGTTCGCGACCGTCGGCTTCGGCGACATCGCGCCCACCACCGGCACCAGCCGTGCGCTGACCACCGTGCAGATGCTCGCGGATCTGATCGTGGTGGGCGTGTTGGCCAAGGCCCTCTTCGGCGCGGTCCGCGTCGGGCTGCGCCGCCGGGGTGAGGCTCCCAAGTACCCGGAGGAGGAGCCGTGACCGCCGACGGGACGCAGCCGCAGGAGGCAGATCTGCTGAGGGGCATGCTCCGGACGCCCGGCTACCTCATGGCGCTCGTGCTGTGCGCACTCATCGGTATCCCAGTGTCCCTCGCCGCGTTCTGGTTCATGGTGGGCTGCACGAACTGGAACACGTGCTGTGTGCCGGGCTTCCGCACACCCTGGGCTGGGAACTTCCGCCGTGGTGGTGGCCGCTGCCCCTGCTCCTCTTCGCCGGGGCAGCGGTGGGTCTGGTAGCAACACGGCTGCCGGGCGAGGGCGGTCACATCCCGGCCGCCGGCCGAGCGATGGAACGGCCCCTCCCAGCCGATGGACGACGAGGCCCGCTGGGCAACCGCCCGACGCCTGCTGCACGACGAGACCGTCAAGCCCGAAGGCCGTCTCGCCGGCCTGCTGTTGCTTCTCTGTGCCCAGTGGCCCGCAGCGATCTCCCGGCTCACCGTCGACCACATCGCGGAGATGGACGAAACCGTCCGTATCCGCCTCCGCGCCGTCCCCGTCGGGCTCCCCGCACCCGTCGCTGAACTGGCCCTCCGGCAGGCAGGCCGAGACTCGCCGAAGCCATGCCTTCTTCGGCCGGACAGACTCCGCTGGTTTTCATGCCGCCCCGGCGGAATGAGAAACCGGTCGTCCAGGTTCCAATGACAGCCTGCCGGGACCTGCCCGGTCACGGCACCTTCAGAGAGGACGTAGAGATGCGTGCTGTCATCGTGTCCGAATATGGTGGCTCCGACGTGCTCCGCGTCGCCGAAGTGCCAGTCCCTGAGCCAGGTGACGGTCAGATCCGCATCCTGGTCGCGGCGGCCTCCTTGAATCCCGCCGACGCCTTGATCCGCTCCGGCGCCCTGGCCTCCCGCGTCCCCGCAAAGGACTACTACATTCCGGGTCTCGATGTCGCGGGCACCGTCGACGCCCTGGGCTGCGGTGTCCGCGGCTTCACGGTTGGCGACGCCGTGATCGGCCTGTCCGACTGGCCAGAGACCCAGGCGGGCACGCATGCCGAGTACGTCGTCCTGCCCGCCACAGCGGTCGCCGCCGCGCCCCGGCACGCAACGCCGGTCGAGGCGGCGACACTCCCACTGAACGGACTCACTGCCTGGCAGGCCCTGGATCTGCTCGGCGCGGCCGACGGTGCCACGGTGGCGATCACCGGTGCGGCGGGCGCCGTGGGCGGTTACCTTGTCGAACTCGCGGTCACGCGCGGTCTGCAGGTCGTCGCCGTCGCCGGGCCGCAGGACGAGGAACTTGTGCGCAAGTTCGGGGCCGACATCTTCGTTCCGCGCTCCGAGGACCCCACCGCGGCGATCCGCGCAGCCGTTCCCCGCAGAGTCGACGGACTGATCGATGCAGCCGCCTTGGGAGGGTCAGTGATCGGTGCAGTGCGAGACGGCGGCGCGTTTGTCAGTGTTCGCGGCGCGGGTCCAGAAGCGGAGCGCGGGATCCGGATTTCGCAGGTCCAGGTACACAGCGACGCGGTGCGGCTCGCCGAGTTGGCCGCGCTTGCGGACGCGGGCGGTCTCACCCTGCGGGTGGACCGGACGATGCCGTTCGCGCAAGCCGCCGCGGCCCACGACGCCCTGGCCTTCGGCGGCCTGCGCGGGCGCATCGTACTCATGCCCTGATCAGCTGATCCGGGCCGCGGCCGGCCCGGGTAGGCACGCCACGGGCTGGCCTCAAGTGCTGCCCCGCCTCCAAGGCGATCCCGCGGCAGCCGGAACAAAGCGCGGCACAGCAACGTTTTCGCAGCTCAAGCGGGCCTCGGATCGCTGACGGTCAGCACACTGTCAGCAAGGCCGCCTCGGTGAACCAGGCGAAGAGCGAGCGCGTCGAGAAGTACGGTCAGATGCGGTTCCGGGAGTACACCGCCGAGGGCAAGGCCTGCCGGCGTCACCTTGCTGCGGCGTCGCCCAGCCACCTCGACTCGCTCCTCCAGCACCACCTCTTCCCTGCCGTCGCAACCCGTCGGATGAACACGTTCGACCACAAGGTGGTGGACGGCTTCATCCGGACGATGGAATGCAACGGCATGGGTCTCGCAGCCCAGTCGAATGCCTACGACACGCTGAAGTCGATACTCCTCGACGCACATCGCCTGGGGTCCTTCGGCGGCACCACCCTGGGCGTCAAGCCGCTTCAGTACGACCCCAGCCTGCCGTCATCCCCTCCTCGGCGCAGCTCCAGGCTCAGCGCCGGCCACGCCTACCGCCCGGACCTCCCCCGCTCTCCCCTCATCGGCCCGGCGGCAGGACCGTGCCCCATATGGCCATTTTCCGCACAAGTTGGGAGAATCGCTCTATTCATGGGATGGCGCGCGTACCCGTCGGCCATCACCGTCACAGGACAGGCAGGCCACGTTATGGCGAAGAAGCCGGAGTCGTCCCAGCCGTCACACGGCAAGGGGCCGAGCAGGCACCAGGGCAAGCACCAGCACGGCTGGGCACCGGATGTGGACGAGACGCGCCAGCAGGACAACCCGAGCGCGCACCGTTCGTTCCATCCGGACGAGTACGCCCCTGAGAAGGGCCCGGGCCGGAAGACCTCCCGGGAGGAGAAGAAGCCGGTCCCGGGTGACACCGTCGAGAGCGTCAGCGACCGGGGGGAGGACCACGCCATGGCGAAGGACGAGGAAGGCATGCACGACCGGGGACGCAAGGGCCGCTCCCGGCGCCCCAGCGGCAGCAAGGACGCCTCCGCCTTCACAGGCGTGGACCCGCAGGACCCGCCCGACAAGCACAAGCGGGGTTAGAACAGCCCGGCTCGCGCCACCGCGCCCCCGCGGCGGCGCGGTCAGGCGGCGGTCAGCAGATCCGGGGCAGCTGCTCCCCCATCGGCAGGTCGACCACGCGTGTGCCCCCGAGGGCCGTGCGGGCCACCACCATGCCGGGGTGTGCCTCCACCGCCTCACCGATCACCGTCGCCGCCGCGCCCAGGGGGTGCGCGCGCATCGCGTCCAGAACCGCGTCCGCGTGTTCGCGGGGAACGAACGCGACCAGCTTGCCCTCGTTGGCCACGTACAGCGGATCCAGACCCAGGATGGCACAGGCATTGGCCACGGTCGGCGGGACAGGAACACTGCGTTCCTGGATGACCACACCGGTGCCGGAAGCAGCCGCGATCTCGTTGAGCGCGGCGGCCAGGCCACCGCGGGTGGGATCCCGCAGGACGCGCAGGTCCGTGGTGACCGCCAGCATGGCCTCGACGAGTCCACCGAGGGCCGCGCAGTCGCTCTCGATCTCGACGCCGAACTCCAGGCCCTCGCGCACACTCATGATCGTCACGCCGTGGACGCCGATGTCACCGCTGACGATCACCACGTCGCCGGGGACGACACGCTGGGGCCTCAGGTCGACCCCTGCCGGGATGAGACCGATCCCGGAGGTGTTGATGTAGATGCCGTCCCCGTGACCGGCTTCCACGACCTTGGTGTCGCCGGTCGCGACTTCCACCCCCGCTGCCCGCGCAGCCGCCCCCATGGCCTCGGCCACGCGTCCCACCAGGGCGACCTCGACACCCTCCTCCAAGATGAATCCGCAGGACAGGTACGCGGCCCGGGCGCCGCTCATGGCCAGGTCGTTGACGGTGCCGTTGACGGCGAGGTCACCGATGCTCCCGCCGGGGAAGAACAGTGGCCGAACCACGAAGGAGTCGGTGGAGAAGGCCAGTCGGGCTCCGCCGAGCGACACGGCGGCGGAGTCGCCCAGCTGAGCCAGGACCGCTCCGCCGAAGGCGGGCGCGAAGATGTGCTGCACCAATTCGGCGGAGAGTGCACCGCCGCCCCCGTGGCCCATCACCACACGGGGATGGTCGCGCAGCGGAGCCGGACAGGTCCAGGCGGTGAGGTCCGGCACACGGAGCTCGGTGATGTCAGGCAACGGGGCTCGCCTCCAGGGGGGCGGTGGTGGTGTCGAGACGCCGGTAGAGGTAGTACGCGGCACACGCCCCCTCGCTGGAGACCATGGTGGCCCCCAGCGGGCTGCGGGGAGTGCAGGTGGTACCGAACGCCTCGCACTCGTTCGGCTTCAGCAGGCCTTGCAGCACCTCGCCACTACGGCACTCGGCCGGCTCCTGGGTGTGGATGCCGGTCACCGAGAAGCGGTACTCGGCGTCGTAGTCCCGGTAGCGGGGGGACAGCCGCCAGCCGCTGTCGGGGATCACTCCGATACCGCGCCAGGCCCGGTCGGTGACCTCGAACACGTCCTCCAGCATGGCCAGGGCGGAGGGGTTCCCTTCGGGCCGGACCGCACGCGAGTAGGCGTTCTCGACCGTGTGCTCGCCGCGCTCCAGCTGCCGTACGGTCCGGCGTACGCCTTCCAGGATGTCCAGCGGCTCGAATCCGGTGACCACGATGGGGACGCGGTACCGGTCGGCCAGCGCAGGGTACTCACCGACGCCCATGACGCTGCAGACGTGTCCGGCCGCGAGGAAGGCCTGGACCCGGCAGTCCGGGGACTGCATGATCGCCTCGATCGCCGGAGGGACCCGCACGTGGGACACCAGCAGGCTGAAGTTCCCGATGCCCAGCCGGCGAGCTTGGTGGACCGTCATGGCGTTGGGCGGCGCGGTGGTTTCGAAGCCGATACCGAAGAACACCACCTCGCGGTCCGGGTTCTCCCGGGCGATCCGCAAGGCGTCGAGTGGGGAGTACACCACCCGTACGTCGCCTCCCTCACCGCGGACCTGGAACAGGTCGCGGCCGGTGCCGGGCACGCGGAGCATGTCCCCGAACGAACAGAAGATCACCTCGGGGCGGGAGGCGATCTCCAGCGCCTTGTCGATGACCTCCAGCGGAGTGACACACACAGGGCAGCCCGGCCCGTGGATCAACTCCACCAGATCGGGGAGAAGCTGGTCGATGCCGTGCCGGATGATCGTGTGCGTCTGTCCCCCGCACACCTCCATGAGGGCCCATGGTCTGGTCACCGTGGAATGGATGTCGTCGAGCAGGCGCTGGGCCAGGTCGGGGTTCTGGAACTCGTCGATGTACTTCACTTCTGGGCCTCCTGCGGTGCTTCACTTCCATCGGGCCACTGGGCTCCGCCCGCCTCCGCGGCCAGTTCCCACGGGTCTGCGAACTCCTCCTGGAGCATCCCGAGAGTCGCGAAGAGGTCGAGCGTCTGCCTCGCCGACTGCTCGTCCAGGCGCTGGAGGGCGAACCCGACGTGCACGATGGCGTACTCGCCGACCTGGAGGTCCGGCAGGTATTCCAGGCACACCTCCTTCACGACGCCGCCGAAGTCGACGGTGGCCATACGAGTGCCGTCACGAACCTCGATGTCCATCACTTTCCCGGGTACCGCCAGGCACATGGGGGTTTCTCCTCGCTGTGGTGGTCCGTGCCCCCGCCTTGCGGGTGGGGCGTCAGTCGGCGGTTCTGTGTCCGGCGATCACCAGCTGGCCGAGCGCCAGTCCCCCGTCGTTCGGCGGCACCTGGTGGTGGCGCAGCACCGTGAAACCGTCCTTCCGCAGCGCCTCGGCGCAGGCCGAGGAGAGCAGAACGTTGGCGAACACGCCGCCGGTCAGGGCGACACTGTCCAGCCCGTGCCGCTCGCGGGCCACGACGCAGGTGCGGTGGACGAGGGCGGCGACCGCACGGTGGAAGCGTGCCGCGACGAGTGCCGGAGGGACACCGGCGCGTACGTCATCCACGATCGCCGCCATGACAGGCGCGGGGTCGGCGGTCCACGTGGCCCCGACGGCCCTTTCAGGGGGTCGGAGGGCGAACGCGTAGCCGGTACGGCCGTCCGCGGCGGTCTTGGCGGTGAGCGCCGCGGCCTCCAGTTCGACGGCGGCCTGCGCCTCGTATCCGGCCCGGTGGCACACCCCCGCGAGCGAGGAAACGGCGTCGAAGAGCCGGCCCATGCTGGAGGTGGGTGTGCAGTTCAGGTCCCGCTCCATCTGGGCTTCCAGCACCCGCCTTTCGTCGGGTGGGCAGACCGCTACGCAGGGCAGGTCGTCCGTCCAGGCGATGCCGGCCGCGCGCAGGTGGGCCAGTGCCATGCGGTAGGGCCGGTGCACGGCGGCGTCGCCGCCGGGCAGCGGGACATAGGCGAGGTGGGCGAACCGGGTGAAACCGTCGTAGTCGGCGAGCAGGAACTCCCCGCCCCACACTGCCCCGTCGTCGCCGTATCCGGTGCCGTCGAAGGCGACGCCGATCACCTGGTGGGTGCCGTCCAGTCCGTGTTCGGCCATTGCCGCCGCGACGTGGGCGTGATGGTGCTGCACCCGCACGAGCGGCCGGCCGGCCGCCTGCCGCTCGGCCCATTGGCCGGAGCGGTAGCCGGGGTGTCGGTCGGCGGCCAGCGCCAGGGGTTCCACCCCCGTGATCGACTCCAGCTGCCGCTCGGCGCGCTCGAAGGCGTACTGCGTGGCGAGGTCGTCCATGTCCCCGATGTGGGCGGACAGCCAGGCCCGGCGCCCGTCGGCCAGGCCGAACGCGTTCTTCAGGTCTCCCCCGACCGCGAGGGTCGGCCTGACGGGCACCGGCAGGACGATCGGCAGGGGGGCGTAGCCGCGTGACCGGCGCAGGATCATCCGTTCTCCGTCGCACACCCGCACCAGGGAGTCGTCGCACGGCACCTGGATCGGGCGGTCGTGCGTGAGCCAGGCGTCGGCCAGGTGAGCCAGCCGCTCCAGTGCCTCGGCGTCGTCGGTGACGATGGGTTCGCCGGCCGTGTTCCCGCTGGTCATGACGAGCAGGCGTGGCCCGGCGGGGTCTGTGGGCAAGCCGAGCAGCAGGTGGTGCAGGGGTGTGTACGGGAGCATGACACCCAGGTCCGGACTGCCGGGCGCGACCGCGTCCGACACTCCTGGGGCCCCGACCCGCGGTGGCGGCGCCGCCCGGCGCCGCAACAGGACGATGGGCCGCACCCCGCCGGTCAGCAGTACGCGCTCCGCAGGGCCGATGTGCACGAGGTGCTCGATATCGGCGGTGTCGCGGGCCATGAGGGCGAAGGGCTTGTCGCCGCGGGCCTTACGGCGGCGCAGCAGGGCCACGGCTTCGGCATGGGAGGCGTCGCATGCCAGGTGGTAGCCGCCGAGGCCCTTGACGGCGAGGATGGCGCCGTCGGCCAGGAGCCTGCGGGCCTCCGCGACGGGGTCCGCGACGGGCACCTCACTGGGGGTGCCACCCCCGGCGGTGCGCAGCAGACGCAGGCGGGGCCCGCAGTCGGGGCAGGCGACGGGCTGCGCGTGGAACCGGCGGTCGGCCGGATCGGCGTACTCGCGGGCGCAGTCGGGACACATCGGGAAGCCGGCCATGGTGGTGTGGGACCGGTCGTACGGCAGGCCGGTGACGATGGTGAAGCGCGGACCGCAGTGCGTGCAGGTGATGAACGGGTGGCGGTGGCGCCGGTCGGCCGGATCGCCCAGTTCAGCGAGGCATGCAGCGCAGGTGGCCACGTCCGGCGAAACCAGCGTGCGCCCCCGTCCCTCAGACCGGGAGGCGATGATGGTGAACCCCGCACCGCCGGAGGCGGGAACGTCCTGGTGGTCGACGGACTCCACCACGGCCAGCGGGGGGGCTTCCGCGGCGATCCGGTCGCAGAACAGTGCCACAGCGGACGGCGCCCCCTCGACCTCCGCCACCACGCCTTCAGCGGTGTTGCTCACGTGGCCGGACAGCTCCATGGCCGTGGCCAGGCTGTACAGGAACGGTCGGAAGCCCACGCCTTGTACGACACCCCGGACCATGACCCGGCGGCGCTGTGGCGCGGGGGCGTCAACCGTGCCCGGGTGCGGAGCGTTCACGCCCGGGGCCGGGCGGCGGGGCCGGCGGATGCCGCGTACGCGGACTGCCGGGGATCATCCGCACGGTCGTGGGGGTGGGGATGGGTGTGCGAACCGTTCATCTGCCGGGAGCCGTCCCCGTGGTGGTGGTGATCGCGGTTCTGCCGGCCCATGACCGGTTCGTGTGCCGGCTCTCCGTCCGCCACCGCCATCGCCCGGTCGAGCAGCACGCCCACCCCTTCGCCCCGGCGGGCGGAGGTCAGGACCACCTCCACTCCGGGGTTGACCTGCTCGACGTGGGCGCGGAACGCCGGCTCGTCGAACCCGACGGCATCGGCGATGTCGGTCTTGGTGACCACCACGAGCTGGGCGAGCCCGAAGGCGGTCGGGTACTTCAGCGGTTTGTCCTCGCCTTCGGTGACCGAAGCGAGTACGACCCGCAAGGCCTCACCGAGGTCGTAGGTGGCGGGGCAGACCAGGTTCCCGACGTTCTCCACGAACACCAGCCGGGTGGTTTCCGGCAGCCATCCCTCGAGATGCCGGCCCAGCATGTCCGCCTCGAGGTGGCACAGTCCGTCGGTGAGGACCTGCTTGACGGGAACGCCGGAGCGGGCCAGGCGCCTGGCGTCGTTCTCCGTGGCGAGATCGGCGGTCAGCGCGGCGACCGGCACTCCTCGCTCACGTGCGAGGAGGAGTTCGCGTTCCAGCAGGGCCGTCTTCCCGCTCCCGGGGCTGGACAGCAGGTTGACCACGGTGGTGCCCCGGGCCGCCAGTCCGGTGCGCAGCGCATGGGCGGCGGCCTCGTTCTTGGCGAGGACCGCCTGTTGCAGGTCGACGACTCGGCACATGGTTCAGCGCTCCTCGGAGATGGGTTCTCGGGTGCGGTCACGGGCCGGACCGTCTTCCCACTGCACACTGGCGATCTGCAGCTCACGGCCGGAGAGAAGCTCGGCTGTCGCCTGACCGCACGCCGGGCAGCACAGTTGCGGAGGCGCACCGACCGCCCATTCGTCCACGCACGTCGCGCAGCGGGCGCGGCCGGGCACGGATTCGGCGATCAGTTCGGCGCCTTCCAGGACGGTCCCCGCGCAGGCGAGCTCGAAGCAGAAGGCCAGTGCGTCCGGGACGACCCCGGCCAGCTCACCCACCTGGAGCCGCACGGAGGTGACGGCGGTGACGCCGCCGGCTTTGGCTGCCGCCTCCTCCACCTGGCCGACGACGGCCATCGCGATGGACATCTCGTGCATCAGTCTCCGTCCTGGCGGAGGCCGGCCGGTAAGGGTGTGGCCGGTCCGCTGGGCACCATTACACGGCGGGCTGCGGGGGCGGGCTCCGTGGCTCGCCGATGCCGCGCCCCGCGTGCCCCCGTTCGGTGCAGCCGGCCGCGTCACATCCTGCGGATGCGCAGGTAGCGCCTGACGTCGGGCAGGATCTGCCTGACCAGGGCGAGGAGGACGGTGGCGGCGACGGCGCTGCCGATCATGGACTTCTTCATGGTGTGCTCCTCATGTCCCGGCCGGTCAGGCCACGGCACTGTGTGCGGACGCTTCATGGGTGCTCTGGCGTACGAGGTCGAGGACGCATCGAACCGCCTCGGGTACGGCGGCGGCCACCTCGGGGCTGAGGCCGATCCCCTCCTCGACGGATGCGGGTTCGCATCCCACCACCAGCGTGCGCCGCGGCGGCGTCGCACCGGTTCCGGCACACAGGGTGTCCAGCAGGGCCAGGACCGCGTCGGGCGACATGTGGTGCCCGTCGAGCACGGCCCCCTCGGGCTCGATGCCGCCCGCCGTTCCCGCGTCGATGAGGTACACGGTCCCCGGGTCGCCGCCGCGCGCCGTGGCGTCGACGAGGATGAGCGTGTCGTATCCGTCGAGCAGTTGGTACGCGAGGTGTACGCCCCGTACTCCGATGTCCACGACCTCGACGTGTTCGGGGAGCTGGTGCCCGGCCAGGGCGCGCACCGTCTCCACGCCGAAGCCGTCGTCACCGAGGAAGATATTGCCGACTCCGGCGACCAGGATCCGGCCGTTGCCGGGCGAGGCGGGGTTCACGCGTCCTCCGGGAGTGCTACTTCGTCGGGTTGGAAGTACAGGAACCGTCCCTGTTCGCGGCGGATGTCCGCGCCGGGATCGCCTTCGACGGTCACGGCGAGGTGCACTCCCCCGTCCACGTCGTGGAGTACGGCCTCGACCCGGGCGCTGCGCCCGTGCAGGAACAGGTCCTGCGCGTCGGTGCGGCGCAGGCCGGGACGCAGCAGCACGCGGCTGCCGGCGGCGACCGGGCGGCCGTCGACCAGGACCTGGTCGGTGGCCGGGTCGAGACCGGCGTCGCCCGCGGGGTCCCACCAGGGCGTGCCGGGACGGGAGACACCAGGCGCGTCGAACGGGTCGGGCGGGATGGGCGGCCCCGTCCCGCAGAGACCGGACGGGCCCGGTTCGGTGATCTCGCGCAGGGCGCGGACCGCTCCGTGGAGTCGTTCCAGGACCTCGGGCGGCATGGAGTCGGCCAGGTCGATCACGGCGGCGGCCTTCGCGTCGGTCCCGCGGGCCTCGCGCTTCTCCTGATCGGTCAGGGCCGCGGTGCGCAGGGCGAGGATCTCGTCGATCTCGGTCGCGTCGTAGAGCGCCCCCGGGCTTTCCGGGGCGATGGCGGGGTGGTCCTCCAGAATGATCGGGGAGGACAGCACCACGTCGGCGCGGCCGGGCTCGCCGGCCAGCACCGGCCAGGTGTTCCGGTTCCGGCAGGACGCCACCGCGCCCTTGGCCCACTCCGGCGGGTCCGTCATCGAGACGAACGAGCCGGTGTCGAGGCAGAGCATGAGGTGCGTGGAGACGAGCGAATGAGGCAGTGCGGCGTCGCGGTCGCCGCTCCCGTCGGCCGGGGCCCACGTGCTGGTGTTCTCCACCACGGCCGTCAGCCGCATCACCCGGTAGGGGCCGTCGAGTTCGCTCGCGGACATGCGTACGACGCCGACGGCCTCGTCGTACCGGCGGACCAGCCGGCCCACCAGCGTGCCGTCCGTGTCGTGAACCGGTTCGGTGTCTTCACCGGCGGGCCGGGTGAAGGGGACGACGATCCCGTCTCCGGTCAGCTCGGCCACGGTCGCGACGATCTCGACGCGTTCTTCGGTGCCTTCGTCCCAGGGGACCAGGACGCGGTCGTGGAGGTGCAGTTCCGGCACCGTTGCGAACGTACCGTCCGGCCGGGCCTCTTGGACGGTGCGCCGCTGGGCGCGCAGGAACCGCACCTCGGCCGCCAGCGTGGCGCCCGCTCTGGGTTCCATCAGGCATTCGGTGCGCTGGAAGGCGTGTTCCTCACGGTCGGCGCCCCAGGCGGGCGGTACGAGCACTCCGAACTGCCAGCGCAGCCGGTTCTTGGCCGCCGAGGCACGGTAGGGATAGAGCACATAGCCTTCGAAGAGGACGGCGTCGGCCACCTGCCGCGCGGTGGCGAAACGGGACTCCACCTCGGGGCTGAACACGGCCGCCGTGGTCATGTCGCCGTCCTCTCGGTGACGCGCGACGGTACGGCACCGGAACTGGGCAGGCTACGGGCCGGCGTCCGGGGAACCGCCGGGGCGGCCTCGTCCAGGAGTGCCCGAAGGGTGGCCTCCCACGAGGGCAGCGCCCGGTGCGAGCGGAACGCGAGAAGGGCATCCATGGTGTCGCGGGGCAGACGGATCCAGCCGCAGCCGGGAAAGTGCTGTTCGAGCATCTCCCGCCATACCTCCACGGGCATCCGGTAGGTAGCTTCGCGGTCCCAGGGCACCGGCTCGACGCGGAACCCGCCGGCGCCGGTGAAGGCCGTTCCCGAGAAGAGCATGAGCAGCGGCACCTCGCCGCCCGAGAGGGCCTCGGCATACCTGGTCGCGGCGATGTCCATGTCGTAGGTGCAGGGCACGACGAGGTCGATTTCCGTCTCCCCGGTGAAGCTGGGAGACATGAGGGAGACCTGCGCGAACTGCACCGGCTGGAGCGTGGTGCCCCAGCGGGAGCGCTCGCCGAACAGGTCGGCCAGCTTGCCCGCCTCCTGCTCCTCGTAACGGCGGCGGGCCGGTTCGATGCGGATCTGGCAGCGGAGCGCTAGGGCGTGCACCCGGGTCTCGTCTGACGCGGTGACGTGCAGCCGGAAGACCAGGGTGGGGCCGGCGGCGTAGGGGTCGGCGCGGACTCCGGTGCAGGTGAAGGAGAGCTCGGTCATGGCCTGCTTCCTTCGGTGAGCGCCCGGGCCCGCTGCCCGACGTGCGCGAAGAACACCTGCAGAGCGGCCCGTGCCTCGGCTCCGCCATCGAACCCCTGCCACAGCAGGCGCATTCGGCCCACCAGTTCGTAGCAGACGTCGATCGGCACCAGGTAGCACTCCGTGCGGCCTTCCTTGCGGCGCAGCAGCAGCGCCTCCACATCCGGTTCGAGCATGCCGGCCAGCCGGCTGGTGCCGAGTACGGTCTGCCAGGTCGCCGGGTCGAGTTCGCTTTCCGTGGCGCCGGCCGGGCTGGGGTAGAGCGCGACCAGCCGGTCCAGTGCGGCGTTGCGGAAGAAGAAGGCGACCCCGACCGGAATCTGCAGGAGGTCCCAGGCAGCGGCGTCGAAGGCGTGGCCCGGGTCGGCCAGATAGCGGTCCGGGACCGTGCGATAGCGGCCACCGCCGGCGCCGGGCTGTGCGAAGAGCAGGGAGCACGGGGTACAGGCACAGGCCAGGGAGCGCCTCTCGGTGTCCACGAGGTGGCGGTGGTTGTCGTCCGGGACCGCCACTCCACACAATTCGCACCGTTCCGGCTGCGGCGCACGCGGTCCCGCGAACCGGCGCAACCCCCGCGTCCGCGCGCCGGGTGCCGGGTGCTGTGGCCGGGCCTGCGGCGCACTCACGGCGCCGTCGCCGGAGCCGACCGGCCCGCTGCGCCCGTGGGCGGACGCGTGCCGATCTGGAGCAGCGCCGGCTCGTGGGAGGACGGGGCCTCTTCCAGTTCCACGTGGCTCACCTCCGGGGCGAAGCAGGCCAGCAAGTCCTCCACGGCCTGCCGGGGCGACGAACCCGTGCTGGGGCAGCCGCAGCCTGAGCCGCCGCCGGATGGGGCGGTCGAGCGCAGCCGCAGGGTGCCGGTCGCTTCGTCGAATTCGAGGAGTTCGAGCTCCACACCATGCCCCTGAACGCTCTCCAGGGCGCGGGAGATCCGCGCCGAGGTGTTCTCGGGGTGGACGTCGTGCAGGACAAGCAGACTGGCGACCAGTTCGTCGCCGAGCAGCCCGCTCAGCGGGCCGCCCTGCGCCCTGCGCGCCGCGGGGGCCTGCAGCAGTGTGACGATCCGGGCGAGGCCCGCGGCGTAGAAGTCCATCAGGACCCGGACCAGTTCCTCGGCCGCCGCAGCCGCCGCGGGGTCTCCGGCGGCGGTCAGCCGGTCGAGGATCTCTTCGACGCGCCGCCCGGCCTCCTCCGCGCTCGGAGACCGCGGAGCCTCGGTCGCGCTCATCCGGCCAGGCCGCTCAGGCCGGTCGGCATGTGCATCTTCTGCACGGTCTTGCCGCCGCCCACGTACATGTGGACGCCGCAGGGCAGGCAGGGGTCGAAGCTGCGGACGGCGCGCATGATGTCGATGCCCTTGAAGTTCTCCGGCGGGTTCTCCTCGAAGATGGGCGTGTTCTGCACGGCGTCCTCGTAGGGCCCAGGGGTTCCATAGGTGTCGCGGGTGCTGGCGTTCCACGGGGTCGGCGGGTAGGGGTGGTAGTTGGCGATCTTGCCGTCGCGGATCACCATGTGGTGCGAGAGGACACCGCGTACCGCCTCGGTGAAGCCGACGCCCAGGCCCTCGTCCGGTACCTCGAACTTCTCCCAGGTCTGGGTGCGTCCGGCGCGCACCTCCGCCAGACCCTGCTCCGCGCAGTGCAACGCGATGGCCGCGGCGTATGCCTGGAAGTACGTGCGGGCACGGTTGCGTTCCAGCGCGTTGCTCCACTTCGGGATCTTCCACTCGAAGCGGGTCTCGGGCTTGGTCATGGTGCGGGGCAGGGTGATGACGACGCTGTGCCCGGTGGCCTTGACATAGCCTACGTCGACGAGGCCCGACAGGGCGGTCGACCACAGGCGGGCGATGGGGCCGCCTCCGGTGTCAAGAGCGAGGTAGTCCTTGCCGTCGAACCAGCGCGGCGACATCACCCAGCTGTAGTTGCCGTTGAAGTCCCGCTTCTGGGGGGCCGGGATCGTGTGCTGGTTCCACGGGTGGCGAGGGTCGACGGGATTGCCGAGCGGGTCGTGCGTGACGAACTGCTCCTTCCCGGCCCAGTCCTCGTAGTACGAGCTGCCCAGGAGGATGCGGATGCCGAGGTTGATCTCGGTGAGGTCGTTGGTGACCAGCTTGCCGTCCACGACGATGCCCGGGGTGACGAACATCTTCCGTCCCCAGTCGGTCATGTTGGCGTACGTGAAGTCGCAGTACTCGGGGTCGTTGAGGGCGCCCCAGCAGCCGAGCAGCACGCGCCGGCGGCCGACCTCCTCGTACCCGGGAAGGGCTTCGTAGAAGAAGTCGAAGAGGTCGTCGTGGAGCGGGACGACGCGCTTCATGAACTCGACGTAACGCATGAGGCGGCTGAGGTAGTCAGTGAAGAGCTGGACGGACGCGATGGTGCCCACGCCGCCCGGGTAGAGGGTGGAGGGGTGCACGTGGCGGCCCTCCATCAGGCAGAACATCTCCCGCGTGTACCGGCTGACTTGCAGCGCTTCGCGGTAGAACTCGCCCTCGATGGGATTGAGGGAGCGCATGATGTCGGCGATGGTCTTGTAGCCGTGGTCGCCGGCGTGCGGGGCCTCGGTGCGCTCGGCCAGTTCCAGGACCCCCGGGTTGGTCTCGCGGACCATCTTCTCGCAGTAGTCGACCCCGACCAGGTTCTCCTGGAAGATGTTGTGGTCGAACATGTACTCGGCGGACTCACCGAGATTGATGATCCACTCGGCGAGGTGCGGGGGCTTGACGCCGTAGGCCATGTTCTGCGCGTACACCGAGCAGGTGGCGTGGTTGTCGCCGCAGATGCCGCAGATGCGGCTGGTGATGAAGTGCGCGTCACGGGGGTCCTTGCCGCGCATGAAGACGCTGTAGCCGCGGAAGACCGACGAGGTGCTGTAGCACTCCGCCACCCGCTTCTGCTTGAAGTCGATCTTCGTGTGGATGCCGAGACTGCCCACGATCCGGGTGATCGGATCCCAGGCCATCTCCACCAGGCCACTGCCGTCGTCGCCGGTCTTCGTCGTCGGTGCCATCGTCTGCGCAGCGCCCTTCTTCAAGACTTCGTTACGGAGGGGGGTCGGATCAGGACGGGATGATCAGCCGGGGCCGGCCGGGTCCGCAGCTGAGGTGGGGCCGGGGTGGTGGTGTGCGCGTCGCGCGTCCGGGGCCGGTCACCAGGGCGGCCGGTAGCCGGTCGTCAGCTCGTCTCCCGCGTGACGCCACTTCGGCTCCTTGTCCACGGTCCTGGCCGTGACGGAGCGGAGTTTGCGGACGACGGCTCCGTACGCACCGCTGGCCGCGCTGGAGACCTTGCCGCCGGGCGGCTCGTCCATGAACGGCATGAACTTGTCGGGGAAACCCGGCATGGTGCAGGCGATGCAGATGCCGCCGACGTTGGGGCAGCCGCCGATGCCGTTCATCCACCCGCGCTTGGGCACGTTGCACTTGACGACGGGCCCCCAGCAGCCCAGCTTGACAAGGCACTTGGGCGAGTCGTACGTGGTGGCGAACTGGCCCTGCTCGTAGTAGCCGGCCCGGTCGCACCCTTCGTGCACCGTGGCCCCGAACAGCCACGTCGGACGCAGCTTGTCGTCCAGCGGAATCATCGGGGCGGATCCCGCGGCCTGGTAGAGGAGGTAGGTGAGGGTCTCGGAGAAGTTGTCGGGCTGGATCGGGCAGCCCGGTACGCACACGATCGGGATGCCGGCCTTCGACTTCCAGTCCCAGCCCAGGTAGTCGGGTACCCCCATGGCACCGGTCGGGTTGCCCGCCATCGCGTGGATGCCGCCGTACGTGGCACAGGTTCCGATGGCGACGACCGCCAACGCCTTGGGTGCCAGGCGGTCGATCCACTCGCTGGTCGTGATCGGCTGGCCGGTCTCCGGGTTGTCGCCGAACCCGCACCAGTACCCCTCCGGCTTGATCGACTCATTGGGAATGGATCCCTCGACGACCAGCACGAACGGGTCGATCTCACCGCGCTCGCCTTTGAAGAACCACTCGATGAACGTGTCCGCCCCACCCACCGGTCCGCACTCGAAGTCGATAAGAGGCCAGTGGACCGCGATCTTCGGCAAGCCGGGCAGCACGCCGAGCACGATCTCCTCGATGCTCGGCTGCATCGCGGCCGTCAGGGCTACCGAATCGCCATCGCAACTCAGCCCCGCGTTGATCCAGAGGATGTGGATCGGGGACTCGTCCCCCTCGGGGGTGCTGGGGACGGTCTCGGACGGGGCCGGGGTCGGCGTTGCTGCATCCATGGGGCCAAGCCTCCTACGGGGAGGAATACGACGAAGCGGTTCATATTCCCTTCGCATTTCTTGATAGCAGGCAGCCGGTCACCCCGCGACAGCGCCGGGGGCGGATCCGGTACCGCCTCAGCGTGAGGACGCCTGGGGCGCCGCCCTCCTCCCGGGGAGGGCCACGCCGATGTGGGGCGGCGTCCGGGCCGCGGGGTACTTGCATACGAAGGCCCTGCGCAGCGAGTGGTAAGGGGCGTCCGGGTCCGAGAAAGTACGGAGCATGTGGGCCAGTTCCTCCTCCCGGTAGGAGGCCAGCGGCTTGGCCGCCTCGCGCCGCTCCCGTTGGGCCTTCTTGGCTGCGATACGCGCCTGCGTCGCGGCTGAGGACGCGAGCTGAGCGGCCAGGCGGCCGGTCTCGGCGGCAAAGTCCTGTGGCCCGCATTCGACCATACGGTCCACCAGGCCGAGCCCCAGTCCGGCTGCGGCGCTCACCGGGAGGGCCTCCCGCATGAGCCTGTCGGCCACCGCGGGGCCCACCCGGCCGGGCAGCGTGTAAGTCCAGTACTCGGAGCCGTACAGGCCCATCAGGCGGTAGTGCGGGTTCAGCACCGCGCCCCGCCTGCACCACACCTCATCCGCAGCCAGGGCCAGCATCACCCCACCTGCGGCCGCATTGCCGCCCACTGCGGACACCACCAGCCGATCGGTGGTCGTCAGAACGGCCTCCACCAGGTCGTCCATGGCGTTGATGTTGGCCCAGGACTCCGCGCCGGGGTCGTCGGCGGCCTCGATCACGTTCAGATGGATTCCATTGGAAAAGAAGTCCCGGCTGCCACCGAGGACCAGCACAGAGGTGGGCCGGGAGCAGGCCATCCGGTAGGCGCACAGCAGACGGCGGCAGTGCGAGGTGCTCATGGCGCCGCCGGGGAAGGAGAAGGAGAGGAAGCCGACGGGGCCGTCCTCCCGGTAGCGAATGTCGGCCCAGGTTCGGAGGGAGGCGTCCGCGTCCGGCGGAGCGGGGTGTTCGCGCAGCCTGGGCAGGCTGTCGCCCAGGGCCAGAACGGCGGGGAGCTTGAACGTGGCCGGTCCCCCGGGTACGCGCCGGGGCCGCAGCTCGGGGATCCACACGGCGCCATCGGCGGTGGCCCGGCAGATCGCCCCCGACCTGGTGGCCAGCAGCTCCCCCGGGCGGCCACGCAGTCCGTCCTCCGGGTGACCGCCGTGCAAATACCACTCCTTGCCCAGCAGTTCATCCAGCACACCGGGGAACGAGTCGGCCGCGCGTAGTTTGCGGACGACGACCTCGGTGGCATCCGACTCCCAGCGGATGCGGCGCAGCCCCTGGTCGAAGTAGGCCCGACTGCGGGCGACGCCCTCTTCCCCTCCGCCGGTCTGAGGCTGAGGCTGAGGCGAGAACGTACCCGAGGCGAAGCGTTCGACGGCCAGGAGGATCGCGGCCAGCGCGGCGTCGGACACCTCGTTGCGGTACAGGTCCCCCTTGCCCACGGGCGGCACCGGGCAGGCGACCGACGCCCAGACGTCGCCTGCGTCCATTTCGGCATTGGCCTGTAGGACGGTCACGCCCCACCGGCTCACCTTCTCGTGGATCGCCCAATCCAGGGAGGACGGTCCGCGGTCACCGACGGGGCCCGGGTGAACGATGAGGCACGTGTACGCCTCCCATACCTCTGGCGGGATGGCACTCTTCAACATGGGCGCCACGACGAGATCGGGCTGGTGGCGGGAGACGGCGTCCCACAGGGGCACGTCCTGGAGGGCCAGCTCCACGGTCACGCTGTGCCCGTGGTCGCGCAGTTCCGCGTGAGCCCGTTGCGTCAGGCTGTTGAACGCGCTCGCGATGAGCATGATGTGCATCGGCAGGCTCCCGGTGACCGGCGGTTTCACGGCCAGGACGAGACCGGACCTGCTGGTGATGCTCAAGCACGCACGACGCGGCGGCGGCGAAGCCGGACCGGGGGGTCACCCGGAAGTGGGCATCCTGGCCGCCAGTCGCAGGCGTCGCGGGGGATTCTCCGCAGCGGCTACAGTGCGCGCCGGCTGACAAGACGCCCCGGGTCACCAAAGTCATCATTGGGTCAGCATCGGTCCCTGGCAAAGCCCACCCCACCTGGTCACACCTGGGGAACCTCGGGCGCTCGAAGAGCACCTCCAAGAGCCCCCTCACTCCCGCCCGCCGGAACGTTCTCCGCAGGAGATTCGGCCTCATGTCGCTGAGTGGATGGGGCACAAAAGCATCGAGATCACGTTCAAGACCTACCGACACGTCATGCCTGGCACCCTAGGACAAGCCGCCAAGCTCCTCGGCGTTGGTCTGGCGGCTTGATCCACGGACTGTGCGGCACCGGCACGGAGGCAGGCAGGGTGAACGAGAACTCCCCCGGCACTGTGGAGCAGGGATCGAGTTCGTCGGAAGTCGGCCGTCTGCCTTCCACTCGCACGTCGCCTTCCGGTTCGTAGCCGACACCGAAGAAGTCAAACGTGACGCGTGGCGTCCACACATGCTGGACGACCATGCGCCCCTCGGTGAGGGTGCCGGTCTTGTCCGTGGCCAGGACAGTCACCGAGCCCAGCGTCTCCACGGCGGGAAGCCGCCTCACCAGAGCATGCCGCTCCGCCATCCACCGCGCGCGCAATGCCAGGGACAGGGTGACCAGGCCGGTAGGGATTCGGGGACAGCCGCCACCGCGAGGCTGACAACCGTCACGGCCATCGTGCCAGCCGCCAGGCCTCGCGCGAGGCCGAGTACGAACACGACCAGGCAGAGGGCCAGGGTGACTGCGGCGAGGACACGGCCCAGGGCTCCGAGGCGGCGCTGCAATGGCGTCGGCTCACGCCTGCCATCGAGCAGGGCGGCGATGCAGCCGAGCGCGCTGTCAGCTCCCGTGGCCGTCACCATTGCCGCGCCTCGCCCCCGGACGACGACCGTCCCGGCGCTCAACCGGACGCCGGGGGCTTTGTCCACGGCCACCGATTCGCCGGTGAGCACGGACTCGTCGACCAACAAGGCAGAGGCTTCAGCGAGTTCGGCGTCGGCCGCGACGATGTCGCCTTCGCCGAGGAGGAGTACACCACCGGGAACGACTTCTGCGGCTGGAACCTCCCCCGGGGAGGAGTCACGCAGGACCCGCGCGTTGGGTGCGGAGAGGGCGGACAGGGCGGCCACGGCGTTGTCGGCCCGGATCTCCTGCGCGACGCCAACGGTGGTGGTCACCACGATCACCAGCGCGATGACCACCGCGTTGGCACGGTCGCCGATCGCGAGGGTCAGCACGACGGCTCCCAGCAGCACAAGGATCAGTGCATCCCCGCGAGCACTCCGGCATACAGCGGAACGGTCCTGGCGGCCGCCACCTCGTTGCGGCCGTGCGCGGCGAGCCGACGCGCCGCCTCCGCCTCCGTCAGACCCCTGTGGGGTCCTGCGGGAGCGGACGCCTGCTGAGCGGCGGACGTCGTCACGACCGTCCTCACACGACAGGAACCGTGATCACCGGGCAGTGCGCCCGGTGCAGTAGCCCATGGACGACCGATCCGAGCCGCATACCGGTGTAGCCACCCCGGCCTCGCCGGCCCACGACCACCGCAAGTGCGTGCTCGGCGGCACCGGCCAGCTCCTCCACCGGGTGCCCGATGTGTATCTCGTGCGTCAACACGACGTCCGGGTACTTCGGCGACCAGCCTGCCGTCGTCTCCGACAACATCCGTCGCTGCGCCTGGAGCGCAACCTCCTCGTCACGGAGCAGGAAGACCGGAGCCTGCCACACGGAAACGGCACGCAGCTTGGCTCCTCTGAGATCTGCCTCCTCGAACGCCAGCGCCAGCGCCGCCTTCGATGATTCGCTACCGTCGATGCCCACCACCAGGTAGGGCGGCTGCTGCGTGACGTGCTCGGCGTCGCCCACGACGACGACCGGACACTGCGCTTGCGCGGTGACGGGGACTACGAGCGAGCCGGCGCTGAGGAACTCGGTGGTACGGCTCAGGTGGCGTGAACCGAGGACGATCATGCGGGCCTGCTTGGACAGTCGGCCTATCGCCGGAGCGGGGAACCCGTCGACCAGGTCCGCGACCGGTTCGACTTCCGGGTGGCGCTCCCTGCTCCAGGCGGCAGCGGCGCTGAGGGTTTCCGAGGCGGCCTGGTGCAGGGCCATGCTGCGGGGCGTGTCGTCGACGTGCTGAGTGTCGTGCTGCGAAGGTACGGCGACGACGAGCCGCAGTCCGATCCGGCGTCGGCCGGCCTCGTCCACCGCCCAGGCCAGGGGAAGACGCCAGTCCCCGGCCGGGTCGAGACCGACGACGATCTTCTCGTGGGTGCCCCGGGCCGTCACGACTCGCTCCCGTGCTCCTGGCTGTGGCGCGGAATGAGCTGCACGGGACAGTTCGCGTGGTGGACCAGGGTGTGCGTGACCCGCCCGAGGGTTGGCCCGAGGTAGCTGGGTGACCGCCGGCCGCCCATCACCAGCAGGTCCGCCCCGGGCGACGCCTCGACCAGGACACTGGCCACGGACACGCTCTTCTCGGCGTCCACGTGCACGGTCATGTCTGGGAACTCCTCGCGGATCCGATCCCCCACTGCGTTCAGGTGATGGACCTGCTCGCCGGCGATTTGGTCCACGTCGTCGAGCATGGTCGCGACCATGCCGACGGACTGCAGGATGTTCCACACGTGCAGCAGCCGCAGTGAGCCCTTGCGGAGCTCGGCTTCCCGTGCGGCGTACCGTGCGGATTCGAGGTCGTGTTCGTCGCGGACGGCAGCGAGCACCACACCGGTCTCGGTGCCGTTGCCGGTGCCTCTGACGATGATGACGGTCGTATTCGCACCCGCGGCGACCTTCAGCCCGACCGAGCCGAGCATGAGTGAGCTGAATCCGCCCGCGCCGCGGTTGCCGACCACGATGGTGCCGTGAAGGCCCGCGGACCGGTGGAGGCTCGGGACGGGTGCCCTGCGGCTGAACTCGGTGTTGACCTTCAGGCTGGGAAACTGCTCCGCCACCGCGGTGGCGGTGGCGTCCAGCAGTTCACGGCCCGCCTGGCGGACCTGCTCGATGGTCTCGGCCGAGACGTAGAGCACCCGGCCGTCCGTATCGGACCCGTACACGATGTGCAGCGGACGCTCGCGGCGCGCGGCCTCGGTCGCTGCCCACAGAGCTGCCTGGCGGGCCGGCTCGGAGCCGTCGACGCCGACTACGACGGAGCCGAGTCCCGGGCCGCTCGTGGTGCCTTCCATGGTTCCTCCTCAAAACGCCGCCAAGGGTCCGCCTCTCACGCTGGCACAGCGGGATCCTGCAGCGAGAGGACCGCTCAGGTCCCCGAATGGGGCAAAAGGTCCCGGTTCATGCAGGAAAGAGGCGCCCGCATGCGTGGGGGCAGGTCCGATCGGTCCCGGCTTCGGACCATTCGGCCCTCCTCCTCTCGTAGGGGTCGGTGGATCGTAGGTTCTCAAGCGACCCCCGGCCTTTACGTCCGCGCGGATCGCTGGGACGCCGGGAGGTGCCTCATGAAGCACATCAGGTGGGAGAGCTGATGACCGGCGAAGTCGTCTCGGTCGTCACCTCTACCTCTTTCAAGGATGTCGCGAAGTTGCTCGCTCAGCACGACATCAGCGGACTGCCGGTCCTCGACGAAGAGGACCGGGTACTGGGCGCCATCTCCGAGAGCGACCTGCTCGTCCGGCAAACGGCGGAGCATCCGCTGATGAGCGATGTGCCTGGCGGCCGAGGGACGTTCCCATCTGAGGTGTCCTTCACCGCTGGTGAGGCCATGCCGCGCCGACAGTGACAGTCCACGCGGAGGAGACCGCGGCAGGCGCCGCCCGCCTGATGGCCCACCGAGCATCGAGCGGCTGCCGGTCGTGGACGAGGACGACCGCCTCGTCGGCATCGTCACCCGTCGTGATCTCCTCATGCTCGTTCTGCGACCGGACGCGGAGATACGGCGCCGCGTGGTCGAGGAGATACTCACGGACACGATGGGGCTGGGCGCGGACGCAGTCGCCGTCCAGTCCTGGACGGCATTGTCACACTGGACGGCCAGCTGGAAAGAGAGCCACCTTCCAGTCCTGGTCCGCCTCACTGGTCAGCTCGAGGGCGCGGTCGGCGTCGTCGGCCGACTGACCGCTCGCGTCAATGACTCCCCGCTAACTACCCCGCCACGCAGCCCCCTTGGGATGCCCTGGTGATCGTGGGGGCCGAGCCTGGACCGTGCGGGGGACGCCTGGAGCCCGCGCAGCCACGTTTGCCGCTGGCACAGAGCGTGACGGTGTCTGCTTGAAGATCCCAAGGCAAGGCGAGGAACCGGTCATGGACAACCTGATCATCCGCAAAGAGCCCAGACCGGACGCCGTCTTCATGCTCCAGGACTACGAGCGTGCCCGCGCGGAATTCACCTGGGACGGGGCTCGATCCTGGCTGTCCGGGCTGCCCGGAGGAGATGGGCCCTACATCGGATACGAGGCCGTCGACCGACACCTGGCGGCAGGTCACGGCGGGCGGGGAGGCCCTCCGCTGCATCGCGGCCGACGACACCGTCACCCACCTCACATACGGCGAGCTCGGCGGCCTCACAGGCCGCTTCGCCAACGCACTCACGACCCTCGGCGTGGGACGGCAGGAGGGGGTCTTCACGCTCCTCGGCCGCTGCCCTGAACTGTATGTGACTGTTCTGGGCACATTGCGCAGCGCGCGCGTGCTGTGCCCGCTCTTCTCGGCCTTCGGCCCCGAGCCCGTGCGCCAGCGGCTGGAGCTGGGCGATGCCGGGTCCTTGTCACCACCGAGGCGCAGTACCGGCGCAAGGTCGAGGAGAACAGGCACCGGCTGCCCCATCTGGACCATGTCCTGCTCGTGGGTCCGGTCACTGATCCACCCCCGGGGACCGTTTCCTTTGCCGAGCTCATGGAGCATGCCCACAGGAGTACGTCGTGCCGCCCACCGAATCCGGAGGACATGGCGCTGCTGCATTTCACGAGCGGCACGACCCGAGCCCCCAAGCGTGCCGTCCATGTGCACGAGGCGGTGGTCGCCCACCACGCGACGGCGGCCTTCGCGCTCGACCTTCGCCAGGAGGACGTTTACTGGTGCACTGCGGACCCCGGGTGGGTGACGGGCACCTCGTACGGAATCATCGCCAGCTCACCCCCGGCGCGACGGTCGCTGGACGAGGGCGACTTCGACGTACACCGGTGGTACCGCATCCTGGACAGCGAGCGAGTCACCGTCTGGTACACGGCCCCGACGGCCGTCCGCATGCTGATGCGCGCCACGCCCAGGGAGGGTACCCGGAACTCCCAGGGCCGTACGACCTGTCGGCCCTCCGATTCATCGCCAGCGTGGGCGAGCCGCTGAACCCAGAAGCCGTGCTGTGGGGGCAGGATGTCCTCGGTCTGCCCATCCATGACCACTGGTGGCAGACGGAGACCGGCGCCATCATGATCGCCAACTTTCCCTCCTGCGACATCCGTCCGGGCTCCATGGGGCGCCCCCCTGCCCGGAGTCAAGGCCGCGCTGCTGCAACGCGGCGAGGACGGCCGCGCAGAGATCGCGGACGGTCGCGTGCGCGTGATCGCATCGGCGAAGCGGGTGTCGAGGGAGAGCTGGCGCTCCGTCCGGGTTGGCCCTCCATGTTCCGGGGCTACCTGAACGAGGGGCACGCTACGCGGCGTGCTTCGCGGACGGCCGGTACCTCACGGGCGATCTCGCGAAGCGCGACAAGGACGGCTGGTTCTGGTTCTCGGCCGCGCCGATGACGTCATCAAGTCGGCAGGACACCTCATCGGCCCGTTCGAGGTGGAGAGCGCGCTGATGGAGCATCCCGCCATCGCGGAAGCCGGCGTGATCGGCCGCCCCGACCCGTTCGTCGGAGCTGTCGTCAAGGCCTTCCCAAAGACCCGCAGCGGCAAGGTGATGCGCCGACTGCTGCAGGTCCGGGAACTGACGTTGCCCGAAGGGGACCTGTTCACGCTTGAGAACCCAGGATGACCCGCTCGCGAGAGAAGGCGGAACGATGAGCAGCACCAGCGCGCAGACGGAAGGAAAGGCCCGTCGGGCAGCACGCAAGAGCGGACGCAGGAAGGCAGGCTGCGCCGCCGCGCGCAACGCTCCCGACGGCTTTCCCTCACCCGACCATCACCTCTCCCTGCTCCGGCAGATGCTCACCATCCGCCGCTTCGAGGAGCGGTGCGTCGAGCTGTACAGCAGCACGAAGATCCGCGGCTTCGTTCACCTCTACATCGGCGAAGAAGCCGTCGCAGTGGGCGTCAACCAGGCGCTGGGCGAGAAGGACGCCGCGGTGTCCACCTATCGCGAGCACGGGCACGCACTGGCCAGGGAGTCCTCGCCGAGGCCGTGATGGCGGAGATGTACGGCAAGGCCACGGGGTGCAGCCGCGGGCGCGGCGGCTCCAGGCACTTGTTCGACGCGGGCCGCCGCTTCTACGGGGGCAACGCCATCGTGGCCCGGCGGAGCCGTGGGCGATGACGGCGACAGGTGCGGCGGCGTGGTGCAGAAGAGGAGCTCCGTGAGCTGATCATGGCTGAGCTCATCCCAGCTGGTTCGGCCGAGGCGCACGTCCACGTCGCGCGGGGTCGAAGAAGGGGACGTACTCGTAAGCGTGTGGAAGCTGCTTCTTCGGCGACGGTGCCTTCGCCGGTCGACGGAGACGGCCGCCTCGTCGGGTTGGTCAGCCGGGGGGATCTCCTGAAAGTCCGAGCGTCCCGTGGGCGTCGTCTCCGAAGCGGACCTGCTCCGCAGACGTGACGGCGGAAGTGGCGCGACCACCGCATCCGACGTCATAACCAGCCGGCCATCACCGCCGATCCCGAGTGGAGCGTCGTCCGCCCGCGGCGCGTGTCATGCGCAAACAATCGGTCAAGCGGCTGCCCGTGGTGGACGCCACCTGCCGGCTGATCGGGATCCTGAGCCGCAGCGACCTCCTGCAACTCTTCCTGCGCCGTGACCACGCGATCCAGGAAGAGATCCTGAAGACCGTGAGGCATCGAGAAGTGAGCGAGCTGGTGACCCGGGAGGTCGTCACCGTCCCCCAGAACGCCGCCTTCAAAGACATCGTCCGGACACTCGTGGAACACCAGGTGTCGGCAGTCCCCGTCGTCGTCTCCGCGGGGCATGCCTTCGGCCTGATCTCGGAAGGGGACCTCCTCCCGAAGTCCGCAGCCCAAGGCGACTACTTCCGGTCGCTGCCCGAACGGGAAGCGTGGCGAGAGGACAAGGCAGCGGGGTTGCGTGCCGAAGAGCTGATGTCCGCTCCTCCCGTATGCGCCAGACCCGACTCGCGCTCGCACCACCTTCAGCAGCCGCTCGAACCGGTCCATCCGCAGCCCGTTGAACGCCTCAACCCACAACGACTCATCCCGCAACACCCCACCCAAAAACGCGAAACGCCCAACCAGCCTAAATACGGCTTCGGGGATCGACGGCCTGCATGTCTCCATAGGCCGTTCGCTTCAGCTGCTGGGCCAGGTTCTCCATGGCCCGTGCTACGGCGAGTTCGTCGCCGATCTCGGGGACGTCGGTGTCCTGGGGTGCGCAGCGGGAGGTGCCGTGGCCGGTGAGCTTGTTCGTGCCCGTATCGAGCTCGAGGCGGGCCTTCGTCGTCTGGTCCTCCTCGAAGAGGCAGAGATGGACCTTCCATTCAGCGGTGTGTGACATGGCAGGCCTCCAGTAAAGGGGTCAGGGCTTCGTGAGGTGGTGCGTGCGCCGGACCCAGCGCCGCAGTTCGTCCGTGCCCCAGACGAGGACGGGGAAGGTCGCGATGAGGGCGACGACATCCAGCGGCAGGGCGGCGGTACCGAACAGTCCTTGCAGGGGCGGCGCGTAAACGAGGGCTGCCGTGAAGGCGAGCTCGAAGGCAATGCCGGCCAGTAGCAGGGGGTTGGTGAACAGGCCGATGTCGCGCAGGGCCGCATGGTCGGTGCGGGCTGCGAAGGCGGTGCCGACCTGGCAGGTGACGATGCCGGCGAACGTGGCCGTGGTCGCGGTGACGTATGCGTGGTGGAGGGGGCTACCCGTGCCGGTGGGGTCGCCCGGTTGCCAGCCGCCGCGCCACAGTACGTAGAGGAACGCGCCCATGACCAGGATGGCGGAGACGGTACCGAGGTAACCCCAGCTGCGGATGAGCATGTCGCGGGAGATCACTCCCTGCGATCTCGGGCGGGGCGGCCGGCTCATGGTGCCCGGCTCGGCTCGTTCGCGGCCGAGGGCGAGGGCGGGGAGGGTCTCGGTGCCGAGGTCGATGGCGAGGATCTGCAGGACGGTCAGCGGGAGCGGGACCGTGCCGGCCGACAGCGCGAAGACCAGGAAGGGGACGACCTCGGGGGTGAGGTGGGCGAAGATGTAGACGATGAACTTGCGGACGTTGTCGTAGACGCGGCGACCGGACTCGATCGCCGTGACGATGGTGGCGAAGTTGTCGTCGGTCAGCACCATGGTGGATGCCTCACGGGCCACGTCCGTGCCGGACAGCCCCATCGCCACTCCGATGTGGGCCCGGTGCAGGGCGGGGGCGTCATTGACCCCGTCACCGGTCATGGCGACGACCTGCCCGTGTGCGCGCAGGGCGTCGGCCACCTTCAGCTTGGTCTCGGGTGAGGAGCGGGCGAAGACGACTTCGGCGTCCGCCGATGCGAGGAGCGCGTCGAGTTCGTGGTCGCCGATCGCCTCGGACTGTGCCACCACCCGCAGACGAGGTAGGCCGATGCCGACTTCGCGGGCGACGGCCGCGGCGGTGGCGCCGTTGTCGCCGGTGACGATGTGCACGCGGAGTCCTGCCTCGTGGCAGCGCCGGACGGCGGCGGCGACTTCGGGGCGCGGTGGGTCGTACAGGCCGACGAGCCCGAGCAGGCGGAGCCCGGTCTCCGCGTCCTGGCGACGGGTCGGCACCTCGGCGCCGGCCGGCAGTGTTCGGACGGCGACGGCCAGGACACGCATGCCTTCGTGGGCGAGTTCCTCCGCCGCTGCGGCCGCGGCCTGCGAACTGCCTTCCAGGGTTTGCAACACCGTCTCCGGCGCGCCCTTGACGATGACGCGCAGCCCATGCGGGCCGTCGTCTTGGACGACGGACATCAGACGCAGCCGGGGGTCGAAGCGGAAGAGGGCCCGGCGCCCGGTGTCACGGCCGTCGAGGTCGACGGGAGCGGCGTGGGCAGCGGCACCTTCTACCAGAGCCATCTCCGTCGGGTCGCCTCGAAGTTCGCCTCCCTCGCCTCGGGTGACCGTGGTGCACAGCGAGCTGGTTCGCATCAACTCTCCGTCCCAGGGGCCGGGATCCCTTCCGTGCTCCGGCGTCCACACGGCTTGGAGTCGCATGCGGTTCTGGGTGAGGGTGCCGGTCTTGTCGGTGCAGATGACGTTGGTGGAGCCGAGGGTTTCCACGGCGCTCAGGCGTTTGATCACCGCTCCCTGGCGGGCGAGAACGCGTACGCCGACGGCGAGAGCGAGGGTGATGGTCGGCAGCAGGCCCTCGGGGACGTTGGCGACGAGGAGCCCGATCGCGAACATGAGGGTGTCCGTCAGCGGCAGGCCCACGGCGACACCGGCCGCCAGGAACACGCCGCCCATGGCGACCGCTACGGCGGCGATGAGCCAGGCGACCTTCTTGACCTGCTGTTCCAGGGGGCTGGGGTCGCGCCGGGTACGCTGGCTCAGTGCGGCGATGCGGCCGAGTTCTGTGTGGTCTCCGGTCGCGAACACGATCGCCTGGGCCTGCCCCCCGGTGCAGACGGTGCCGCTGAACACGAGGTTGGGTTCCTGCAGTAGCGGTGCTCCGATGAGTCCGGGGCCGGCGATGCGTTCGGCGGGGGAGGACTCCCCCGTCAGCATCGACAGGTCGGCCTCGATGGCTCCCTCGGTCAGCCGTGCGTCGGCGGGAACCTTGGCGCCCTCTTCGAGAACGACCAGATCGCCCGGCACCAGTTCTCTTGCCTCCACCGCCGAGGGCCGGCCGTCGCGGATCACCAGGGCGTGTTCGGGCAGGTACTTCGCGAGAGTCTCCACCGCCTGTTCGGCCTGCCGTTCCTGGAGGAGTGCGAACGCCGCATTGACGAGAACCACGGCGATGATGGCCCACCCGAGCACGGGGATGCCTGCGACGAACGCCAGTGCGGCGGCCGCCCAGAGCAGCAGCGCCAAGGGGTGAACCAGCTGCCGTAGAAGTTCACGCCCCAGGGAGGTACGGGCCTTGCGGCGGACTTCGTTCGGACCATAGACGGCGAGGCGTCGGCCCGCTTCCCGAGTGGAGAGGCCGCTCGAGCCGGTATGGAGTTCACGGCGCAGCAGCGGCAGAGGCTCCAGCGGGTCCGGGCTCAGGAGCGGTTCCCGACCGGCGGGCAGAGGAGTGGCGGCCTCAGTCATCTTCGGCTCCCGGTTCCCGGCGCAGCTAGCCGGACCAGCGTGGCTCTACGAGATCCCACTCGCGGTCCCACCCAGCGAGACTGCGCGCTTCGACGCGGCGGAGCCTGAGCCAGACGACTCCCCCTGCGGAGAGAACAAGTACCCCGATGGCCGCGGGCCCCGGCGGCAGCGGCGGTGGAGGCGAGTTCGCCGTAGAGGCGAGGAGCCGACGCCTTCCTTCCGGCGTCATCGACCCAGACCGTGACCGTCCCGCCCACGGCTGTGCCGGCCGGGACCAGGACCGTGTCGGTGTGCCGCTGGGAGGCGGGATACTGCCAGGAGGCCGGCGCCGTCGCCATCTGGGCATTGACTCTCGCGGGGAGGGCGCGGTCGGCCTCACCAACCGTCGTCGCCGACACCTGATGCAGGTGCAGGGCCTCCGCACGGGCGGCGCGGACTTGGGTGTTCCGGACAGCCGTCCCGATGGCGATCGCGCAGAGCACGGCGATAAAAGGAGAGAACGCGAAGACGACGAGCCAGCGGCTGCGGGTACGGTCGGCGGCGCGCCGCAGTTCGTTAGAACGGCGACCGAGCAGCCGTCGCATCGGGCCCTTCTCCGGGTGAGCCTCGAACATGTCGTGCCTCCGCGCTGTCGCCTTACCGAGTCGCTCAGTTGAGGGCGGCGAGCTCGGCGCTGATGTGGTGAGCCCAGGTCTGGATCCGCTCGGGATTGCGGAAGTCACCGCCCTTGCCATGCCGGACCAGCGCCTTGACGATCAAACCCGGAGTGTGCGCCGTGATGCTGCCGCCGAAGGTGACGTGTTCGCGTGCACCCAGGCTCTCCATCTGCTGCGCGACCGCCCGCACCGGCGGGATGTCGTGCTGTTCGGCGGAGCTGTCGACCGGACCGCTGCTGAACAGCCAGACCGGGCGGTGCTTCAGATAGTCGGCGTTGCGTTCGGCGCAGCGCTTGGCCTTGCGGCTCCAGTGCCCTGCGTACAGGGCTCCTCCGAGCACCACAGCGTCGTAGCTGCGTACGTCGTCCACGTCGTCCACGTCGTCGGCGGGGAGCACGACGGCTTCGAGGCCGTCCTCGCGGAGGGTCACACCGATCTGCTCGGCGATGCCGGCGGTCGCGCCGTGCTTGGTGCCGTAGGCCACCAGTACCCGCTTCAAAAGCATGGCGTTTCTCCGTTCCCGTCGTTCTTGGTCTGCTTCACCGGAATGCCGCGCACCCTGGCGATGTGCTCGGGAAGGAGGCTGCGCCTCCGCTCCCTCACCGTGACCTCGTCACGCGCCCCGGCCGCGCGCAGCTCGGGGCTGAACCCCGAAGCGCTGTAAAGGGCCGGGCGGATTCTGCTGACGTCTTCTTCTTCCCGGGCTGCAAGTTTGCCGAGGATGCCGTGCAGTCGTTGCAGATGGTGGATGTCCATGCCTGTGTGCCATCGCGCGATTCCCACCGATAAGAGGGCACCGGTCTTGTGACCGTCCCGTTTGGGGACCACGACCTCGGCCTCGTGCCCGCTCGTCGACAAAGGGTCGCCGAGCGAGCCGTACGACGCACTCAGGTGGTCGGCGCCGAAGGAATCCGGGGAGGCGAAGTGGACCACCCGGTCCCTGCATGTCTGAGCGAACTGGGGAGCCGCGACAAGGGAGTTGAAATCGGTTCTCGCGTCTTCCCACACCGCTTCGGCGCAGCCTTGTTCCAGCGCGGTCCTGCGCGGGCGCGCCACGACATGCTCGAACGTTAGGAGCTGGTCCGTGGGCCGGTGACGTTCGACGGCCGGCCGCAGTCCATCGTGCCAACCGAAGTAGGCCGTTCTCTCGGAGAACGGCGAGGGCGCGAGAGGCATCGGAGAGCTGCTGCCCCAGGAAGGCGGCGATCTCCCCCTGGGTCGTGCAGCCCGCGACCAGGGCGGCGAGCACGGAGTGACAAGCCTCGGGGCTCTGGTGCCCGGTCCCCTCATCGACGAGGTGGCGGGCTTCACGGAACAGCGGCGTGCGTGGATTCAGGACGGTTCGGCAGACCCAGGCATCGAAGTCATTCCGGTCAACGGGGACGTCCTCCCCCACGTAGTCATGCCGATAGGCTGGCGTTCCGCCGACAACGGCGTACACGCGGAAGGCCAACTCCGGGTCGTCGATGCCCCACAACTGCGCTGCCTTGCGAAAGTCCAGGGGCTGAAGGTCGAGCTTCAGACCGGACACGGCCTCCAGCGAAGAAGCGGGCGCGAACAGCCGGTTCATGACCGGTGCGGTCCAACCTCCCAGGATCAGGTGCGCGCGGTTCACCTGGAGAGAGCGCTCAAGGCGGCGAAGGGCGCCGTGAATGACGGGTGTCAGCGCCGGGCTCGCCGCGACGAGGTCGGGAAACGAGTCGATGATGACGGGCAGTGCCCGCGAGTCACCCAGTGCGAGAAGAGCATCGACGGCTTCCTTCCGATCACGCCAGTGACTGGGTGGTGCGACCTGCCGATATCGCGCGTACTCCTCGCCCAGTCTGCGCAGTGACTCCGCTTCGATGGCTTCCTGGCCACAGAAGTAGAACCCGCCGGTGACCCTCGCCCTCGCCACCGATTCAAGCAGAAGTGTCTTGCCTCGGCGCGGCCGGCCCATGACTGCGCCCAGCCTCGTTCCCGCATGCGGATCGCTGGAGAAGGCGATCAGAGTCGACCATTCGTCCTCCCTGTCGAAGAGCCGATCGGGCTTGGCAAAGAGGTCAGGGACCGCCATCTGGGGTTGCTGTCCGTGTACGGCATTCACACCATGCACCTCCGGAACCAGCTGAGGGCTGACTCCATTCTCGGGCTCGTGACCGTTCAGCGCGCGGCGTGCTGCCCTCCATCGTTCCGGCGCACCTCGTCGCCTGCCAGGGTCAGTCCCCAGTCAGTCGGAACCATCGCTCCTCCCCCGCGGCAACGGCCGCAAGCCGTTCGCCGGCCACGCACACCGGCAGCGACGATGCCGGCGAGGAGGCGGGCACACGGATGCCCAGCCTGGCGGGTAGGAGCTGGACACGGATGCCTGGGTTCCCGGGAAAACAGAGGGTGAACGAGGAGCGGAGAACCTCCCGGAGCGGGACGGGGTCGATGAGGAGTCCCCCCGGGCCCGCCTCAAGCCCCGCGATACCCCGCTCGATGAGGTCGAGGGTGCCGGCCATGGCGCCGAGGTGGACGCCTTTACCGGTGGTTCCGCCCTGAATATCCGCCACGTCACTGAGCAGGACCTCCTCGCAGTACCGCCAGGCGTCCGCGCCCTGCTGGCAGGCGAGGATCCACCCGTGCACCGGGCTGCTGAGAGTCGAGCCGTGGCTGGTGCGGTTCAGGTACTCCTTCTTCGGTTCGTAGTCGTTGAAAGCCCAGGTCCACGCGGTGTTCACGCACTGCTCCGCACACTCTCTCCGCCACGGCGGTGAGGCCGGGGAACACCACATCCGCGCCATGAGCACGCAATCGCACTTCGGCGTCAGGGGCACGAGTCCGACTGCTGCCTACGACCAGGCCGAAGTGACCGCGACGTCCTGCTTCTGCCCCGGCGAGCGCGTCTTCTACGACGGCTGCGCGGGCGGGGGCGATACCCAGCCGGTCGGCGGCTTCGAGGAACAGCGCGGGATCCGGCTTGCTGAGTAGACCGAGCCGGTCGGCGTCGACCCCGTCCACCAGAGCGTCGAAGAGGCCGGCCAGGCCCGCGGCTTCCATGGCAGAGCTCCTCCCCGCCGGATCGGCCATGGTCCAGGTGCATGTGGCCGACGGCATCGTGCATCTGAACGGCTCCATCCCCGACCCGGCCCTGAAGGACGTGCTGGTCCGAGTCGCACGCACCGTACCGGGGGTAGTGGACGTCACGGCCGTGCGCCTCGACACCGAAGTCCGCATGTGAAGGAGGCCGACGATGAGGCACCGCAGCGTCGCCGAGCTGATGACCCCGACAGCGGTCAACCTCCAGCGGGGCACCCCGTTCGTACTTGGCACAACGTCACCAACATCGGTGACGAGACCCTGCAGCTCTACGCCGTATACGCACCGGTCCACCACGTGTCGGGCAAGATCCATGCGACAGCCGCCGACGCGGAGCGCGACGAGGACTCAGGCGACGACGAGCCCGCAAGCTGGTCGGTCCAGCCAGCCCAGCAGCCATCGGACGAGCACGCCTGACCAGCGAAGGCGTACCGCGAAAGTAGTTCCTGGCCCCGAGACGAGCCGGGAAAATCACGAACTTGCCCTCCGCCCGTACACCCACCTGGCCGCTGTTGACCGCTTCGAAGGGCACGGTTGGGGCACGTCGTCAAGTGTCCGCTCCCTTTCCCTGGTTCACGTGCCTGGAGGTACCGCCCAAAGGCTGTCCCCTTCGAGCGTGCAGCACATGACGAGGTGCCCATTCCCGCGGCACGCGACGTCCCGCTCGGTCTCTGACAGGCATGGACGTACCTCTGCGCCAGGTAGCGACTGGCTCGGTGCTCGACCTGCCCGCAAAGTACGGAGCATTCCCGAGCTCCTCCGCAACGGGCTGGCATCAGCCTGCGGGCAGCCTCGACCGTTCGTTCTCCGGTGCAAAAGCGCTGCAAGAAGGCCAATGACACGCTGTCCCCGTCCGAGCTGGACTACGAGATTGCCAGGGGCCGCACGCTCTTGCCCCGCGTCCCGAGCTGTCACCGCCTACCCGATGCTCCTGTAGATCCACATGCCGAGGAACAGACCCAGCCGTGGGCCGGCATGCAGGTGACATCAGGCTGTTTCAGTATGGAAGTCGGGTCGCTGTCCACGGAGGTGAGTGCGATGACGCTTCCCGCGCGGCGCCGGACCGGTGGCCCGGTGGAGCCGGACTCGTTCTTCGGCCGCACGCACCCGTTCTTCCGCGCGCCACGGGCACGGCACACGCCGCTCCGGCCGATACAGGTACCAGGCCATGCTCCTCTCGGCGGTGAAGAGCGAGGACGTCGGTACAGCTCCGGCCTACGGTGCGCTCACTGTCACCGTTCCCAAAGCGCAAGCAGCCACGCCACGGTGCGGGAAACGGCCTGCGGGAACCTGTGCGAAAGGACAGCGGGCATTGCCAGGCCCCACGCGTTCAACGGTCGCCACCGTGGTCAGGAGCCGAAGCCGTCCCTGACAGCGGCCGTGATCGGGATCGACCGCGTGTGGGAACAGCCCCTGATCGCCTCAGGCCGCAGTAAGCGGAGCCGTGCCCAGCCGGCGGTGCGCCGGGCAAGGGTCAGCGCGACCACCTGGGTACCGCGATGAGGACGGCCGCGACGGCGGACCCCACCACAGCCAGGACTACCGACGGGTCAGGAGGATCGGAGAGTGCGGCCGAGCCGTCGATCCTCACCTTGACGATGAATCCTACGGTCGATCTCTGCTGGGAGGTCGGACACCTGGAGGAGATCGGCAAGAACCGCGCCCGGGTCAGGTGGGTGGCCGCCGGGGGTGGAGGGATCAACGTCGCCCGTCATGTCGTGCGGCTCGGAGGACGAGCCACCGCCGTCCACACCGCCGGAGGCCAGGTCGGGCTGCGCTTGAACCGGCTGCTGGACGAAGAGGGCGTCGACCACGTCACCGTCGACATCGACGACGACACCCGCGAAGCACTCGTGCTGTTCGAGGCCGAATCGCGCCACGGCTACCACATCGTGCCACCCGGGCCGCACCTGCACGATCACGAGGGGCAGCGAACCCTGGATGCGCTGGTGCAGGCCGTTGGCAGTCGCCCGTACGTCGTGGCCAGCGGCAGCCTGCCCGGCGGCCTGCCCGACGACTTCTACGCGGCCGTCGCCCACCGCATCAGGGAAGCCGGATCCCGACTGGTCCTGGACACCTCCGGACCGGCGCTTCGCGAAGCACTCGCGGAGGGCGTGTTCCTGCTCAGGTGCAACCGCACAGAGGCCGAGAGCCTGACCGGACGACCGGTCCGCGACTTCGACGACGCCCGAGCCCTCAACGAGCACCTGCTCACCACAGGGGCCGCCGAGATCGCCGTCACCACCCTCGGAGAACTGGGCGCACTGTGCTCGACCGGCCACGGCCACACCGAGCTCTACGCGCCGCCGCTGCCCGGCGAACCCTGAGCGACGCCGGGGTGGGAGACAGCATGGTCGCCGCCCTCATCACACAGCTGGCCGCCGGAGAGGATCCCGTCAGCGCCTCCGCGTTGGGGGTGGCCGCAGCCGCCGCAGCGATGCTCACCCCCGGCACCGAGCCCTTCGACCTGGACGTGGCCCGATCCCTCCGCTCCCAGGTGAGGACCAGGTTCCAGGCCGATGCACGACGCCGGGGGGTTTGACCCTGCCCAGCCCCTTGGCGCTTGGTCAGCCCTCTCAACCAAATTGCGTACCCCGTGCTGACAAGCCGATCCTGCCCCCCCTATGACCGCGTCGGGCCGGGGCCGTGCCGGTGGTGCTGAGCGACGGCAGTACCGACCACGTAATGCGAGCGGGCCTGCGATTGGGAAGACTGGAAGCATGGCGAACAAAGCAGTGCTTGAGGGCGGACCGAACGATCTGCCCGAGCGGATCGTTCCGATCTCCGACCCCGAACAAGACCTGAAGATTCCACACCGCGGAGGGTACGAGCATTTCAAGAACACGTCGCGGCACCAGGACAGCCCGGAGGGACAACTGGCGGTCTACGAGTGGTGGGAACGGACAGAGATCGCCGAATGAAACGGACGGTCAAGTCCCGGTCGTCGGCCCGATCTGGTCGTGAGGACCTTGGTTGGCGGTCACTTCCCACCGCGCTCCTCGCCCGCGGGGACGGTCATTGACGCACGCGTCGCTGCCGACTGGTCCTCGGCGGTGGTTGCTGAAGGAATCCAGGTACAGGCCAACGATCCGCCGATCAGGCCGGAAAACCCGATCAGCGTATGCACCCGTCCAACGCGGACGTTGGAAGTCGCACGATCAAGGACGGACCCCTCTATTCTGCCTGGTCGTAAGCGGTATTGCGCGTGTAACACCAGCATTCGAAGAACCTGCTGACGAGTCACTCATCTGAAGGACAGCCCAGCCAGTTCAACGAACAGGCGTGGCAGCCGGCGACCGGCGGGCCGAGCTGCCGCCAACGGCCACTTCCGAACCTCCCCAAACCGCACCCGCAGGCACCCACTGGACACACCGCCGGGGCCCTGCCAGTGCGACGGCGGCTCCAACACGGTGCTTGTTGACTGCCTACCACCTCGCATACCAGCCTCAGTCGCGGGCTTGCCTGGGGGCTTCGCCCCTGAAGGGGGAGTCGAACCGGCCCTCGCGACAGTCGAACGGTTCGTGACCGGGCACCTCTGCGTGACGCACGTCTGCCACGACGAAACGTCCGACCCTCCCTCCAAGCATCTAACTACTCGTCAGCGGAGTCAGCAAAGGGTCAGCATTCGTCCGACCAAACCTGACCGCAGCCTGGTACACATGACACTCGACTTCAAGATCAAAAACTTGTCCAGACGCCGCTTCGATCTCCGCCAGACCCCTGGAAATCGGAATGGTGGCAGCTGCCACCCCTGAGAGCCTGCCGAGATGAGATCAGCGCAGTTCAGCGGGTCCTACCCCTAGGACGTGTTTGAGATGTGGTCACAGCGACGGTCGTATCAAGGCGAGTTGGAGGGTGGCTTCGTAGCGGACGGCGAGCTTGTCGTATCTGGTGGCGACGCCGCGGGCCTGCTTGAGCAGCGCGAACCGGCACTCGACTTTGTGCCTGCGTTTGTACATCTCGCGGTCGAAAACGGGCGGGCGTCCGCCGGCCGGACCGCGCAGGAGGCGGTGCCCGGCCCGGTCGCGCTTCTCCGGGATGGTGTGCGCGATCTGCCGCCCGCGCAGGTAGGAACTGATGGCGCGGGAGGAGTACACGCGGTCGGCGAGCACATGGCTGGGCCGGGTGCGGGGACGTCCACCGCCGGTCCGGGGTATCCGGATGCGCTCATGACCTCGGTGAACACGGTTGCGTCGCCGCGCTGTCCAGCGGTGATGACGGCGGCCAGGACATGGAAGGAGGCGTCTACCGCGAGGTGGATCTTGGTGGTCAGGCCGCCGCGCGAGCGTCCGAGCGCATGGTCGTCCGGCTCGGCCGCCAGCCCGTCGGGACACGTCCGGCCCGAGTCGGGAGCCCCCTTTTTCGGGCCGCGGCGGCGTGCTGGTGGGCCCGGCAGACGGTCGAGTCCACCGACACCTCCCACTCGATGTGCCCGGCGACATCCGCTTCGACCTGCAATTCCTCCAGGACCTTGGCCCAGGTCCCGTCGATCCGCCAGCGCCGGAAGAGCGTGTACACGGTCTCCCACGGTCCGTACCGCTCGGGCGCATCCCGCCACGGCGAGCCCGTCCTCGCCCGCCACCAGAGCGATCCGCACGGTTGACGAGTTCAGCGACGACATCCTGTCCGCCTGGACCGAACACGCCCGGCTGCATGCGACGGCCGCCGGCAACAGCGCCACACCCGCCTCACGAGCCGCTTGGCACATCGCTGCCCCCCCCCCCGGGGCCTGGGTCGGCGCCGAGTACGCCCGCCGGGCCGAGGACATGGCACAGGCCGCCGCAGCCCTGTGCTGCTGGCCAACTCGCGTGTGCCATCGATTCCTAACGCCGCTTGAGAAGCGGCGTTAGGAATCGATGGCACGAACTCGTGGTCGTCAAAGTTCGATGGCACACGGTCAGGTCCGATGACGGGGCCGGCCGTCGAGCTCCTGCCCTGACGGTTCGGGGCGGCTCGCTCGGGCCAGAACCGGCACGCGGCCGTCGCAGTAGTGCCCCAGCCCGGTCAGTCGGGCAGCTCCAGTACGAACTCGGTGTGCCCCGGACGACTGATCAGCCGGACAGTTCCCCCGTGGGCGACGACGACGGCGCGGACGATGGCGAGCCCCAGACCGGTGCCGCCGGTACTGCGCGAGCGGGCCTGGTCCGCGCGGACGAAACGGGTGAAGACCTCCGGCTGGAGGTCCTCGGGGATGCCCGGTCCGTTGTCACGCACGCTCAGTCGCGTGCCAGTGGCGTTCTGGACGAGGGCGACGGTCACCTCGGTGCCGGGCGGGGTATGCGTACGGGCGTTTGCCAGTAGATTACCCACGGCCTGTTGGAGACGATAGGCGTCTCCGGTGACCATGACGGGCCTTTCCGGAAGATCCAGCAGCCAGCGGTGCTGGGGGCCCGCCGCGCGGGCGTCGTCGGTGGCGTTCAGGACCAGCAGGGTCAGATCGACCCGCTCGTGGTCGAGAGGGCGTCCGGCGTCGAGGCGGGCGAGCAGGAGCAGGTCGTCGACGAGCCGCGCCATACGCTGCGACTCGGCCTCGATCCGCTCCAGGGCATGGCGCACCGCACCGGGGGCTGGGCTGGGCTGCCGCAGGGCGAGTTCCGCGTGCCCGCGGATGTTGGCGACCGGAGTGCGCAGTTCGTGGCTGGCGTCGGCGGCGAAGTGCCGCAGGCGCTCCTCACTGGCCTGGCGCCGCAGCAGGGCGTCTTCGACGTGCCCGAGCATATGGTTGAGGGCGGTACCCACCTGTCCCACCTCGGTACGCGGATCGGTGTTTGTTAGGGGCCGCGGCATCGCGACCTCACCTTCCGCGAGCGGCAGCCGCGCGACGTCGGCTGCCTGCGCCGTGACCCGCTGCAAGGGGCGCAGGGAGATCCGCACCCAGACGGTGCCCGCGACGCCGGTGGCCACCAGAGCCGCGCCGAACACCAGGACCTCGACGGCTTCGAGGTGGTGCAGCGTCTCCTCCACGGGGTGCAAGGGCAGCCCGGTGAGCAGGAGGTCACCGTCGTCTCCCGCGACCGCGACGACGCGGTACGCCCCCAGGGCCGAGAGGCCGACCCGGTGGCCCCTCCCGTCGACCGCGACGCCCAGCAGGCCGCGGCGGTCGGACGAGGTGAGCGGGACGGGGCGGCCGGTCGCGTCGTGGACCACGGCGGCCTGCATGACGACCCCCTTCAGCAGCCGGGCACCGAAGGTGGACTCGGCCTGCCCACGGGTGTCGGGGCGGTTGTCGGGGTCCGGGACGGACTCGTGCTCCAGACTCGCGGCGAAACGGCCGCCGGACGCGATCAGCTGTTCGTCCAACCGCCCCATCAAGAAGCCCTGGAGGGCAAGGACCGTGGTAACCCCGACAGCGACGCACGCCAGTGCCAGGAGGAACAGCAGCCCCGCGGTCAGCTGGCAGCGTAGGGTCCGCGGCCACAGCCGTCTCATGACGACCCGGGCTTGAGGACGTAGCCGACACCACGGACCGTATGGATCATCGGGACGCGCCCCACGTCGATCTTCTTGCGCAGATAGCTGATGTAGAGCTCGACGATGTGCGCGCGTCCTCCGAAGTCGTAGGCCCACACCCGGTCGAGGATCTGCTCTTTGGACAGCACGCGGCGCGGATTGCGCATCAGGAAGCGCAGGAGCTCGAATTCCGTACGCGACAGATCCACGACGACTCCCGACCGCCGCACCTCCCTGGCCTCCTCGTCCATCGTGAGGTCGCCGACCTCCAGGCGGTCCATATCCGTCTGCGCGGTCATACCGGCCCTCCGCAGCAGTCCGCGCAGCCGGGCCAGGACCTCTTCCAGGCTGTAGGGCTTGGTGACGTAGTCGTCGCCGCCCGCGGTGATGCCGACGATACGGTCCTCGACCGCGTCTCGTGCGGTCAGGAACAGCACGCACACCCGCTGGGCATCGCGCCGCAGGGCGCGCAGCACGTGCAGACCGTCGACGTCCGGCAGCATCCAGTCCAGGACGACCGCGTCCGGCCGAAACCCCCGCGCCACCGCTAGCGCGGACGCCCCATCGGCTGCGGTCCGTACCTCCCAGCCCTCAGCGATCAGCACGCCGGCCAGGACATCGGTGACGTCGGGTTCGTCATCGACGACCAGGACCCGCACGGGGCCTCCGTCGGGACGATGCAGGACAGGGGGTTTACGGCGCTCTTCCATGGTCACTCCAGCATCCCTCCCCCACGGCCCGCCCGGCGGCGCCACACCTCAGAATTCCCTCTGAATCCCCGCTGGGTCCGGCCGGCCGAAGTTTTTCAGAAGGTACGCAGAGGTTGTGCTGTGAGGCTGGCCGCCCATCACCGACGCGAGCCGCTGCGAGACGCGCATGACCACCACTCACGCCCTTACGGGCCGCCGACTGTGGCATCGACGCACCCACCCCGGCGGCGCCCCCTTCCTCGTACCACTGGCGATCTGGACGGGAGCCGCGGCAGCGCCGGCCCTGTGGTGGAGTGACACCCGCTCCGTCGTCGGTCCCGCGGGCTGGCTGACAGGGGCAGGACGCATCACCAGCCTGCTCGCGGGCTGCGCGTGCGCGGTCCTCCTCGCCCTGATGGCCAGGGTTCCCCTGCTGGACCACAACATCGGCACCGACCGGCTGGCGAGCCGGCACGCCTGGGGCTGGCTCTGCACCGTCTCGCTCGCCCTCGCCCACACCTTGCTGATCATCGTGGGGTACTCCCTGGCCTCCCACACCCCCCTCGTGCGCCAAGCCACCACTTTGGCCTTGCACTACCCGGACCTGCTCAAGGGCACCGCCGGTCTGCTGCTCTTCGTCGCCACCGGGGTCGTCTCGGCACGCGCCATCCGCCGGAAGGTGAGCTACGAGACCTGGCAGTACCTCCACTCCGCCACCTACCTGGCTGTTTTCCTCGCCTTCGGACACCAGCTCTCCAACGGTGCGGACTTCGTCGGCAACCGGCTCGCCCAGATCGCCTGGTACTCGCTGTTCGCAGCGGTCGCCGCGCTGCCGGCCTGCTACCGGTTCGCCCTCCCCCTCCGGCGCGGGCTGCGCCACCGCCTGCGTGTCGTCGCGGTCCACCCCGCGGCACCCGGCGTCGTCTCGGTGTACCTGGCCGGCTGTCACCTCGACGAACTGGGGGGCGCTCCCGGCCAGTTCCTGCGCTGGCGCTTCCTCGCCCGCGGACTGTGGTGGACCGCCAACCCGTACTCCTTGTCCCCCCCGGCACGCCCCGGCCACCTGCGCATCACGGTGAAGGGCGTCGGCGGCCACAGCACGGCCCTGGCCCGAACCGCACCCGGCACCCGAGTCTGGGCAGAAGGCCCCTACGGGGGTTTCACCGCCGGCCGACGCACCGCGGCGAAGGTGCTGCTGATGTCTGGCGGCATCGGCATCACCCCCCTGCGTGCCCTGTTCGAGATCTTGCTCGGGCAGGTGACGCTGATCTACCGAGCCCACCGCGCAGCAGACCTAGCCCTGCGCGGCGAACTCGACGCGATCGCCGTGCACCGCCACTTGACCGTCCACCACATCGTCGACGGTGAGCCCGGCGCCTCCTGCGCTCTCACCGCCCGGGGCCTGAGTGCCCTCGTGCCCGGCCTCGCCGCACACGACGTGTTCGTGTGCGGGCGCCCGTCCATGACACAGGCCGCTGTCCTCGCCGCACGGACGGCGGGTGTACCCCCGCACCGCGTCCACCACGAGTCGTTCGCGTTCTGAGAGGAACCATCATGCGCCGAACCGTCCTCGCCCCCTTCGGGATCAGTGCCCTGGCCGTGGCGCTCCTGGCCCTCAAACCCCACCACCTGACCGCCCTCGCCGGCCAACCCGCCCCCGCCCTCACCCACTCCGCACCCCGGTCAGGGCCAAGCACGCCGGCTGCGGGCAGCGCCACGGGCACCTTCACCAGTGACCCGGTCGCCACGCCCTACGGAGACGTACAGGTCGCCGCCGTTCTCGTGAAGGTAAGGATCACGGCCGTCCAGGTCCTGCGGGCACCCGACAGAGGCGGCCGTGACCGGGAGCTCGCCGCGTATGCCCTGCCGCGTTTGATGCAGAAGGCCCTGGGCGCCCAGAGGGCGCAGATCGACGCCCTCTCCGGTGCCGGCTACACCAGCCAGGGCTACACGCAGTCCCTGCAGAGTGCCCTGGACCGCGCCCGTGCCTGATACCACGCAGGGCTTGCGGCACGTCGAGCACGTCATGGGCACCGTCTTCTCCTTCGACATCCGTGACCACCCCACACAGGCCATCCAACAGGCCCTCGCCGAGGCCGTCGCCATGCCGCACACCGTGGACGCCGTGTTCTCCACCTACCGGCCCGACAGCGCCGTCCTGCACGAGGCGGGCGCGCGCAACACCTGCGTCAACGGCGGCGGCGACGTCCAGCTGCGCGGCCGGCCCGCCCCCGGCCTGCCGTGGCGCATCGGTATCGCCCACCCGTTCCGCTCCGGGCAACTGGCGGCCTCTGTCACCGCCGACGGCGAACTGGCCGTCGCCACCTCGGGAACCGTCGAACGCGGCGCCCACATCCTGGACCCGCACCGCGGTGTCCCGGCCCGGGGCCTCGCTTCGGTCATGGTCACCGGACCCCGGCTCACCATGACGGACGCCTACGCCACCGCCGCGTTCGCGCAGGGCGCGAGCTGCCGGGACTGGCTGGAGTCACTGGAGGGGTACGAGGCGTTAGCCGTGCTGCTCTGCGGGCGTACGTGGCAGACCACAGGCTTCGGCTCCCATACCGCTGACAGCCGCCCCGGCGATCCCACGCCCCGCAGGCCACGGGCGCCTCCGGCCACGCACCCACACCGCACCGGCCACAACAGCCCTTGTCCGAAGCACTTTTCTCCTCGAAGGAGCCCCCTGTGGGACCCCACCTCATCAACGGCATTCCGGCACATGTCCTCCTAGTCCACGTGGTCGTGGTCCTGGTGCCCCTCACCGCCCTGTGTCTTCTGCTGTGCGCGCTGTGGCCTGCGGTGATGCGCCGCTTCGGCCTGGCCCTGCCAGCCCTCGCCCTTGTCTCGCTGATCAACGTTCCACTGACCACCGACGCTGGTGACTGGCTGGAGCGGCACGTGGACAGCAACGCCCTGGTCCGCCGGCACACCGAACTCGGCGACCAGCTCCTGCCCTGGGTCATCGCCCTGTTCGTTCTCTCCCTCGCGCTCTGGTGGGTCTACTCGCGAGCCAACCTCGGCGACCCGGGCCCGGCGGATTCCGGCGGCACCCCGCGAGCGGCCGTGCGCGTGCCACTGCGTGTGGCCGCCTCCGTTCTCTGCCTCACCGTCGCGGTCGGCTCGGTCGTCCAGATCTACCGGATCGGCGATTCGGGCGCCAGGGCGGCCTGGCACGACGGATACTCCGCCACCGCTCACCCGGAACGCGGCTGACCCCAGGGCAGGGGACCGCCCGCCCACGCGGTCGAGTGCGCTCCGGCTGGCCTACCGTTCCCCGCACCTGGAGGACCTAGGTGTGTTGTCCGGACAGGTTGGTGACGCGGCTGGCTGGGGTTTGACCTGCGATGCCGGTGTGGGGTCGGTGATAGTTGTACCAGTTGATC
>NZ_JBVILC010000018.1:102155-140720 GCF_055580545.1 Streptomyces sp. NPDC031670 | reverse complement strand
CTTCTGTGGATAGAATGCCCCTCGGTTTGTCCGTTTCTCCCTTCCCCCCCCCCCCCCCCCCCCCCCCCCCCCACGTCGTGTGGGCGGAGACATTCCGCTCCAACTGGTGGGGACGGATGGGGCGTATCGGGTCTGATGCAGGGTACGTGTACGCCGCACCGGCCCCGCGGAGACCGCAGTGGGACCTGCGCCTCCAGCTCTGCGGGGCCGGTGGCCGGCGATGCGTCAGGACGGCGGCGCCCCTCGGCGCCGACCGTCGGCGCGGAATCCGCCCAACTGCGCCGGGACCTCATGACAGGCCCGGGCGACCCGGACACCTGGCTGTGTCCCCGCAACCTGCGGTATTGCGGTAGTACGAGCGGAGCCCGGCCGACCCCTGCTCTCGGGGTCGGCCGAGCCTGTGCCTGGTGGGTCAGTGGGAGGCGTTGCGTGCGGGCGCGTGCCCGACGGCCGGGGAGGGGGCGGCTGCTGCCGCGGTGCCTGCGGTGGTGCAAGGGGTGCCGTTGAGGGTGAAGGTGCTGGGCGCCGTGTTGGCGCCCGAGTAGGCGCCGTTGAAGCCGATGGTGGTGGAACCGCCCGTGGGCAGGGACGCGTTCCAGCCGGCGTCCTTGACGGTGACCGTGGCGCCGGTCTGCGACCAGGTGCCGTTCCAGCCCTGGGTGACCTTCTGCTTGTCGGCGAAGGTGAATCCGAGGCTCCAGCCGTTGACCGGTGCGGCCTGGTTGGTGATCTTCACGTTCGCGGTGAAGCCGGTGCCCCAGTCGTTGCCGACCTGATAGGCGACGGTGCAACCGCTTGTCGTGGCCGGGCCGGTGGTGACCTGTAGCGAAGCCGACGGGGGCGAGCTGCGGCCCCCGGTGTCGGTGGCCACGACGCGGAAGGTATAGGTGGTGGCCGGAGTCAGACCGGTGACCGTGGCGGTGGTCGTCGACGCGGGGACGGTGGCCAGCGGCGCCGTGGCGGCCGGGTCACCGGCGTACACACGGTAGTCCGCCAGCGGTGAGGTCCCGGGTGTGGCGGCCGGCCAGGTCAGCTTCACGCGGTCGGAACCGGTCGCGGAGGCCGTGGGAGTGCCGGGTGCCGAAGGCGGGGTGGCCTGGGCCGAGCCGGCGGGAATGACGTACTCGGTGATGGAGTAAGCCGGGAAGGTCGCGGTGAAGGAGCCGGCGCTCAGCGGCTGATCGGCCGGGTGCTGGATGGCGTTGGGCTCGGCCTGGCCGTAGCGGTAGACCTGCGCCGCTGCCGGGAGCGCGGTGCTGCCGGTCACGGAAACGGGTGCGGTCAGGTCGCCGGTGGTCTTGTTGATCACCATGACCGTGGTGGCGTGGTCGCCGCTGCGCTCGGCCGCGTACACCGACAGCTTGTCCTGGTCGGCGCTCGCGGCCCGGACGGAGGTGTCGCCGAAGGTGGCGCCGTGGCCGTCGTAGTTGAGGAACATGCGGAAGGCGTACGCTCCGGGGTCGGTCGCCTTCGGCGGTGACCACAAGGTGGCCAGGTCCAGCCCCTGACGCCCGAAGATCCCCAGCACGTCCGCCTCGGCGATGCCGCCGTCGATGTGGTCCAGCGCGCCCCAGTTGTACTCCGAGATGGCCAGCTTCGTACCCGGGTAGTTCTGGTCGACCAGCGAGCGCATACGCGGGATGAACTGGATCGGCTGGTTGATCCAGCTCTCGTCGACGTAGGAGGGATCCCACAACTGCCGGGTGGAACGCAGTCGCAGGGCCTGCGTCGCCGCGTCGTCCGCACTGCCGGACACACCGGACTGCTGCGGGTAGATGTGCTCGTCGAAGTAGTCCAGGATCCGGCGTCCGTGCGCCTGCTGGTACTCCTGCATCTTCCGCAGGTACCACGGCGCGAACTGCACGCCGCCGTGGGCGGCGGTGTCCGGCGGGTTGGACCAGCAACTGCCTCCCTGCTCGCCGCACACCTGCTGGTCCAGGCCGGAGTAGATCAGCGAGTTGAAGCCCCAGCCGACCGGGCCGAGGGTCTGCGCGCTGGGGTCGGCGTCCTTGACCGCTGCGGCGGTGGCGTAGGTGCTGTCGCGCAGTTCGTCGTAGCCCGCCCCCGCGGGATGGACGTCGCGGTGCGTGCCGGACCAGAGGTCGGGTTCGTTGTCCAGGTCGTAGAAGCGCACGCCACCGCTGCCCGCGGCGCCGTAGGTGCTTTTGAGGTACTGCACCCAGCCCTTGACGAAGTCCGGGCCCGCGGGCGTGCTGGTCTCGGCCGGATCGTTGCCCTTGATCAGGGTGCCGTCGGGCTTCTTGCCGTTGCCGCAGTCCGGTCGCCACTGCGCGTCGGTGTCCTGCTGGGGGCCGTACTTGGCGATGCTGAATCCGCAGCGGTCGTCGCGGTCCGCCGCCGTCCAGCCGGTCATCGGCACGGTCATCAGCGTGTCGGTGCCGGTCCTGCGGTTCTGCTCGACGAACTTGTCGGCTTGCGATCCGGCGGGCAGGGCCGCGGTGTCGTTGTTGTAGTGCAGGTCCTCGAAATACCAGTCGGACCCGGCGTTGTAGGCGTCCAGCTTGTAGTTGTAACGGGACGTGGCGTTGCCGCCCCAGCGACCCGTCGGCAGACGCAGTTCTTTGGCCAGTGCCTCGTCGGGGAAGTTCAGGCCGTAGATGTGGGGGTCGATGGCGTGCCGCCCGGTGGTGGCGTCCACCGTGATCGCCGGGCCCGCGGAAGCACCGGCTGCCCGTATCGATCGACCGGGCCCGGTGTCGTCACCCTGAGCCGTCCCGGCGCTTGCCAGCAGCACCGCGAATGCCGCCAGGGTGGCTGCCTTGTGTGTCGTACGCATGGTCTCCTTCTCAACAGCCGGCAGCACGGGCGGTACGGTCCGCGGCGCCGAAGCGTGCGATCGGTACGTACCGCCGGAAGTGCCGCGGCCTTCGGTGGGGGATGGAAACGGCCGCGCTGTGGGAGCCGGCTCTCACCTGCCGGTGCCGGCGAGGCGTAACGCTGCGGCCGACGACTGTGTCGTGCGGCCGACGGCGAAACTCCTCAACTCGCCGTAGACGAAGCCCAGTCGAGCTTTTGGGAGCGCTCCCATCAGGGAGTCTGGAGTGCCGGGTCCGGAGTGTCAACATGTATGCGCGAGCGGCCATGTGGGTGGGCCGTGACTCCGTGCGGAGCATGCCCGAGCCCGTCGCCCGGACGGTTGCTCTCCGCCGCCCGGCCGGGGACGTCACTGTGGCCGCGTGCGCGAGGCGGTCGAGTCCGGTGTCGGGTTCAACGCGGAAGCGGCCGACCCGAACCGGGCCGCGTCCGCAGAGGGAGAAGTCGTACCAGGGATCCACCGCCTGGGTCAGGTCGGACCCGAAGGTCTCGACGCCCACGGACAGTTCCTCGTGGAGCATGCGTTCGGTGACGGGCGACGCGACAGTGGGCAGGTCCGAAACTGTGCGCTGCGTGTCGTTTCCGACGCTCGTGCAGGGTGCCCCCTCGGGGACAGGATGGGCGTGTAAGGCCGCAGCGGACCGACATCGCAGCGGACGTTCGAGTACAGGGGAGCAGTCTCATGGGGTCGGGTCAACTGGTGGCGGTCTTCGGTGCGTACGGTCACACGGGGCGGTTCGTGGTCGCGGAACTGGCCGCACGCGGGTTCGTCCCGGTACCGTCCGGGCGCAACGCGCGGTCTTTGCGGGAACTGGCCGACGAGCACGGGATGGAGGCCCGGATCGCGTCGGTCGAGGAACCGGCTTCGCTGGACCGGGCTCTGGCGGGAACGGTGGCGGTCATCAACTGCGCCGGCCCCTTCGCCTCGACCACCGGCCCCGTCATCGAGGCGGCGCTGCGCGCGGGCATCCCGTACCTGGACGTAGCCGCCGAACTGGAGGCGAATCTCGATACCTTCGCCCACTACCGCGAGCGGGCCCGGGACGCGGGAGCGGTGATCGTGCCGGCCATGGCCTTCTTCGGCGGTCTCGGCGACCTGCTGGCCACCGCGGCGATGGGGGACTGGACCGAAGCCGACGAGGCCCATATCGCCTACGCCCTCAGCAGCTGGCACCCCACCGCCGGCACCCGGCTCTCGGGCGCGGTCTCCCGCGAGCGGCGGGGCGACCACCGGCTGCGCTACCGCGGCGGGCAGTGGGAGCGCCGCATGGACCAAACCCCCACCCTGGAGTGGTCCTTCCCGGACCCGATCGGGCCCCGGCAGGTGATCGGGGAGTTCACGATGGCGGACGTCGTCACCGTCCCCCAGCACCTGTCCATCCCCGATGTGACCACCTACATGACCGCCGAGGCGGTCCGTGACATCGCCGCCCCCCACACACCCGCTCCGACCCCCACGGACAGGAGCGGGCGCTCGGACCAGACCTTCCTCGTCGACGCCGTCGTACGCTCGGGTGGAGCCGAGCGCCGGGCCACCGCCAGCGGCCAGGACATTTACGCTGTCACCGCACCCCTGGTCGCCGAGGCCCTGGAGCGCGTCCTGACCGGCCGCACCGCGACCACCGGCGTCGCCTCCGCAGGTGAGATCTTCGACGCCCCGGACTTCCTGCACGCGCTCGCCCCGCACATCACCTTCGACCTGCACCCGCAGAAGCGGAGTGCCTGACCCCACCTACCCACCCGCTACCCACCCGCGCGGCTGCCGGACGCTCTCTGCGTGAGCCACGGGGGAGCGAGCCGAGAGCGAATTGGTAGCGCACTGAGCTGGGTGCGCTGTTCGCGGGCTCCGGTAGTGAGGGGCCGGCCCTCCGCTGGATGAACGCATGGGATCAATGCTGTGCGAACTGGACTTGCGTGGGCTGCACCGCTCCCGGCCGCAGGGCGATCCCGTTGACCGTCAGTCGTTCTCCGTAGATGTCGGTGATCCTTACGGGGCCGCCGCATCCGTTGCCGTCGGGGGAGAGGAAGTAGTTGTAGCCGGTGCGGGCCAGTTGCTGCCAGCCGCTTTTTGTGCGGACTTCGAGCCGTGCGAGCGGATTTCGGTGGCCGATGGCCTGAATGCCGCACCAGTAGGGGTTGGAACCGTTCTTGTAGCGGATGGATATCGTGCCCGGTGTGCCGGGGCTCAACAGGCTCCAGGTGATCGTCAGCCGGCCGGTCGAGACGGGTGCCAGTTTGGCGAAGGCCTGCTCGCTGAGGTCGAGTTGGCCCGGTGCGCAGGGCAGAGGGCACTCGTTGGTGATCCGTACCGTGACGGAGGCGCCGTTCGCCGCACGGACGAGCACGTACGCGCCGCAGGCCCTGGACGTCTCGTAGTCGGTGGTGTTCATCGCCGCGATCATCATGTCGCCGCTCGCGCCGTAGGAGCACGCGCCGTCCCCGACGCCGGCCCGGTAGACAGTGGCGACTCCCCGGTAGGTGCTCCGGGGCCGAATCCGTCCGGCGAGGGGTGAGGTGGCAGGGCTGCGAGGGGCGGCCGATGGCGGCGCAGACGTGGTCGGGGACGCGGTCCGGGACGGAGCGCCGTCCGGCGTCGGGGTTTTGGCACCGGCCGACGAGCTCGCGGAGGGGCCCGCCGGGGGAGTGGGGGAGAGCTTGGAGCCCGGTGAAGTCGGCGAGATGGGCGACAGGGGGCCCCGGGAGTCGGCGACAGCGGTGTCCCGCCCGGTGGTCCCGTGATGGTCATGACGGCCCCGCTGAACAGCCATGACCAAGCCGACGAGAAGACCGGTGATGACCAGCCCGGTAGTGGTGGCCACGGTCAGCCTTCTCCTGCGCCTGCGCTGTCGCGCGGCCTGACGTGTCTCTTTCATGTGCATCCGTTCGGAAGAGCGAGCCGGTGTTCCCCTACTCAGTGGCCGCGGGCGACGAGAAGGTTGCCGCCGTTGCCAGGTTGCCGCCGATTGTTCGGCCGGCCCGCCGACCGGAGGGAGATCGCGGCGAAGCCGTCGAGGACGGGCGTACGCAGGAGGAATGCGACCCGAGTCGTACCGACGTTCCTTCACCAGGAGGCTGAGCGCACCGGACAGGCTCATCCGGGCCGGGCGCGTTCGAGGCTGTCGCGCAGATTGGCGTAGACCGGCAACAGGTCGGCGTAGACCGGCAACAGGTCGGTACGCAACTGGCCGCCGAGCGGCGTCGACGGATTAGCGGCGGTTGGAGCGGTCCAACAACAGGCCCCGAGTCTGCGTTCCTGGCGGCCGATCGCCTGACTGACACGTGCCTGCGTGAGGTGCAGCCGTGCAGCCGCACGGCCGAAGTGCAGTCCCTCCGCCAGCGTCAGGAATATCTCGATGTCGCGGGCCCACGTGTAGCCGACCCCCGTCATAAGCCTGAGTTATCGGATCCTGCTGATCTTCGGCATTGATGAGCGCGGCGAGACGCTGAAGGATCGACACCGGGCCGGAGCCGCTGCCGGTGACCGAGTCACCTCTGCGGTGTCCGCACCGATGACAACGCACCGCCAGACGGTCCGCTCGGGCCGCTGGAGCGTGGAGGAGAAACTTCATGGAGCCGCTCGTCGCCGGCGTCGCCGTTCCGCAGGAGGACGTACGAGCCGTCGCCCAGCTCGTCGCCCAGGTCGAGTACGTCCGGCAGAACGGACTGCCGGATGCGTTCACGGAGCTGTGCGGCCAGGAGGCCGTGTGGACCCTTCCACACGGCGACCCGCTGACCGGGTTGGCGGCGATCAGCGCCTTCGCCCGCAGGTCGCCGTCCGGCACCGTCCACCGGCCGCTGACTGTCACCTGTGAAGCCGAATCCATCGATCACGACGCCTTCGAGGCGGACCGGACCCTGTCGACCGGAGCACACTCATGACCATCGCGGACACCGTGGCAAGACCCGCCGCGCACGACGACGAGCGGGTACCGCTCACCAGATGGCTCGCATTCGTCGCCATGCCCAGTCGGGACGTTCGCCCTCGTGACCGTCGAATCCCTGCCCGTCGGGCTGCTCCCCTTCATCGGGGAGGCCCTCGACGTGTCCGAGGGGACCGCCGGGTCGATGGTGACGTTCCCAGGCCTGTTCGCCTCCGTCTTGGCGGCACTGTTCCCGGTGGTGATCGGCCGGCTCGCCCGGCGGGCCGCCCTGATCGGCCTGATGGTGCCGGCCAACGGGCTGTCGGCCGTGGCGCCCGACTTGGTCGTCCTGCTGGGCTCGCGCTTCCTCGTCGGAATCAGCATCGGCGGCTTCTGGACGCGCGCCGCGGGCCTCGCCGGGCGGCTGGTGGCGGAACGGTCCGTGCCGCGGGCCGTCTCCCTCGTCTTCGGTGGCGCGATGGCAGCCAATGGACTCGGCGTCCCGGCCGGGACGCCGATCGGCGGGCTCGCGGACTGGCGCACAGCCTTCGTGACCGCGGGCACACTGGGTCGCGTCGTCCTGGTGGCCCGGTCCGCCCCGCTGCCTCCCAAGCCCGCCCAGTAGGGCGTCCAACTGCGTACGCTGCCGCAGCAGTTACCCGGCCCCGTGGTGCGCCCCGCCGTCCTCTCCACGTTCCCCCTGGTCGGCGGCCACTTCGCCGCCTACACCTTCGTCAGCCCGGTCCTCCGCACCGCTGGCGGGATCGGTGAACGCGCGATCGGCCCGCTCCTGCTCGGCGTCGTCAGCATCCTCGGCAACTTCCTCGCCGTGGCGGCCTCACAGCGGAACGTCCGCGCCACCCACCGCACCAGCAACGGCGCATGGACATCTGGGCGGCATGGGAGCACGTCAGTCGCGCCGCCGCACACGCGGTTCCCGCTCCCGTCGCCACGGATGCGGGGGGACCGGCTCGCAGCGGGAGACGCGATGAAACGGCGACCCCGAGGCCGGGGCCGGTCCAGGTCCTGCGGGTCGGGCCGGTTCGACCCGCAGGTCGTCGTCATCACCGGCGAACGAGCGGCGGTCCGCTGGCGGTTCCGCTTCGGCGACGGACCGGCCGACTCGGTCCGAGGCGTGACCCTCGTACTCGTACGGGAAGGGTTGATCGTCGAGTCGCTCGGTACGGCAAGCCCACCGGCGACCTCCCGTCTGCCGGGGCCGAAATCCACTGAAAGCAAAGGAGGTCCTGACGTGCGCGTGTTGTTGGTGGCGCAAGGTTCACGCGAAGACGCGGAGCCGGTGCTCGCGCTGGGCACGGCTCTACGGGCATGCGGTGCGGAGGTGCGGGTATGTGCCCCACCGGACTTCGCGGAACTGGGGGACGGGACCGGCATCCCCTGGGTGCCGCTCGGTCAGTCGCTGCCCGCGATGCCGACCGTCGCGGTGACGAGAACGGCGGAGGACGAGGACCGGACGGCGGAAAGCCCCTCCGTGTGCGTGGCCCGGATGGTCGCCGCGACGTACGACTCGGTCGCCGCGGCGGCCGATGGATGCGACGTCGTGGTGACCACCGGCCCGCTCCCGGCGGCAGCCGCCGCGCGGGCGGTCGCCGAGAAACTGGGCGTCCCCTATGTGTTCGTCACCTGCTCTCCGACCCACCTGCCGTCGCCGCACCACCCGCCACTGGCGTATCCGGAGCGGCCGGTCCCGCCGGGGGCGATAGACAACCAGGTGCTGTGGGACCTGAACGGCGAGCACCTGAATACGTTGTTCGGTGAGGGGATCAACAGCCACCGGGCGGCGATCGGCCTGCGGCCGGTGGACGATGTCCGCGATCACGTCCTGACCGGGCGTCCGTGGCTGGCGGCGGACGCTGCTCTGAGTCCGTGGCCGCGGTCGGCAGATCTCGACGTGGTGCGGACCGGTGCGTGGATACGGCCGGACAACCGCCCGCTCCCGGCCGGCCTGGAGGCGTTTCTGAAGGCCGGCACACCACCGGTGTACGTGGGCTTCGGGAGCCTGCCCGTGTGCGAGGGCGACGCCCAGGGCGTTCGGGCCGTTGTCGAGGCGATCCGCGCCCAGGGCCGCCGGGCCGTCGTCGGCCGCGGCTGGTCCGACCTGGTGGTGACCGACGGTCGGGGCCACTGTTTCGCTGTCGGTGAGGTCAACCCGCAGGCACTCTTCCCCCGGGTAGCCGTCGTCGTGCACCACGGGGACGCGGGTACCACGACGACGGCCGCCCTGGCCGGTGTGCCGCAGGTGGTGGTGGCGCGGACGGCGGACGAGTCGTACTGGGCGAGCCGGGTGGTTGACCTCGGCATCGGCGCGGGGCACGACGGGCCGAGGCTGACGTACAAGTCCCTGTCGGTCGCGCTCAGGAGAGCCCTGAACCCCGGGACCCGGGCACGAGCGGACGCCATGGCGGTCACGATCCGCACGGACGGAACGGCGGTGGCCGGGAAGTTGCTGCGCGACACGGTCGCCCGGGGAAGGCCTCTCGTGGCGGCGTGAACGCACGGGGCCGTCCGCCCGGGAAGGTCCGCGGCGCCGGGCCCTGCCCCCATCAGGGACGCAGCGGGGACGGGTCTCCGACACGCCGCAGACCTCCTGGTCCGGCATATCAACGTTCACGAAGATCACATCGGGGGAGACATCAATGTCTGTGAGTGGAAACCGGCTGTGGGCACGGGCATCCGGCCGTGAGGTACCGGTGGGCGAGAGGTTCGAATGGTTCAGCGAGACGGTGTCCACGGACCTGTTGCCCGTCGAGATCAAAACCGATCGGGCGAGTGACTTCCACGCCGAGATCGGGGCGCGGTCGCCGACCACCACACCATCTCGCTGCGCGGCCTTTACGCGCTGTTCGGGGACGAGCCCGAGGGTGTCGCCGCCTTCATCCGGACCCGCCGCCTCGAGCGCTGCCGCGCCGATCTCGCCCGGCCGGAGCTGCGCGCGCTGCCCATCCAGGCCATCGCCGTTCGCTGGGGCCTTGCCAACGCCACCGTCTTCGGCCGCGCCTTCCGCCAGGCCTACGGCCTCACCCCCGGGGAGTACCGCCGCCTTGCGCTGGGCTCCGGCTCTGCACGCGCAGTCGAACGATCCTGCACGGTGCGTCGACTGTCGCGCGCCGGACGCGCCTAAATTCTGTTTCCGCAGGTGAGGCGAGTGACACCACCTCCACTGAACCAACAGCGAACAACGAACAACAAAGAACGAACAACGAACAAAGGGGATTGGACGTGAAGGTACTCGTCCTGGGTTCCACCGGATACATCGGGTCGGCCGTGGTGCGGCGGCTGACGGCGGAGGGCCACCAGGTGGTCCACTTCGTGAAGGACGCGAGCCGGCCGCCGGCCGAGGCACCGATGGTGGTGGGCGACCTGACCGACCCGGCCTCGCTGCGGGCCGCCGTCACCGACGACATCGACGCGGTGATCAACCTCGCCACGCCGACCGGCGACGAGTCGGTGGACGCGGCGGCCGTGGACGCGCTGACCGAGCGGCTGCGCGGCTCCGGACGGGCCTTCGTCTACACCAGCGGCGTCTGGGTGCTCGGCGCCACCGACGACGCACCGGTCGACGAGGACGCGCCCACGAACGCCATCGCCATCGTCGGCTACCGCCCCCGGATCGAGCAGCGGGTGCTGGCCACGGGCGGGGACGACGTACGAGCCGTCGTCGTGCGGCCCGGTATCGTGTACGGCCGCGGCGGTGGCATTCCGGGGCTGATGACCGGCTGGGCGCGCGAGCACGGCACCGGCCGGTACGTCGGTTCGGCCGCGACCCGCTGGCCGATGGTGCACGTGGACGACCTCGCCGACCTGTTCGTGCTGGCGGTGACCAAGGCCGATTCCGGCAGCGTGCTGCATGGCGTGGCGCACGAGGCGGTGCCGGTCGCGGCACTGGCCGCAGCCGCCGACATCGCCGCGGGCGGTGGCGGCCGGGCCGAGCCCTGGTCGCTGGAGCAGGCGGCCGAGGCCGTGGGCGCTCCGTTCGCCGAGGCGCTGGGCCTGAACCAGGTGGTGTCCGGGCAGCGAGCCCTCACCGAACTCGGCTGGCAGCCCAGCCGCCCGTACGTCCTGACCGAGCTGGCCGGGGGCGACCGTGGCTGACCTCACCGGTTCGACGCTGCCCATCTGCCGCACCTGCGGCACGCAGTACGCCGCCCCGCGCACCGACTGCCCGGTCTGCCTGGACGAGCGCCAGTACGTCGGACGCGACGGCCAGCAGTGGACCAGCCTCGCCGAGTTGCGCGCCGACGGTCACCAGGGCCGCTTCGAGGAGCAGGGTCCGGACATCATCGGCATCGGCTGCACGCCGGAGTTCGCCATCGGCCAGCGCGCCCTGCTGCTGCGCACGGCCGCGGGCAACATCCTGTGGGACTGCGTGCCCTATCTCGACGACGCGATGATCCGCGAGGTGCGGGAACTCGGCGGCATCACCGCGATCGCGATCAGCCACCCCCACTTCTACTCCGCCATGGTCGACTGGGCACACGCCTTCGAGGTCCCCGTGTACCTGCACGAGGCGGACCGCCGCTGGGTCGGCCGCCCCGACCCCGCTCTTCGCTTCTGGAGCGGACAGACCCACCGGCTGACCGACGAACTGACGCTCATCAACCCGGGCGTCCACTTCCCGGGCAGCACGGTCATGCACTGGAACACAGGCCAGGGCGCCCTGTTCACCGGCGACATCGTCAACGTCGGCCCCGACCCCCGCTGGGTCAGCATCATGTACAGCTACGCCAACCACATCCCCGAACGCCCCGACGCCGTTCGCGCCGCCGGAAAACTGCTCGCGGGCTACCGCTTCGACCGGATCTACGGCGCCTGGTGGGGCCGCGTCGTCACCGCCGACGGCAACGAGGTCCTCGCCCGGTCCATCGAGCGCTACCTGCGCTTCGAGCAGGCGCCGCCCATGGAGGACGGGGCATGACCGGGCGGTGTCGGGCGGGGGAGTGAGCAGTCGCGTCCTCCCCGCCCGTGAGGGTGTACGCGGCGCCAGGGAGTGGACCGAGCGGGGTCTGCCGGCCTCGGCGCCGAGTACGACGCCGGTGCTCCGACGCCGGTGCTGCGACGCCGGTGCTCTCACCGGGACGAGGCCTCAGCTCTCGGGCTGTGGCCTCGTCTCGTAATGGCCGGGCCGGGGTTTGCTCCCTCGTCCCGGCTGCCTCGGTGCCCGCCCGGTGACCCGCCGCACTCCGGGGCTTCACGCCCACACGCGCCAGAGCGGCAGGATGCACCGGCACCGTCAAGCGTGGGCGGCAGCGCCTGCGGCATTTGATCGGCAGCGGCCACGAAGGCGCAGGACCGGGACGGCACGGGGCGACCGTTCGGGCCCGTTGGGGACCTTCTCCCTGACAGAGCCATGCTCCGCATGGGGTCCCGCTCGTGTGGCGCCCGGCGTGGCCTGCCGCTGGAGCACCTGACGCGCCGTAGGTTCGCACCGCGTCCTCCCGGCCGGGTGTGGGGATGCGGGTTCAGGAGAGGGGAAGGTCATGAGCGGCAAGCGGATCGTCACCGTGTTCGGCGCGACAGGACAGCAGGGCGGGGCACTGGCGCGGGCGATCCTGGAGGATCCGGACAGTGAGTTCACCGTCCGTGCGGTGACGCGGCGGCCGGATTCGGACGCGGCCCGGAAGCTGGAGCGTCTCGGAGCGCAGGTGGTCCGGGCCGATCTGGACGACGAGGAGTCCCTGGCGCCCGCGCTGGGGGGCGCGTACGGGGCGTATCTCGTGACCAACTTCTGGGAGGACATGGACGCCGCACATGAACAGGCGCAGGCGGCGGCGCTCGCGCGGGCCACCGGACATGCCGGGGTTCAGCACGCGGTGTGGTCGACGCTGGAGGACACCCGGGAGTGCATTCCCCTGGACGACGACCGGATGCCCACGCTCCAGGGCAGGTTCAAGGTGCCGCACTTCGACGGCAAGGCGGAGGTCGACCACCTCTTCCTCGACGCCGGCGTCCCGGTGACGTTCTTGCGCACCACGTTCTACTGGGAGAACCTCTACGGGGCGTTCGCACCGCAGCCCGCTGAGGACGGCGCGTTGGAGTTCGTCTTCCCGATGGGCGACAAGAAGCTGTCGGGTATCGGGGTGGAGGACATCGGCCGGACGGCGTACGCCCTGTTCAGGGGTGCTACGGACTACATCGGCGCGACGGTGAGCATCGCGGGCGAGCACCTCACTGTCACGGACATGGCCACGGCGATGACCGAGGCCCTGGGGCGCCCGGTGCGCTACCGCCCGTTGAGCCCGGACGCCTTCAGGGCCCTGGGATTCCCCGGCGCTGACGAGGCGGGCAACATGTTCCAGTTCTACGCCGACTGCGAAGCGCGTTTTCTCGCCGCCCGTGACCTCGACGCGGTCCGCTCGCTCCATCCCGGCCTCCAGGACTTCGCCACGTGGCTGGCCAACCACCGGGACCACTTCACGTCCGCCTGACGCCCGTGCGAGTACCCATCGCCACGTGCCCCCTCACCGGCGTAGGACGGCGGCTTGTAGGGGCCGCCCCCCTCGCCCCTCTTGCGTCACCTCACGCGCCAGCCGATCCGGTTACCTCGCGGAAGTGCGGGAAGTACGCCCGCCCCGGAGTGTCCCCGACCGTGTAGGGGTGCGAGGTGTGGACGTGGCCGGCTGAGTATTCCGGCCCTCACGAACGCCCTCTCAAGGACAGGGCGGCTGCGCGGTGTTCGCCGGGGGTGATCCCGTACACGTTGCGGAACGCCCGGCCGAAAACGGTGGCGCTGGTGAAGCCCCAGCGGGCCGCGATGGCCTCGACGGTGCGGCGGCTCGACTCGGGGCGGGCCAACTCGGCGTAACAGCGGGCCAGCCGGCGTCGGCGGATCGACTCGGCGACACTCACCGGCTCGTCGCGAAAGAGTGTGTAGAGGCCGCGCAGGGACATGTTGTGCCGGTCGGCGATGGATTGGGGTGTGAGCTCGCGGTCGTCGAGGTTGTCGTCGATGAACTGGAGGACGCGCTGCAGCATCGCCTCGGCGTGCAACCCGGCCGGCTTCCGAACCGGGCTCTCGTCCCGGGCCTGGGCCCCGAGTCGCTGCGCCAGGCAGGCGGTGGCAAGGTCGAGTGCGACTGAGCCCAGGCGGGGCAACTCCTCGGGTTTGCACCGGGGACCGTGGCGGTGCAGCGAATGCAGGAAGTCGGCCAGGATCTCGGCTGTCCCTCCGCCAGCTCCCGCTTGCCCGGAGCCCGGCTGCGCGAGGATGCGGTCCACCCTGGTGGACCGTAGGGGCAAGATCGTGCGGGGGATCTGCAGCACGATCGCCTCGACTGCCTCGTAGTCGCTGAAGCCGATGTTCTCCATCGGGCGTGAGGTGTCCGTCAGGACAAGGCCTCCCGCCACCTCGGACGCATTGTGCAACCGGGCGATGTTGAAGGCGCCTTCGGTGGCGAGGGCCAGTTGATACGACCCGGGATCATCCCGCCGGACGGGGGCCGTCGTCCGACGCGTGCATACGCGCGAGAACGAGACCGCCGCAACCCTTACCGAGCCGAGGTCCAGCCCGTTGTGCTGGGCTTGGACATCTGATGTGCGCCGGCCGCTGAGCGGTACCGACGTCAGCTCGCTCGGCACCATCTCACAGAACCAGCCTGACCCGTCGGCCGACGCCCTCGCGTCGTCAGAGACCGCGGACCGCCCCATGACATCCCCCTTGCTCGCGGCGCGACACCAACCGGCCGGTCGCCGGCAGCCGCGCCAGCCACACTTGCGCTGGAAGCAATAGATCGACTGTCCGGCACCAACGCTGTTGCGGGGCCCGACATTCCTTCTGAGGGCGGAGTCCGTCGCAGGGTGACCCTTCCCATGCGCTGGTGGCGAAGAATCAGCCGATGTGGGAGTGGCCCTTGCGGGTACGCAAGTGCATGCCCTGGACGACGGGACCGGCCGGTGGGGGAGTGGCGGCCAGGCTGTGCGAGCCATCAAGACCTGGATTCACTGGCGTTGCACACGGCGTCAACGGCGCCCTGCGCACCCTGTGGACCTGACCCTGCGGTGAAGGAAAGAAACCCCGTATGCGCACTCGTACTATGTGACAGTGGTCAGCTTTGCCGGCGGAAGTCCAGCATGTAGAAGACCTTGTCGTAGCGGTGTGCCCCGACGGCGACGAAGTCGGCAAGACGGCCGTATTCGGTGAAGCCCAGTGTCCGGTAGAGGTGCAGGGCACTGGTGTTGTCGCCACGGGCGTCCAGGGTGAGGACCTCGATACCCGCCTCCCGTGCGTCGGTGACCAAGGCAGAGGTCAGCGCCCGGCCGACACCACGACCTTGGACAGCAGCGTCTACCGCGATTTTCTCCAGGTCGGCGTGTGGTCGATGGGTCGGTCGGGCGTAGCGCCGCCAGTACCCCAACCCGACGAGCCGACCGTCGAGGTAAGCGGCACGCAGGGCCGCATCCCCGGCCCGCACCCCGGAAACGACGGAGCCAAGAAGTTCGGTCACGTCATCCCGTGAGGGAGGCTCGACCCAGCCCAGCGCGGCACCTCCACTGACCAGTTCCGCCAGGATCTGGTAGGCCGACTCCGCAAACCGGGCCTTCAGCTCCGGATCGGATGTCAGTTCCTTGGCGTCAAGGATGGCGGGCGCAGTGGTCGCACCGCTGGTGATGGCCGGATTCATAACGTACAGCCTAGCCAGCCGCTGCCCAGCCGAGACCCCGCGCTCCAGCCTCAGCTCCAGCCGAGCCGTTGCTGAACGACGCTCATAGTTGGCCGTGGCGCCGGCCGCCCTGGGTTTCCTGGGCGAGGAACGACCGCCGCGACGAAGCACAAGAGCGCCTGCATATCGCGGCCATGTCCACCCCGGGGCCTTCGACTGCCTCAGTCGGCGCCGCGTACATGGGACTGGGTAGCGTGTGGGGAGCGGCTCTCAGCTCACTTCTTCGCCAGATCCCGACCGGCCCAGCCAGCGTCGACGCGCCGACCTGGGCGACGCGCCGACCTTAGCGACGCGCCGACCACCGCGAAGCCGCCGTAGCCCCGATCGGTTTGCACGGCAGCGGACCCCGGCGGTGACTGATCGCCGGGCCCCTATGTGCACTGCGGGTCCGACCTCGATGTCCACGGGCGGTACACATGTGGTGTGCACCGCCCGGCCGCTGGGCGGTGTCAGATCTTCGCCGTGACCACCTTCACCGGTTCGGTGTCGGGTGTGCTGTGCCGCTCGGCCCAGTTCTCCAGGGCCGTACGGCAGGCGTGGTCGAGGTGGTGCAGTCCGGAGAGGCTGACCTCGATCGGACGATCTTGGGGCAGCGACTCCAGGCTGTCGAGTATCTTCGGCAGGCGGAGAAAGGTCGCGTTGCCCGACAGGTGGACCTGGATGGGTCCGGCGCCCTTGTCTACGACCTCCATCTTGAGGTTGGAGGTTTCCCAGGCGGTCTTGATCACGGACAGGGCCAGTCCGATGAGTACGCCTTCGAACATGTTCACCGCGACGATCGACACGGCGGTGACGACGAGGATCAGCGCCTCACTCTTGTGGCTCTGCCACAGCGCGGTGATCTGGCGGAACGGGATCAGTTTCCAGCCGGCGTGCACGAGGATGCCGGCGAGGGCCGGGGTCGGGATCAGCGCCAGGGCCCACGGCATCGCGGCGGCGAACAGCAGCAGCCACACGCCGTGCAGCACCCGGGAGGCCTTGGTCTTGGCGCCCGCGCCCACGTTGGCGGAGCTGCGCACGATCACCGCGGTCATCGGCAGCGCGCCGAGCAGACCGCACACGGTGTTGCCCGCGCCCTGGGCGATCATTTCCTTGTCGTACTGGGTACGGGGACCGTCGTGCAGCCGGTCCACAGCCGCCGCGCTGAACAGGCTCTCCGCGGAGGCGATCAGCGCGAAAGCGATGACGGTGCCCCAGATGGCCGGGTTGGCCAGCTCGCCGAACGCCTCGGCCCCCGGCAGCTGGACGACGCCGAGGAGACCTTCCACCTGGACGGTGGCAACGGGCAGGCCGAAGGCGAGGGAGACGACCGTGGCCAGGACCACCGCCGCGAGAGCGCCGGGCACGGACCGCATGGCCTTCGGCGTCTTCTTCCACAGCACGATGACCGCGATGGTGCCCGCACCGATCGCGAGGGAGGCCAGGGCCTCGGCGCTGCCGAGCGCGTCCGTGAACGCCCCGGGCAGGCCCGCGACCTTGCCGATACCGGTCTTCGGAGCCTTCATGCCCGCCGCCGCGTAGATCTGACCGGCGATGATGACGAGGCCGATGCCGCAGAGCATGCCCTCGACGACGGCGACGGAGATCGCCCTGAACCACCGGCCGACCCTGAGGAAGCCCATGGCGAGCTGGAGCAGTCCGGCGAACAGCACGATCACGCCGAGTGTGGCCACCCCGAACTCGCTGACGGCCTCGAAGACCAGCACGGTCAGGCCCGCGGCCGGACCCGACACCTGAAGGCTGCTGCCGGGCAGGAACCCGGTGAGGAGACCACCCACGATGCCGGTGACAAGGCCCAGCTCCGCGGGCACGCCGGAGGCGACCGCGACGCCGACGCACAGCGGCACGGCTACCAGGAAGACGACGATGGAGGCAAGGAAGTCCTGCCTCAGATAAGGGAACTTCGACAAATTCGACAGCATGGTCGTCAGCCCCCTCAGAGCGTCTCGAACGTGTCGGAGCCCTCGCGGTGCTCCAGAACCACGCCGGTGTGGACCTCGTAGTACCAGCCGCGCAGACGCAGTTCACCCGCTTCCAGGCGCTTGGCGACGCACGGGTACGACCGCAGTCGCAGCAACTGGGCGAGGACGTGGTTCTGGACGGGTTCGGCGACGGTCGGGTCGGCGGAGTCGGAGCACTTGGGCTGGTCCACGGCGTTCGTCAGCCAGTCGCGCACGGCCGGCACGGCGTCCAGGTCGTCGCCGCGCACCAGCGCGCCGATGGCGCCGCAGTGGGAGTGGCCGCAGACCACGATGTCGTCGACGCCGAGGACCTCCACGGCGTACTCGATGGTGGCCGCCTCGCTGGTGGGGTGCTCGGAGGCATACGGCGGGACGATGTTGCCCGCGGTGCGCAGCTCGAAGAGCTCACCGGGGCGGGCACCTGTGATCAGTGCCGGGACGACCCGCGAGTCGGCGCAGGTGATGAACAGGACCTGCGGGGACTGTCCCTCGGCGAGGTGAGCGAACTCCTCAGGGCGCTGTCCGAAGGTACGGGCGTTGTCGATGAGGGGCTGCATGACGTGGTGACTCCTCCTGGCACGCTGTGGGGGCGCGTCGGTGTGACAGGGATTCGGGAAGAGGGGCATGGGGCGGGCGAGCGCGACGGCGCGTGGCGACCGCAGGCGCGAGGCGTGCGGCGGCACAGGGCGTCCGGAACCGCTGTACGCGCAGGGCGGATGCCCGGCCGTACACGGTGCCGGATGTGGTGGCTCGCTCGGGGGCCGCTCAGCTCAGCAGCGGAAGATCTGCAGCGCCGCGCGAGATCTGCTGCCGGGGGCTCTCTGCTCGTACGGCAGCGCTGCAGGGGAGGCGTCCGCGTCTACGGCGGCAGGCACAGCGGTGGACGGCGCCATGCCGTGGGTTGCCGCGACCGCGAGCAGATTTTCTTGCTGCCGTCGGTCGCGGTTCCGGTAGTGCCCGCAGAGATCCTCCGGGTCGACGGGATCCTCGCCCAGCGAGGCTTGCCCGACGGCTGCGGTAGGTTCGGGTGCGTTGGCCGCGACGGCTGGGGCGCCGTGGGCGAACAGCTGGAGAGCAAGCAGGACTGCGGCCAGCGCCGCCAGAAAGAGCTGCACCGTTCGTGTTCGTGCCACTACTCGGCTCCTCAAGTCAAGAGTCGGGCATGCAACGGACTCACGGCTTCGGTGCCAGCCGCCCTGCTGAACGCAGCTTATCCGTACGGACGTTAACGGCAGGTAAGTTCAACGTTACCTGGAGTGGATGTGTCATCAGGCTCCTTCGCGGGCGGGCGGGCGGGCGGGCGGCCGGGCGGCACGGCCGCGCGGACCGGGATCTCGCGCAGCGAGCGGATGGGGGAGGCGAGCAGCAGGGCGACGGGAATGACCTGGAGGAGCACGCCGACGGCGAGGGTGGCCCGGACGTCGAGGAGAAGGACCAGGCCGCCGGCGGTGGCGGCGGCGAGCGGGCCGGCCCCGGCGATGAGCGTGGTGCACCGAGGTCCAGCGATGCGCCGGGGCAACCCCTATGTCAGGGGTTGCCCCGGCGTCGGTGCTGGTTACGGCTGGGAGGTGGGGTGCAGGGTGCGGTGCAGTCGTTGGGCCAGTCCGTTGAGGGTGCCGGCGGCCATGAGTTCCATCAGGGGCAATTCGCAGCCGAAGGTCTCCTGCAGGAGGACCTTGAGTTCGGCGCCCATGAGGGAGTCCAGGCCGAGGTCGGTGAGGTTGGCGGCCGGGTTGATGCGGTCTGGGGTGGTCTGCAGGATGTGGGCTGCGATGTCGGTGAGTGCTTCTGTGATCAGGTCCAGGCGTGCTTGGTCGTTGTCGGCTGCGTTCAGGCGCCGACGCAGGTCGCGGGCTGCCGTGTGGCGGGCGCGGTCGCTGAGGTGGCGCAGTTGTGCGGTGAAGCGCGGCACGGTCAGGGCCGGGAGGAGTTGGCTGAGGCGTTCCCAGTCCATCACGCCGACAGTTGCCGTCACGGTGCCGCGGCTCAGGTGCCGGTCGAGGGCAGCCAGGGCCGTCTCGGGGCTGATGAGGCTGAGCCCTGAGCGGACGATGGTGTCTTCCAGTTGGGTACGGGCGACGTAGCCGGTGTCACTGATGCCGCCCCACGCGAGTGCCAGGCCGGGCAGCCCGAGGTTCCGGCGGGTGCGCATGAGGGATTCCAGGTGGAGGTTGGCGGCGACGTAAGGGGATTGGTGGAGGTTGCCGACCAGGGCGGTGAGGGAGGAGTAGGTGACGAAGAAATCCAGTTCACGGTCGCTGGTGAGCTGATGGAGGATCTCCGCGCCGCACACCTTGGGCGCGAGCACGCTTTCGAAACGTTCCGCGGTGAGGTCTTCCAGAGGTCCGTCGTCCAGGTGCAGGACGGCGTGGATGACGCCGCGGACCGGCCGACCGCAGGCGTCTGCCTGCTGGAAGATGGTGCGCACACTGTCCGGATCGGTGATGTCCGCCGCGTGTGCCTGTGCGCGCACGCCCATCCGCTCCAGGTCTGCCAGCAGTGCGGGCGCTTCTGGTGAGCCAGCGCCGCGGCGGCCGATGAGCGCAAGATGGCGGGCGCCGCGCGCGGCCAAGTGCCGGGCGGTGGCCGCGCCCAGCCCGCTCAGTCCGCCGCTGATGAGATAGGTCCCCGTACTCTCCAGCGGTTTGGGGACGTCGGGCTGTTCGAGACGGACGGGGGAGCTGGAGGTGAAGGAGATGACGACCTTGCCCAGGTGCCGGGAGTGACGCAGAGCGGCGAGGGCATCATCGATGCGCGGTGCCGGATAACTCTGGTGGGGAAGCGGTCGGCAGATGCCGGCCGAAACACGATCGGTGACGGTGCGGAAGGCCGCAGCCGCTTCGTCGGGTGTGTCGGCGAGCAGGCGGGTGATGTCGACGCCGAAGTAGGCCAGGTTGTTGCGGAAGGGGCCTAGCAGGAGCGGGTGGTTGGCGTAGATGTCGCGCTTGCCGAGTTCGACGAAGCGCCCGCCCGGTCGCAGGCACTCCAGGCTGCGGGCCATGGCTTCGCCCGCCAGGGAGTTCAGCACGACGTCGACCCCACGGCCGTCGGTGACCTCACGGACGTCGTCGGCGAAGGTCAGGTCCCGAGAGTTGAACACGTGGGCGGCGCCGAGCATCCGCAGCAGATCGCGTTTGGCCGGGCTACCAGCCGTGGCGATCACGGTCGCACCGAGGTGCCGGGCGTACTGCAGGGCGGCCAGACCGATCCCGCCTGCCCCGCCATGGACCAGCATGGTTTCGCCGGTGGTGAGGCGCGCGCAGGTCTCCAGACTGTGCTGCACGGTCAGGTGGACCGCGGGCAGCGTGGCGGCCTGGTTGTAGGTCATGCCGGTGGGGATGAGCCCGGTCTGTTCGGTGCGGACCCGTACGTGCGAGGCGAGAGTGCCGTGGCCGAACGCGAACACCCGGTCACCCACCGCCAGGTTGCTCACCCCGGGGCCGACGGCGATCACGTCACCGGCGCATTCCAGGCCGAGCTGGGGCCCGGTGGCGGTGGCGGGTTCCGCGCCCGGCGGGAGCATGCCCTCGGCGAGCATGAGATCGCGGTAGTTGAGTGCTGCCGCTTTGACCTGGATGACGATTTCGCCCGGCCCGGCGCTCTGGGGCGTCTGGGCAGTCCACGTCAGTCGACGTCCGCGTCCCGGCCGGCTCAGCTCAAGACGGTAGGGGTCCCCCGGGCCCGCCGGGCTGGTGGTGGAGGGGACAGGGTGCAGGCGGGGCACGAACCGTCCCAGGCGCCCGAGGACGATCTCGTCGTCCGCAGGCGGATCCATGAGTTCGGCGACCAGTCGGCTCGCGTCTGCGGTCGCGACGCCGGAAGGGTCCAGGCTGATGCGCCGGACGGTCAGGGAGGGGTGCTCGTTGGCCAGGACCCGTCCGATGCCCCAGAGTGCGGCAGCGGTCGGTTCCCCCGGTACCTCTGGTGCGGGGAACAGCCCGGTCGGCCCGGTGACCAGCCAGACCTGGGTGTCGTCCGCCCCGGAGGCAGTGCATGCGCCCGCCACTACCCTGAGCAGGCCGGCAGCGCGGGTCACCGCTGAGGTCGCCGGCTCGCTCTCACGGCCCGACAGCAGCACGACGATCCGCGCCCCGACATCCAAGGCGCCGGCTGCCCAAAGGTCACCTGGCGGCACGACGACACGGGCAGGTTCTCCCGCTGCGGACAGTTCGCCGGCCAGAGCGTCGGCCAGGTCACTGCTGGGATCCTCCGCGATGATGTCCCAGCTCTCCCGCCTGGCGCCCGGTTCCGTCGAAGGTTGCGATTGCGGCGTGATGGTCGAGGTCGTCGTGGTGAGGGGTCCGCGACGGGCCAGAAGCAGGGAGTAGTCCGCTGCCGCCTCCACGCAGTTGCTGCCGATATCGGCTACCTCGTCGAAACCGCACCGGCCCAGCAGCGGCGCCCACTCTTGCCTGCGCAGCAGCGGGCTGGTGCGCAGATCGGTGTCCGTGAAGGACCAGTACTCCTCCAGCAGCCCGAAGCAGGGCCCGATGATGTCGTCGTCGTGGCTCTCGATGGCCAGCAACTGTCCGCCTTCCTCCAACAACGAGGCAACGCGTTCAAGAGTGGCTCGCAAGTCGTTGGTGGCGTGCAGCACGTTGGAGGCGAGGACGAGGTCGTAACTGGCCGGCTCAAGGCCCTGTTCGCCAGGGTCGTGGTTCAGGTCGAAGACGCGGTAGTCGAGGAAATCGATGTCTGCGAAGCGGGTCTGAGCGCGGGGAAAGAATGCCGGGGAGACGTCGCTGTAGGTGTAGCGGGTCAACTCCGGCGGCAGGACGGGCAGCAGGGCTCTGGTCAGGCTGCCGGTCCCGGCACCGACCTCGAGGATGCGAAGCGGCCGGCCGGCCGGCCACGACGCCAGTGCCGTACTCAGCACACTGCGTACGTAGTGGGTGTGCAAGCGCATTTGCGGGGTGTCGGCGTAGAAGCCGTCGACCAGGTGCCGGTCGGACTCGGTGAACAGCAGTTCGCGCGCGTCGGTGCGGCCGGTGAGGATGTCGGTCAGGTGCGTGTGGAACCGGGTATGGACGGCGATAGCAGTCACCCACTGGGGGCATTGCTGCGCCCACATCCGCGTGTGGTGCAGCGCGTCAGTCGCAACATCCGTGAACCGCCACCGCCTGGTCCCGGGCGTGCCTGGCATCTCCTCCAGAAGCCCGGCCCGGACGGCCATGCCGGCCGCCAACTGCACGTAGGCCATGTAATGCGGGCGGACTCCGGAAGCCAGCAGTTCCTCCGTGCCGAACTCTTGGACGCCGGGCATCAGCTTGGCGAGCCCGGCAGCCGCCCAGTGACTGGCAGCCGCTTTCGCCATCGGTGCGAAAGCGCCGTAGTCATTGGGTTGCTGCTGTTCCAGCAAGGCCCGCTCCTCGGCGGTTGCTGCGACCTGCCAGTCGGGCAGTGGCAGTGGCACGGGACCAAGAGCGGGTCGGCCGGAACGGGGTACGGCCCTCAGCACCGTGGTCAGCTGTTGCAGGTCCCGGCCGACCCCAGTCACCGCGCGCAGGCGACAGCCGACCATCTCCGCGGTAACGCCACCGTCCTGTTCGGCCACGGTGACATGGACGACGGCGTCGGAGCCGGACAGTTCGCGAAGTCGTACGTGCACGATGCCCCGCGCGCCCGGCCGCTGCCAGACGCGGACGGCCTCCATGGCGATGGGCAGGAACATGCGGCCCCCTGCGGCGCGGGCGAGCAGGGGTGCGGCAGCCTGAAGCGCGCCGTCCAGGAGTACGGGGTGTGCCTGGAACGCGTCCTGGGAGCCGGCGGCTGTGGCGGGCAGTGTGTAGGTGGCCCGGACCTCACTCTCGCTCAGCTGTAAGCCGGTCAGCACCTGGAAGGCGGGCCCGTAGACCAGTCCGGCGCGGGCAGCTCGCTCGTAGTGGACAGCGGCGTCGATCCGTACGGTGTTCTCACCCTCATCGGCAGGGGCCGTGCTCAGGGCCCGGGGAGTGGGACTGACCAGTCGCCGTACCCGGCTGCGGGCGTGGAGTGTCCACTCTCCGTCTGCCCCGTTACGGGAGGCGAACTGGACGATGCCGTCCTCCGCGGACAGGGAGGTCTGCACGGTGAGGACGCCCGGGTCGTCCTCACGGGGAAGGACAAGGGGGCGGACGATGTCCAGGTCGGTCACTTCGCATCGGGCACCCAGGGCTTGATGGCCGGCTGCGAGGGCGGCTTCGACGTAGGCGGTGGCAGGCATGATCACACCGCCGTCGACCTGATGGTCTTTCAGCCACGACAAGCGCGAGGCACTGACCGTCTGGTGCCAGGCGGGCTCGGCGACCGCCGCCCGTCGGCCCAGCAGCGGGTGCACGACAGTTTTGTCCTGCGGCACGCCGGCCCACCAGTCGGCCGTGCCGTTCCAGTGCCGCTCACGCTGCCACGGATAGCCCGGCAGTGACACCAGTCGCCCGGGGCGCGGGAAACAGCGTTTGCCGGGCTGCGCGCCGGCCGCCGTCAGCGAGGTCGCTGTCCGGCGCACTGCCGACGCCCCGGTGTCGTCGCGGCGGAGCGTGGGCAGCGCTGAGCCGGCCGGCAGCAGACGGCGGAGATACGGGGCCAGCACAGGGTGCGGGCCGATCTCCACGAACCGGGTGCATCCTTCAGCAGCCAGGGCGCGAACAGCGTCCGCGAAGAGCACCGGTTCCCGTACGTTGCGCCACCAGTAGCCGGCATCCAGGTGCCGTCCGTCCAGCAGGCCACCGGTGACGGTTGAGGCGAACAGCCGCCGGTGCGCGCCCGGACGCAGGCTCGCCAGGGCGTCCCTCACCTGGTCTTCGATGCCGTTCATGGCACTGCTGTGGAAGGCGTAGTCGAGGTCCAGCTCCCGGAAGAAGACCTCCCGCCCGCTCAACTGCCGCCCCAACTCCGCCAACGCTTCGCGGTGCCCGGCGACGGTGACGTCACTGTCGCTGTTGACACCGGCCAGCTCGATCCGCCCGTGATAGGCGAACAGCTCCTTGACGGCGTCCGCCACCGGCAGGCCGACAGCGGCCATGCGGCCGGTGCCCGCCGTTGTCGCCTGCGCCTGGCTGCGCGCGGCCAGCACCGTGCACGCCTGAGCCAGATCCAGGCTGCCGGTGACATGAGCGGCGGCGATCTCGCCGACGCTGTGCCCCACCACCGCGTCCGGCTCGATGCCGAAGTCCTCCAGCATCCGCACCACGCCCACCTGTACCGCGAACAGCAGCGGCTGTGCCACCTCGGTACGCGCCAGCCGCGGAGAGCCCTCCGCCAACTCTTCCCACACCGACCAGCCCAGGCGGGGCCGCAGCTCAGCGTCGACGGCCCTTACGGCGGCCTGGAAGACAGGTTCCTGGGCGAGCAGGCCGGCGCCCATGCCCGCCCATTGCGAGCCGTTGCCGCTGAAGATGAACGCCACCTTGCCCGGCGCGCCCGCCACCGATGTCACGGCTTCTGCGTCGTCCTGCCCGTTGGCGAGGGCGAACAGGGCGTCGGCCGCCTCCTGCGGGTTGCCGGCCACGACTGCGGCGCGGTGCTCATGGTGGCGGCGCCGCGCGGTGGAGGTGTAGGAAAGGTCGTAGAAGTCGTCTTCCCCGGTGAACTGCAGATGGTGTGCCATCTGTTCGGCCGCTACCCGCAGGGCTTGCGCGGTGCGGGCGGAGACCATCACCGGAAGCCGGCCGCCCGTCCCGGGACGAGTGGCCGCAGGGCCAGGGCGGGTGAGGGAGTCGGCGGCCAGCACCAGGTGGGCGTTGGCGCCGCCGAAGCCGAAGGAGTTCACCCCGGCCAGCGGCAGGCCCGTATGGGCCAGCGGCTCAGTACGGGTCACCGGCCGTACGCCCAGACCGGCGAAGTCGATGGCGGGATTGAGGTCTTCGGCGTGCAAGGTGGGCGGGATCTGCCGGTGCTTGAGGACCAGCAGTGCCTTGAGCAGGCCGGCCATGCCGGAGGCGGCCTCCAGGTGCCCGAGGTTGCTCTTCACCGACCCGATCGGTAGTGCGCCCAGGCTCCGGCCCACCCCCAGGGCCCGGCCGATGGCCTCACACTCGAGCGGATCACCCGCCGGCGTGCCGGTGCCGTGAGCCTCCAGGTAGGCGACATCATCCGGTACCAGACCCGCGCTCCCGTAGGTCTCCGCCAGCAGGGCCTGCTGTGCAGTACTGCTGGGCAGAGCCAGTCCGGGGGTGCGGCCGTCGTTGTTGACGCCGCTGGCCAGGATCACGCCGTGCACCCGGTCGCCGTCGGCCCGCGCGTCCCCCAGCCGCTTCAGCAACACCAGGCCGCCGCCTTCGGAGCGCACGAACCCATCGGCATGGGCGGAGAACGCCCGGCAGCGGCCGGTGGGCGAGAGCATCGACGCACCGGAGAACCCGGCGAAGATATGCGGGTTGATCAGCACGTTGACACCGCCGGCCACCGCCAGCCGTGAGCGCCCGGCCCGCAGGTGTTCGCATGCCTGATGCAGGGCGGTCAGAGCGGAGGAGCACGCCGTGTCGACCGTGACGCTCTCACCGTGCCAGTCGAAGTAGTGTGACAGCCGGTTCGAGACGATCGCCCCGGCCATACCTGAGACGCTGTAGGCGTTGCCGGACTCCGGCGAGCATTGCTGAAGTTCCCCGTAGTCATGGCTGGAACAGCCGATGAAGACAGCCGTATCGGAGCCCTCCAGGCGGGCGGAGTCCAGGCCGGCATCATCGAGGGCTTCGACCGCCATCTCCAACAGCAGCCTCTGCTGTGGATCCATGCGAGAAGCCTCCCGCGGCGAGATGCCCGTGAAGTACGAGGCATCGAAGCCCGTGATGTCCTCCAGGAAGCCGCCGCTCGCGGTGTAGGACTGGCCTGGGCGGCGACGCTCGCTGTCGACGAAATCGTCGACCGGGAAGCGGTCCGCCGGCACTTCGCCGACCACGTCGCGACCGGTCAGCAACACCCCCCACAGATCGTCGATGTTGTTGACGCCACCGGGCAGACGGCAGGCGGTACCGACCACGGCCACAGCGTCATCGGGGAGGAGAGACACACGCAGGGACAACGAGGGCTCCAAAAATGGGTGGGAAAGTCAACAAGGAGCCAGAGCTCAGAGGAGGATCAGTCGGCAGGGGAGCTCAGCGGCAAAATGACACGTTCGGCACCTGGGCCCGGCCCGCAGGCCCCGGCCTCAGGTAGCGGTGGCGGTAACCGGCACCGCGGTGCTGTCGGCTCCCACGGCACCGCCCGGCGCCAAGGCGCTGACCAGATAGGCATGATCGAGCACGGCAGGATCGGCCAGATCCGAGGTCAGCGCCACCGTGTTCGAACGGTCATAGGTGCGCCGGTGGCGATAGCTCAAGAAGCCCGGCAGAGAAGCGGCGACGAACCGTTCGACGGCTGTGGGATCGGCGACATGATCGGCACAGATGATTCGCAGACCCGGATACCGGCTCTCGATCGCGGTCGCGAGTTGGCCCATTGATGTCTCCACCGGGTGCACGACATGGAACGTTTGCGTGCCGGTGTCGTGCCGGCTGTCCTGGCCGATGCGGAGCATGGCGTCGATGGCATAGCCGTCCGGGACGAGGTTGAACGTGACGTCCGCGGGTACCGCCAACCGCAGGTCCAACCGGGAGTCGCTGCGCGTGGGCTCCGGGATACCCGGCGCGCCGCTGTGGGCGATTGCTTCGATCATCTGCCCCAGCACGTTCAGAGGATGAGAAGGCGCCCCCGTGACGCCTTCACGGTCGCTGGTGACCACACCGGGCCGCAAGACGACGGCCAGACGCCGGTGACGTTCCGCCCACTGCCGGACCAGCAGTTCCGCCTCGAACTTGGAGGCGTCGTAATGCGTCACGAATCCGTGCGCGTCACTGAGGTGGTCCTCGCTGACGAGACCCTCAGACAGCCCACCGGCAACGGCCATGGTGCTCATGTGGACCAGACGGCATGACGGCGGGGTCCTTTCCGCGAAGGCGAGCACTTCGGCAGTGCCCCGCGTATTCACGGCGTACAGCCGCTCACGCTCACCCGCCAACGCGATGTCACCCGCACAGTGCCAAACAGCCTCGCAGTCCTGGGCAAGCCGGGCGTAGAGGGCCGGAGGCAGCCCCAACCACGCCTCCGTGACATCCCCGCTGACACAACGCAGCCGCGCCCGCGCCTGGCTGTCGAGCGACTGCCCCGACACGGACTGCAGCACGCCGAGCAGACGAGACCGCAAAGCGGCGGGCGTTCCTCTTCCCAACGCGACCACCTCTTCCCTCCGGGTTGTCAGCAGGTTGAAGAGGAGACGCGAACCCAGAAATCCGGTAGCCCCGGTGAGCAGAATAGCCACGATGGCAGAATGACCTAAGGACGCAGAAATGCAAAATTACCCGTAGTGCTATCTCCGAATAATATGGCGATCGCTTTTTCCATTTCTCATCCGGATTTCGGATGGCCATCTTCACGAAGCCTGTTGATCACACGGCTCGTTTCGGGACAGGCAGCCGGAGGCGGCGACGTCCGATCGCGGGAAGCCACCAGTTGGCCGGACCCAGTGCCGCCATGACAGCCGGGACAAGTGCACCGCGCACGAGTACCGCGTCAACGAGTACGGCCAGGGCCACACCCGCACCGGTCATCTTGATCACGGAAACGGAAGAAGTGATCATGGCTGCTGTGGAGACGGCCACGGCAAGTGCGGCGGACGTCATCAGCCGCCCGGTACGAGCGATGCCCTCCACCACGGCAGCCCGGTTGTCCGCACAGCGCTGGTACTCCTCACGGATGCGCCCCAGCAGGAAGACCTCGTAGTCCACCGAGAGGGACAGAGCGATGGTCAGGGTGAACAGCAAAAGCGAGATGTCGAGTGCACCCGTAACCGTGAATCCCCCCAGCAGGCTGCGAGCCGTCCCCTCCTGAAAGACCGCGACCACCGCACCCAGACTCGCGCCCAGGCTGACAACGGCCACGACCAGCGCTTTGAGAGGAGTGACGAGGCTGCGGGTGAACAGCGCCAGCAGTAGCGCAAGGCCGACGCCGAGCAACGCCACCGCCCGGGGCAGCGCCCGCTTCACGGCAGCAAGGGTGTCCACGACCTCGGCGGCTCGCCCGCCGACCAGCACGGGACCCGGTGAGGGAAGCGCCCGGGCCTCCTTCACCAAGGCCGCGGCCTCGCTGCTTCCTGCGCGCACTGTGGTGGCGGCGCCGAAGACCGTGCCTGTCTTGCGCGAACCGGCCAGCACCCGGACGTCGGTCACTCCCGTGATGCCAGCCAGGGCCCGGCGATATTGGAACAGTTGGAGTGGAGCTGCGGGATTGGGCACGACCACCGTGACGACCTGCTCCGGCGCGCCGGGGAACTCGGCCCGGACGCGCTCGCCGACGGACGCCACCTCGGAGGAGGCGGGCATGACGCGATAGTCCATGATGCCCAGCTGAGCGTGAGCGAAGGGCCAGGCCATCATCGCCAGCAACACCACGGCGGCACCACCGGCAACAGCCCACCGCCGGGTCACCACCTGCGCGGTGCGACGCCAGAAGGGACTTCCCTGCCCCAGCTTGATGCGCCGCCACCGGCGAAAGGGATCACCGCGTTCACACAGTGGCCCCAGAAGCACTACGCAAGCGGGCGTGAGCAGCAACGCCGCAGCGGCCGACAGGACCGTCACGGTGACTCCTGCCAGGGCGAGCGCTCGGACCAGAGGAACCGGGATGAGGGTCACCGCGCTCAAGCACACAGTGACCGCCGCCGCAGAGAAGGCCACCGAGCGACCACTGGTCCGCACGGCGGTGGTCAGCGCCTCGGCACGCGGATGGCCACCGGCGAGTTCCTCCCGGTACCTGGCGAGGAGGAACAACGTGTAGTCGACCGCGAGCCCGAACCCGACGGCCAGCGCCGCGTTCACCGCAAACGACGAGACGTGGACAAGGCGAGCCATCCCACCCAGCACCGGGATCGTGCAGCCAACCGCAACTCCAGCGACCATCACCGGCATCAAGGCACTCGCGAGGGAGCCATAGGTCATCAGGAGAACTACGAGCACGATTGGCGCCGCCAGCAGTTCGGCGCGAAGCAAGTCGTGCTCGATACGACGGTCCACGCGCTCCAGCGTCCACGCCGGCCCGCTGGCCTGGACGGTACGGTCGGGTACAACGGCCCGTGCCCGCTCCACCAGACGGTCCGCCGTCTTCTCCTGTTCACGCTTGGACCCGTCGAGCCTCGCCAGAACCAACACGCTCCCGCCGTCACGGGATCGCAGCCACGGCTCCGCGCCGGTGGCCCCGGACCATACGGCGCGCACACCGGGCTCACGGGCCAATGCAGCTGAAACGGCCTGAGCACTTCGCGCGGCCGAGTCCGCAGGGCGCCCGGCATCAGTGACCGCCAAGACCAGATCAGCGGGAGGTGCGCCGAGGCGCTCCGCCGCACGCCGCGCTCGAAACGCCTGCGTGTCCTCACTCAGCGTGCCGTCCCGGCCGAACGCGGCAACGGAGACCGGAATCAAAAAAGCAGCAAAGACCACGACGCACAGGGCACCGGCTGCCACCAGCCGCGCCCGCGCCACCGACATCCAAGCCACCACCACACCACTCCTCGAAATTCGCCGTTCTCAACGTCTAAGGAGAACGGCCGTCCCGGCGGGTGGACACGGGCGCGAGAGCGGCCCGTTCCATAGGCGACCGAAGACCGCATAGTCCGCCGGCGGCGAAAGCCGAATATCAAGGACAGTGCACTGGGCCGTACGAGGCCGCTGGCGCCAGATGGTACTCGGACGGGACCAGGCAATGGTGGCCTCGGCGGAGTATGGCGCGCTCCGGGCGACCCACCTGAGTCGGCGCACACGGCCGGTGCCGCTACCGTGACCAACACCGGGAAATCTCGTTCACCAGACGCCCACTAGCCCGTGATAGAAGCTGCCGGCTGTCCATCAAAGGAAGCCTTCGGGGCCGGTCGCGCCGATTTCTCGGCTTCCTGGGCCAGGCAACCAGCGGTGATTCTCAATCCCGCTTCCAGGGGGATGGCAGGTCTCCAGCCGAGTGCTTTGATCGCGAGGCTGATGTCCGGACAGCGGACCTCCGGGTCGTCGACCATTCTGGGTGTCGCGATGATCGGTGAGCGAGAGCTGGTCAAGTCGCGAATCATCTCGGCAACGCGTCTCACGCTCCACTCGTGAGGGCTTCCGATGTTCACCGGCCCACCGTGTGATGAGCGGAGCAGACGGACCAGGCCCTCCACTGTGTCGTCGACGAAGCAGAGGGAGCGAGTCTGCCGGCCCTCTCCGTGGACGGTCATCGGTTCTCCCGCGAGGGCCTGCCGGAAGAACGTCGGCACCATACGGCCGTCGTCCGCCTGCATGCCTGGGCCGTACGTGTTGAAGATCCGTGCGATCTTCGTATCCAAGCCGTGGGCCCCGCGGTAGGCGGTGGTGAGAGCCTCCGCGAAACGCTTGGCCTCGTCGTAAGAACTGCGTGGCCCGATCGGGTTCACATGGCCCCAGTACTGCTCGGCCTGCGGATGTACCTGCGGATCGCCATAGACCTCGCTCGTCGAGGCCAGGAGGTAGCGGGCTCCCTTCTGCCGGGCAAGTTCCAGCAGATTCCGTGTCCCGATGGATCCTGTCAGGAGCGTTGCCACGGGCTGAGCGAGGTAAGCAGCCGGAGACGCGGGTGAGGCCAGATTGCATACCGCTTCAACTTCGCCCTGGACGCCGACTCCTTCGACGACATCCTTGTGGACGAAACGGAAGTTCCGGCATGCTGCCAGGTCTTCCACATTGCTTCTCCTGCCGGTGCTCAGGTCATCCACGCAGATGACGGAGCACCCGTCGGCGAGAAGGCGACGACACAGGTGGGAGCCGAGGAATCCTGCGCCGCTGGCCACGACGATATTCCCTTGACCGTTCACGAGCGTGCCTCTCCGCTGGTGACCGGGAAGGCCCTGGTCCGGCCCAGGGCACGCTCCACGATGCCGCAGGCCACCTCAATACCGGACTCGTGACGAAGACGGCGTCCGAGCTGCTCAGCCCTGTGGCGCATCGCCCGATCGCTCACCGCCTGCCTGATGGCTGCGGCCAGGTTCTGGGGCGTCAGACCGTGCGCGCGTAGCGGCCGGGGCCCAACACCCAAGGCGTGAACGCGGGCCCCCCAGAAGGGCTGGTCGAGGAAGTGGGGGCAGGTGACCGTGGGAACTCCTGCTGTCAGACCGGCGCCTACCGTGCTGGCCCCTGCGTGGTGGACGACTGCGGACATCCTCGGAAAGAGCCACGCGTGAGGAATGCTCGACACCACGTGGCTGAGGTTGTCGGAGGGCGTCACTGCGGGGTCGCCGAGAAGGACTCCGCGTACGCCGGCCCTTTGAAGTGCGTCGCGGATCAGCTTGTGGCGTCCTCGCGGGCCATCGGTGACCATGCTGCCGAAGCCGACGTAGGCGATTGGCGGCCCCTGCGTGTCGAGGAACTCTGCCAGTTCGGGGGAGGGCTCCCAGCCAGAGGGGCGGTCGAGCAGCCAGTATCCCGTGACGTGGGCCGTCGGGGGCCAGTCACTGGGAGCCGGAAGCACAGAAGGGCTGTAGCAGTACAGCGTGGGCCGTTGCTCCCGGCGTCGTTGGGCGAACGGACCTGTCAACGGCCACGGCGGGAGCCCCAGGCTGGCGGTCCGCCATGCGTTGACGCGCTTACGGAAGACCTGCCAGCACGCCTGTTCCGCGACTCGCAGACTCAATGCGTTGCCGGTCGAGCCCAGGGAGCGGCTGAAGCCGATGGAGGGAAAGTCGCGGGTGGAGTGCGCCGGCATGAAGGAGGCCATGAACGACACGGCCCCCCAGCGCTCCGCCAGGCTCTCCGCCGGTAGCGCGAAGGGAGAGTAAATGACACAGTCACTGGGCTGCGCCGTCGTGGAGATCCCTTGCAACAACTGGTCCACGTTGGAGCCGACCACCTGCCGCATCCATCGCGCGAAACCCAGCGAATTGCACCCTGCGGTCATCCACCGTTGACCGTCCGGCGTTTCCAGCATCGACTCGAAGTCTGGCTCCAAAGCGCTGAATTGCACGCCGCTGCCGGACACCGTGTCCGCGTATCGGGGCGCTCCAATCAGGTGCACGGCATAACCTTTGCGCTCCAGGGCGACCCCCAGGGCGGCGAGCGGTTGGGTGTCTCCGCGAATACCCATCGAAACGATGGTAATCCTTTGCGACATCGCTCTCCTTCCCTATCCGCCCTCGGCGTGCAGAGCACAGCAGGCGGGTCTCACAGGGGCGATGCCCCCCAAGCTGAGGAGACCATGACGGACAGCGGCCAGATCCTCAACGAGCGGGAAAACACCTGGCGTTCCGGTGCTATGAACAGACAGCCTGGCGAGCAGGGCAGATGGAAAAATAGGTACCACTTGACGTCATCCTGCCGATCCTGATCTCCACTAGTCCGAGTGACATCTCGGGGCCAGAGTCGCCGGCTGAGTATTCCGCCAATCCGACTGCTATTTGCCAGTGGCGGCAGGCCAGTCTGTTCCTCGCGCTCAGCTGACCGCCACTACGTCCATGCGGTAGCCGGGGCTGCCGTCGCGGATCACGACGCCTTGCTTGTCCCGTGCCTTCTTGCGAAGTTCCAGCCCTGCGCGTCGCAGACGACGTGAGGCTCGCTGCCGTGGGTGCCCCGGGGGCGAAGCCGATCAGGTCGTACGTAGAGGCGAGGCCGGTCGGCGTCTGGTCGGCGGCATAGGCGGGCATCCGCAGGCCGCCGTCGCCCGGGCCGCCGACGTGCAGCAGGCGCCCTCCTGACCCGACACGCCGAGACGGCGCGACGGGTCAGGATATCTGTCATTGTCCCTGCCACTCGGCGAGTTACTCGGCGTGCAACCGTGTCTCCAGCGCTCCGTGCGGGCGAGCAAAGGCCTCGTCATGGGCCCGGTCGCTCTCCCATCGCTCGGCTTGGTGGCGGCCCTTGCCACGGCCCGGGCGGACCGGCCACCAGATGCTCCGGCCGAGGAGTACGGCGAGCGCGGGCACCAGCACGATGGAGAGGACGAAGGCGGAGAGCAGGATGCCGAGCCCGGTCGCGAAGCCGATCTGCTGGGTGGCGGGCGCCGCGTTGACCGCGAGGCTGCCGAAGGAGGCGGCGAGGACCACACCGGCGGTGGCGATGGCGGGCGCGGTGTGGCGAACGGCCCGGGCGACGGCGGCCCGGGCGGGCCCCGGGCGCTCCATCTCCTCGCGGATGCGGTCGCTGATGAGGATGTTGTAGTCGGTGCCGAGCGCGACCACGAAGAGGAACAGCACCAGCGGCAGGACGAAGTTGACGCCCGGTTTGTCGAGCAGCTGCTGGAAGAAGAGCGCGGAGGCACCCAGCGTCGCGGCGAAGCCGAGCCCGACGGCGAGCATCAGGACGGCCGGGGCCAGCAAACTCCGCAGCAGGACGATCAGGATGAGGGCGATCAGGCCGGCGGCGACAGGGAACACCGTCTTGAGGTCGTGGTCGACCGCCGTGGAGATATCCGCGAAGATCGCCGCCGTACCACCGACATGGGCCTCCATACCGGCAGGCGTGTGGAGGGCGACCGCCTCGCGGACCGGCCCGGAGACGAGGTCGCGTGCCTGTCGGCTCTGGGTGTCGGCGGTCAGGTAGACGTCGATGCGGGCCGCCGAGCTGTCCTGGTTGAGGACGGCCCTGCCGACCTGGCCGACGCCGCGGACCTTGGCGAGGGCCCGAGGCAGGGCGTCGACGCTTCGGGTGGTGAGCGTGCGGCCCTGCTCAGCCGTGACGTAGACGGTGGTCGGGTCCGACACGCCGGCGGGCAGCGCGCGGTTGATCTCAGCGGCGGTGGCCGCTGCCGGAGTGCCCTCGTCGCCACCCGTCTGGTCGAAGTCCATACGGACGCCGACAGCTCCGGCCGCGAGCGCACCCAGCAGCGCGACCGAGGCCACCACGAGGGTGAGCGGGCGCCGGGCGACCAGGTCACCGACGCGCCCGGCGGCGCCAGGCCGGGGCTCGCGCCGCAGCGAGCGGGACGGCCAGAACATCCTGCGCCCGCTGACCGCGAGCAGCGCGGGCATGAAAGTCAGCCCGGCCAGCAGCATGACGAGCACCGATACGGCGATGGCGGGGCCGAGCACGCGGAACTGCCCGAAGGTCGCGATCCCCAGGGTGGCGAAGGCGGCGACGATGGTCAGCGCCGCCGAGGTGATCGCCGTACCGACCCGGCCGGTGACCTCCGCGGCCACGGCACGGGCGGGCATGTCGGGATGTGCCCGCAACTGCTCGCGGAAGCGGAACAGGAGGAAGAGGAAGTAGTCGATCCCGATGCCGATCAGGACGACGCCGATCAGGTTCGGTGTGGAGGTGTCGAGGTCGATACCGGTGGCGAGCGCGGCGCACACGACCGTGCCCAGCGCCGCGCCGCTGATGACGGCGACCGCCAGCAGGGGCACGAAGGCGGCCAGCACACTGCGGAACACCAGAATGTTGATCAGTACGATCAGACCGATCATGAGGGCGCCGACCACCTCGCCGGTGATTTTCTCGGCCTCCGTGGTGTCGACGAGCCCGGCGAGTCCGCCGGTGAAGCCCGTACGCATCTGGGCACTGGCGAACTCGCGTTTCACGTCGTCGCGGAAGGCCCGGTAGAGGTCGTGCATACCGGGGTCCGTGGCATTGCCCGTCAGCTCTACGGAGAGCAGCTCGAAGCCACGGTCGGGAGCGACCATGGCGGGGCTGACCTGGGGTGTCTGCGAGTAGTCCTTGGCCAGGAACGCGGGCCCGTCCCCACTGGGTTCGGGCATCTTGACGTGGCGTCGGCCCAGCTCCGCGGCGATGTGGCCGATGCGCCGCTCGTCGGCCCCGGTCAGGGGGCGCCCGTCGGTCCGGGCGACGAGTACGGTCATCGCGTTGGCGTCGGGCTTGGCACCGAACTTCTCCTCGGCGACCTTGAGCGCGGCGGCCGAGTCGTAGGTGGAGGGCAGGAAGTCCCCGCTCTGGCTCTGGGTGACGCGGAAGAGCAGCGACTGGCCGAGCAGGGCGAGGAAGAGGCCCACCACCGACCAGACGAGGATGACCTTCCAGGGGTTGCGGGTGGAGAACCCGGTCAGGGCGCGGATCACTTTGTCCTCCGACGATGGATGGGGATGCGGCCGGCGGGCGGGGTGCGGACCCTGGTGGGGACGCGGCCCTCTCGGCGCCTTTGACCAGCACATCAGCGCGACGGGGCGCGGTCGTCCGAGCACGGGAGGAGAACCGTCATGGGAGTGCGGGATGGGCGCGGGCGGCTCCTGGGACCGTGCTCCCAGAGCGGGACCGGACCTCGGGCCGGATGCGGGCCCGGTGCCCGATGCGAGACTGGGATCATGGAACGAGGGCCGTGACACACCGTCGGCGGTCGGAACCGCCACTCACAGAATGGGGACCGCCATGGTGACCACGCCCGCCGCGCCCTGGGCCCCGGCGACGGGGCAGGGCGGCGACGCGCTGCCCTGGACGCGCAACGACGGTCTGGTCGCGGTCGGCGCCGGGGTCATGGACCTGGTCAGCTTCACCTTCGCCAGCCATGCGGAGCAGGGTGAGGTGCCGGTGGCCGGATGTCTGCTGGTGGTGGCGGCTGCGCTGCCGCTGCTGGCACGGCGCCGCGCTCCGGTCCCGGTGCTCGCGGCCGTGCTCCTGCTGGGACTGGTCATGAATCTGACCGTGCCGACGCCCCAGCACTTCGGTGCCGCCGTGATCGTCGCGCTCTACACCGTCGTACGACTCAAGGGCATGCCCGTGGCGGCGGCGTCGGCGGTGGGCGCGGTGGTGGCGCTGGTGAACTGGACGAAGTGGCCGCATCTGTCGCTGATGGAGGTCGTGGCCAATGTGCTGGCCGCGGTTGTCGTGATCATCGCGGCGGCCGTGATGAACCGCTGGCAGCGCGACATCACGGCCAACCGCCGACTGCTCGCGGACCGGGCCGTGGCCGCCGAACGGCGCCGCATCGCCCGCGAGTTGCACGACATCGTGGCGCACCACATCACCACCATGCAGCTGATGGCGGGGGGTGCCCGGGCCAACCTCGCCCGCGATCCGGAGGTGGCCAGGCAGGCGCTGGTCGAACTGGAGGGCTCCGGGCGCATGGCCCTGCGCGAGATGCGCCAGCTCCTCGACGTACTGCGGGCCGGGGACGATGCGGAGGACGAGCCGACCGCACCGCAGCCCGGCATCGCGGACCTGGAGCGGATCGTCGCCGAGTCGTGCCGGGCCGGGCTCCCCACCGCGCTGGACATAGGGGGCGATGAGCGCCCGCTGCCGCCGAGCGTGGGCCTGACCGTCTTCCGGATCGTGCAGGAGTCACTGACCAACGCGCGCAAGTACGCGGGCGAGGCGCGGGCGCAGGTGCGGCTGGTCTATGAGCCGGACGGCGTGGTGGTGGAGGTCCGGGACGACGGAGCGGGCGCGGAGGCGGGGCTGGTGCGAGCGGGCACCGCTTCCGGTTCCGGTTACGGACTGGTGGGGATGGGGGAGCGGGCCGCGCTGCACGGCGGGACGTTCGAGGCCGGTCCCCTGGACGGGGCGGGCTTCCGGGTGAGCGCCCGGCTGCCGCTGACGGCTGACGAGGGAGCGCTCCGATGAACGCGACGACGCACGACGCGGGGGAACCGAAACCCATCAGGGTGCTGATCGCGGACGACCAGCCGCTCGTACGGCGCGGACTCGCCCTGATCCTCGCGCCCGACCCGGCCTTCGAGGTGGTGGGCGAGGCAGGCGACGGCGAGGAGGCGGTGGCCCTCGCCCACCGACTGCTCCCCGACGTCGTCGTGATGGACATCCGCATGCCGGTGCTGGACGGCGTCGCCGCCACCGGCCGCCTCGCGCACGAACTGCCAGGCTGCCGGGTGCTGGCGCTGAGCACCTTCGACCTGGACGAGTACGTGGTGGCCGCGCTGCGCGCCGGTGCCTGCGGGTTCCTGCCGAAGGACATCTCGCCGGAGGAACTGGTTGCGGCGGTACGGGTGGTGCACACCGGCGAGGCGGCCGTCGCGCCCCGGCTGCTGACCCGGCTGATCTCCACGTACGTCAGGGCCCCGGAGCGTCCCGGGCCACCCCTGGCCCAGGTCGGCGGTCTGACGCCGCGCGAGGCGGAGGTGTGGCGGCTGATGGCCACGGGCCTCGACAACGCGGAGATCGCGGAGGCGATGGGTGTCAGCGCCTCCACCGTCAAGAACCACATCACCGGCCTCTTCGGCAAACTCGGCGTCCGCGACCGTGCCCAGGCCGTGATCGTGGCGTACGAGACGGGAGTGGTCGAGGTACGTCGGCCGGGTTAGTGCGGGCGGGCGGGAATCGTCATTGCGGTGACCGATGGCGGCCATGAGGACTGTCCCCCTCACCGGCCGCGTCGTCATCGCCGTCGTCGTCGGGCCATGCCGGGGGTTCAACGAAGCCTGCTCCGTCTGGGTTACCCCGGTCGGCACTGACCCCGCGCCGGCACACGCGCCTGCAGGTGACGGCGTCTGCCGCTGCTGTCTCCGTGGCTGACTACCTGCCGACAGGACGAAGGAAAATCTATGCTGGCCAGAGTAGACATTGGGTGCTGCTGTGGTTATGGTTTCTCTCGTAACGCAGAGAGACGCAGGGCCCGGCAGAGACGAACTGCCGGGCAGCAGTACCCGCAGTAGTGGTAGTTGCAGTTCGCAGGGCGGTGCGGTGGTGGAGTGTCGAAGCCATAGTGGTTGCAGGACGGCGACGGGACTGGCGACCGGACCGGGTGGCCCGCAGTGATCAGGGGCCGCCATCAGCAGTACCGCAGGAAACAGTGGTAAGCGCAGTTCGCAGTACCTCGCAGTGAAGTGCAGTTCAGTGGTCTCCCGGTGAAGGCGTCGGCTGCGGGCGCGCGCACCGGGGAAGTTCGGCAGTGGGGTTCCAAGCCGGAGCAGACGCAGGATGGGCGACGGGGCTGGCTGTCGACGAGCGGCGCTGGTACAGGCCGCTGGCAGTACGCAACACCAGCAGGACAAGCAGTTCGCAGTACCAGTTGTAGGTAAGCGATCGATCCCAGAGGGAAAGAACGGAGGAGCTCAAGCGCCATCAGGATCGCCCGGACGAGCGTTATGGAGTCCGGGTACCGCAGGACATCGATAGTGAGGTGGTCTCCGGTCAAGCAATCGCGATCCCCGTATCCCCGGCACCTTCTCGGTCGGGGCGGCGGAAACAGAAGGTCGGCGCAGTACCAGGGCCGGCAGATGGTGTAGCAGTTCCTTCGGGGCCCGGGTGGCGGTACGGCACCCGGGCCCCTCCCCGTGTTTCCCTCTCCCCTAGGGAGGTGTGATCGCAACAAAGCTTTCTCCCA
>NZ_JBVILC010000018.1:84952-102145 GCF_055580545.1 Streptomyces sp. NPDC031670 | reverse complement strand
GGGGAGGAAGGGGGGGGGGGGGGGGGGGGGGTTTTTTTGGGGGGGCTGGGGCCCACCCCCCCCCCCCGGGCCCCTCCACGTGTTCCATGGTCCATGAGAGAGGTGCGATGACAGCAGGCGTTGCGATCAGCCGTCTCGAAGACGATGACTATCAGTTGGTGGAGGCCCGGCGTATCCAGGAGCGCCTGCGTACACAGGGCCGCCGCTCCCGGGCGAAGATTTCCCGGTGACCGGGGCGCTTCCTCTGGCCGGTGCGGTGATCTGAAACTTGCCGAGCCAGCCTTCCCGTAGCCCGACAGCCCGCCCGGCCGCCTTGGTCGTCGAGATGTCTGGGGGCTTTGACAGGCTGGTTCGAGGAGGACGCTCGGCCTCGGCGATGCTGTCAACGGAGTTGTGGCGGATCTCCTCCAATGCCACTCCAGCCCCCTGCCTACCAAGAACCGCCACCAGCGAAGCAGGTCCATCGGCTCCAGTGGGCCCCTGCCGAGTCCAGCGACACGTACGGCCCTGCGAAGTGCGTGAGTTGGCGAATTCCCGGGTGCGTTTATCACATGGCTCGGCCAGGCCCGGAAACCCGGCCGCCCACCTGCCGCGGCAGGCATCGTGTGCCGCCTGCGGACCGCAGGTGACCGGCCAGGCGGTGGCCCTTCCCGTTCTCACCGGACGGGAAGGGCCACTATTGACGGGTCAGGCCCGGCGACGTCGTCGGGCGGCAAAGCCCAGTGCTCCGGCTCCCCCCAGCAGGGAGGCGCCGGCCACGACAGCGATCGTCGGCGTCCCACTGCTTCCGGTGCTGGCCAGCTGTGCGTCCGCCCCGGATGAACCAGACAGCCCGCCCGAGACCGCCGAGGGAGTCTGAGGCGACTGGGACGGCGAGGCGGCGCGGACCGGGGTTGTGTGGGTCACGGTCGTGTTGACGGTGCCCGCAGTGGTCCCCGAGGTCCGGGGAGTGCCCTGCGCGAGCACCTTCACGACCGCCCCGTCACCGCAGAAGGTCGTGCCCGTGAATGCCGTCGCTCCCTGGTTGACGAACACACACAGCTGCACCGTGGCCTTCCCTGCGGGCGTGTCCTTGCGGTAGGTCACCCGCACCTGCGCGGGCGTGCTGCTGTGCGCGGAAAGAGAGGCGTCCTTGCCGATCACGTTGAACCCGTAGACACCGGGCTCGGCAGGCGAGGTGACGGGGGCAAGGGTCTTCCAGGACCCAGCGCGCAGCACCTGCACGGAAGCGTACTTGCTGGTGAGCAGGGTGCCGGTGACGTTCTCGTATCCGGAGGCGGTGGGGTTGTCGATCGTGGCCTTGAAGTCGGCGGTGCCGCCCGCCGTCACCGTGGTGGGAACCCCGGCGAGCCTGGTGGTGAGGCCGTCGACCTTGATGGTGTCCGTATCGTCCCCGGTGGCCGCTCCGGAGGCGCCGTAGGAGACGAGAGAGGTGAGCTTCAGATGGTCGGTGCCACCGTTGCTGTCGCCGTTGTGCGGGGTGCCCAGGGGGACACCGATGCGCAGCTGCACGGTGCGGGACTGGCCCGCGGCGAGCGGAAACTGCTCCGGTATCTCGCCGGAGAACTCCCCGTCCGCGTACGTCAGCGGCACCTTCTTCCACACGGTGCCGCCCAGCCGGTACTCCAGGCTAACGGCGTTCGAGGGCAGGCCCATCCCGCCGTCGATCCGGTAGATCAGCCGCGCCGAAGACGTGTCGTAGTGGCCGACGTTGGAGACCGTGGTGGTGAAGGCGACCGGCAGACCGGCCGCCCCGACCTCCGCGGGCGCGGCGGTGGCAACCGCCAGCGTCGGCGGGTTCTCATCGGCCGCCACGGCAGCCGGCGCGAGGGCTAACCCCGCGGCGGCCAGCAGCAGAGCGGTCCCCGAGACCGCGACCGACGAACGAACCTTGTGCGTAAGCGAGTTCAACGTATTCCCCCATACTGTCCACGGTGCGCGGCGTCCGCCGCGTCCGGTCACGGCGGCCCCTGGGCCGCTGTTCCGTAAAGTTGGACCCACGGGTGCGGCAGTCCGTTGTACTCCGTTGTGTAAGGGTCCTGTCACATATGTGACAGGAGTGTCACTGCCCCTGAACCCGGTCGGTCGGCCGGTCCGGCAGCACGCGATCCTGCGAACCCGGTAATCCATCGACGCCGACGGACTGACCCAGGACATCAACCCGTAGCGCCCCGGCAAGTCGCCCGGATCGGACCCGACGACGTAGAAGTTCGCCGACCTGGACCCGACGCCGCTCTGGGAGGTCGCGGAGGTCGAACACCCTGGGGCACGACGGCCGCCTGAACGCGAAGCCCTATGCTGCCGGGATGATCAAGCCCATTGAGCTCGTCATATTCGACTGCGACGGTGTGCTCGTCGACAGCGAGCGCATCGCCGCGCGTGTGCAGGTCGGCCTCGGAGCCGAGCTGGGCTGGCCCCTGACCGAGGACGAGGTCGTGGACTGCTTTATCGGGCGCTCACACGCGGCCATCCGTGAACAGGTTGCCGCTCAGCTCGGCGAGGACACGGCCGCCATCTGGTCGGAAAGGTTCGAGCGGCTCCACCGCGAGGCCGTCGATGCTGATCTCACCCCGGTTGAGGGCCTGTCCGAAGCTCTCGACGCGCTCACTCTGCCGACCTGTGTGGCCTCCAGTGGCTCACACGACAAGATGCGGCACACCCTTGGCCGCACCGGACTCTACGAGCGCTTCGCGGGTCGTATCTATAGCTCCACAGAGGTTTCCCGCGGCAAACCCGCCCCCGACCTGTTTCTGCACGCTGCCCGGCAGATGGGTGTTGACCCCGCAGCCTGCGTGGTGGTCGAGGACAGCGGCCCGGGCGTCCGCGCCGCCCGGGCCGCCGGAATGCGATCTTTCGGCTACGCCGGTGGACTGACGCCCGCCGAACGCCTCGCAGGCCGTGACACCACCGTCTTCTACGACATGCGCGAACTGCCAGCACTCATCGCGGCAGGGTAGCCATCCTGCCCTTCTCGATCCACAAGAGAGGACACCGCTCCCAGAACATCCGCCCGTCCGTAACCTTCACCCGGCCCTCGTCCCAAACCGGACCCTGCCCCCGGAGCCCGACCAGCCCTGCGGCAGATACGGCACCGACGGCAACCCCGATCGCCACAACCTCCGTACCGGGGCTGTTTTCATGTGCACGTTCCCGCACCCGCGCGTTCCCCCGGGTGTTCACGGAATTGCGACGTGAACCAGATCGGTGGGCGCTCGCATGACCGCCTCCGGGCGGTACCGCACGGGTGCAGGCCCCCCCGAGGCTCCGGGGGCCCGCACCCGTGTGTCGGAGCTTGAGACGCGTCAGGCTGAACTGACGTTCACACGGCTGCACTTGGAGGGATACGTGGTCATCTTGACCTCGACATCGTTGCGCAGCGGGACCCGGTACCGCGGCCGTCGCCGGACCCAGCTGGCGGCCGTCTGCTGTGGCCTGTTGCTGAGCGCGCCGGCCGTCGCCACCGCCGCCTCCGCGCCCGTCCTCCAGGCGCAGGCACTGGCACAGACGGACCTGGCACACACGGACTACGAGGAGCACGGCCGAGGCACGCTGGTCTCCTCCGAGAAGCTGTATACGCTGGCGACCCCGCAAGCCGCGGCCACAGAACTGAGTGCGGCCGGGTTCGAAGGCGACACCGTCCGGCACGGCGTGGTCGCCTACCGGCTGGTCTACCAGACCGTCGACCCGTATGGACGCCCCACCACGGCGAGCGGGCTGTTCGTGCTGCCGCTCACCAGTGAAAGGCGGCTGAGAGCGGTCTCCTTCGCGCACGGCACTGGCGTTCACAGGGACGACGCCCCGTCCATGCAACGCGCCGAATTCGTCTCCGCGCCGGTGATCGCGCATGCGGCGGCCGGTGCCGCCGCGGTCGCGCCCGACTATCTGGGGATGGGCAAGGGGCCCGGGGTACACCCCTGGATGGACATCGGCTCCGAGACCACGGCCTCCCTGGACATGCTGCGGGCGGCCCGCGCCTTCGCGCCCCGTACCGGACATGTGCTGGAACGCGAGGTCATGGTCACCGGCTTCTCGCAAGGCGCCTCGGCAGCGCTGGGGCTCGGCCGAGCTCTGGAAGCCGGTGAGGACCGCTGGTTCAGACTGGGTGCGCTGGCACCCGTCAGCGGTGCGTACGACTTCGGCGGCACGGAATTGCCCGCACTGCTGGCGGGCAGGCTCGAACCCAAGTCCGGTGTGCTGTACGCGGCGTACACCTTGGTCGCGTTCAATCGGCTCCACCACCTCTACGACAGTCCTGGAGAAGTATTCCGGGCCCCTTACGACAGCACCGTCGAGGCGCTCTTCGACGGCGTCCACACGGGGGAACAGCTGATGCGGGGCACCCCGGGCGCGGTCGAGGAGTTGCTGACCGAGCACGGCCGCGAGTTGCTCGCGCATCCGACCGGTCCTCTGGCACAGGCGCTGCGCGCAACCGACGCCGTATGCACCGACTGGGCGCCCCGTGCCCCGGTGCGGCTCTACATGGCGACCGGGGATGAACAGGCGGCCACCGGCAACACCAGGTACTGCCAGTCGGCGCTGGTCAGAAACGGCGTGGCCGCCCCGGTCGTCGACCTGGGCGCTGTCGACCACCACGAGTCCCGTCACCTGGGGTCCAACGTGGCAGCGACGTCGTCGGTCGTGCGCTGGTTCGGCGAGCTGCGCCGCCCATGACGGGACCACCCCGGAGCATGTAGGCGGGCCGGCCACCGTCGCCGTGGCATGAGTGCTGATCTTGTTGGGCCGGCCCCCCAAGAGCACGCACCAGGCGCCCCGAGGCCGCCCTCAGGGCGACGACGCGAATGTGATGACAGGCCCTGGCTGGCCCTGGCATACCTAGCGCACGCGGATGAACTGGGACCCGCGTGACGCCGCCTCCGTCGTCCGTGCGCCTTCGCCCTGCTCAGCAGGCCGGGACGTCGGTACGGCCTGGACGCGCAGAGTCGCGTCGGGCGCGAGCCGAGCCAGGACGGGACGGTCACCGGAGTCGGTCGCCAGGGAGACCGCGCCGACCACGGCGCCGGGGACGGTGCTCCACCGCGGGGTGCCGCCGGCGCCCAGGGTGACCAGGCTCGTACCACCGTCGTTGTTGCGCGCGGCCAGCAGCACTCCGCCGGGTACGGAGCCCAGGGCGAGCGGGCCGTAGCCGCGGCTGCCCAGGTCGACGTGCTCGTCGTGCCACGTTCCGCCACCGGCGGGCAGGGTGCGCACGAGCACCCGCGCGGTCCCGGCCTCGCGGAAGGCGAGGAGGAGCGAACCGTCGGGCCGGGCCAGCGCCGTCGGCGGGTCGGCCGGGGCGGGCAGCCCCGTGGGGACGACCACGAACGGGCCTCCCGGGGTTCGCTGCGCCCAGTGGCGCACGGTGTGGTGCCCGGCGCCGAAGACGTGCACGATGCCGTCGGCGTCGGTGACGGCGCTCAGCCCCTCCTGGACCTCGGCGCCGCCCAGGTCCGCCCAGTTGCTCCAGGTGCCGTCCGGCCGCTCGCTGCGGACGGCGACGCCCTTGGCCCAGGTGCGGGCGAAGAGCCAGGTGGTGCCGTCGGCGCCGCGCGTCACGACGGGCCCGCCGACGCGTCGGCCACGCTCGGGGTCGCGGTCGGAGGTGCCCAGCGAGACCCAGGCGCCGAACGGCCCGCCCCGGTGGGTCTGTGCCGTCGTGACGATCTCACGCCGGTTGCCCGTCGTGCCCGCCCCGAGTGCGGTGATGCGCTCGGCGAACAGCTGCCAGCGGTCGTCCGGCGTCGGCGAGGCCGTCAGGCCCGGCAACAACCCCTTGCCGGCCAGCAGTTCGGGCGCCGTCCACTGGCCGCTGCCACGGGCGGTCTCCTGCCACATTGCGGCCTGCCCGCCCAGCACGGCGAACGCGGTCAGCCGCCCGTCGGCGTCCTGCCGCAGCTGCGGCGCGGCGGTGGGGTAGCGCAGCGAGGTGCGCTGGAGCCAGCCGGTGCCGTAGGAGCGGTCCCGGCCCACGTCGTAGTCACCGCAACCGCCGAACGCCTTGACGTCGCAGCCCTGCGGGGAGCCCCCGTAGGCATTGAGGACATCGGCCTTGGCACGGACGGTCCGGGCGGGCAGGGCCTGCGGCCAGCGCTCGTTGTAGTAACCGCGGAAGGCGGTGACGGCGTGCGGGGCCCGGTAGTGGTCGAGCGCGGCGTAGGTGAACAGTGCGACGGCGGTGTGGTCGGGGTGGTCCGAGTAGCCGCGCTGGTCGTGGTGGGCGCGGTGCTTAGCGTTGCGGACCTGCATGTCCGGGTCGGGGTCCATGGTGCGTACGAGCGTGGGCCGGTAGCCGTCCATGAGCTGGACCAGCGCGTCTATCAGTCCGGCGCGGGTGACCGGGTGCGAGGTGCGCACGGGGGAGCCGGTGCCCGCCAGGGTCCGGGTGACCGCGCGGGGGTCCTCCCACAGGCGCCGCAGGTCGAGGTTGGCGGCGGCGCCCTGGGATATGGCGTGCTGGGAGACGCCGAGGAAGACCAGGCGGATGCCGGGGTGCTCGGTCAGGGCGTCCACTTCAACGGGAGTGCCGTCGAGGAGGGTGGTGGCCTGCCGGGACCAGGGGGCCTTGGTGTCGCCGGTCGCCATCAGCGCGTAGGCCTGGCGCAGGCCCTGGCGGCGGGCGCCGGCGTAGTCGGCCACATTGGGCTTGGGAGCCTTGCGGCCGGGGACCTTGTTGGAGCCCTGGGCTTCCCCGCTGGTCACATAGACGCTGACGAGCTGGTCGTTGGCGTCTATGGACTGCTGGAGCTCGGGGTTCATGAAGTACAGGTCGTCGTCGGGGTGGGCGACGACCTGCATGATCCGGGCACCGCTCGCCCCGTCCCGGGAGGCCTGCACCATGCCGCGCTGGTGGACCGGCGGGGAGACGGTGCGCGTCGATGGGGCGGGGGCGCAGGCCGATATCGCCGCCGAGAGGGCTATGAGACCGGTGAGGAGGACACGGCGGGCAGGCTGAGGCGGCACGGGAGGGCTTTCACGGTGAACGGGCGGGCGAGGGGACGGGCGGGGAGCGGGCGAGCACGCCTCCGGGAGGAGGTGTGCACCGCACCTGGGCTGCCCGAGGCGTCGCACGGCGTTGACCCGCCCCGTCCCGGCAGCGGGAGGTGGGTCGAGCCGATGGGCGGCGCCGGGGTGTGAGCGGCAGGGCCGACATTACGAAGGGCGCATGTAGGTATTCCGCCGGCGATGTAACAGTTGGCCGGACGTTGCCATGCGAAGTTGTTAATTCAAGCTGCTCGGCGACGGTCTCGCCGAGCGCGGTCGCCGTAGAAGCCACGCGCCGGGCGCAGGGGGTGGCCCGCCGTGTCACCGCTGCCCGGGCCGTCGCGGTGCGCTGCCCGGGCGCCCGGCGGCCTGCGCCGGCTCCCCGGGAGGGAAGCGGACTCAGTCGTGAGTGGAGAGGCGGGCGCGTTCCAGGGCGCGCAGCGCGGCCTGCCGGTCCGCCACCGTGTACTCGTCGTCCCTGGCGTCGAGCAGAGCCGTGATGTCGCAGGAGGCGAGGCGGTACGCCTCCGCCGCGGCCAGCAGGTCCGCCGCTTCCTCCCGGGACACCGGGTCGGCATCCATCAGCAGGTCCAGCGCTTTCTCGCGCGCCGCGAAGCGGCTCATGCCGCAGTCGAGGCCGTCGTCGCCGAGCTGGGCGGGATAGGGCGCGCGGGCCCAGGCGCCGTCCTCATACCAATAGACGCAGCCGAGCTCGTTGCCCTCCAGCAGGCGACGCAGCCGCGCGAAGGGCAGCCAGTCCGGCGCCTGCGCCAGCATGTCGATGGCCGGGGCGTGCCACTTGACGCCGCTGGACTCGTCCTCGCCGTACAGCACATAGCGCTCGCCCCCCATGGGGGCGAGGGTCCACCAGGTGCAGCCGCAGTCGTCGAGGTGCAGCCCCCTGTCGTCGATCCAGGTACCGGTGCGGTGGATACCGTCCGACTCCGCGTCGGCGGTGGCTTCCAGTACGGCGACCAAAGCCCAGCGGGCCCACAGCAGTTCGGCCGTCGGCAGGTCCTCCGGCCTACCCGGCCTCTCGATCGCCACCCGGTTGCTCCTCGCTCTTCGTACGGTGCCTTCCGTGATCGTAAGACAGGCGCACCGACCTTGACGGCGAGATCTGCGCCGCGACCACAGAGGGCGTTCTCGACTTCGGCGCGCCTCAACGCACCGGTGCCTGGCGCCGCGCCGACGAGAGCGCGGTCATTTTCGTCGTCGCCTCGCCCTCCTGGCCCTCGAAGTGCAGGACCGCGACAACTCCCTCTCGCCCGGTCACGACGCCGGAGTGAGTGGTACGCCTGCGGTGCTTCAGTCGATGGGCACGCCCATACGTCGCAGGATCCAGCGGCGCGACGGGTCCGTGTCGCAGGTGAACTGGACGAGCCTGACGTTGTTTTCGGTGGAGACACCCCCGGCGACGGTCATGCACTTGCGGGTCTGCGCGTTCACGAACTGGTACGAGCTGCCGTTCCAGTTGGTGACGAACCAGCGGCGTGAGGGGTCCGTGTCGCAGTTGTACTGGACGAGTTCGACGTTGTTCTCGGTGGAGACGCCGCCCGCGACTGTTGCGCACTTGCGGGTCTCCCCATTGATGAACTTCCTGCCATTGCCGTTGTTGGTGCTGACGAACCAGCGGCGTGAGGGGTGTGAGTCGCAGTTGTACTGGACCAGCCTGACGTTGTTCTCCGTGGAGACGCCACCGGCGACCGTCGCGCACTTGCCGGTCTGCGCGTTGACGAGTTGGTACGTTCCCGAGATCCCCGCCGGGGCGTCGGGAGAGGCCGGGCGCGCGACCGCGGCATCGGGCCAGAGCATGACGCCCCCGGCGACAAGAGCTGTCGAGGCCGTCAGAAGACGGCGGGTCCGGTTGTGCTTGCGCATAGTGGCGCTCCTCTCGTGACCTGCGAGGGAGGTGAGAAAAAGACGTTGGCTCGTCGAGCAGGCCTGTTCCAGGCTCTGCGACGGTGGCTGACGGACTCCAGCCGACGGGGCCCACCGAGATAGCGGTGCGGCAGTCCCTTTCAGGGAAGCACGGCTGACACGGATCAGCATCTGGTGCCGAACCAGCGATCGCGGCGATACCCTGTGCGCGCGCGTAGTGGTGCTCGGCTCCCGCTCGGCTCCCGCTTGTGGTTCTGCCTGGCCGTGGCGGTGATGGGGAGGCGGGCCGCCCCGGGGGCACCCGGTTCCCGCAGGGCCGCGAGCCACGGTGCCAGCTGAAGTTCGGCGACAGCCCCCGGAAAGCATCAGAATCGCGCTTTTCTGCTTTGCCGACAGTCATGTGCGGACAATTCATGGACGGTTTTGTCCTTGCGGCGTACGGTGGCCGCGGCACCTCTACCGTCGAGGACTCATCCGCGTCTGCGGGCGGGGATGCGGGGATCGATGAGCCGAGCTGCCGGACTGGGGACTCCAGGGCCAGGACGGCGATCGGCGGCGGATTTTGTTGGCGTTTGCTGGTGGACCGAAGGCCAGGTGCGAAGGGGGCGCGGATGGGCACGGTCGAGGTCTCGACGGAGGATCCGGACCATTTCGACGTCCTGTTCGGTGAGCTGCAAGGCCGCAGTGGGATTGCGGTGGATGCCGTGCCCGCGCCGATGCAGCCCGAGGACCTCGGCACGGCGGTGGACCTGCTGACGGCAGCGTGTGCGTCGGGTGGTGCTGTCGCGGTGTTCTTGGGCATCGTCAAGTCGCTGCTGGACTCAAGGGGACCGGGCTTCGTCATGAAGGTGCGGCACGGCACTGTCCGGTTGACGATCACCGCCGAAACCTTCGAAGAGGCCCGTCCGGTGCTGGAGGAATGGCTAGGTGGAGCGTGACCTGAGCAACTCCCGCGCCATCCTGATCGGCAACGGAGCGTACGTGGACCCTGGTCTCCCGAACCTCCCCGCCGCCCAGTGCGTCAGCGCGATGGCCGATCTGCTGATTGGCGAGCTGTGCGGATGGCCTGCTCAGCGCGTGACGTGCCTGGTGGATTTGGCGTCGCCGGACGCGCTGGCCCGAGAGGTGATCAAGGCGGTCAGCGACGTCCAAGGCACACTGCTGGTGTATTACGTCGGCCATGGACTGCGCACCAGTGAAGGGCAACTCGCACTGACCCTGGGCGGCACCGACCCCCGTTGGATGGCGCTGCCCTACACCGCCATGCTTTATGAGAGTCTCGCCAAGATTCTCCGCGGTTGCCGGGCGGAGACCAAGCTCGTCCTCTTGGACTGCTGTCATGCCGAACTCGCCACCAAGTCCAATCACGTGTTCCAGTCGGCCGATGTCGAAGAGGCTCACCCGGTTGAGGGGCTGTACGTCATCGGTGCCAGCGCCAGCACCAAGAAGGCCAAGACGCCCGTCAACGGGACACTCACCTACTTCACCGAAGCCTTCTTGGAGATCGTGCGCAACGGCATCCGTGAGGTATCGGCGCCGCACCTGCGCCTGGACCGGATCTTCCTCGAACTACACGCCCGGTTACGGGACGCGGGACTACCCGAGCCAGTGGAGAGCGGAGCCCGCGGGGCTCACGGGTTCGTCTTCGCCCGCAACGCCGCCCACCCCGACCACCCGAGGAAGCCGCCGGAACCACTCCCGCAACCTGCGGTTGGACGGTTGCCCCTACTGGACCGGCGCACGCTGCTGAGCGCGGTGGGCGCCGCCGGACTGACCGTCACCGACACCTTCCTGACCCTCACCCGCCGTCCTGCGGGCCCGGCGACGACGTCGCATCACGGAGCGTCAGATCGCGGAGCACCGAGCAGGACGTCGACCGCGGCAGCGTCCTCGTTGGGACAGCCGCTCCTGGGCCACACCGACCGCATCTACTCAGTTGCCTTCCGGCCAGGCGGGCATGTCCTGGCCAGCGGCAGCGCCGACCGAACCGTCAGGTTCTGGGACCTGACGGATCCGCTGCACCCCACGCCCATCGGTCTCCCTCTCGCCGGCCACACCGACACCGTCTATTCGGTGGTCTTCCACCCCGGCGGCAACCTGTTGGCCGACGCCAGCGCCGATCAGAAGGTCCGGCTGCTGAACGTCACCGTCCCCGCGAAGCCAGCCGTTGCCGGTCGGCCGGCCACCGGCCATACCGACGCCGTCTTCTCGGTGGCATTCAGCCCCAGCGGGGACCTGCTGGCCGGGGGCAGCGGTGACCGCACGATCCGACTGTGGAACGTGACCGACTCCGCGCGCCCCGTACTCGTCGGCACACCCGTCTACGGACACACGGATGCCGTCCTGTCGGTGGCCTTCAGCCACGACGAGAGCGTCATGGGCAGCGGCGGGTCGGACCACGCGGTCCGGCTGTGGAACGTGGCGGACCCTCTGGCGCCCATCGGCCCGGCACTGCCCGGCCACACCGACCGCGTCTACAGCGTCACCTTCAGCCCGAACGGCCACCTGCGGGCCAGCGGCAGCGGTGACAGAACCATTCGCCTGTGGAAGGTCACCGACCCCACACGCCCGGTGCTCCTCGGGAACGCCACCGCACACAAGGACGCCGTCAACACCGTTGCCTTCAGCCCCAGCGGACAGGTCCTGGCCAGCGGAAGCAGCGACAACACGATCCGACTGTGGCGCGTGGGCGAATCCGCCGGCCCGGTCGCCATCGGATATCCCCTGACCGGTCACCATGGTGCCGTCTACTCCGTGGCCTTCAGCCCGGACGGAAACCTGTTGGCCAGCGGCAGCGCCGACCAGACCATCCGCCTGTGGAAACTGACGCGCTGAGCGATTGGCAGTCCATTGCCGCCGGTCAGCCGGAGGCTGGGGGCCAGGCACGTGCCCGAGGAGCTTGCGGCGTACCGACATGGGACCTCGCGATGGCCGTAGGCCGTAGGTTGACGAGGCAGTCAGCCGCTCAGGCCGTCGGCATGACGGCCCGGCGTTCCACTTGGACCGCGCTGGTATCCAGCTTGCACTACACGGAGGCTGGGTGGACCTGGCGGGACCCGGGGCAGTCGATCGGTTGAGCGGCGGTGGCCGAGTGGCCGTCCGTCGGACAGGGCGGGCCCCGGCGGTGCGGGTGACAGGCGTGTGCACCACCGGGTGCGGGGGGCCGGGGCGGACAGGGTTGCTGTCGCCCCGGCGGTCAGGGGCGGGTCAGCAGGTGACGGTCACCTCGTGGGAGACCGGACGCGCCGTCCAGGGGTAGCTGGCGACACCGAAGGTGGCGCGGATGGTGGAGCCGCAGGCCACGTTGGCGCTCAGGCCCGGGACGTCCAGGTTGATGTTGTTGAAGAGGGCGGGCTTGGTGTCCTTCGGCAGCGGGGCGCCGTCGACCGTGGCGGTGAAGGTGGTGATGAGTTCCTTCGGCGTGGGGGCGGGGCTGCCCGGGGAGGGCGGGCCGGCGAGGCCGACCTTGCCGATGAACGTGACGGTATTGCCGCTGACTTCGGCGCACAGGCGGGTCGAAAGGCCGGACTGGAGGCCGGAGTTGCCGCAGGAGACCACGGTCTGGGTGGCGCTCGTGGGGGTGGCGACCGCGAGTGCCGGGGTGAGGGCGGCGAGGCTCAGGCTCGCGACTGCGGCAGTGACGAACGTCAGACGCTTCATGGTGGATCTCCCTGCAAGGAGGGGCCGTCGGCGGATCCGAACGGCTCACGTGCCATGTGATATTGCACATGTCATGTGAAGATCAAGTGATCCTCACGTGAATGACTTGAAATCGTGTGGTGGCGGCTCGGAAACGTCCAATTCAGGAGGCCGGGTGATGGGGCAGGCGGCGGCAGGCGGGCACCTCGGCCGGGTTCCAGGTACGCCGGCAGCCCCCGGGCCGTGACCAGGTTGCCGGTCAGCTCAGCTAGTGCTGTGACCGCGTAGGTTCCCCGGGTTGGGGGTCGTGGCGGTTGGATGTGCGGTGACGTCCGATCCGACCGTTGGAGCCGCGGTGGTCGAGCCTGTCCGTGTGCGCAGACTGACCGACCAGGAGGGGCAGAAGCTGCAGCAGATCATGCGCCGCGGCAGCGCGAGTTCGGTGCGGTACCGGCGGGCGATGATGCTGCTGGCCTCGGCCGGCGGGAACCGGGTGTCGGTGATCGCCCAATTGGTGCAGGCCGACGAGGACACCGTCCGGGATGTGATCCACCGATTCAAAGAGATCGGCCTGGCCTGCCTGGACCCTCGGTGGGCGGGAGGCCGTCCCCGCCTGCTCGAGCCTGACGGCGAGGACTTCGTCGTGGCGACGGCCACCACTCGACCGGCCAAGCTCGGCCAGCCCTTCACCCGCTGGTCACTGCGAAAGATCCTTCGACGAGTTCGGCCCGCTCGGAATCCGGCCCACCGCAGGCTCTAGCTCGGCCGAGCGCAAACGCCGCGACCGGCCGCCCCCCCCACATACCACCGCGCCCACGGCACCCGGTACTTGCATGGCTGCTACTCGGTCGGCGACGACACCCTGTGGGGCGTCAACCGCCGCACGAAGGGGGCCGCCGACACGCTGGCCGCGCTGAAGTCGATCCGCGCAGCCCGGCCCGACGGCGCCCCGATCTACGTCATCCTGGACAACCTGTCTGCCCACAAAGGCACCGACCTCCGCCGCTGAGCGAAGAAGAACAGGGTCGAGCTGTGTTTCACGCCGACCTACGCCTCGTGGGCGAACCCGATCGAGGCGCACTTCGGACCGCTGAGGCAGTTCACCATCGCCAACTCCCACCACCCCAACCACACCGTGCAGACCCGGGCCCTGCATGCCTACCTGCGCTGGCGCAATGTCAACGCACGCCACCGCGACGTCCTGGCCGCCTAACGCAAGGAACGCGCCCGCATCCGCAGCGAGAAAGGCATCCGCTGGGGCGGTCGGCTTCTGTCAGCGGCGGCCTGGACCAACTGGAAAGCGAGTCACCGAGATCGTTTGGCGGCGTTTGCCCGATAACGTTCCAGCATGGCGAGAGCGGCCCTCCGGATCCGCACACGTACGTAAATCGCTGCCGTTCTCCAGGACTTCCTGCGTTCAGGCTCCGACGCAGCCTTCTATCATCTGTGTGAGCTGACCGGCCAGCATTCCTCAGTGCGTCTGTCCGGCGGTGTCGAGCGGGCGGGGTGGGTGGAGCGGTGCGTTGGAGAGTGCGCAGGAGTGCCCCTCAAGAAAAGGCCGGGGGCAGACTGCCTGGTACTGGGCCCTCGAACCAGTGGAAGGCTCAGGGCGACCTGTGGCAGGCATGGCTGCGGCATTCGGTGGTGGGCGTCGATCTGCTCATGTGGTGGGCGAACGCAAGCGATCTACGCGGCCTGGTGGGGGACGGCCGTTATCGGGAACGTCTCATCGCCCTGCTGTCTCAAGCGTCACCGCGGGACTGCGCGGCGATAGGGCTCGGTTGTGAACGTCGGATCGACCGGCCATGCCGGGAACCGCAGACTTGCAGCCGTCCCCCCGTCGAAGGCCCGGCCGCCGACGTTCCGGAGTTCCGCATAGGCCCGACACCGGGGGCCTGTAGCTCCTTCGTGGACTGCTGGAGGGGAACCGGGCTGCACGTAGAATTCACCTCCGACGACCGTCATCGGGCCGTGCACTTGAAGGACAAGACCGAAAAGGTCGGCGTGTGGGTGGACGGTGTCCCACTACCGGAGGACGCCTGGCTGGACGTGTCCGGGTACTGGGTCGACGACCGGTTCTACGTGGTGCAGGCCGCAGGCCCGGAGGACCACCCTGAACAGGAGCTCGCTATGGGCCATCTGGGCTGCAGGGTTCTCGCTGTGGTCATCCACGACGTCCAACAAGCCACTACCCGGATGATCGTGCCGGACGCCACGGAGACGTGGACCGCTCCATGTGTGCGTTTGGACGGCGGCACATGGCGCCTGTACGCGGATGGGGCCACCGCCGAGGCCGGCAGGCCGGCGCGATTGTTTCCTGCCGTACCACCGTCGGGCTGACGTCTCCTGCACGGGTCCCCGGACGACACCGGGTGCAGATACACCGTCCCGGCGACAAGGGCGAGGACTATATGCGGTCACCGCTAGCGCTCTGACCACATAGGTTCTGCGTGAGCGGGGACGCAGCACAGTCCGCTTCGCAGTGCGAGCCGGCAGCCACCAGGACGGAACGTCTCTGCTGAGGCGTTCGCCCGGCGGTGGGCACTCCGCCTGCGTGCAGTGGTGCTGGCTGACAAGGCCTGTTTGTCGCCGGCGATCCGGAGCCATCTGCGTCGGAGCGGGCTGCGGGCGGCGATCCCGCAGCCCGCCGACCGGGCAGCGAACCGTAAGCGTCTCGGCCGCTTCTGCAGCCCGTCGATTCACGTCCGCGAGAACCTGCAAGCAGCGCAACGCGGTCGTTCGGCGAGGTGGCTCGAATCAGGCCCTGATAGGCATACGGCCAACGGCTCCGACGGGCTTGGGCCTGGCTGGGGCGGTGAGCAAGCTCGCGGCGCCCGAAGCCCCCGTTCGTAAGAGATCAGCCGCCGCTCCAGTCAGGGGCTCCGACGGTGTAGAGCAGTAGGGCGAAGGTTGCCAGAGTGAACAGCGCTGTCGTCAGCCGCTGCACACCGGTTGCTCGGGGCATGCCGGTTCCCTTTCGTTTTGGGGCCTCAGCCGCCGGTCCACTCGGGAGTCCCGATGGTGTAGAGAAGTATGGCGAAGGTCGCCAGAGTGAACAGCGCTGTCGTGAGGCGCTGCACGCCGGTTGTTCGGGTCACGTGGGTTCCCTTTCGGAATGCGGCTCAGCCGCCGGTCATATCGGGTGCTCCGATGGTGTAGAGCAACAGGACGAAGGTGGCCACGGTGAACAGCGAGGCCAAGAAACGCTGTGCGCTGATTGCTTGGGTCACGTCGATCTCCTTTCAGGGTGAGGTCTCAGCCGCCGGTCCAGTCAGGTGCTCCGATCGTGTAGAGCAGCAGGGCGAAGGTCGCCACGGTGACCAGCGCTGTCATCAGGCGCCGTACATTGATGGTTTGAGTCATCTCCCGCCTCCGTGATGTGTTGTGGTGTGGGCTGGTGCATAGCGGTGGCGATGACCACGGCCGCTCCCAGCGTGATGAGGATGTCGCCGATGCTGATGACCGCGTGCACAGGGGGTACGGGGATGAAATCGCCGAGGCGTGTCAGCCGGCTCCCGTGCGCGGCTGCGACGTTCTTGGCGGTTTCCTGCCCCGGCGGGATGCCGGCGGCGGCAGCGGCTGCGGGGGAGTAGGGCATCCGGCCGTTGAGCGCGACCGCCAAGCCGTTGAGCAGTCCGCCTGCCAGAGCTGTTGACGCAGCGGTCTTCAGTAGACGGCTGCGCCCCCGCAGGTTGACGAGCAACCACCCCAGCACGGTCACGAAGGCGGTGGCCAGCAGTACGCTGCGCAGTGCCTGGCCCGGCCGGCCGTCTATACGGCTGGTGGTGTACTCGGCCATCTGGATCGCGCCGGCGAGCCACACCAGCCACAGTGCCCGCAGCCTGGTGGCGACCAGTCCGCCCAGTCGGCCGCCGCTCGCATACCCTGCCGTGACACCGACGATCGCGGGGAAACCGAAGAGCATCATGGCCTGCCCGCTCACGGTTGTGTCCGCGAGGTACGTGTGCTGCTCGCGTGGGGCATGAGAGCGAGACATGTGCTGACGGCCGCTCTCCCATGGGAATGCGGAAAGGCGGCTTGGCCGCCGGCTATGGGTGGTTGGCCAGTCATCGGATACTCCCCCTTTACCGCATGTGCGCGCTGGCGAGCAGCGATGCGAACCTCACGACCACTGGGCGCCGACGCCGACGCTGAAGGGATAGACACAACGGCTCCTGCCTAGGGCGCAATTCCCGCTCCGACAAAAAATGCGAGCCGTCCCGTTCTCTTTGCCATCCAGACCTCCTGAGCGACCGAATCAATGCACCGAAGGGCCACCGTGCATGACGGACAAGGGCAATTCTCGCCAGAGCCGTAGTTGTCCACGCCGCGATGCCGGGAGCGACGCAGGTCACGGCTGAACCGCAAGCGGACAACTGGACTTGTCCGCGGACAACTCTCCTGCTCGGCCCTGGACACGGGCGCATGCACGGTGACCTCTGCCGACCGTCAGCGTGCTGCGCGGCACACGCGCCGCTCAGCGCGGTAAGAAGAACGCCTTCTGCCATCGCGACGAGCCCGCTGAGATCAGGGCCGGCCGGTGCGCGTATGGCGCCCTGGGCGGGAGATCGCCAGGAGCGGGGGGGGGGGGGGGGGGGGGGGGGGGGTTTTGGGTGGGAAGGCCCCCTTTTTCTTCCCCCCTGGTTTGAAAGAAGGGGGGTTTTCACCCTGGGTTGAAGGCTGAACAAAACAAAG
>NZ_JBVILC010000018.1:0-84942 GCF_055580545.1 Streptomyces sp. NPDC031670 | reverse complement strand
TGTGGTTCTGTTGTCTCTGGCGGCGTACCGCTGTTCCCTCCCCCCCCCCCTCCCCCCCCCCCCCCCCCCCCTGCTCTGTAGCTGGCAGGCTATCCGTTCTCGTCAACCTAGGTTGACAGGAAGGCGGCTGTCAACCTAGGTTGACGATATGAACGACGCAAGGGATCTCGCCGAACGGGCCGGGGATCGTGACCCCAGGATCGGGCTGCGCGCGGTGGCTGCGCTGCGGCGCCTGCTCGAACAGCTCGAGGCCGTGCAGGTACGCAGTGCGCGCAACCAGGGCTGGTCCTGGCAGGAGATCGCCGCCGAGCTCGGGGTGAGCAGGCAGGCCGTGCACAAGAAATACGGGAGGCAGTAATGTTCGAGCGGTTGACGGACGGCGCCCGGGCCGTGGTCAAGGGTGCGGTGGGGCTGGCCGGGCAACTCGGCGACACCCGGGTCGACCCCGGCCACCTGCTGCTCGCGCTGCTCGACGCCCGGGGCACCAAGGGGGCGTTCGCGCTGGACGCTCTGGGTGTACAGCGTGAGGCTGTGGTGGGCGGGCTCGACGAGGCGCGGCGGCGCGGCGGGGTCTCGGCGGCGGACGCCGAGGCCCTGGCCGGGCTCGGGATCGATGTCACCGAGATCGTGTCGCGCGTCGAAGAGGTCCACGGCGAGGGCGCATTGGCGCGCAGCGGCCGACAGGCGGGGCGGCAGCGCCGGACGGGTTCGGGACACCGGCCGTTCACCAAGGAGGCCAAGATGATCCTCGAGCAGTCCCTGCGGGTGGCCCTGGCCCGCAAGGACAAGACCATCGGAGACGAACACCTGCTCCTCGCCCTGACGGCACGGCCCGGTGTCGTACGGGATGTGCTCGATGGGTGCGGGGTGACTTTCGACGGGGTGCAGCGGGTCCTCGGTCCGAACAACGGGGGCGCGGCCAGGGCGGGTTGACGGCGGGCTCGCCCGGGTGGGTCGGGGCGCCATACCGGTGTACTTCAGGCCGGACAGTCAGAAGACCTCGTGGTAGCCGTTGCCGTCGAAGTCATCGGTGTAGAAGAGGTCGAACGTACCGTCCGGCCGTATCCCGAGACCCGGGCGGTTCTGGTCGCCGAAGGCGAGCGGGGAGAGTCGTGCGTCGGGGAAGCGGCCGGTGGTGGAGCCATCCGCGTTGAAGCCGCGGGCGTAGACGTCGGTGTTCAGGTCTTTCTGGACGGGCAGCAGCTCGGAGTCCGCGTCGAGGCAGATCCAGCCGGTCGCCCCCTGATGGCAGCGTTCCCCGATGACTCGTACGTCAGAAAGGGGGGCTGTTGGGCGGCCTCGAAGTCCGGACGGACGGATGGCACAGCCCGCGGGCTGCCTGTTGGCGGCCCGTACGATTTCGACGACACGGCGGGTGACGCCCTCGCCCGCCCGGACGTTGACCCCGGATGACCACGGGCCCGGAGCGGCCGGACACGGTCACGCCCAAGGCGCGTGGGAGACGCGCGGACAAAAGGAGTGTGTACGCGAATGACCAGCATCGCACCCAGCGGCATCGAGCCCGTTGACCTGCTGGTGGTGGGCGCCGGCCCGGCGGGCGTGGCGGCTGCGGTGATGGGCGCGAGCCTGCGGATGAGTGTCACGCTGGTGGAAGCGGTCGCGGTCGGTTCGAAAGTGGCGGCGATCGGCGCACTGGAGAACGTACCGGGTGCCTGGCTGACAGGCCCGCAGCTCGCCGCGGCGTTCGCGGCGGACATCGCAAGGCACCAGGACGCGGGCCGTCTCACCGTCGTGCAGGCCAGGGCGACCGCCGTCACCGGACACCGCGACCGGGCCGAAGTGTCGTTGGCGGACGGCTCCCAGCTCACGGCGGCAACCGTGGTGGTGGCGACAGGAGTCACGGCACTGACCCCCCAGGACGTGGACTGGATCGAGTCGACCGAGGCCGCCCACGTACCCCCCTTGTGGCGCGCCACCCCCGAGGAGCTCGAAGGGCGAGAGGTGGTCGTCCTGGGCGCCGACCGCCCCCTGGGCACCTGGCTGCGCGCCCACCCGCACACGGACGCCCACCTCCACGTACTCCACACCGCTCACGACAGCTACAAGACCGCCGAGATGGCCGACGACAGCAGGGTCCGCTTCACGTTGGCCATCCGGGTCGAGATCGCCGAGCGTCCGGGAGGCGGGTACGACGTCACCGCGTACCACCCGGACGGCGCGAGCCGCTCGGCCCGTGCCGATGTCGCGCTCGGCAATCTGGGCAGCAAGCCGTCCGCCCTTGCCGGCCTGGTCATCGGCCCGGACGGCTACTGCCCGCCGGAGGCTCAGCACCCGCGCGTCCTGGTGGCCGGAGACCTCAAGGGCGCCCGGATGCAGCGCATCGCGGTGGCTCTGGGCGACGGAGGCCGGGCGGCGCTCATTCCGTACTACCGTTCGCTGGAGGACGGCACCTCGCCTTGGCCCTGACACTGCGTTCCGCGGCGGAGGGATGATGACGCCTTGCGGAAGAGGAGCCGGGGGCCAAGGGGGCCGACACGTCATTGAGCCGAACCGAACCCGGCCCTCCCGAGATCGAGACCTCGCACGACGTCTTCGTCTCCAGCCCGATGGCTTCCTTCCCGAACAGTGAGCAGCACCACGAATTCCGCAGCATGGGCACCTCCCCGCGAGGAGGTCCGCAGCGGGCTGCCCCCGGCCTCCTGGCGACGTCGGGGAGGCCGGGTGGCGGGTCACCTAGTAGCTGTCGTATGTGGGCTTACCGTTCGGGCGGTAGACGCCGATGACGGTGCCACTGGTCGTCGTCGAGACGCTGACCGGCTCCAATGCCGTGGGGATCGCTCCGTCGGCGAACAGCCGCTTGCCAGTGCCGATGATCACTGGGTGGATGGTCAGCCGGTACTCGTCGACGAGGTCGTGCCGCATGAGGGTCTGGGCGAGGTCGCCGCTGCCCACCACGTTGATGTTGCCGCCGTCGGACGCTTTGAGCATACGTACGGCATCGACGACGTCGCCTTCCAGCAGGGTGGAATTCTGCCACTCGACGGACGTCAGGGTCCGAGACGCCACGTACTTGTGCATGGTGTTCATCCGATGGGTGAACGGGTTGTCGGGATCGGCGGTCGGCCAGTACGACGCGAAGATGTCGTATGTCTTGCGGCCGAGCAGCATCGCGTCGGAGAGCTCGTACCAACCCCCGATGGCCGCGCCGACCTCGTCGTCGCTCACCGGCTTCTGCCAGCCGCCGTAGGTGAAGTTGCTCTCTGCATCCTCTTCCGGACCACCCGGTGCCTGCATGACGCCGTCCAGGGTCAGGAACGTGCAAACAATGATCTTGCGCATGGTGCGCTCCCTTCGTCGACAGGCAGACCGCACGACCGCCCGAAACTCATCGGCGGGACGTCCGCGATGCGGTCTGTGCGCCGAGCGTGGGTGTAGTCCAGGGCGAGGGGCCGACTGGCGGGTCACCCCGGGAGGGGCCGCACGGATCCCCTCGCGCCGAGGTTCTGGCACGCCTGGTCAATGTATTCCTGTCGCGCGGCACGATAGTCACCGCAGCCTGGTCCCAGGTTCCGCCACAGTCATGGCCGGGAGCAGCGGACGGCGGCCACCAGCTCGCCGGTCGTCACCACGCGGGCGAAGCCTCCGCCGTGCAGCGAGACGGCGCTGGCTCGACCCAGTTCGTCGGCCGTCAGATGCCAGCCGTTCGGACCGGTCAGGTCAAAGGTGTGGGTGGCGTCGAGGGCGACCAGCACGTCGTAGCCGAGGTTGCCGCCCATGCGGGCAGTCGTCTCCACGCACATGTTGGTCTGAATGCCGACCAGCACGAACTGGGTGACGCCCGCAGCCCTGAGCCAGCTGTCGAGCTCCGGGGTGCCGTAGAACGCCGAGTTCACGGACTTGGTGACGAGTAGCTCCGGACCGGCGCCCTTGCCGCGCCGCGCCTGGACGTACTCCTTGAAGTCGTTGCCCTCGGACCCGGTCCGCAGGGGAGAGTCGGGCTTGGACGAGTCGTGCCGTACGAAGACGACCGGCCGGTCCGTGCGCTGCCAGGCCGCGATCAGTGCGGCGATGTTCTCGTCGGCGGCCGGGTTGTTGCGGGGGCCCCAGAACTCCGACTCGTCGAAGCCGTTCTGCACGTCCACCACTACCAGTGCCGCGTTCTGTGTGATCTCCATGCCCATGATCCTGCCGCCCTGGCCGGCCCTGTCCCAGAGGACCGGAAGACAGCGATCGATGGTTTACTGCCACGGTGACGCAACCTCTACGGGCCCAGCGCATCGCCCTGCTCGCCTTCCCCGGGATCCGGGCCTTCGACGTATCGGTGATCACCGAAGTGTGGGGCGCGGACCGTACCGGTTACGGAGTCCCCGCGTTCGAACTGCGCCGGGTCGCCGCGACTCACGCGCCCGTAGCGATGCGAGGCGGCCTCACGCTCACGCCGGACCGCACGCTCGCCTGGCTGCCCCGCGCCGAGCTGATCCTCGTGCCGGGCCTGGACGACCACGTCACCCCGGCCCCCGAGCCCGTTCTCGCTGCGTTGCGTCGCGCCCACGCCCGGGGGACCACCATCGCCGCACTGTGCGGCGGCGCGTTCACCCTGGCCCAGGCAGGACTGCTGGACGGACGCCGGGCGCTGACCCACTGGGCACTGACCGATCTGCTGAAGACCCGGCACCCCCGGGTGCGGGTCGAACCCGACGCCCTGTTCGTCGAGGACGGCAACCTGTGGACGGCCGCCGGCACCGCCGCGGGCATCGATCTGTGCCTGCACCTGGTGCGCACCGCACACGGGGCGGAGGCCGCCGCCACCATCGCCCGCTCCATGGTCACCGCACCCTTTCGGACAGGGACCCAGGCCCAGTTCATCGAACATCCGACGCCGGCCGTCGACCGTGACGTCGACGTGCTGGCCGAGGTACGCGCCTTCGCCCTGACGCACCTCGGCGAACCGCTGACCGTGGCCGCGCTCGCCGACCGCTCGGGAATGTCGCCGCGTTCCTTCGCCCGGCACTTCGCGGCGGCGACGGGGACTACGCCGCTGAACTGGCTCTTGGGCCATCGCGTCGCGGCGGCCCAAAAACTGCTCGAACGTACCGATCTGCCCATGCCCGAGATCGCCCGCCGGTGCGGTTTCGGCAGCGAAATCACCATGCGCCAGCACTTCGCTTCCCGCCTGGGGACCAGTCCGCGCGCCTACCGTGCCTCCTTCGCCCAACCGCCCTCCTCCGGGACGGGTTGAGCGTAATAACGCCGGCGGTAGCGGCCGGGTACGGCCCATCTGGCCACGGTAGCGGTGCGACGCCGAGGTGCGGGTGGCAGCGCGGATCGTCCGTACGACGGCGGCGACTCGGGCCCGGTTGTCGGCCGGGTCTCGGGGCTGGTCAGGAGTAGTAGAGGGGGCAAGCGTTGCGCAGACTGTGTTCGGCTGCGCGCAAGTACATCGCTGTGTAGAAGGCGGCGTCGAGGTCGTCGTGCCAGGGGCCCGGGTGCGTTGTGGCTGAGCGCTGTGCTTCGGCGCTGGTGAACCAGTTGGTGAGGGCGAGGTTGTCGCAGTACGCGGGAATCTGCGGCGGCAGCGCCAGCTGGTCGGCAAGCGTCCGGGCGACGGCAAGCACGGCGTGGGCCGATTGCACGGTCGTCGTTTCGCCGTGGGGCGATGGCATGCGCAGTTCGATGGGATGGGGAAGCGCGATGGGCAGGAGCAACTCCCAGTCGAGGAGCGCGCCCGTGTGATCCTGACCGTTGGCCTGTGTGCGGCACAGGGAGCTGAAGCTGTCCATCGGGCGGTTGAGCTTCTCTTCGAAGGTGATGCCTGATCCGGGGGCGAAATTCTGGGGCCGGGGCGCTATGAGCGGCGGAAGGTCGAGGCGTTTCAGTTCGGCGGCCAAGGCCTGTGCGGTGGGCTTGAGGACTTCGTCGTCGTCCCAGTCGTCGGCGGAGATACTGACCAAGTAGATACCCATGGCGGGGAATCTACGGTGAGGCACTGACAACGGGGCCGGGCTCGGCCACGAGTGGCCACGGTCCTGCGCAGTGCCGACCGGTTTCCCCGACGCCCACCTGGAACAGGTGGCGCCCCTGACCCGCTGCCGGGACCACGCCACGCGACGCCTCGGATGAGGCGCCACGACTTCAACTGCAACAGTGCCATCACCCGAATGGACGCACCCGGATGGCTGATGTGGCGCCGACGGCCGTACGGTCGGTCTAATGCCCGGGCTACCCGAGCAGGTGGTTATCTCCAGGGAGGTCAACCATGAACCGACATCGCGTCCTGGCCGCCGCGGCCACTCCCGCCGCCGCGCTGCTCATCGGCTTGGCGATTCCTGCCTCTGCCACACCCGTTCCGAAGGCGCCGGCAACGTCGAACTCCAGCTGCTACGTGCCGCGGACCGACCAAGTCCTCACCGCCCAGCAGGGCACCAAGCTCCTCGCAGCCTGCAAAGCGCAGCATCGGGCGGACCGCTCGTGGCACTGGATGGGCAACTACGGCTCAGTCTACGACGTGGTCTCCGCCGCGAATCGCGCGGGCGTCGGGGCGGGCGAGCTGGTAGCGATCCCGAACGCCAGCGGTGGCGGCCTGATCCCCGCGTTCATGTACTACTAGGGAGGCAGCCCGTAGCTGCTTCTGGAGCGCGGGCTTGCCATCGGAACATGGAAGCTCCGGGATGGCTTCAGGCCGACCTCCCAGGTCCCCTGGACCCCCGGGCTTCGATGTTCCGTCAGTCGGGCTACAGCCTGCCCGGAAGCGACTGCGTGCCTTCGGCGGCAGGGCGATGTGCGTTTCTCGTCAGTTCCATGCCGCTGCCGCCCAGCGCACGCCACGGATCGTCACCCGACGGCCGTCACGCAGCCGCACCTCGCTCCACGGGATCGGTGCGGTTGGTGATCTCCATGCCATCGGATTCTGACGGGAGGTTGCTGTCGGGTCATTACCGACAGGGTTGCCATCGTTTCCTGGAGAGTTCCGATCCGGCCACTTCGTGGCGTAATGGGTAGAATGGAAACGAGGAAGCACCTGCCTGCTGAACTTCCCGTGCCTGCGGCAAGGTGTGAGTCTTTAACCGGGAGGCTTTGCCGTCGGGCGTCAGGATCACCATGAGGAGATGGTGAGAATGTCGCGTCAACCCTCAGGAGCAGAAACTGGACCCTCGGGGCGTGACCCTGAAAGTGCAGTGGCCGAAAAAATACCCGACGGGCTGGCCGCGGAGTTGTCTGTCCGCCCGGCGCGCGCCGGGCGGAAGCGTGACTTCAACCCTGATGTTCCTGTTGTTCTCGATGGAGAAGTGGTCGAGGACCTTGAGCGTATGAACACGGAAGTGGCGCGCCCCTTGTTCATGACGCGTCTCATCTATGATTCTTCTCTGGCTTTGGGGGCCTTCACCAACCGTGAAGCGATGCTCGCGGAGGCACGCCGTATGAGCGCCGATGCCGAGGAGCGGTCGATGGAGGCAGCGTTCGAGGCGGTGTGTACGCAGCCACCTGACTCCCTGCCTACCCAGGTGTGTTTCTTCGAGGACATCGATGAGCAGGGCGACGTGAAGTGCGTGGACGCGGGATTGGGATACCCGGACTTGAGTAAGGTGCACCGAGGTTTTCTGGGGACGCAGGACTGGAATTTTGTCATCTCCTCCCTCAGTCAGTGCCGATTCGACGTGTCGCTCTTTGATCTCCTGCAATGGCACGGCGACGAGTTCTTCCAGCCAAAGGGATGCAACACCCCCGATCTGAGCCGCTTCCGCTGGAACGACCTCGCGGTTTCGATCGCGAACTGGGGTACCTGAGTCCTCGTGAGCAATCCGCAGAAAGCCCGCCGCTGACCGGACCCGGAGGAACCGAGGGTCGTACCGCGGCCTGCGCCGATCTCATGCCCCCAAGGGCATCCAATCCCGCCAGGAATCGCCACGCCCGGCTCGGGGCGCGCGTGGTCACTGACTGGTCTTCACGCTCGGGTGGTGGGTGAAGGCACCGCGGTAGGCGGCCGGCGTCATGCCGATCTGGCGGCTCAGGTGCTGGCGGAGCGACTCACCGGAGCCGAGGCCACTGCGGCGGGCAACATGGTCGACGGTGAGATCGGTGGTCTCCAGTAGCTCGCGGGCCCGCAGCAGCCGCTGCTGGAGCAGCCATTGGAACGGGGTCACCCCCGTCTCCGCCGTGAAGCGCCGCGTCAGGGTCCGCACACTGACCCTGGCCTGACCGGCCAGGTCGTTCAGAGAGATCGGCTGGTCCAAATGTTGCAGTGCCCAGATGCGGGCCACGTCCAATGAGGAGTCGGTCCTGGCTGGTAGTGGAGTCTGCACGAATTGCGCCTGCCCGCCGTGGCGCACCGGGGTGACCACGGCGGCGCGGGCCGCGGCGTTTGCCACGGCCGCGCCGTAGTCCGAGCTGATCAGGTGCAGGCACAGGTCGATCCCGGCGGCCGAGCCCGCACCGGTGACGATCGGTCCGTCCTCGGCGAACAGTCGGTCGGCGTCCACGCGCACCGAAGGGAAGGCGCGCTGCAGTTCCTCGGCCAAAGCCCAGTGGGTGGTTGCAGTACGGCCGTCGAGGAGCCCGGCCTGGGCGAGAACGAAGGCGCCGCTGCAGATCGAGGCAATGCGCTTGCCCGCGTCGGCCGCCTTTCGCAGGGCGTCCAGTGCGGCCGGCTCGGCGTCGTGCCGACTGGCGGTTGAGGGGACGATCACCGTGTCCGCCCCGACGACTGCCTCAAGGCCGTGCCGGATCACCACCTCGATGCCACCGGAGGCGGGGAGCGTACCGGGTATGGCGGTGCACACCGTCACCTCATAGCCGGGGCGTCCGCTGACCTCGGCGGCGCCGAGCAGCACCGACGGCATGGACAGGTCGAAGGGCTTGACCGCGGGGACGGCCAGGACGGCGACACGGTGCATGGCTGGATCCTTGGATCTCGTGGCTTTCAGGCCACTGATCCTAGCCCGCGGTCCACGGCAGAGTTGGGCGAGCGAGAGGGCCGCGCGCACCGCGTTCCCGCTTCAGGGAACGTTCCACCTTTGAGGGAAAACGGAGCCAATGTCATGGCTGAATCAATCGTCATCGGAGCAGGCGCGACCGGGATCGCCACCGCGAGGCAACTGGCCGACAGTGGCAAGCGGGTCCGCCTCATAACCCGCAGCGGCAGGGGACCTGGCCACCCGGGCATCGAACGGATCGCCCTGGACGCGGGCCGCACCGACGAGCTGGCCGAGGCACTGGCCGGAGCGACCACCGTCTTCAACGCCGCCATGACGGCCTACCAGACCTGGCCAGAGACCATGCCGCCGTTGTTCGCTTCCATCCTTGCCGCGACCGAGCGGGCCGGGGCCGATTACGTGATGCTCGGCAATCACTACGGCTATCAGCAGACCACCGGGCCGATCACCGAGCGCACTCCGATGGCCCCGCACACCCGAAAGGGCCGGGTGAGGGCCGAACTGTGGCGGCAGGCCAAGGATGCCCACGACGAAGGGCGGCTGCGGGCCACCGAAGTACGAGCCGGCCAGTACCTGGGCCCGGGCGCGGTCTCAGCGTTCACGTTGCTGGTCGCGCCCCGGGTCCGCCAGGGTGAACTGGCTCTCGTCCACGGCAACCTCGATGCGGCGCACTCGTTTTCGTACACCGAGGACGTCGCATCGGCGTTGGTGGCGGTCAGCGGCGACGAGCGCGCCTGGGGGCGGGCCTGGCACGCCCCGGTCATCACTACGACCCTGCGCCAGGCCGCGACCGGCCTCGCCGAAATCCACGGAGCGCCCGAACCGCGGTTGGAGCCGCTCACCGAACGGGATTTGGCGCTCCTCTCCTTCACCGATCCGTTGTGGCGGGAGTTCGCCGAGATGAGCTACATGTCCGAGCGTCCGTTCATCGTGGACGACAGCGATATCCGCAACACCTTCGGGCTCAAGCCCTCAACGCTCCACGAAGCATTGGCGGCCTGATGTGGCGGTGGGCGGGCCGCGGCTCCCGGCCCCTCGACGCCTAGTCGCACGGATCAGGGCCCGGGGTGTGGTGCCGTGCTGCTGGAAGACGGGGTGCGGATAGCGCAGCGACAGACTGTGGGTCGCGGCGATTACGACGGGTAGGTCGTCGGGTCCGTCCCAGGTGCTGTGGAGGATGCCGGGGGGCTTGGGCAGAGCGCAGCCACGGTATCGCGGCAGTGCCGCACCGGTTCAGCGACCAGTGCGGCACCGCGTCGTGCACGGGGTCAGGCCTTGACGTTCACACCGGCCCAGGCGGCGTCCACGGCCTTGACCTCGGCGCTGTTCGCGCCGTAGAGGTCGGTGGCCGCCTTCAAGGTGCCCTGGCGGGCGCCGTGGTAGTCGGTGGTGGACGTGAAGTACGTGGTCAGTGCCTTGTACCAGATCTGCACAGCCTTGTCGCGGCCGATGCCCGTGACCGTGGAGCCGTCCACGGTCGGGCTGTCGTAGTGCACACCGTTGATGTCCTTCGCGCCGCTGCCCTCGGACAGCAGATAGAAGAAGTGGTTGGCGACACCGGAGGAGTAGTGCACGTCGAGATCGCCGACGCCGGAGCTCCAGTAGTCGGCCGAACCACGGCCGTCCTTGCTCGGCTTGTCCTGGTAGCGCAGCGGCTTGCCGTTGCCGAAGATGTCGATCTTCTCGCCGAGCAGGTAGTCCCCCTTGTCCTGGGCGTTGTTCGCGTTCCACTCCACCGCGGTGCCGAAGATGTCCGAGGTGGCCTCGTTCAGGCCGCCGGACTCGCCGGAGTACTGCAGGTTCGCGGTGGCGGAGGTGACACCGTGGCTGAACTCGTGACCGGCCACGTCGAGCTGGGTCAGCGGGTGCTGGTTGCTCGCGCCGTCGCCGTAGGTGATGGTGAAGGAGGCGTCGTCCCAGAAGGCGTTCTGGTAGGCGTTGCCGTAGTGGACGCGGGAGACGGGGGCCCGGCCGTCGTTCTTGATGCCGTTGCGGTGCAGGACGTTCTTGTAGAAGTCCCAGGTCTGGGCGGCGCCGTAGGCGGCGTCCACGGCGGCGGTCTGGTTGTTGGCGGGGCTGCCGGTACCCCACTTGTTGTCCGCGTCGGTGAACACGGTGCCCTTGCCGCTCGTCCGGTACTTGAGGTCGACGGTGCTGGAGCCGCCGCGCACGCTGTCGACGAGGGAGTATCCCGTGGACGACGTGGTGGTGTTCAGGCTGACGGTGCCGCTGTACTGGCTGGCGCCGGTGCCGACGGCGCCGACCTGCGAGCCGCCCGGTGTGGCCGCACCGGAGCCGCTCTTGGCGGTGATGCCCTCGGCTATGTCGTTGATCAGCTGGATCTCGTACAGCTTCCTGCCGGTGTCGGCGTCGGTGATGACACGCAGTCTGCTCGGCGTGACACCGTCGCGCTGGGTGCCGGTGACAACGCTCTCATAGGCGAGGACAGGCTTGCCGCCGACGGCCCAGACGACCTTGCGGGGGGCGCTGGTGGCGGCTCCCGCGGTCTTCGCGGCCGTGGCCGCCTTGATCGCGGCGGACGTGGCGGCAGTGGGGGTCAGCTTCGGGTCGAGCGAGGCGACCTTGATGGGAGCGTTGACGGCTTTGGTGACGTCCTTGACGGTGCCGTCGGCGGCCCGGTGGACGATGAGGTCGCCGCCGAGGACCGGAAGTCCGGCGTAGGTGCGCTCGTAACGGGTGTGGACCGTGCCGTCGGCATCCTTGATGACGTCCTTGACGACCAACTCCTCCTGGGCGCCGAGGCCGAGCGCCTGGGCGGTGGCCGCGAGGGAGGCGCCGCCGGGGTGTTCCGCGGCGGCACCCGCTGATGCGGTGGCGGCACCGGCGGCGAGCAGGGCGCCGGTGAGGACGGCGGCGCCGGACGTGAGGGCGAGACGGCGGGCCCTGTTGCCGGTGGGGGAGAGCGAAGACATGTGGTTTCTCCAGAGAGTCATGGGGAGTGGGGGCGGTTTCGCCGCCCATCCGTCCAGGGAGGGAGGGACTGCCTTGATGGGGAGAGACGCTCTCAGCCCGTCGCGCACATGTCACGTGCCACAAAAGGGGGTTCGGTGGCTCATGCCGGATTTGCGCCCTGCTGCTTCACGGGATGGACAAGGCCCTGATACACGCCGACATGCGGAGCACAGGAGTCCGCAACATGCTGGAAAGGACGTCCTGCGGTGCGTACGCCCGATGCGCGCGGACGCGCGGCCGACCCGTAGCAGCAGGGGGTCTCCCGGGTGCTGGTAGACCGATGTCCGGCCCCCGCCCATGTGAACTGGCCACGCAGGAAGGTGAATCGGCCGGGACGGGCCACTATCCCTAGTATTCCTATCGAAGTACTAGGAAAGCGTTGACGGTGGTCGAGAGGGCGAGTGAGGATGAGGAAGCCGACGCGTCACCGTGCACCGCTGCCCCTCTCACGCCGCCACGCCGGGCACCGCATTGTCCTCGGCCCCTTGGAGGAAGACGTCATGAGCCCAGCACTGAGCTGTAGTTGTCGCCGTAGTCGAAAGCGCGGTCACCATCGTCCGAAGGGGGTGCGGGTATGACGGTGACAGCGGACGAAGTGATGGACACCGAAGCCGGGCAGGCCGACTGGCTGCACATCGCCGGTGAGTTGGCGGACGACCTGGCCACGGACGCGGTCGAACGCGAACAGCGCGGCGATCCGCCGTTCGACGAGGTCGCCCGGCTGCGCGAGTCGGGGCTGTTGACCCTGTTGGCACCGGCTGAGCACGGGGGAGGCGGCGCGGACTGGCGTACGGCCTACGCGGTCGTCAGAACCATCGCCGCGGCCGACGGGGCCATCGGCCATCTGCTCGGCAGTCACTACTTCCTGTCGTTCAGCGCCCGCTTCTTCGCCGGCCCCGGCCATGCGGCCCGCGTCGAGCGGGAGGCAACGCAGGAGGGATGGTGCTGGGGAGGGGGTATCGCCGCCCACGAGCCGCCGCTCATCCTGACCCCGAGAGAAGACGGGTACCTGCTGGACGGTTACCAGCGGTTCGCCACGGGTGTCGGGGTCGCCGACAGGCTGGTGGTCCGAGCCGCCAAGTACGGCACGGGCGAGCCGCTGGCCGTCCTCGTCGATCCCGCCCGCCGCGGCGTCGTGAGCGGCAGCAGCGGTGACACGTTCGGCCAGCGTCTGGCCGCCGGCGGTGCCGTGGAGTGCGACGCGGTGCCGATCGCGGCGGACGATGTGCTGGGCGCGCTCTCGCCGGACGAGGCGGTCCTGCCCCCCTTCGCCTCCCTGGCCGTGCCGACCGCGCGTCTGGTGTCCGCCCAGTACTGTCTGGGCGTCGCCGAGGGACTGCTGGCCGAGGTCCACGAGCACGGAAGGGCCGTGCGTTCACCCTGGCAGCCCTTGTCGCCCCACCCCTGGCCGGGCAGCCCGCCACAGGATCCGTACGCGCTGACCGTCTACGGTGAACTCGCCGTCGTCGCGCGCGGAGCATCCGCGCTCGCCGGCCAGGCGGTGGATGCCCTGCTCCACGGCCTGGAGCGGTGGAATGACCTGGATGACGAGGAGTGTGCGGAGATCGCCGTCCTGGCGAGCGTGGCGCAGGCCGCCGCCTCCCGGGCGGCACAGGAGATCACCACCCGTGCTCTGGACGTCATCGGCGCCGACGCCGCCTCCGCGCGCCACGGCTTCGACCGCTTCTGGCGCAACGCCCGCACGCACACCCTTCGTGAGCCGGTCGCCCACACGCTGCGTGAGATCGGGGACTACTTCCTCAACGGCACGCACCCGTCCTTCACCTTCCCCGCCTGACGGCACAAACGCCGACGGGTGGAGAAGGCGATGAGGGATAATCGCGGCATGCGGATCTCGGCGCGGGCGGACTATGCGGTGCGGGCGGCGCTGGAACTGGCCGCGGCAGGGGATGGGGCCTCCCTCAAGGCCGAGGCGATCGCGACGGCGCAGGGCATCCCGCACAAATTCCTGGAGGGCATCCTCGGCGACCTGCGCCGGGGTGGCCTCGTCGTCAGCCAGCGGGGCGGCAACGGCGGCTACCGACTGGCCCGCCCGGCGGACGCGATCGCCATCGCGGATGTCATCCGCTTGGCGGACGGTCCCTTGGTGTCGGTACGGGGTGTGCGCCCGCCGGAACTCTCCTACGGCGGACCGGCGGAGTCACTGCTGCCCCTGTGGATCGCCGTACGCGCCAACGTCCGCAAGATCCTCGGCGAGGTCACTCTGGCCCATGTGGCCGCGGCCGAACTGCCGGACGAGGTCGTGAACCTCGCGCAGGACCCAGAAGCCTGGACCAATCCGTGAGCGGCCTTCGGGCACTTCGAGGTGCCGCGTCAACGGCGCCCGACTGACCTGACTTTCCGGCGGGAAAACAAGCGGCTTCATCCCCGCAGCTCCGTGTGGTCAGTTCAGCAGGGCGGCCGTGAACATCTCGCGGTGCTCGACCAGCCAGGTCTGTATGCGGTCCCAGCGTCCCCATCCACCGCGCTCGGCCAGCGCTTGGAGGTAGACGGGGTCGCCGTCAGCCACACGGCGGGCGACGAAGGCCCGGCAGACCTCGGTGGCCCGCTCGATGACGCCGGGCAGGTCGGTGCGGTCCTGCGGCGAGAGGCCGTAGCTGTCGGCAAGGATCCGCAGCCGCGCGGGCGCATCCAGTCCGGAAGGGTAGAACGGGGCTGCGGATGCGGGATCGACCAGGGGCACCCAGTAGCGGGCGGTCATGGCGACGTCCCACAGCGGACGGCCCGGAGCCGCCAGATCGAAATCGATCAGAGCAGCGGCACGGCCTTCGCGGAAGACGACGTTGTCGGGGCACACGTCGTTGTGGCACAGCATCGTTCCGCCCTCCGGGTCGGCCAGGTCCCCCGGCCACTCGGCACGGGCGTCGACCTCGACTGCCGCGCTGGTCTCATGCAAGCGCCGCAGCAGACTCCCCACCGATTCCAGGGCGGCCCTCGTCATCGCCCAGTCCGCGAACGGTGGCAGAGGCACGTCTCCGGGAATGAAGGTGAGCTGTTCACGGCCATCCTCGGTGAGACCGACGGGGGTAGGCGCTGCGTCGAAGCCGTGCTCCTTCAGGGCAGCGAGGTACGCATGCAGAGCGCGCGCGTTGCGTGGCGCCGGGCGCTCCACCAGCGCCCCGCGGCGGAAGACCGCCCCTGCGTTCGCCATACCGCCGACCAGCGCCTCGCTCTCAAGCGTCATGATGATCACGCTACCGCCTCACCGGGCCGACGCGTCGTAAAAGCCGCACCAGTTGGGACCCACGGTGGGGTCAGCTTGGTTCGGCGGGGACGGGGGAGAGCCGATAGGTGTTCCCTTGGGTTATGACGTGGCCGGCGGTGGGCGGTGCGAAGTGAGTGCCCAGCAGAAGGGTGTTGGTGTCGGCCAGGGAGGCGAGCAGTTTGCGGCGCGAAGCCGTCGACTGCGCGGGGTCGATGTCGACGCAGGCACTGATGGTGGGCTGGGCGAGCTGGACCGGGTGGTGGAGGCAATCGCCGGTGATGAGCGCCGTCTCGCCCCGGCTGGTTAGCTCGACGGCGAGATGGCCGGGGGTATGGCCCGGGGTGGGGATCAGGCGTAGGCCCGGGGCGATCTCGACGCCTCCCTCCGGAACGTCGATGAGGTCGAGCAGCCCGGCTTCCTCGACCGGGATCACGGAGTCACGGAACATCTGCTTGCGCGGCTCCTCCATGTCGTACGTGGCCCAGAACTCACGCTCGGTGCGTGAGGTGAGGTACCGGGCGTTGGAGAAGGTGGGCACCCACTCGCCGTTCGCCTCCCGGGTGTTCCAGCCCACGTGGTCGGCGTGCAGATGCGTGAGGATCACCAGGTCGACGGAGTCCGGGGAGTAACCGGCCGCGGCAAGGCGTGCGAGGAAGTCCGTCTGCAGGTTGTGCCAGGCGGGATTGGCCCGCTCCTTGCCGTTGCCGATGCCGGTGTCGACGAGGACGCGCATACCGCCCACGACAAACGCGAAGCTGTGACTGTCGAGGTGCAGGGTGCCTTCGTGGTCGGCGAAGTCCGGGCGTAGCCAATCGTGTTGGGAGATCACGTCCGTGGTGGCGCCGGGCAGCAGCCAGGGGCCGGTCGCGGGCGGCAACGCGATTTCGTCGATGCGGTGGACGGTGATGTCGCCCACGGTCCAGGAGGGGGCGGCGGTGGAGGGCGGGGTCTGCATGGTCTTTTCTCTCCAAACGCAATTAATTTGCTTTAGGTGACAGTAGGCTCTACGGTCGCCTAAAGCAAACCATTAGCTTTTGCCTCTGTCGGGGCTTCCCGTCACCCCACCCATCAGGAGACAGACCCGTGTCCGCCGAGGAACTCACTCCGCCCGAGGTGGCCCGCTGGGCCGCCCGCACCGGACTCCCTTTGACGGCCGACCGCCACGACGCGGTCGCGGCCACCTTCAACCACATCCATTCCGTCGTCGCGGTCCTGCGAGAGCTCGACTTCGGGGACGCCCCGCCCGCCTTCGCCTACCGTGTGGGAGAGGAGTAGCGCTGTGCAGCCGTACGAACTGTCGCTGACCGCAGCCGCTGACGCGATCCGGGCACGTCAACTGTCCCCCGTCGAGCTGGTCGACTCCGTCCTCGGCCGCATCGAGAAGGTGGAACCGCACCTTCATGCCTACGCCGCCGTCACTGCTGAGCGAGCCCGCCGAGAAGCCCGCGCTGCCGCGAAGGACGCCGCGGCCGGCCGCCTCCGGAGTCCGCTGCACGGCATTCCCATGGGGCTGAAGGACTTGATTGACGTCGCCGGCCTGGCGACGACAGCCGGCTCCAGGGTTCGCGCGGGCCACCGCGCGGAAGCCGACAGCACCGTCGCCGCACGTCTGTCGACGGCCGGTGCGGTCCTGTTGGGCAAGACCCACACCCATGAGTTCGCCTACGGTCTGATCACCCCTCAGACCCGCAACGCCTGGAAACGCGATCGGATCGCGGGTGGCTCCAGCGGCGGGTCCGCCGTCGCTGTCGCCGCGGGCACCGCGACCTTCGGCCTGGGCACCGACACCGGCGGATCCATCCGCGTGCCTGCCGCGCTCAACGGGGCCGTCGGCCTCAAGCCGACCTACGGCCTCGTCCCCCGCACGGGCGTCACGCCGCTGTCCTGGTGGCTGGACCACGTCGGCCCGATCACCCGGACCGTGGCGGATGCGGCCCTGGTTCTGTCCGTCCTCGCCGGTCAGGACCCCCGCGATCCCGCCTCGCTGGTGGCGCCCGAGGCGGACTACCGGCCGGGTGCGGGCGCGGATCTGGCCGGGCTGCGGGTCGGCGTGCCGCGCAACCACTACTTCGACCACGTCGACGCGGAGGTGGAAGGTGCGGTGCGGCGCGCCATCGACCAGCTGCGGGCCCTCGGCGCACGGCTCGTCGAGGTGGAGATTCCGATGACGCGCTACATCCAGGCCATCCAGTGGGGCCTGATGGTGCCGGAGGCCACCGCCTACCACGAGCGGACCCTGCGCACGGTTCCCGAGCTCTACCAGGAGGACGTCCGCGTTCTCCTTGAGGCCGGTCACCTCATGCCCGCCGGAGACTACCTGCGCGCCCAGCGCGCCCGCACTCTGATGCGGCAGGCCTGGGGCCACTTGATGGACGAGGTCGACGTCATCGCCGCCCCTACGGTTCCGGCCACCGCGGCGGCAGCCGGCGAGGAGCTGATCACCTGGCCAGACGGCACGGTCGAGAACATCTCCGACGCCTACGTACGCCTCTCGGCCCCGGCCAACATCACTGGCATACCGTCCCTGACCGTTCCGGTCGGCCTCGACGCGGCGGGGCTGCCGATAGGAATGCAACTGCTCGGCCGCCCCCTGGGGGAGGGCGTGCTGCTGCGGGTCGGTCACGCCTACGAGCAGACACAACCGGCCCGCGAACTCGCGCCGACGCCTTGAGCAGGAGGACAGGCCCGGCGGATCACTCCGCCGGGCCCCGCTCCCCGGCCACGATCTATGGCCGGGACGCTAGACGCAATATATTTGCTTTAAGCTGGTGTCATGAGTCGCCAGATGGCGCGCCCCGGCGGGCGCAGCGCCCGAGTGCAGGCAGCGGTGCACGCCGCCGTCCGCGAACTCACCTCGGAGGTGGGTCGGGACGCCCTGACCGTACCCATGATCGCCCAGCGCGCGGGCGTAACGCCCTCGACCGTCTACCGCCGTTGGGGAGATCTACAGGAACTGATGTCGGACGTGGCGGTCGAGCGCCTGCGCCCCGACACGGAGCCCAAAGACCTCGGTGACCTGGTTTCCGACCTGACCGCCTGGGCCGAGCAGTTCTTCGACGAGATGGCTTCCCCCGCAGGCCGCGCCTACATTCGCGACGCCCTGCTCGGCGACCCGGACGGGAGCAACGCCGGCCGGTGCTCCGCCTATGCCGCCGAGCAGATCGACGTCATCCTCACCCGCGCAGCCGAACGCGACGAGAACCCACCCGACACCGAAACGGTCGTCGACCACGTCGTCGCCCCCCTGATGTACCGCATCCTCTTCCGCCCGGACGGGCTGGAGGCCTCCTACGCGCGCCGGCTCGTGGCAACCGCGTTGACTCCGCCTCCCACGGCCTCACCGCCTACGGCATGACCGGCCCGCCACCCCAGAAGCCGCGGCCGTCTGTCCAGAACTGACTGCGGCGTGTCGCTCACGCCCATGAGCGGTGTCGAAGTGGTCACCGGGCGAGCACCAGCTTTCGCAGGGGCTCGGTGTCGGGCAGGTCCGCGACCGTCGCGTCCAGGGCCCGTTCGAGCTGCTCCTCGAAGCCGTCAGCCGGGTAGCGCAGGGCGGCCGGCTCGGACCAGGAGAGTTGCCAGCGGGCGGCGCCGCGCGCCGTCAGCTCTACGGTGACCAGCTGGTTCAGGGCGCGCCGCACGACCGGGCGGGTGAACTCGCGGGCCGCGCGGCCGGTCGCGGCGGCTGCCTGTTCGGGCTTCGGGAGACAGTCGGCGATCCGCCAGCGCACCTCGGGGTCGGCGTCGATCGCGTCGAGAAGGGCGGCGAGCCCGGGGCCGGCGCCCTCAGCGGCGAAGGCCTCGCGGATCTCTTCCGCGCCCTGGCTTACGTACACGGTCATCGACTCGTGGACGAGGTCCTCCCAGTCCACCCGCTTGAGAGCGAGAGCCTCCGGGGTGAGGACGACCTGTTCCACCGCGGCCAGCGCCGCGTCCGCGTCGGCCAGCAGTTCCAAAGCCGGGCGGGCGGTCTGCCCGGCGCGGCCATCGTCGGGCAGGGCCTCGATGCGGGCCACGCGCTCGGCGAGCGCGGGGTGGGAGTCGTACGGGGAGGCGGGTTCGGTCGAGAGCTCCCGGCGCAGCTCCTCCAGCTGCTCGGCGCGGGCGTCGAGCAGCTTGCGCAGTCCGCCGAAGACCTGGCCGGGGCGAGGCAGCAGGCCGGCGCCGACGCCCAGGGTGGCATAGGAGCTCATGTAGTAGTCGAACGCCGGGCCGAGAGCGTTGAACTCGCGCAGGGCGGACGCGGCGGAGTCGCGGCCGGCGACCCGGACCGAAGCCAGGTCGGCCGCGAGCTCCTGGCGGCGGGCGGTGGCGTGGGTGGTGCGCAGGTAGAAGTTGCCGTACGCCGTGTAGAGCGTGGCCATGCCGCGGTATGTCGCGCCCAGGCCCGGGGTGTCGACCTTCGTGGCTCTCCTGCCCTTGGCGATCCGCTTGGCGGCATGCTTCTCCTGCCTCGCGCGCTCATTGGCGATCTTCTTGTCGGAGCGCTCGTGGAAGTGGGCGATCGTACGGATCAGTTGGGCGCGGCCACGGGCGATCAGGGGAGTGAGGCGGGTGTCGAAGTTGGCGTAGTGGCCCATCTCGTGGGCGAGCACGGCGCGCAGCTGCATCCCGTCCAGGCCCATCATCAGCGGCAGGCCGAGGTAGAGACGACGGGTACCGGGCCGCAGGCCCAGCAGCGAGGAGTCCTCGCTGACAGCCGCGTTCACTTTCTCCATCAGCACGATCTCGTCGGGCGCGCGGGTGCCGACCTGCCGGGCGACGTCGCGCACGACCTCCCACAGCACGGGCTCCTGGGAGTCGGTGACGCTGACGGTGATACCGGCCGGCGGATCACTCTTGGGGGTGCGGAGCATGAACAGGCCGCGCACGATCGGGATTGCGAGGACCACGGAGAAGACGGCTGTCTCGTAGACGACCGGGCCGTGCGACGAGGTGAAGAAGGCGTAGTTAATGCCTGCGAGGACGGCCAGCAGGAAGACGCCGAGCAGGTAGAAGCCGGCGAGCAGGACGAGAGCGCGCCAGGCGCGCAGCGAAGCGCCCATATGGACAGGTCCCCCCACGGGATGAAAGCGGTGCTGACGTACGTGGCGGGAGCCGCCTGCCGCATCATGCGGCCCGGCGGTCACTGACGGCAACTTTATTGGGCAGGGATTTTGGTCAGTGACTGAAGCGACTGGGCGTGGAACTTCTCGTGGCGCGTTTCTTCGCGACGGACTTGTTCCGGTTGCATGAGCTGGTTCCGGGCGACTGGCTCAACGACTACCTGCTCCGCTCGCTGGTGGCCTCGGGGGCCGCGATCAGTTGGGCGTCGCCGTGTCGTGCTGATAGATGACGTAGATAGCGTACGAAACTGGCTCTTTGTTCCGTCTTCTCCCCTAGCTTTGGCTTATGGAGTGGTTGGGGGCCGCGTGGGTGGGGGCGGCTGGTGGTGCGTCCATGGAGGCTGTCGATGTCATCAAGTCGATCAGGTGGCATCGTCGGATGCCGTGGAATGTGCGGTCGGACACCGTCGACCCGCCGTTGCGCCGACTGATACCCGCCCGGGTGAGGAAAGTCTGCCCGCACCGGGATGGAGGGCGTACTGCGTTGCCGCGGTGCTGCGCCTGTTGGTGAGTGGCGCTCTGACCGGTGTCACGGCGGGTACGTTTCCGCGGAGCACGAATCCGCTGGTGGCGTTTCTGGTCGGGCTGGGTGCACTGTCGGCTGTCCAACAGGCCGCCACCCTGGTTCCGCTGATGCTCAGGAGCGCGGGCCGGGCCGCGCTCGGCGGCGTGGGGGTGCAAGCGCAGGAATCCCTTGGCCAGTTGGCGCAACAGCCTGGGCCGGTGCTGCTGGACGGTGGTGTGCCGGAGACGGGAACGGGGAGCAGTTCGGTCGGCAGCCCGCAGCCGGAGTTGGGCGTGAGCGCCCACCGCACCCCGACGGACTCCGGGGGCGGGCTGTGAGTGTCGCTGCCGAGTCCTTCGCCGGTCGCGTTCTGGCCGTGATCTCCCGCCGCTCTCCAGGCTTCAGGCCGCCCCTGGCACCTTCCGTGTCCCCGTCCCGTCCCGGCACCGCAGTTGGTGGCGTCTCAGCCCCGTTTCCGGGCCCCAGGCATCTCCACAGGTCCGCGCGGTCCGGCTCGGGGCGCACCGTCCAGCCGGGGCCGGGCGTGGCCGACGCCACGGCCCGGTGGAAGTCCCTGTCCCCGCAGGTGCGGTTCCAGCACCGCGACTTCTTCCTGCTCCTCGCCGATTACCTGGGAAGCGTCCGCGACAACGCCAGGTCTCTTGCCCTCGCCCTCGACCAGGTTCTCGACCGCACCCGTGGCCGCGACCCCGAAGTCATCAGCGCCGCCACCCTCGACCTTGTCCGTGTCCTCACCCTCGACCTCATCCGTCTCCGCGTCCGTGTACAGATCGTCTCCCGCGACCGTGACCGCGTGCTCGACCTCTCCAGAGAGCTTGCCGGGGCCATCGACCGCGCCCGCGCCGTCGAATTCGTCCTCCTGAGCGACCCCGCCCCCGACCGGGGCTACCGCCGCGTGATCGCCCGCGACCTCGGCCGCGCTCGTGAACTCGCCCGAGATTTCGGTGAGGGATGTGCCAACGTCACCGATGCGGCGTCCGATTTCGTCGGTGCCGACCTCTCCGCGGTCGACCCGGGCCAGGTCGGTCTTGCCGGGATTCGCTGGGACGAGGACACGCGGTGGGTCAGCCGCGAGTGGCGTGACCGTGTGCGCAGGGCGTCGGTCGAGCGCCCTGCCGGCTCGGGAGTCTTCACGGTCCTGTCCGAGGACGAGCATGCCTCCGCTGAGCTCGCTTTGGGGTAGGGCGCCTGGGCCAAGGACAGCAGCAGCGTGCTCGTTCCTGGGCGGCAGGTCTCGCGGAACACCCTTGCTCGCTGCGCGAGGAGTGGTTCAGGCACCTGAAGCGTGGCCGGGGCATGAGGGCCGACCCGCTGGTGCAGGACGAGCTCGTGAGCGACACACCCACCTCCGGCTCCAGAGGCAAGGCGACTGTCTGCGTTGCTCATGCCAGCGGGGTCTGGCCGCACCCTGGTGCACAGACAGTGCTTCCCGTACAACGAATTATGGCGAACCGTCTGGAGCCCGACGACCTGTCACCGCCGGAAGAGTGGAGCGCTCCTGAGCGCCGTCTGTGGTCCGCGTTCCGCGACGGCAGCATGTTGGACCTTCGTACAGGAGCGGCGACAGGTGACGCGCCGGCGGGTGGGGCGGCGTGGGGCCCAGAGCGGCAGATCAGAGGCCACGTAATCGCGCTCCTGCTTCTCGATGGCCCGCCCGCCACACCCGGGAAGGTTCGTGCGCTTCGTGTTTCGGGCGCCCGAGTGATGGGTGATCTCGACCTCACATCTGCGACCATCGACTGCGAGATCGACTTTGATGCCTGTTCCTTCTCTGATGTTCTGAGTCTTCGGCATGCTACGACTCTCGCCGTCTACCTGCAGAGGTCGCATCTGCCTGAGCTCAGCGCGGAAGCCCTGCACTGTCCAAGCCTCGACATGCGCGACGCGGTCGTCGAGGGGAACGTATGGATCCAGGCAAGCGATTTTACGGTCGACCTCAACCTTGATCGTGCGAAGGTTGGCGGTTGGATCAACGGGAACGTTCTCACGATCGGGACATGGTTCAACGGCCGATTCGGCCTGTCCGTAGGCAAGTGGCTCTCACTGGCCGGCGCCCGGATCGGAGGTGTCGACCTGCGTCAAGCCGATATCGGACTTTACGGAGGCACCGAAGAGGCATTTGACGCCCATCTGCTGGCATGTGAAACCTTCTGGGCCTCGGACATTCGGGTGGCGCACGGCATCATCCTGAACGGCGCACAGATCAATGGCGAAGCAGTTCTGTCGAAGGCCGTTGTGCACGGAGCCCCTTCGGGCAAGCCCGCAATACGGCTCGATGAGATCCACGCGCGACGACTGGCGATCGATACCGCAAGAGAGGACGCGGAGTCCGTCTCGCTGCGGGGAGCCACCATTGGCAAGCTGATTGACCGCCCTCAAGGAGGTCCGCTCCTTGATATGGACGCGCTCACCTACGCGCGACTCGAACCGCTCCCGCCTCGTTCGACCCGCATGCGCCTCGCCTGGCTCAACGAGAGTCTCGGCGACCAGTACATGCCGCAGCCCTATGAGCAACTGGCGGCAGCCTATCGAGTCCTCGGCCATGACAATGAAGCCCGCAGAGTCCTGCGGGCGAAGTACCGCCACCACCGCTCAACTCTGCCGTGGACAAGCAGGATCTGGGACTGGCTGCAAGATGTTGTCGCAGGCTATGGCTATCGCCCCGCCTTGGCCGGTGGGTGGCTCGTCGCCCTCACACTCCTCGGCACGCTCGTCTTCAGCATCAATGAGCCACAGCGCTCCGAACCGGGCCGCGGGCCGGCCTTCAACCCGACCGTCTATACACTCGACCTATTGCTGCCCATCATTGATTTCGGGCAGGAAAAGGCGTTCATGTCGGCGAGCGGACAACAGTGGTTCGCCTATGTCCTCGTCGCCTTGGGATGGATACTCGCCACCACGCTTGTCGCTGGCCTCACCCGGGTGCTAGGGCGCTCCTGATACAAGTGACCCGTCGGGAGGTTCTCGCGGTTCACCGACGTCGGCGGGCTGCCGGGTCACGCCCGGCGGCGTGCGCCGCGAACCGAGGCGACGCCGGGCCTGGGCGTGCCGCTCCAGGGACCGTACGCAGGCGTGGCGAGGGCTTTCCATCCGCCGGAGCCCGAGCGCTGCTGCACGCAGAACCGGTTGTAGGTGGAGTTGTCATCCATGCCGTGCCCGGCGAGGTGGACGGCCGAGCCGACGTGAACGGCACGCGGTCCGGCCGTGAACGTGATGTCCGACTTCGCCCAGGCGCCCCCTGCCGCGAGCGCGATGGTGGCCGCCGCCACCGTGCCGACGACTGTCCCCCGCAGGGCCGCACGGTGATTACGCATGATCATGGCTTCCTCTCCGGTGATCGCTGTGGTCGCTGTGGCTACCGCCGGACCGGGCGGGAGTGGTCGGGCTCTCGGCCGATCCGGCGGACTCCTGCAGGAGAAGACAGGCAGGAGGTACTGGTCGTTGCCTTGGCATTGTCACCGTGGTGAAACACGCAGACCCGTGAAATCAATGTAGCTGTGCGGCAGTTGGACGCCGAAGGCACGAGAAATCCGTTGCGGCCAGGACCAGCGCATCAGCTGGAAGCGTGGCTTCCGTCATCGCAGAACATCGGGATGCCCGGGGTCCCTCCGGGGAGGCCTGAGGGCATGGCCTTCAGGCTCCAGGGGTTTCCTCCGTTGCCCTTGATCTCGGTGCCGCAGGATCCGTAGCCCGTGTGGTGGTCGTCGCCGAGCGGCACGTTGGAGAACGACTTGAAGTCGCCGCGCTGTACGGGTCCGTTGGTCGGTTGTCCGGTCTCGTCGATCATGTGGCCGTCGAGGTAGAGGTACAGGTTGGGCATGTAGCTCTGGTACACGAGGCCCGTAGCCGGGTTGTCGTCGATGTTCGCCGCAGCCGTGGATTTGACGCTTCCGCCCGCGCAGAAGGCCATGCTGACGTTCTGCCAGATCGGCGGCGCCATGTTGAACAGCGAGCCCTGAGGGTTGCCGCCACCGTCGAGCGAGGGCTTGCGGAAGAACAGGCTGTAGATGTCGGCGGCCGTGTCAGCGACCTCGGTGGGGATCTTGCGCTGGTCGGCGAGTCCCTTGAGTTTGTTCACCCAGGCGCTGATGTTGGTGTCGGTGTTGGGGGCTTCGTCGAGAGGGCGGTAGCCGATGCTGCCACCGCTGACGAACTTCGTCGTCACGCATTGGCCGGTGGAGTCGATGGTGGTCGGCTGTTGACCCGAACGGTAGGCCTGTCCGGGGGTGAGACCGGTCTCCAGCGGGTTGGCCACATGGGTGGTCCGGCCGGTGACGTTGCCGTCCTTGGCGTCGAAGGACAAGTCGGGCAGGGTGACGCCCAGGGAACCGTAGTCCTTGACCGTCGCCTGGATGAACTCGCGGGCGAACGGTGCGATCTCGGTGTTGCCGGTACGTCCCGAGTCCGCCATCTCCTCGGTCCCCGGGATGATCTTGCCGTCCGGGCCCACGATGTACGAGGTGTCGATGTGCGTCCGGATCTTGTACGAGCGGTCGTCGTCGAAGGTGTGCTCGTCGATGGTCGCCGGAGGTGCGGGAATCGCGAATCCCAGCCAGTCGGCCTGGGAGGGGTGCGCGTTCGGGTCCGTTCCGGCCGCGTCGACGTCGGCCTGCCAGGACTTGATCGCGGCGGATGTGCTGCCGCCGAGGCAGAGGTCGTTGTACGCACCGCTGTCGCAGACCTGGAAGTTCGACAGGCCGACCAGCCGTCCGCTGTTGTCGAAGGTCGTACCGCCGGCCGTGCGCGAGTGCGCCCAGTCGTAGATGGTCCGACGCGTCCGCATGGGCGTCTTCATCAGCCAGGGGGTGTCGGTGTCCAGGTTCTGGTTGCTCTCGAAGATGGCCGCCGCGTCGAAGGTGTGGTGCTCGTACGTCCCGTCCACCGGGACGAACGCGAGCGCGTCGTACGCCACGTCCAGATCGCCGGATGTGGAGTCGCCGGTGACGTTGGAGAGGGAGACCTTGGCGTTGGCACCGAGTTGGAAGTAGCCGACGGCCACCCAGGTGTTGTTGGCCTTGGACTGGTCGACGATCCGCTCACGCGTCCTGCCGTCCTTGGTGGTGATCTCGTAGTGGGCGCTCTTGGTGGTGTGCGAGGGGTACGGGACGAAAGCCTGCACCTTGTAGATGTGATCGGCCAGGTCGGGCTTCCATGTGCCGTTGGTGGTCAGGTAGTTGTCCCAGTTGTTGGGCTGGCGCGCGTGGGAGAACCAGTAGTGGCCGCCGAAGCCGCCGCCGATCTGGTGCAGGTCCTCCTTGGCCTCGTACTTGCCCCCGTCGTCCGTGCGGAACTCCCAGGAGAAGGTGCCCTTGTTGGACCAGGCGCGGGAGGAGCAGCGGTTCTGCGGCGCGCCGTCGGGGAGGTCGTCGACGAGCACCGTGCCGCTGGGCAGGGCGGCCGTGTCACAGGGGCCGAGCGTGGGGCGGGCGTCGCCGGGCTCGCCGCGCACCGTCTTGTAGGTCAGATACTCATTGCCGCACTCGTTGACCAGCCCGTTGGGGGTGGTCGGTTTGGCGGCACAGTTCTTCCAGGTGACGTCGTGGTGGAACCAGTGCTGGTTGTAGCAGGCGACGGTGTGGCAGACCGGCGGGTTGAGCGGGTCGCACCCGTTGGTGGTGTCGCAGAACGTCTGCGGCGGCGGCTTGACGGCGAAGGTGCGCTCCGAGGCATTGGACCACCAGGCGGGGGAGAAGCCGTGTGTGTTGCCCTTGTTGAGGTTGCCGTTGTCGTCGTAGGAGCGGCCGGTGTCGATGGGGAAGGCACCCCATCCCATCACCTTCTCCTCGTACGCCCAGTTCTGCGGCTTCGCGGCGTCCGCGTAGTGGTTGTTGTCCAGGAACGCGCCGCGGTCCATCGGGTACTTGGGGTTGGAGGGGTTGTTGGCCCAGCCCAGTCCCCAGGCCGAGGGGTCGTCCGGGTTGCTGCCCGGCGGGTTGAAGCCCGCGTTGTAGTTCCAGACGGCGGCGAACCAGTTCTCGGGCCGTGTGGGGTCGTCGTCGTTGAGCTTGATCTGCGTACCGGCGGTGTGCAGTTCGTTCCACTTGTCCTGCAGGATGCGCACCGAGTAGGCGATGCCGGTGGCGTAGTCCACGGCGACGGCCCGCTGCTGGTCCGGCGGCAGAAGCACCTCCCCTTCCTTGGGGTGCCCGGCGATGCGCATGCCGTCGGTCGCCTGGCCGATGCCGTAGCCGCAGTCGGCCTTGTCCCAGTTGATCTTCCAGATGCGCTTGGGGTCGTAGCCCGTGGTGCCGGCGTAGATGTTGGTGCCGTAGAAGTTGCCGATCAGCGGGTTGCCGTACTCGCCCGGCACCGCGTGCGAGCTGGCCTGCCAGAGGTTGGACTCCTGGGTCAGGATGCCCAGCATGACCTGCGCCGGGATCCGGCCGCCCGTGACCAGGGTGCGCGGCGGGAACATGCCCTGCGGTGACCAGGCAGGCAGTCCCGAGTTGTGCCAGTTCGTCGGCCGGTTGATGTTGGCGGAGGTCAGCAGGCCCCGGATGGCCATGTCGGCGGCCCATTCCACCTGGTTGGGGGTGGGCTGGTAGACCTGAGTGTTCACGTCGTTGCGCGGGACCGAGCAGTAGCGGTCGCCGTCCACCGGGTCGCTGCCCGCGTCGCCCGAGGCCGCGGACTTGTTGCCGGATGCGGCGACGGCCTTCTTGACGTTGCCGCGACCGCCCGCGATGAACGGCAGCAGCGGCGAGGGCCTGGCCCCGGTGTCGGCCTGGGCCGGTGTCTGCTGGGTGGGTACGGTGAAGGCCAGCGGCGTGTCGGTGCCGGTGGCCGTGGCCTTGATCTCGACGGCCTCGGCCGTCGGGGTGGCCCGCCGCAGGGGTGCGGCGACCTTGTCCGCGAGGTGCTGGGGAACGGCTTGGACGACGGCGAGCCGGCCCTCGGTCGACAGCTCCGCGTGGGCGGGTGCCCCGGTGACGCGGCGCACGGTCGAGGGCAGGCTGTTCGCCGCCGTGGACTTGCCGGTGACGAAGACCTTGCCGGCCGCGCCCTGGGCCAGGCCGACCTGTCCGAGGCCGCCGACGGCGAGGGTCTTGACCGTACGGCCGCGCAAGTGCTGGACCTCGACCTTGCCGCCCTTGGCGGGTTCGAGGAAGGTGACGTTGCCGTCGGCGTCGGGGCGCAGTCGCGTCGCTGTGCCGTGCGTGGTGGCCACCGTGTCCGCCTTGCCCGCCGGGGTCACCTTGATGAGGTGCGGCCCGGCCGCGGCTATGACGTCCTTGCCGACCGGGACCGCGGAGGTGGCCTGGCCGTCGACGGTCCCCGTGGAGACGATCCTTGCGGTGGTGGCGTCGACGGTCTGGAACTGGGTCTGCTCACTGCGGCCGTCCGCACTCGCCTGTGTGACGACCGCCGTCTCACCCGCACCGCAACCGGGGTCGAAGTAGGCCAGGCTGGCGTTGAGGGGCAGTTTGGTGACCTTGCCCGACTCCAGGTCCACGACCGCGGTGAAGGCACCCCGGTCGAAGAGGTCGGGGCGGTTGGTGAACGCCCGCGGCGCGTAGACCACCACGGCCCGCTTGCCCGAACCGGTCACACAGGCGTTGCCGATCCATTGATCGCTCTCCAGGCCCGGTTCCGACAGGGTCGCCACGGTGCGCCAGGTGTAGCCCGCGGCGGCGTCGGCGACCAGTACGTGGAACCCGGTCGCGTCCCCGGCCGTCGTCCAGGCGCGGTCGGTGGAGTTCTTCCAGTCCTTGCCGAGGGCGGCGGCGCGCTGTTCGGGCGCCACCGTACGGGGTGAGGCCGCGGCGGGCACCGGGGGCCGGTCCTCGTCGGTGTCCGGCTGCCCGGCCCAGGCGATGCTGCCCGGCAACAGCCCGGCGACCATGGCCAGGCCTGCCGACGCCAGCACGGACACCCGTGCTCTGCGGGGGGTTCTGCGAGGTCTCAAGGGAGATCTCCCGTTTCGTAGGTCGTGGATTGACGGGCGCGGCGTACGCGGCGGTATGGCGACGCGTGAGGGGCAGTCATGAGGCCATGACTGCGTGAGGATTTGAGGGTGAGGCGCTGCTGCCCGCGACGGTCGCGGCGGCGAGCGGGCAGGGCAGGACAGCAAAGGGCGCGGCAGCAAGCTGCCGCGCGCTTCGCCCTGTGTGCCGTCCAGGTCCCGTCGAGCAGCCGGTAACGCCGTCGGTAGCACCGGCGGTGCTGGCGCCGGGCCGCTCCGGCTAGATCCAGCCCGTGCACTCCTCGCGGCCCGCGCCGCGCATGCACACGCGGGCCGTGCGGGCCGCCGGGTCGTAGAACATCCCGGTGTGCCTGATCACCGTGTTGCCGTCCATGCCCTCGTAGGCGAGCTGGTCCACCCGGGACTCACCGAGGTTTTCGCACATGCTGTGGTCCAGGTAGCAGCGCTGGACGAAGACGGTGTAGTCGTAGGGGTTGCTGCCCGTGGGATAGGTGGCCTTGGCCCAGGCGTAGAAGTCCCCGTCGGTGGTGCCGGTCCACAGCTCGACGCCGAACCCGCTGCCGTGGTCGCGGCCGTCGCGGTGGGTGGGGCCGCGCTGCCAGCTCTGGATGTCGGGGTCGTGTCCGTCACAGCCGAAACCGGAGCAGGAGGTGACCTTGGCCGAGGCGGAGCCGGGCGCGACCATCAGCGTGGCGCAGGCGGCGAGGAGGGATGCGAACACCAGCCCCGTGCGGGACAGGAGACTGTTTCTCTTCAGCGTGAAACGCACGTGTTCCCTTCGGTTGGTGAGTGGACGGTCCGGTGCCGGTTTCAGCCGGCCGTGTACCACTCCTGGTTGCCGGCGGCCTCGCTGCGGCTCTTGGGCCACCACTGCACGGCGTCGGTGTCGTTGGCCGTACTGAAGCCCGGCATGTCCAGCGCCATGCCGCTGTTGGCGTTGCGGACGGATACGCCTACCTGGCCGACTTCCTCGACCCACTGCTGGTTGGCCCCGCCCGTGCACTGCCACACACGCACCGGGGCGCCCGCGTCCTTGCGCCAGTCGGCGACCTCGAGGCACTTGCCGCTCTCGGCGTTGCGGTACGTCCACGCCAGCCGGCCGTCGGCCGTCTGCACCCCGTCCACGATCCAGGTCTGGTTCGCGCCGCCGTTGCAGTCCCACTGCTGGGCCGGTGCGCCGTCGTAGTCGTGGTTCAGCGGGATCTCAAGGCACTTGTGGCTGGCCACGTTCACGATCCGGTGGGTGCTCGGACCCCCGCCCGCGTTCGCCGGAGATGCGGCGATCAATCCGAGGGCGGCCACCGCTGCCGTCGCCATGGCCGCCCGGGCGCCTGTCTTCCTCACCACGGTCTCGCTCCCCCTGTACTGGTGGTTGATCAGTCGCCACCGAGCCTAGGAAGGAAGATCGTCACCGCGCTGTGCACTCAGCGCACAGTTCCTTGATCTTCAGCGCACGGAATTCGGAGGGGCTGACTCCGTACGCCTCGCGGAAGCAACGGCTGAACACTGAGGGTCTGGTGAAGCCCCAGCGGGCCGCGATGGCCTGGATCGGCGCGCGCACGTCGGGACGGGCCAGGTCGGCGTGGCACTGTTCGAGACGGCGTCGGCGGATCCTGGCGTGGACGCTCTCGCACGTGCCGTGGAAGAGCTGGTGGAGTGAGCGAACGGAGATGTTGTGGTGAGCGGCGATGACGGAGGGGGTCAGCTCCGGGTCGCCCAGGCGGTGCTCGATGAACGTGCGGATCTGCCGCAGCAGCGTCTGTGCGCGCACTTCGGCGGGGAGGTCTTCCTCGACGTCGAGGTGCTGGGCCAGGCAGGCTGCCGCGAGCTGAGCCGTGACGGTGCCGAGACTGCTCAATTCCTGCGGCGTGCACCGGTCGCCGTTGTCCACCAGGGACCTCATGAAGGACGCCAGCATCGCCGCCATGCCGTGTCCGCCGGGAATGCGCCGGGCCAGCAGGCGCTCGATCTGGCGTGTGTGCAACGGCAGCGCGGACCGCGGCAGTTGCAGCACGACCAGCTCGCCCATCCCGCCCTGGGAGGGGGACTGGGCCACCCAGGGCCGGGAGGTGTCCCACATCACGAGGTCCCCGGCGGTTACGCCGCAGTCGTTGCCCTGCTGCGACAGCGCCATGGAGCTCTTGGTCACCAGTGCCAGCTGGTACTGCTCCGGGTCACTGCGCCTGATCAGCGCGGGAGTGCGCCGCGAGCGCAGAGGCAGGTAGGCGAGCCTCGACATCTGCGGGCCGCCGAGGTCCAGTACGGCGGCCTCGGCCTGGAAGCGGGCCGGGCACTCACTGCTGATCGCGGTGGGCACCACCTCCCGCGACACCATGTCCGAGAACCAGTCGAAACGTTCCGTTGCCGGTACCCCGCTCGACGACACCGCTGTCCACATGCTGCCCCCTACTTGCGATCTTCTCCAGGGACAGGATGCGGTGGGAGACCGTCATGGAGGAACGCTTTTCCGGACAGGTAGGGGAGGCCAATCGTCCGGTTCTTGGGGAGGGCAGCAGCGGCGGGCCGCCCCGCCGGGCAGCGCGTACCGGATGACTGATCGGCGGGTCAGGTGTCATGTCATGCAGCAGGCAGTGTCGCAACATCACCCACCGGTGGGTTCAGGCGAGCGAAGCCTTCCTGGCGTTGGTAAGGGAAGTATGGGTAGGCCGCTACCTTGGCGCTCGCCGCATTGAGCTTTGCCAACTGCTCGGGTGTGAGAGTCCAGCCGACGGCACCGAGGTTCTGGCGGAGCTGCTCCTCGTTGCGGGCGCCGATGATGACGGAGGAAACGGTCGGCCGCTGGAGCAGCCAATTGATGGCGATCTGCGGGATGTTTTTGCCGGTCTCCTGCGCGATCTCGTCGAGGGCGTCGACCACGCGGTAGAGGTGTTCGTCCTCGACCGGCGGACCGTAGTCCGCGGTGTGGTGCAGTCGGCTGTTGGCCGGTAGCGGCTGGCCGCGGCGGACTTTGCCGGTGAGCCGTCCCCAGCCGAGCGGGCTCCAGACAAGGGCTCCGAGGCCCTGGTCCAGACCGAGGGGCATCAACTCCCACTCGTAGTCGCGGCCGATGAGGGAGTAGTAGACCTGATGTGCGACATAGCGCGGGTGGCCGTACCTCTCCGCGATGGAGAGGGACTTCATCGCCTGCCACCCGGAGAAGTTGGAGATGCCGAGGTAACGGACCTTCCCTGCTCGTACGAGATCGTCGAGCGTGGACAGGACCTCCTCGATCGGTGTGCCGGCGTCAAAGGCGTGCAGCTGGAACAGATCGATGTAGTCGGTACCGAGTCGGCGCAGGGCGTCCTCACATGCGGTGATCAGACGCGAACGGGAGGATCCCGCATCGCCTGGACCATCGCCCATCGGCAGGCTGGTCTTCGTGGACACGATCACCCGATCCCTGCGGCCTTTGATCGCGTCGCCCAGCACCTCCTCCGAGGCGCCGCCGGAGTACACGTCGGCGGTGTCGAACATCGTGATCCCGGCGTCCAGGCAGATGTCCACGAGACGGCGTGCCTCGCGCGCATCGGTGTTGCCCCAGGCGCCGAACAGCGGTCCCTGACCACCGAATGTGCCGGCACCGAAGCTCAGCGCGGGGACCTTGAGGCCGGATGCACCCAGCCGCCTGTATTCCATGGCCGTTCCTCTCTCGTTGCCCAACTAACTAATGGGCATGGAGTTCCGTTAAGGTGATCTCAACGTAGCAGGTGCGAGTGATTAATGGAACGGGAGACCCGTTATGGGGCTGGAGAGTTCGGATCCGGGGACCGTCCGTCCTGGAGGGCGTACGGCGCGGGTGCGATCAGCGGTGCTGCGGGCAGCGGGGGATGCCTTGGCGGAGGGTGGCTTTGCCCACCTGGACCTCGCTGACATCGCGCGCCGTGCCGAGGTGGGCAAGACCACCGTCTACCGCCGCTGGGGGACGGTGACCGGCTTGGTGGCCGATCTGCTGGTGGACATGGCCGAGCAGTCACTGCCCCGTACTGAGACCGGCTCGCTGCTCGGCGACCTCAAAGCCAACGCCCGGCTCGTACAGCGCACCTTGGCCGACCCGCGACAAGGAGCGCTGTTCAAGGCAGTGGTCGCCGCCGCCACCTGCGAGGCCAAGACAGCCGAGGCTCTGCATGGCTTCTATGACATCCGTGTCAAGGAGTGGGCGCCCTGCGTCCAGCAAGCCATCGAGCGAGGCGAGGTGCCTGAGGGCACCGACGCCCACGAGGTCATCCGTGCTGTCTCCGCCCCCCTCTATTACCGCCTGCTGACCACCGGCGACCGTCTCGACGAAGCCGCTGCGGACCAAGCCGCCGAGGCCGCCGCAGCCGCAGCGCGCGCGGGAGCGTACCGGCGCGCTGAATGAGGTGGTACGTGACGGGCTTCATGCATCCGGCGTGAGTGCGGCTTACCGTGCGCGCTCTCAGAGGGTCTGGTGGTTCAAGATGCCGTCGTCGACCGGGAGAGAGGCCATCGGGCGCTGTTGCCGACGGGCACGGCGTACGGTCGCTGGTGGAAGGCCAAAGCCAGTTCCGGGGTGGCTGTGGCTGCAGTGATGCCGAGATCGCGGTAGCACCACGGCCACGACCGCCGCCGGGCCAGGAGCCGGGGCTACCCGGCGCCCTGGCCAAGTGGCGCGTCCCCCTTGGGAGTCTGGCTGTTGTGGCGGGGAAACCCCCGAGTCAGCCAGCTCCCTTTCGACGCGGGTCAGCCACCGGTCATCTCAGGGGCTCCGATGGTGTAGAGCAGGAGGGCGAGGGTGGCCAGGGTGAACAGCGCCGTCATCAAACGCCGTACGTTGATTGTTCGGGTCACGTCGGTTTCCTTGAGGGTGAGGTGTCAGCCGCCGGTCACGTCCGGGGCTCCGATGGTGTAGAGCAGGAGGGCGAGGGTGGCCACGGTGAACAGTGCCGTTATCAGGCGCCGTACGGTGATGGTTTGAGTCATGTCTTGCCTCCGCGGTGTGTTGTGGTGCGGGCTGGTGCATCGCTGTGGCGATGACGACGGTGACTCCCAGCGTGATGAGGATGTCGCCGATGCTGATGACCGCGTGCGCGGGGGGCACGGGGATGGCATCGCCTCCGCTCGTGCGGGGCGCGAGAGCGAGGCGTGCGGTGGCGGCGGTTCCCACGTGGGGATGGCTGTCGTCGCCCCTGGCCATGCCGGAGGAAGACCGGCACTGGCCCGAGTTCCGGGCGCCGATCTCGCTGCCACTGGCCGCGGAGGCCGACGCTTGCCGGGCAGCCGACAGGGCCGCTCCTCCCAGAAGCACCATTCCCGCTCCGCCGACGGATGTGGGCTTCCGGTCCTCGTTGCCATTAAGACCCCTGGGTGATCGAAAGCAAACTCGGTAGAGCTGCTGCTTCGGGCTGACGAATAGAACCTCGCGCGAACCGCCGTTGTCCGCCTTACGATGCCGGCGGCGACGCAGGTCGCAGCTGAACTGCGAGCGGACAATGGGGATTGTCCGCGGACAACCCTGCTCCCTGGCCGTGACTCCGCTGCAAGGAGGGCCTTCGCGTGCCGGGCGCAGGCAGGCGGCGCGGGTCGCGTCGGAGGGCAGTGGCCCGCTTTCCTCTGCCGCACCCGAGCCCGGGCAGGCGCGTCTCGTTCTCCGGCTACTGGTAGTCCTCGGTGCCCCGGTCCGTCGAAGCGCTTACGTGCGTTGGTCCGCGCAGTGAGTGGGTTCGTCCTGGGCGAAACGCCGCCATCTGGCACAGCGGGCACACCGCCATTGGTCGACGGAGGTGGCCTCTTGCGGGCGGGAGGGCGAGCAGGTCGCTGTCGGTGCGGCGCGATACGCCGGGGTCAGTTCCCGGTGTGCCACTGGTGGTCGGGCAGGAAGGTCACGTCGTAGTGCTCGGCGGCGGTGTGGAACTTGCCGGGTTCGGGGACGACGGGTTCGCGCGGCAGGGTGAGCTCGTCGGTGGGGACGCCGAGGTTGTCGAAGAACCGCTCGAAGGTGCCGCCGGGGCCGGCGGCCACGCCGACAACCCGGCTGTGGTGGCGTTCCATGCGATAGGCGTGCGGGCAGTTCTTGGGTACGAAGCCGAAGTCCCCCGGGGTCAGCAGCTTCTCGTGCTGGTTGCCCTGCAGGTCTTCGACGAACAAGCGTACCGCGCCGTCGGTGATGTAGAAGACCTCGTGGGTGTCGGGGTGGGAGTGGGCGGGGATGGTGTCGCCCTTGGGGCCTTCGACAGTGAAGAAGTTGAAGGTGTTGTCGGTCTGCTCGCCGCCCGCGTAGACGGTCACCAGGTCGCCGAAGAGGTGGGCGCGGTCGCCGTGGCCCCTCTCGATGAAGTAGGGCGTGCACGGCTCGGCAGGGATGTGGGAGCGGGTGCGGTAGCGGGTGGCGTACTCGATGGTCATCTGCGATCTCCCGGTCGTCGTGGAAGGAGTGGACGGTGCGTGGCGAGGTCGCGGAGGTGCCGCGTGCCGCGCCCCGGTGGTGGCGTAGGAGGCGCCCCCGGGCTCAGTCGGCCTGCTGAAGCTTTCGGACACCGGGTCAGGCGTTGGCGTGCCGCTTCTCTCGGGCACCCTGGGTGCGCTCCCGCCTCATGCAGGCTAGATCCAGGCGCTGCCCCGACCGCCTACACTCGGGACACGTCATGAAGAAAAACGGACACGCTTCGCAGAGCTCCTCCTCGGGGGAGATCACGGCCGTCCCCTACCGTCCGACGCCGGGCACCCCGCCGGGCGTCGAAGTCGTGCCACTCGACCGGCTTGTCGAACGCGCCCACAGCCACGGCATCGACCCCTACCGCCCCAGCCGCCCGGTCTTCCACTTGCTTCTCCACCTCCGGGCAGGCACCCTGCGCTGCTCGACCGACTTCAGTACCGACACGATCCAGCCCGGCGACTGGCGCTGGGTGAGGCCCGGACAGGTTCTGCAGTTCGTTGGCCCGCTGGAGGAGGCCGAGGGCACCGTGGTCGTTTTCCCGGCCGGCTTCCTCAGCGACACCGCCACCACGCTCACCAGCGCCGCCGACACCCGAACCGGTCGCGTAACCCCCGCCGCCCGGCAGGCCGAGTCACTGATCCGCATCCTCGGCGCACTCGAAGACGATTACGCCCACCTGTCCGACCTGCCCTTGACGGCTCACATCGAGACGATGCGACACCTGCTGTCCGCCCTCCTGATCCGCCTCGCCCACCTCAAAGGTTCCGTACCTGCCCAAGGTGCGGCCTGCGAACCCTTCAGCCGCTTCCGCGAGGCCCTCGAGCAGGACTTCGCCCACACCCACCGGGTCGAGGACTACGCCGGCCGCCTCGGCTACAGCACGCGCACCCTCACCCGCGCCACCCGCGCCGCCGTCGGATGCGGAGCCAAACGCTTCATCGACGACCGGGTCCTGCTGGAAGCCAAACGCCTCCTCGTCCACACCGCCCTGCCCCCCGCCGCTGTCGGCGACCGCATCGGCTTCACACACCCCACAGCCTTCAGTGCCTTCTTCCGCCGGCACACCGGCACCACCCCGAGCGACTTCCGCGCCCTCGCCTCGGGTGCGCCTCCGGGACTCGGGGCACCACCAAGGGCCGGACGGCCCAGCGGCCCCGTGTCTTCACGCGCGTGCTCGGCCCCCAACTGCGCCGTCTCGCCCCGCAGGCCACGTACCTGACGCCACCTCAGCTGGGGCGGCTGCTGGTCGAGGGAACGCGCTTCAGCGGGCGGGTGCGGACCGGTCCCCCCCCGCGAGCGCCCGACTGCTCACCTGCGTCAAGCGAGCGTGCGCCGAGGAGGCGTGGGGCGTCTACGCACTGACCGAGCCGTTCCCCGCCGGGGCGGTCGAACAGGCGGAGAGGATGGCGTTCACCGGCGAGGGCGACCTGGTCGGTCGGCCCCTTCCCGCGTGGAGGCCACGGCGGACGCCTTCGGCGTGCTGCTGCTGTCCGGTCCCTCCGTCCGGGACCGCTACCTGGGCGAGGCCCCGGACCGGTGGGTCGCCACCGGCAACCAAGCGCGCCTGGACGGCGGCCGGACCCGGTGCTGCTCGCCGACATCCCGCTGCCCGGCCGCTCCCTCAAGGCCGCCGACCGCGCGGCGACCGCGCGCCTCGCCGCCCGGCGCCTCGCGGAACGGAGCCGGGGATGAGCACGCCCGGCAGCGCGCCTTTTTTCGTCACGGTCGCTGGGCTCATCTCCGGTCAAGTTCCCCATGCGTCTGACGAGCCGGCGTCGATGGGTGCATGTCCGAAGGGGAGAACGGCGCGGCGGACACGGTGGAGGCATTGGCGCGTACATACATGGCCCGTAGGTGGCGGGCCAGGGCGAGTGCGGCGAGCAGCGCGACGAGCACGCACACGCCCCACCAGCCGGCCCGGCTCCAGACGTGTACCCCGAGCCAGGAACCTGTGCTGCCGCCCAGGTAGGCGCAGGTCATATAGGCGGTGTTGAGTCTGCTGCGGGCGTCGGGGCGGAGGGTGTAGACGCGGACTTGATTGGCGACCATGCCTGACTGCATCGCGGTGTCGAGGAGCAGCGTGCCGAGTGTCAGGGAGGTCAGGCCCAGCGAGCCGCCCCGGGCACCCATGGTGAGGGTCGCGGCCGAGACGAGGACGCCGAGCATGCAGACCAGGTTCACTGGATCGGGACCGTAGCGGTCCACCAGGCGGCCGGCGAGCGGGGTGCAGACCATGGTCGCTGCTCCGACCAGGGCGATCATTCCGACCGCCTGGGCACCCAGCCCGTAGGCCGGTCCGGCGAGCAGGAGCGCCAGGCAGGTCCAGACCGCGGAGAACCCGGCGAAGACGGTTGCCTGGTAGAAACACGAGCGGCGCAGGTCTGGCTCGGTGCGCAGCAGGCGCAGCGGCTCGGCCAGGAGCGCTGTGTACCGCTGGCGGGAGGACGGGGTTGTGGTCGGCACCGCGAACGCCAAAACGGTGGCGAGGAGCAGGGCCAGGACCGCGGCGATCAGGTAGGGGGCCCGCCAGCCCAGCCACTCACCGAGCGTGCCGCTGAAGGTCCGGGCCAGCAGCATGCCGCCGGTCGATCCGCTCAACAGGGCGCCGATCACCGCTCCTTGGCGGTCGGCGGCCACGAGACCGACCGCCAGGGGGCCGACGATCTGCGCGCCCACAGTGGTCAGGCCGACGAGGGTGCTGGCGCCAATGAGGGCCGGCAGAGCCGGTGCGCAACCCGCTGCGAGCAGGGCCAGGCCGGTCAGGGCGAGGAGGACGACGAGGAAGGGGCGGTGGGGGAGCCGGTCGCCAAGTGGCACCAGCAAGACCATCCCGGCCGTGTAGCCGGCCTGTGTGGCGGTCACCACCGCAGCGGCCGAATCGGGTGAGACATGCAGTCCGTCGGCTACCAGTGGAGCGATGGCCTGCGGGAAGTAGATGTTGCCCACCGCCACGGCGCACGTGACAGCCAGAATGAGGAGCGTCCGGCGGCTCATCCTTCAGTCCACCGCCCACCCGCCATGTGTATCCCCTGGCCGCAGGCCAACGCCGACCCGGGGCTTACGAGGAAGGAGGCGGTATGGGGCCCGATGCCGACGTTGTTGACCAGCACCGGCCGCGGTCCGAACGCGGCGGCGATCCGGACGAGGGCCGCAGCGACCGCAGCTGCGTCGGCGGCATCAATGGCGAAGGCCAGCACCGCCCCGCCGGCACTCGGGTTGGCCTTGACGGTATCGGCCCGGTCCGCCTGGTCCAGGTCGGCCACGCCGACCGCCAAGCCGTCTCCCGCCAGCCGACTGGCCACGGCGGCGCCGATACCGCGTGCCGCACCGGTGACAACCGCCGTCCGCTGCACATGCGTGGTGTGTGTCATGGGATGAAGTCCACGGCATCGACGCTGTGCGGCCAATCGATGTAGCGTATGGCTTAATGATCAGCTTTGTGCTCGACGTCGAGGACCTCGCGGACACCCGCTTCGCCCTCTCCCCTCTGCATGAAACCCTGTTCAGCCTGCGGGTGTTGCAGGATCCGGGTCTGTCCGCGCTGCACCTGCCCTGGCGCAGGTCCGTACTCGGCAGACTCGGCGCGCTCGACACCGGTCTCCTGATGTCCCTGGTCGCCCTGCGGCGTACCCTCCCCGACTTCCTGACCCCGAATCCCACGAGCTTCGCGCCGACGTTCGAAGAAGAGCTCTCTGTCGTCCGGCAGGCTTCCTGCGCTCGGGTCCGCCACGATCTGCTTCTGGCGCACGCGCCCGACCCCGTCCCTGAAGCTCTCCGCGATGCCACCGCCGCCGAAGACGCACCCGTCGCCAGACTCCGCGACGCCATCTGCGATCTCCTGCGGCAGTACTGGAAGGTGGCCATCGAGCCGGTATGGCCGCAGATGCGGCTGGTGCTGGAAGCCGACATGACCTACCGCGCCCGCCAGCTCGCCCTGGGGGGCGCCCGACTGCTGTTCGCCGACATGCACCCGAACCTGCGCTGGCAAGGCGGAGAGCTCTACATCCACAAGATGATCAGCAGGCACCGGGTTGTGGCATCCGGCCGGGGACTGCTGCTCCTGCCGTCCGTGTTCGCCCACAAGCCCGCGCCTCCCGTCAGCCCGGACGAGCCGCCGAGCCTCGTCTATCCCAGCCGGGGAGTAGCCACGCTGTGGAGCTCGGAGATACCGGCCGTCGACGCAACCGCCCTGGTGTCCCTGCTCGGTTCACCCCGAGCGAGCCTGCTCAGCATCCTGGAAGAGCCGCTGCCCACCGTAGAACTCGCCCGCCGTCTCAGAGTCACCCCAAGCGCTGTCTCCCAACATCTGCGTGTCCTGCACTCCACAGGACTGGTCACCCGGACACGTGACGGACGGCATGTGCTGTACCGGAGAAGCCAGCTCGGTGACCGACTCACGGCCACAGCTACCAGGCCGTGAACTCGCGACAGCTGAGTTCAACAGTCCGCCTCCGTCCCGCTTCGCCTGCCCTTGCGACGTAAGTTCGGCGAGCACTTGGCGCTGGCTTCACCGTTGGTGGTGACCGGGGGAGGAGTGCCATCCGCCTGGGCCGGAGCGATAGTGCCCGCGAGGGCGCCAAGGCTGAGAGCGGTGACTGTAATCAGTTTCTTCATGGCTTGATCAGCGCACACAGCATCGCCTTCGGTCACTGCCCCAGCAGGGTGTGCATTGCCCGACTCGGCAGCGCGTCCAAGGAAGGTAGCCAAGTCAGCTGGTCTTGGGGCCCTGCGAACCCGAATCGTGGTGACGACCGTTGTGCGCCGCCCGTTCACGCCCAACACGCCTTGGCAGTCTGAAGCGAACGCGCGGCCTGGGTGCGCCGGGGCCTGGTGTTGCGTCACTTGTGTCCTGAACACACGGTTCGCCTCTGCCAGCGCGGTCCGGCTCCATGTAGCTTCAGCGCCTTTCACCGGCGCCAGCAAGGGCGTTCATACCGGTCGGCGTCCAGCCCCTGAACCCCGACAACTTCGGCGACGTCTGCGCCGTCCAGGGTAGGGGGCTGCCCCGCACTCCCGTACGGTGCGGACGAATTTCAGCGAGCTGTACATGGCCGGGCTCATGTGGGTGGCATACACCTTGCGGGGCTGGCAGGCGTTGTAGCCCCGGGGTGAGTCCGTAGTTCGCGTCCTCGTACGCGCAGGAGATCAGAGACGTGCTGTTGATGACCACTCGAAATTGGTTGTCCCAGGTTTCCAGCGTCGGCTTGTTCGTGTTCGCCTTGAGCATCGCGCCGTTGCCCTGGCCGTCCTTCCAGGCACAGAAGGATCACAGCTTCCAGGCCCGTCCCGCAGCAGTTGCCCGAGCGCCAAGAGGCCTCGACGCGCCCCGGAAAGGTCAAGCTCCCCGGTCTGCCCGCCGTACAGAACCTGCAACATCACATGCCCTCCGACCTGCCGATTCTAGCGGACGCCGAGGCATGTCAGCCTGCCCGCCTTCGACCGGGGCCGGGCCTACGGCTGCTCAGAATCGGCCCGAGCCACCCTTGATGGCCAGGGGTCGCCTGACGGCGGGATTCGCACGAGTCGGCGGCCGTTCCGCAACGCTGCGTCATGTCTGGAAAGAGTTGCCCTGTTGAGGCGAGAAGTGAGCTTTCCCACGACGGAAGGTAGCGCAACCGAGTCTTACGTCCAGATTTTCACGATCGCAGATGTTTCGTCGTCCCGGTTGGTGCCGACTGGGGCGGGGTGAATTTAGGACGGATGTTGTGAGTTCGCTGTGTGAACGATATGACGAGCCCACTGATCATCTAGGTGGGGGACATCTGTGCGCACAGCGCGACCACTAGTACTGCTAGTGGCATTCATCATGGCCGTTCTGGCAGGTACAGAGCAGGCTGCACTCGCGGTGGACCAGTGGGTCACCACGAAGACCGGCCACAGTGCCGGTGAACGGCCTGAACAGGGCTGGGGATCGGCGAGCGGGCGGGGCCACAGTGTCTCCGGCGACGCAACGGACGCGGCGGCGCGAGGGGGACGAGGTGGCGCGCTGAAGGCGCCGGGCGAGCTGCCGCTCGCCGGCGGCACTCCGCCTGCGAACTTGAGCGGGGAGCACAAGCCGTCGCCCAAGGTGCCGTTCGCCAAGGTGGCCGCTCCCAAGGTGGCGCCGCCCAAGGGCTTCGACGCGAAGACCAGCACTGAGGTTGCTGGCAAGCGGACCAAGCGCGGGCGCACGTTCCTGAACAAGGACGGCACCTTTACCAGCCGCTTCTACGACGAAGACGTGAACTTCCGCTCGTCCGACGGATCGTGGAAAGCCATCGACACGGGTCTGGCCCGCGGGTCGCAGAGTGCGATGCGAAGCATGAGCGGCGCAGGCGCGGGGTGGGCGCCGCGGTCCACCGAGGAACAGCTGGGCTTCGCCGAGTTTGCCGACGCCCAGACTCTGGTCCGTCTCGGTGTGGACGACTCCCACGCTGTCGCCTACGGGATCGAGGACGCTGCGCATGTGCAGGGCACCGTGGCGGGGAGCATCATCACGTATCCCGAGGTCCGCAGCGGCGCGGATGTGGAGCTGATAGCGGGCAGCGATTCCGTCAAGGAGACGCTTGTCCTCAAGACCAAGGACGCGCCCGCCGTATGGCGTTTCCCGCTTGCCTCGCAGGGGCTGACGGCGAAGCTCGACGGCCACGGCGGCATCGCTTTCCTCGACTCCGCGGGCCGACAGCAGGCCTGGATGCCCGCCGGCTGGATGGAGGACTCCCGTAAGGGCTCCAACTCCAACGAGGGCGCCATTTCCTCCGGTGTCACTTACGACATCCTGCGTGAGGGTGCACGGCAGGTCCTGGTTGTCAGCCTCGACCGCAAGTGGCTCTCAGCACCTGAGCGGGTCTTCCCCGTGAAGGTGGATCCTTCGGCGACCCGTGTGGGCGCGTCGTCGGGTACCTACGTCCAGGCCTCGTTCAACCAGAACTTCTCCGCGGACACGGTCCTGAAGGTCGGCACCTCGAACGGTGGCGGCAACAAGGCCGCCTCGTTCGTGAGGTTCGACGGTATCGATGCTTCCCTGAAGAACGCGTTCGTGCAGGGAGTGAACCTCCAGCTCTTCAACACCTGGTCGTACTCCTGCACGGCCCGGCCGGTGACCATTCACCCCATCACGTCGAACTGGTCGGAGGGCTCGACCTCTTCGTGGCCCGGCCCTGCCACGGGTGATGCTCTCGGTTCGAAGAGTTTCGCCCACGGCTGGCGGCCCGAGGGCCAAACCGGGTATCCCTGCGGTGGTCCTGCCTGGGAAGCGATCGATCTCGGTGGTGCCGGACGCCAGCTGGTAGATGACTGGACCCATGGACGCAAGCCGAACTACGGCTTGGCGATCAAGGCATCCACCTCCGACTCGTACGCCTGGAAGCAGTTCGGGTCCGACAACTATCCGAACGGCAAGCCCGCCCTCGACGTCACGTGGTCCAAGTACGGCGCCACCTATCAGCTGGGGCAGTGGGTCCAGCCGATGACGGCCACGACCGAAGGCGCCTTCAAGGTCACGGTTACCAACCAGGGGCAGCAGACCTGGGGCAAGGACAGCAACTTCAAGCTCCGGTATGACCTGTATGACGCGAACGGCACACTGGTGGGCGGCGACTACTGGAGCAAGATCCGGTGGACGTCGATGCCCTACGACGTCGCGCCTGGTGGCTCGGCGACGGTGGATGCCAAGATCGCGCCTCTCGCGCCAGGGACCTACACGCTCGTATGGACGATGGACGAGTACGGCGTGTCCAGCTTCGCGGCGGACGGCGTGGGCGGCGCGGCCATCAGGTTCGATGCGGTCAACGCACCCCCGTACCTCACGGGGGCGGCGCCTCCGAGCGGAGCGATCGCCGACACGCTCACCCCGACGCTGTGGGCCGCTGCGGCAGACCGGGACCGCTACCCGAGCCCCCTCACGTACCAGTTCGAGGTGTGTGAGGTAGAGGGCAAGGACACCCGGAAGAACTGCCGGGGAAGCGCACAGGCGGCCTCGCAGAGCTGGACCGTCCCCTCCGGCTGGCTGAGCTGGGCCAAGACCTACGCCTGGTATGCGTACGCCAACGACGGCAAGGACCAGTCCTCCCGTAGCGCACCCTCGATCCTGATCACGCAGGTTCCGCAGCCCGTCATCACCTCGCACCTGGGCAGCGCGGACCCGGGCCGACGGTATGACGAGAGGTCGGGGAATTACGCCACCGCCGCTACGGACGCCGCCGTATCCACGGTCGGCCCCGAACTGGCGGTCACCCGCACTTATAACTCGCAGGACCCGCGTCCGGCCAACGCTTTCGGCGCAGGCTGGGCCACCCGCTGGGACATGCGTGCCACCGCGGAGCCCGACGGCAGCGTGGTGGTCACCCTTGCCAACGGCAGTCAGGTCCGTTTCGGCAAGAGCAACGACAACACCTACAGTGCACCGTCCGGCTCCATGGGTGTGCTGACCGCCGTAGCCGGGGGTTGGACGCTGCGTGACGCGAGTGCGGCGCTGTACACGTTCGACGCGACCGGCCTGCTGACCACGGTCAGGGACGGTTCCGGGCGCGAGCAGCAGCTCAGCTACACGGGCGGCAGGCTCACCAAGGCCACCGACGCCCTCACCAAGCGGGCGCTGACGTTCACCTGGAGCGGGACGCACGTCGCCACTGTGTCCACCGACGCCGTCGGCCCCGGAAATCCCGCTCTCACCTGGTCATACACCTACCAGGGCGACCAGCTGGCCAAGGTCTGTCCGCCGTCCTCCACGACCTCGTGCACGGTGTACCAGTACACCGGCGGTTCCCAGTACCGGGCCATGGTGCAGGATGCCAACCCCGTAGGCTACTGGCGGCTCGGCGAGACCGATGGCGAGACCGCCCAGAGCGATGGGGTCTCCCGTACGGGCACGAATGCCGGGCACTACCGTGACGTCGACCTCGGCAGCGCCGGTGCTCTGGCGGGCACGGCCAACCAGGCGGCCTCCTTCAACGGCACCAACTCCTACGTACAGCTGCCGGAGTCGACCCTGGCATCCTCCACCGTGCTGTCGTTGGAGCTGTGGTTCAAGACGGACAAGCCGAACGGTGTCCTCGTCGGCTTCCAGAACGACCCGCTGACAGCGCCCCACCCAGGCGTCTACAACCCCGTCCTCGCGGTCGACTCCGCGGGCAAGCTGCGCGGCGCTTTCGAGAAGGCCGACGGGGGTCTCACCCCGATGACCTCCGCGGCAACCGTCACTGACAACGCCTGGCACCACGCCGTGATCACCAGCACCGGCACCGGCCAGACCCTCTACCTCGACGGCCAGGCCGTCGGAACCCTGGCCGGTCCCGTCAGCCACGCCACCAAGACTTTCACCTACCTCGGCGGCGGCTTCACCGACCAGACGTGGGACGGGACGGGCACGTACGGCACCCGCTACTACAAGGGCCTGATGGACGAGGTCGCGGTCTACCACCGAGCCCTCGACGCAGGGTCGGTCCGCGCGCACTATGCAGCGCGTACCGGCTCCTCCAAGCTTTCCAAGATGACCCTGCCCTCGGGCCGAGTCAGCGGACAGGTCGAGTACGACAACGACACCGGGCGCGCCACCAGTGTGACCGACGAGAACGGCGGCACCTGGCAGATATCGGCACCTACCTACAGCGCGGGTTCCGCCGCCTACGCGGACGCCGTGCAGAGAGGAAACCCCGCGGCCTACTGGCGACTTGGCGAGACTGCCGGGGCCGAGGCCGTCAACCAGATAGCGGCGGGCGGAAACGGTTCCTACCGTGACGGCGTCACCCTCGGCAGCGTCGGCGCGTTCCTCGACGGCGACGACGGTTCCGTCGCACTCGACGGCTCCCGGGGTGCCATCTCCGTGCCCGGCGAGTCCGTGGCCGGGGCGACGGCGCTGTCGGTGGAACTCTGGTTCCGCACTGACAAGCCGAGCGGCGTGCTGCTCGGTCTGCAGAACAGCGAGCTGGGTACCACTCCGCAGATGTGGAACGCGAGCCTGCTGATCGACGCCGAGGGCAAGCTGCGCGGCCATCTGTGGGACGGTCCGTCCGCGGGCTGGCCGGTCATGGGCGGCGTCAAGGTCACCGACAACAAATGGCACCACGCCGTCATCACCGGTGGCCCGGCGGGCCAGTCGCTGTACCTCGACGGCAGCAAGATCGGTTCCAAGACCGGTGTGGTCAAGCCGGAGACCCTGGCATACGCCTACCTCGGCGCCGGCTACTCCAGCGAGGTCTGGGATGGGCAGCCGGGCGCGACTCGCTACTTCAACGGGCAGGTCGACGAGGCCGCCTTCTACACGACGGAACTGACCGGCCAGACTGTCGCCGACCACTACAAGGCCCGCAACCGCCTGATCACCGGAAACGCTGCCCAGTACCAGGGCACTGTCATGGCCGACGCTCCCTCCAGCTATTGGCAGCTGGACGAGCCCAGCGGCACGAGCGTGGTGAACGAGGTCGCCGTCACCGGAGGCAACGGCACCTACACCAACGCCCTTCTCGCCAGGCCCGGGGTATTCGGGGCAGGGGAGGGTTCGGCGGTCGAGTTCTCCGGGAATGGCTACGCCGAAATTCCCGGTGCGTCCATCCCCCAGACCGACCTGTCGGTTGAGCTGTGGTTCAAGACCACTAAGCCGGGCGTGCTCTTCAGCGACCAGAACCGTCCCATCCCTGACTCCGGTGCCAGCTACACGCCGGTGTTGTACGTCGGCTCCGACAGCAAGCTTCACGGGCAGTACTTCACCCGCGGTATCGGCGCCACCAACGTGTCTGCGAACACGGTGACCGACAACGAGTGGCACCACGCCGTGATCACGGCGCAAGGCGGAACACAGACGCTCTACCTGGACGGGACCCAGGTCGCTCAGGCCACCAATGTGCCGGTCGACCACGAAGCCAACAAGACCTCCGTCATCGGAGCAGGTTTCACCCAGTACTGGCCCGCCTCCCCGGGCAATGGCGTCAGCTACTTCACCGGCCAGATGGACGAGGTCGCCGTCTACCCACGTACCCTCAGCGCGGAGCAGGTCGCCAAGCACTACAACGCCCGGACGCAGGCTGCGGGTTCATCCCTCTCCTCGTCGGTGACGGTCACCGACCCCGCGGGCGCCAAGACCAGCAGCACCTATGACATGGTGCGTGGCCAGCGCCGGGTCTCCTCCACGGACGCGGACGGTGGCGTCACCACCTACGCGTACGACACCGGAGGCTTCCTGCACACCCTTACCGACCCCAACGGTCACTCGACCATCACCGGCCACGACGCACACGGCAATACCGTCTCCACCACCACATGCCGAGACGCCAACTCCTGCTGGACGTCCTTCGCTGAGTACTACGTGAACGCCACCGATGCGCTGGATCCGCGCAACGGCAAGCCCACGGCTGTCCGCGACCCGCGGTCGACAGGATCGGCCGACAACCGCTACCGGACCACGACGTCCTACACGGCCCTGGGCCTGACCGACACGGTCACACTGGCGGATGGCCGTACGACGTCGACCACGTACACCTCGGGCAACGAACCCGCGGTGGGCGGCGGCATCACACCGGCCGGCCTTGTCGCCACGAAGAAGAGCGCCGGCGGCGCCACGGTCTCCTACGCGTACTTCGCAAGCGGCGACCTGGCCAGGTCGACGGCGCCCTCCGGCCTGGTGACGACGTACACCTACGACGGCATCGGCCGGAAACTGACGGAGACCCAGGTTTCCGACACGGCTCCCGACGGTGTCACGACGACGTACGCCTACAACGCCCTGTCCCGTGTCTCCTCGGAAACCGGCCCGGGCGTCAAGAACGAGATCACCGGCGTCACGCACACCGCCAGGGTCAGCCGTACCTACGACGCGGACGGGCAGTTGCTCACCGAGTCGACGGAGGACACCACCGGCGGCGACGCCACCCGCACCACCACCTACCGCTACAACGCGCTCGGCCTGAACGAGAGCGTGACGGACGCGGCGGGCAGCGTGAGCACACTGGGCTACGACGCGCTGGGCCGGGTGATCCGCGAGACGGACCCGGCGGGCAACGTCGTCACGCACGCGTACACCAAGCGCGGTCAGTTGGCCGAGTCGGTGCTCAAGGACTGGACGGGCGATGCCTCCGGTCAGACCCATGACCTGGTCCTGGTCTCCCACGCCTACGATCCGGCAGGCCGCCTGGCCTCGACCACGGACGCGATGGGCGCCACGACCGCCTTCACCTACTTCGACGACGGCCTGAAGGCCACGGCCACGGCGAAGCAGGTCACCCAGGCCAACGGCGCCAAGCGGGACATCGTCCTAAAATCCAACACCTACGACGGCGCGGGCAACCCCGCCGTACAGACGACCAGCGGTGGGCGCACCACGGTCCGCACAGTCGACGCCACCGGACGCACCACGCGTTCCGTGTTCGACCCGAACGGCCTGAACCGCGTCACGACCACGGCCTACGACGGCGACAACCGGATCACCGAGCAGACCCGGTCGATCGACGGCTCCGGCACGAAGCTCACCTCGACGACCGAGTACGACGTGGCGGGCAACCCGAAAAAGGTGACCGTCGCCGACGGCACCAGCACCCGGGTCTCCTCGGCCACCTTCGATCAGCGGAACCTGCCGCTGACTCAGGTCACGGCGCGGGGCAACACGACAACCAGCCGCCACGACGTGCTCGGCCGCCTCGTCGAGACGACGGCGCCGCAGGTGCAGGCCGAGGAGAACGGCGGTGCCGCCACACTCGTCACACCGAAGACGCTCACCGGCTACAACACTTTCGGCGAGGCTACCGAGACGCGTGACGCACGCGGTCTCATAACCCGCACGGAGAACGACAAGCTCGGTCGCCCCGTCGCGGTCACGCTCCCCGACTACACACCGCCGGGTACCACCACACCCATAACGGCAGTCACACGCAAGGCCTACGACACGCTGGGCAACCCGATCTCCACCACCGACCCGCTAGGCCGTGCCCGCTACTTCGCGTACGACCAGCTGGGCCATCTGATCCGCAGGACGGACCCAAGCCTCGCTGGTCCGCAAGGTCTCCAGGCCCCGGGTGCCACCACCTTCAACGGCACTTCCACGGATCTGTCCGGCGGCGGTGTCTCCACCTTCAGCTGGACCCCGACCGGTCTGCCGCTCACCGCGACCAACCCGACAGGAGCCCGCACCGAGGCCACCTACGACGAACTGGGCCGTGAGCTCACCGCGACCACGGTCGAGCGCAAACCCACCCTGCAGAACCTCGTCTCCCGCTACACATGGGACGACGCGGGCAACCAGACCGAGTCCAGCACCCCGGCCGGCCGTCACAGCACCGCCACGTACAGCACCGCCGGTGAAGTCCTGACGACCACGGACCCGATGGGCGGCACCACGCGCGCCGCCTACGACGGTCTTGGCCGTCGGACCGAGAGCACGGACGCTACCGGCCGCAAGACCGTCACCGCGTACGACGTCCTCGGCAAGGCGACTGCCGTGACGGACTACGGCACCGGCACCACGCCGCTGCGCTCGGCGTCGACCGAGTACGACGCCGACGGAAACGTCACCGCATCGGTCTCCGCCACAGGCGCCCGGCGCACCTACACCTACGACGCCCTCGGCCGGATGACCAAGCAGGTGGAACCGGTCACAGCCACCGACTCCATCACCACGACCCTCGGTTACGACGTGGCGGGCAACCGCACGCGCCTGACCGACGGCCGCGGCAAGGCCACCTTCTACTCGTTCAACGCGTGGGGCCTTCCCGAGTCCACGATCGAACCGAGCACGGCGCTCCACCCGGCTCTCAGCAACCGTACGTGGACCAATGTCTACGATGCGGCAGGCCAGCTCGTGACCGAGCTGCTCCCGGGCAGCGTCAAGCGCAACAAGACGTATGACGCCCTGGGCCGGCTGACCGCCGAGACCGGTTCCGGCACCGCCGTGGCAACCCGTCCGCGCTCGCTGACCTACGACCTCGCCGGCCGACTGACCGGGGTGGGCGGCGACGGAGTGCTCGCGGGCAACACCTACACCTACAACGACCGCGATCAACTCCTCAGCGCCGAAGGCGCTTCGGGCACATCCGCCTTTACGTATGACGCGGACGGCCAGATGGCCTCCCGCACGGACGCGGCTGGCTCGACGGTCTTCACCTACGACCAGGCCGGACGTCTCGACACGACGACCGACCCGCTGACCGGCACGCAGGTGCGCAATGACTACGACGCGGCCGGGCGACCGACGCTGACGCAGTACGCACGCCCGGCGGCCGGCGGCACGTTCGCGATCGGCGCACAGCGCTCGTACACGTACGACGCCTTGGGCCGGCTGAGCGGTGACAATGTCGCCCCCACCGGTACCGGTGCGCAGATCCAGGGCACCGCGTACGAGTACGACCTCGACAACCGCCTGGTGAAGAGGGCCACGGCGGGCACTGCGGGGGCAGGTACGAAAACGTACGCCTATGACCTCGCCGGCCGGATGACCACGGAGACGAGCGGGAGCACCACCACCGCCTTCGAGTGGGACAAGTCCGGCAACCTCGTGAAGAAGGGAGACATCACAGCCACCTACGACTCCCGCAACCGACTCCAGAGCTGGGGCACGCAGACTTTCGACTACTCCGCCCGCGGCACCGTCAAGTCGGTGACCGACGGCGGCACCACCCGCACCATCAACTCGGATGCCTTCGAGCGCACGGTCAACAACGGCACGAAGACCTTCACCTACGACTCACTCGACCGGATCCTGACCGAAGACGGCACCGCCTTCAGCTACGACGGTGGCTCCAACAACCTGGTCAGGGACGGTAAGTCGACCTACAGCCGTACGCCCGATGGCGCGCTGATCGCCAGCGCCACCACCGGGACACCCGGTTCGGCCCGCCTGACCGTCACGGACCGGCACACCGACGTGGTCGCCACCCTCTCCGCGGACGGCACATCGGTCTCCTCCTCCCGCACCTATGACGCCCTTGGCAACGTGACGGCGACCTCGGGCGCCAATCCATCCCTCGGCTACCAGTCGGGGTGGACCGACAGCTCGACCGGTGAAATCAACATGGCTGCCCGCTGGTACCAGCCCGGCACCGGCAGCTTCACCAGCCGCGACACGTGGCAGCTGGACCAGGACCCTTCAGTACAGGCCAATCGCTACACCTACGGCAACGCCGGCCCGCTGAACGGGACCGACCCGACGGGGCACGCACGAATCACCATCGACCCCGCAGAGTACGAGCGGGAGTTGGCGAACCGGGGCGAGGACCCCTGGAACTTCCGGGCAATGCTCTGGGACACCGAAGAGTCCATTTGCGGCCGTTCATGTGATTGGGGCAGCGACGACGGAGGCGGTGACGGCGGAGGGGGTGGCGGTCATCACGGCCATGGAAATGACAGGAAGACCCCCCGGGGTCCTGGAAACGGAAAGCGTCCGACTGCCCCGCCGGTACCGGTGATCGACCAGAACGACCACAACGGCCGTAACCCCATTCCCGCGCCTGACCTGCCCCCGATTATCGGTGTGCTGGTCACTGGAACTGGTGCGGTACTTTCCGAGGCCACGGCCGCGGCGGCCACCGTGTTCGGCGCCCAGGCACTTCTCGACGCACTAGCTGTTGCCGTCTTCGCGCCTGCGGTGACTGACACCCCTGGCCAGGCCGACCAGGGCAGGGACCAGGACGAGGACTGCCGCAGCGGCTTCGGCGGCGGCTGGCGGCACTACTCACCCGTCGACGCGGTCAACGGAGGCCGCGCCGTGGGTGTGGAAGCATGCCTTGACGCTGCGTTCATCGACGCCAACCCAGGCTCCAAGACCAAGACCTTCACCAAAAAGGGTGAGGACGCGGATGATGTGAGGAAGCCCCCGGGCTACACCTGGGCCGCGATCGAGGTGCAGAAGCTGGGCAACTCGCCAGCCTCGAGATGGCGGAACGCCTGCCACCTGCTGGCGGACTCGCTGGGAGGCGACGGCCTCATGTACGAAAACATCTCGACCTGCTCGCGCACCGCTAACTCCACGCCCAACGTCAAGGGGCAACCTCCCCACCGTGTACCCAACATGGCGGACTACGAGGAGCAGGTACGTGACGCCATCAAGGGCAACCAAGTCGTCCACTACCGTGTGACACCGCTGTACTCAGGCTCCGAGGTAGTTCCGTACGCCTACCGCATGCAGGCGAGCGGTTATAGTCCGAACGGTAGCCCTTCGCTGCGTTTCGATGCGGAAGTCCCCAATGAGATCAGGAGCATGAGGGACGGAAAATGGTACAATCTCGGCCACCGGGCTCCGAACGGATGGGTGGAGTGACAGCGGCGATGGCGCCACGTTTCGAGACCGCGATCCCCGAACTCGCTCGCATGCTGAGTGTCATGGGTGAGACGGCGGGGGAAGATGTCAGTTGGGACGAGATGGAACGCGTCTATGAAACGCGCTTCCCGACCGACTTCAAGGACTTCATGGCCCGATACGGGTGCGGCTCCATCGAGGACCAGCTCGTGGTCCTGGCACCCCGTCAGACCGAATCCGAGCCGAACGCGGTATCCGGATTCGCACGAAAGTCCTTGGGTGAAGCCACTTCATATGGCGGATGGGGATCCCCGCAACTTGCCCTGGAGCATCCACTTGAGAAGATGCTCATCTGGGGTGAAACGGTAGGCGCTGACGCGCTCTGCTGGTTTACCGGCCATCCAGATCCTGACGCCTGGCCAGTGGCAGTGTTCAGTCGGGGAAGCCTCGCCTGGTCTCTGTACCCATGCAACATGAGCGGATTCATCCTCGGTGTTCTCCGCGGAGATCTGGCCGATTCGCCACTCTCGGATGAATCGCTCCTGGGATGGGGAGAGGCGCGTTTTCTCCATGCCAGGGACGAGGCCGCCTTGGCGGAACAGGACATCTACCCCTGGGATTGATCCAACTCAGGGCTGAGGCTTGCCGCCGTCCATAGAGTAAAGACAGGCCGGCATCGGGGACCGCTCCCGATGCCGGCCGTGTCATATAGAGCACGCCCCGACCGCGGTCAGAGGCTGGAACCGACGCCGTAGACGTGTAGAGGTCCGGCTGCAGAGAGAACAGCGGTGAGGAGAAGTTGGGAACCGCCGCCACATGGTGAGGTTGGTGTGGAGATACAAGGCCGCCAGTAGTACCTGGTCGGCAAGCGGCAGGCGCCACCGCCAGTCACCGCCGGGCCGTTCCCGCCCCGGTCCCGAGATGTTCAGCAGCCGCTCGGACTTCCGCAGCCGCTACCCGTGAATGTCTCCGCCCACAATGCCTGCGAGACGGTCATCGCGGTTACGAGGGAGCTCGGGGTCGCGGCGCCGTCCCAACGGTGGACGACGTGTCACCGTGCACGCAACCGACGAGGACCACCATGTGATGACCCGGACCTGTTGGCCAGGCTCATCGCTCTGGGGGGTGTCGTGCGGCACCGAGAGACTGAGCGCGACGATCCCGGCAACCCCCGATGGGCCCCGTCGACCTGGCGCGGTGCTACCCGCCTCCGATCAGGAGGCAGGCAGGCTCCTCGAAGGCCGTTTTCAGATGAGTCAGAAGAGCCGGTCGGGGGAGGGGAACTGCGTGATCTGCTTGTCGAGCCAGGTATAAGTCTCCAGGTAGGACAGGTAGCCGCCGTGGGCGAAGACCAGCACACCGCCGATGGGCTGTCCGTCGGCATCGAGGACTTCGGCCTCGGCAGCAACGCCGTCGTCGATGTCGGGCGCGGCGGCCGTCAGCGTCTCGTCCAAGCCGAGTTCGATACTGGCGCAGGAACAGGTGCAGTGCCCGGTCACCCGCAGATGGGGGATCTGTGCTCGCAGACCACGATAGACAGGATTGTCGCTTGCGAGGAGCGCCTCAAGGAGCGTGATCGCCTCTTCGGGTACGCGATCACTGGCCGTGCTCGTTTCCATGTCCTTACCTGAGCATCTGGCAAACTTGAAGGTCAACCGGGTTCGCGATGATCCAGCTCACTTCTCGCCGGCTGGGGCGGCCCCGAGGCCGCCAGGTCCTCCCTTCGCGACTGCGGCTCACCGGTCTTTTTGCTCCCCTGTATGACACGCGCTCTGCTGTGGCTTTCGTGCCGCGCTGGCGTTGGTTTCGCACCCCCGAGTTGTGGTCGATACCCATCCCTATGTGTGGGGGAACTCCCTGGTGGCTTGCGAAGAGTCGACGCTGTTGGTGGATGTCCGCTCGGCGCGCATCGTGAAGGAGGCGGCCGTCGCCGCCATCGCGGCGACCGGCCCACGCGGCGGCCTCGCCCGCGTACAGATTTCCGGGCTGGCAGGGGCAGCTGCTTGCCGCAGCGGTCGGGGCGCGGCGTCTGGGGGAGCCGGTCGCGGCGACGGCGTGGCCGGTGCTGGCGCGGGATCACGTCTTGGAGCCTAGGACGCCTTGGTCCGCGGGAACGAAGCGAGCGTCTGGAGGGTGCCGCAGTGGTATTTTGACCCGAAATCGAGGGGGGTGATCAGGCGGGTGGACAGAGATCGGCGGCATGCAGCTGTCATGGTCCTCCGCGAGCTCGGGCGAAGCCACGACTACCGTGATCGGGCGGATGCCGGTCACGGCTTGGCAAGCTTCGCCGAGACGCAGGAGGCGCTCGGGCCACTGCTGGAGCTTGTGCTCGACGCAGGTGACACGTTCGTCACCCGAGTGACCGCAGAAGCCGTGCTGCGACGAAAAGACAGGATCGGGTTGGCGATAGTCGCCTCCGCACTGGCAGTCGCCGACTCGAATCACAGCGATTGGATCCACACCGCACTTCACGATGTGTTCAGTATCTCCTCCGAGGACCGGGACAGCGCGATGGAGCTATGCGAGGAGATGTTGCGGGACACTGACGACCGTGTTGCCCTGGGGGCTCGTCAGATGCACGAAGCCCTGGCCGAGATCGACCCCGTTCTTCGCCCCATTTAGCTCGGGGGTGAACGCTGCCGTGAGAACGCAGGTGCTCGAATCTCCATCCAGGGCCGGGGCATCCCGCTGGGCTCAGCTCCATGAGCGGAGCGGCATTCGCCGGCTGTCGCGTCGGCGCTCAGCGTTCTGGCTCGGCGCTGGTTCATCTGACGTCGCGCGGCCGTCGGACATGCCGAGGTGGACGGTGCACGGTCGCGCATGGCCTCCGGCTTCTGGGCGGCGGCTGCCATGGTGGTCTCGATGGCGGCGGCCTCGCCGAGCCAGCCCTGGTCCTCCGCCTCTTGGAGACGGTCGACAAGATTGGCGTGGACCTCCTGAACGCGTGGCATCTGTGCCGGGTCCACGGGCAGTAGGGGAGATCTGACACTAGGTTCTCTGAACTACCGCTGGTGGGAGCGGACTACGTCTCGTTGGGGCCGATTACGGCGTTTAGCGCGCGCAGGGCGTCATCGTATTGGCGACGGTCGAACTGGAACGGACCGAATGCCGTGTACTCGCGGGTCGTGCGACGGGGTTGCTCGAAGGAGTCCCAGATCACGAGGTCGGCTGTCGCGGTGATGTGGGCCATGAGGGGCCAGCATCCCCAGTCGCCACATTTACAACCGAGAACGGGTGTCTTCGGCCCCATTGGGTTGGTGGACCGTTCGAGGAAGTGATCGTGCATCGGGCCGAACCGGTAGAACTCCGGGATGGGACCGCCGTAGGCGTCGCCTGCGGGCTGCATCCGGGCCGCGATCTCGAACCCGTCGATCAGCTCGGTGAGTGGTGCTCCATCAATACGGGGCACGATCATGAGCGGGCCGCCGTTGCCACGGTGCTGGCAGTCGAACCAGATGTCATTGCTGGTCATCCAGTGATTGTGCCAGCGAGGCCGTTCCCTCCGCCTGGGTAAATTGAGGTGGGGCTATACGTGGGATGCCGAGGTTGGCCGCGGTACCGCCGGGAGTTTGTCGGTCCATATGAACGAGCTTGTCTTCGGCGCCAGCCAGGCTGACCCGGGGGCCCTTCAACGACTCTGTCCCCCGCGCAACACGCGTCGGCATGCCTGCCGGTTGGACGCGCATCCGCACCTCCCAGCGGGACCTCGCTGCCGCCGCGCCGCGCCTTTGTCAGTGCAGGCGCCTGCCGTCGCGGGTGTGGCTCACGACATTCGTAACATCCGGTGCAACGACTGGTGGGAGGATGCCGCCGTCGGTTTCTTGCCCTCGTGCACAGTTGGCATCCGTGGCCCCCCCGTACCCCGTCCGTCAGCTACGGCTGGTGTCGATGACGCAGAAGCGGTTGCCCTCGGGATCGGCGAGCACGACGAAGTCGGCATCGTCCGGATAAGAGTCCCAGTCCACACGTTCCGCGCCCAGGGACATCAGGCGCGCCACTTCGGCGCTTTGATCGACGGCGTCACCTGCGTAGAGGTCGAGGTGGATCCTGGGGTGTTCCTGCACGGGTGTAGTACTGAGGTCGAGGGCCAGCGCGGCACCGGACCCGTGGGCCGGCACCAGCACCGTCCAGTCGTCCTTCACTTCGCCATCGCGAGGGACGTAGCCCAGTGCCCGGCTCCAGAACTCGGCAGCCCGCCGCACATCGGCGGCGCCCATCACGATGGTTCCGATGTTCAACATCCGCCGATTCTGGCAGACACCGGAGCAGACCCACAGCGCGATTCACGTCCCAATCAGTGCCGCATCCAGCAATGTTCGCCCTCAAAGGTGCCGACCCGTCCACCACCCGGGCAGGGTGATCCGCCGCTCCGTCCCGGCACAGCACTGGAGGACCTGTCTCGCGGTTGCGGCGGGGCGGCGAGCGAGACGGTGCGGAAACTTTGGTTTCCATATACCGAGTCGGGAACTATAGTTGTCGCATGATGGTCTCTGAGATCACTCCGGAAGAGCAGGCAGAACTCGACAAAGCGCTGTACGACGCCCTGAATCCGCTGGCCTCGGCGATACGCTCCCGACAGACCGGGCTGCCCGCGGGCCGTATGTGGGACGCGGATCCCGTCGAAGTGGCACTGTCCGTCCTGGCCGCTTGGAAGGTAATGGATGCCGAGGTCAGGCAGTTGACTGCGTACGCGGCAGCAACCGCTGGCTCCTACGGCGCCAGTTACGAGCAGATGGGGGCTGTCTGGGGCATCACCCGGCAGGGCGCCCGTAAGAAATGGCCCGACGCCATCAGCCGCTCAGTGCCCGCGACAGCTGGCAGGAGCGCGCTCGCGCTCTTCGGGGGGACTGCCGAACTGGTGCAGACGCCTTCCGGTGACTGGAGTTGGACAGGCATGGGCGCTGATGGAGCATCCGCCACGGTCACCGATGGGACGCGCTACGCGACTGCGGAAGAAGCAGCAGCCCATGCGGGTGTTTTCCTCAAGGAACACGCCCTCGACGCCGTCGACCGTTCCTAGCATCAGGCAGCGTTCGCCCTGTTCACGACCTCGCGAAGGCGTTCGTCGGCGGCGTGCTTGTTCCGTCGGATGATGCAGCGGCGGATCATGCTGCCATGCTGTTTGTGGTCGGCGTGGGCGGTACCGTCGAGGGTGAGGTGGCGCAGGCGGTGAACCGGGCCTTGATGCGGCTCTGCCAAGAGGTGTGCGTCGGGGTGCAGGCGATGTCCACGTTGTTGGCCGCCGCCCGGGCCCCGACCCGCTGGTACCGCTGCGTCGTCAGGTACGGGAGTGGTTGTCGCAGACGATCGCGTTGCGTCTCTTGACTCTCGACAGGGTGCAGTGAGCGCAGGTAGCGACAGAACGCCAGGAACTTCGGGCAGTTCTTGGTCTCACCGCATCCGCTGAGATTCGGCGGTGGGTCCGTTGGGGATCCGCGCGGGCAGTCCGGGGCCAACGTGGGGTCCTGGAGGGCCGTCACCCACTGGGTGGCGGCCTCCGCAGGTCAGTGGGCGAGCCTTCAGCTGCGGGCAGTTGGCGGGAGGTTAGCCCAGTGGGTAGCTCAGGTTGCTTACGTACCATCGCTGCTGGGGCTTGTAGTTGGCTGTCCACAGCTGCAAATGGTCGCCCGGGACGCCTGGGTTGTCAGCACCCGCAGTGACGGCGTCGAGCACGTAGTTGGTGTTCACCCCGTTGATGAACTCGTAGTTCCCGTTTCCCAGGGGCCACAGGTACCAGTGTTGCTGCGCCGCCCCGTTGCAGGTCCAGTCCTGCACTTTACCGCCGTCGCCTATGTGGTTCAGGTCGGCGTCCATGCACCTGCCCCAGATGTCCTTGATCTCCCACCAGGCTCCACCGTGGCTGTCTCGCCTGGTGAGCTGGTGAAAGGTCCAGTTGTAATACGGATGGCTGAGGCCCGAGCAGCCGCCCATCTGGAGCTGCCAGCTGTCACCTCCACCGCCGTTGACACAGAGGTAGGGGGCGTAATTGCTGACGATCTTCGACGTTGAGTCGGCGCTGGCCGATGCCGCACCGGCCGCCGACGCCGGCGCCGCACCCGCCGCGAACGCCATCGCCGCGAGTCCCGCAATCCCCGCGCCGAGCGTTCCCCGGACGCGCGTTCCTGACCTGTAGCTGGCAAGCCTCATACGTGATCCCTCCCCATCGGGCGCTGCTCGGCAAGGTTGTGCCCCACGCTCGCAGCTGCTTCTGACTGACGGCACCAACCATCGCCACCAGAAGCGTTGTCCGCACCACCCAGCCGACAACGATGCAGGCTGGCACCCACCCACGGGCGGACAACAAGCCTTGTCCGCGGACAAGCCCTCCAGGCGGCACGTCCAAGCTCAGAGATTTTCGTATGCCCGGCTCGCGTCGTGGACATGAGGTGAGCGGTGCGCGCGTCATCCGGTTGCCGTCATCCGAGGAGCATGCGGCAGCGGCCACGCCGGGGACGGCACATTGCTATGGGCTGTCGTCGACATTGGCTGAGAGACCGGGGTCCGGGTCGGGAACGCGGTACGCGAGTCTTGGCGCGCTGGGGCCAGACGATGGGGTGCGGCGGCCGGCGCGCGGGAGCCGGGTAGCAGGTTTCGCTTCGATCGCCGGACCGACTCCGTCCCGTGTGCGGGCTCCAAAAAGGTGATCCGGTGGCCAACGCCGCCAGAAATGAGTGGCGGCGGCCGATGAGTTCCTCCATGATCCACAGTCGTAGTTCGTGGTTGGTGTGCCGTGGCCGCGAGTGCGGTCCAAGCGCGCACTAAACGACCTGCCGCCAGCTGGATACGAGACACTGAGGAACCTTAGATGCGCACCCTGATCAGCACTGCCTTCATCTCGCTCGACGGCGTCGTGGAGGCCCCCGGCGGGGAGGCCGGTTACCGGAACGCCGGGTGGACCTTCAAGGACATCGACTTTCTTCCCGAGGCGTTCGAGCTCAAGGGACGGGAGCAAAAGGAAGCCACCGCGATGATGATGGGCCGCACCAGCTACGAGGCCTTCAGCGCGGTATGGCCCGACATGGAGGACTTCGCGGACTACAAGGTGATGCCGAAGTACGTCGTCTCCACCACCCTCCATGAGGACGACCTGGTGTCGAACTGGGGTGAGACGACGATCCTTCGCTCGGTCGACGAGGTCGCCGCGCTGAAGGAGACCGAGGGCGGCCCGATCATCGTCCACGGCAGCGCCACGCTGAACCACAGCCTCTCGGACGCCGGCCTGATCGACCGCTACCACCTGCTGGTCTTCCCGCTCCTGCTCGGCGCGGGCAAGCGGCTGTTCAGTGCCACCGACAAGGACACCCAGAAGCTGAAGCTCGTCGAGCACGAGGCCTACGCCAACGGTCTGCAGAAGCAGGTCTTCGACGTCGTCCGCTGACCGGACTTCCGCCCACGTCCTGCTCTCACCTCGCGGGGCGTGGGAGTCGGGGCAAGGACCTGCTCGGCGAGTTCGGGATCACCGCGCCAACCTGAGGAAGAGTCCCGGTCACCTTGAGCTCTTCGCCCGCGACCGGCCTCCCTGTCTACGCAGACGTTCGCGGATGCTCCGGGCCTCCACCCACTTCCCTCACGGATGGCGATGGGGCAGGCGGCCTCGACGGGAGTGCCCGTCTCATCGAACACGGACCATGTGGAGGGGTCCGGGTGCCATGCCGGCACCCGGGCTCCGAAGGAGCTGCTATATCACCCGTCGGCCTTGATACCGCGCCGCCGGCCTTCTGTTTCCGCCCTGGTCTTGGTGCAGGTTGGCTGCGGAGATGCCGAGGGAGATCGGCAGTCCCCAGTCAACATCCCGCAAGATCACGCAAAACGGGAGGTCTTGTAAGCATCGCTGCCCCGGCCCGATCACACCGCGCCGAGGCAAGGCACCGCCGGCTGCGCGTCGCGTGGCCGTAGCTATACGAGAGCAGGGCCGTGAGTCCCGCGAGTTCGCGGCAACTGAAGGTTCTGCGGTGCGAGCCCGAGGCTGCGGCGCCCTGATTCTGCGGATGGACCCGCGGGTTCGGGGTCAACTCGCGGGATCGGCCTGGCCGTGTCCCGCCGAGTGGTGTAGGCCGCGAGCATCTTTACGGAGGATTCGGTACAGCACGCACCGGCGCAGCGGCCCATTCGGCACGCTAGGGTCCTCGAAATCACCGGCCGGGTCCCGGGTCATGCCGATCCGGCGCATTACTGCCTGGGAACGAAGGTTGTTGATGGTCGTCGATGCAACGACCTCTGACAGCCCGAGGGTTTCGAAGCCGAAGTCCAGGCAGGCCAGCGCGGCCTCGGTGGCGTAACCGTGACCCCACGCCGAACGGGTCAGGCGCCACCCGATATCCACGCCCGTGAACGGCAGGTCCTCGGCCACCTTGTCCAAGCCGGCACGGCCGATGAACTCCCCGGTCTCCCGTGCTTCCAGTGCCCACCACCCAAAACCTTGCTCGTCGAACTCGGCTTGCATGAGCGTCACCGCGGCATCGCTCTGCTCCCGTGTCAACAGCTCTCCCAAGTGTTCGCGGACTTCGGGATCGGCGTTCATCGCTGCCCACGGTTCGAGGTCGGATCTCCGCCATCGGCGGAGCAGAAGACGATCGGTATGAAGTTCGGGCATGCCGCCAACCTAACGCGATCAAAAGAGCAGTGTCGATCAGTTATGTCCGGGCCCTGTGGTGGACTACTCCGTGCCAGAGCCGTCGCGAGGATCCTCAGGGCTGCCCACCACCCGGCGGGACGCGGCCGATGGCCTCCGCAGCCTGTTCAGCCTCGGCAGGATAGCTAGTAGTGCCTCGTTACCTTGTGTGATCTCGACGGATCGGGGGTGACTTCCCAGAGTGAGGTTGGGGGAAGTGGCCGGTTCCAGGGCGAGTTGGATAGTCATGGCGACCCGTGACGCGGCCTCGGTGCGTGTGTTCGCCTTGCGGCGGCCGGGCTGTCCTGGGTACTGCGGCAGCGCTTCCCCCTCGCCGCCGGAGGTCGAGCGCCGACTGGCCGTATTGCAGGAGGCCCGGAAATCGTCATGGGCGTACCGGTACGTCGGAAAGGGCACGGTTCCGGTTCCCCGGCGCGGAACGGGCGCGCCGTCAGGCCATCGACGGCGCGCCGTCCGCCCCTTACCGGCACCATGACTTTGTCAGTGGGCCTCGGTCGGGGAACCTTTCAGGTGGCTTTCTGGGAGGCGGCTGCGTCGGGGTGCAGGTCGTCGAGGGTGAGTTGGTGCGTAGGTGAATCGGGAAGGGCGACCTGGCGGCTGAGGCGGAGGTCGGGGCCGACGTGGAGCAGCTCGCCGGGTTCCATCGCGTGCCAGTGGGGGTTGTCGTCCATGCGCTCGCTGGCGACGACGACAGCAGGGTGCTCGGCAAGGTGCGACGAGTGGATGCGCATCCGGCCGTGGCTGCCGCTGTGGTCGAGGTGCCGGCTGCCGTGCTGGCCGCCCGCCCGGCGCTCGAGGACGTACAGCTCGTGGGTGTCGGGGTAGCGCAGTGCCCAGAGTTCCTCGGGGGTGGTGAGGATCAGGTTGATGGCGTAGACGGGCAGGTTCTCGGCGATCCATCGGGCGGCCTGCCGGATGCCCGCGGTGACGTCACCGTCGTGCCGCCGGGTCTCGCGGGTGATCAGGGCGAAGAACCGCTCGGAGTCGGTGTCGCCCTTGACCAGCGAGCGGTCTTCGCCCAAGTGGTCGTCGAGCTTGTCCAGGCCTTCGATGACCCCGTTGTGCGCGAAGAGCCGCCCGTCCTGTTCGAAAGGATGAGTGTTGCGCATGTCGAGGCCGCCGGTGGAGGCGAAACGCACGTGGGCGATGAAGGTCGCCGACTCCACCTCTCGGGCCTCCTCGGCGAAGACGCGGTCGCGGTAGGCCGCGATAGGGGCCTTGTGGATGCGCGGGGTGCCGCCGGCGGTGAAGTGGCCGAGGCCGGTGCCGTCGGGGTCGCGGCGGCTCTGCCGCCTCAGACTGTCGGGGGCGTCGAGAAGCCAGAAGGTGGCGTGCGTGCGTTGCGGGGCACTGCTGAGGCCGAAAAGACGGCACACGGCATTCCTCCAGAGGGGTCGGCCGGCCCGTGGCGGCCGGTGCAGGGCCGGCGGTTCGTGGCCGGGGTCAGTGGCGGCCGGGTCGCTGGTGATTCTTGGTCTCCGCTCCGTGGGCGAAGCCGTCGGCCTCCTCATCGCGGTGAGGTTCAACTGTTGCTTGTCCAGTCGGGCAGGACGCAGCACAGGTCTTCGAGGAGCAGGTCGACCCAGGTCGTGGTGGGGAGGAAGGACCCAAAGCCCCCCACCAGCACAGCACAGGTACCATGTCTTCGCCCGTATCACGTGCAGTCCCGGTGGTGGCTGGTCCGCTCGAGGGGCTGGATGGGGTCGGGGTAACAGCCGAAGAGCAGTCCGGCCGCAGCTGCACCTTCGTCCTCGCCGTTGGCGGCCTGGGTCAGTGCCGCGCGGCAGGCCCGCACCGTGTCCAGGGTTTCGGCGGGCAGGATCAAAGCCCGTACGCAACCGGGGGGGGGGTATCGGTCGTCGCCAGGTCGCCGACCAGTTCGGCGGCGCCCCGCCAGGTCAGGGCAGAGACCACGTAGGGGGTGACGTTGAAGGTGGCCGCGGCAGCGGCCCCCACCGTCCGCAGTACCTCACCGGCCAGACGGGCGTGGGCGTTCTGGGCGATGCCGGCGGGCTGCAGGACAGGCCGGTCGGACTGAGCGTGACGGCTGCGCATGAGGCAGCTCTGCCCACACAGCCGCTCCGAGAATCCCGACCCCGACCGGGGCGCCGCCGACCGAGCCGTCGTGGCGGGGCGTCCACGATCCCCGCCGTCAGGCTCCTGCGACGCCGATTCCGCAGGCAGGAAGGCCGCGAGGAGGGACCCGACCCCGGTGAGCAGGGTATCGACGCTGGCAAGAAGATCGTCGGAAGGCAGCGGAGCATCGTCATCGACACCGTCGGACTCCTCTCGCGGTCGTGGTCACCGACCGCGAGCGTGAAGGCCGCGCCAACTTACGGCGTGCTGGTGAAGGAGCGGCGGTAGGAGCGGGGTGGGACTCCGCGGCGTCGGATGAACTGTTCGCGCAGGACGGCTGCGCTTGCGTATCCGATCTGATGCGCGATCTCTTCGATGGGGAGGTTGGTGGTTTCGAGGAGTTCTTCGGCTCTGCTCAGTCGCAGGTTGCGTAGCCAGGCGTGTGGGGTGGTGCCGGTGGCGGCGGTGAAGCGGCGGGTGAAGGAGCGTTTGCTCATCAGGGCGCGGCGGGCGAGTTCCGTGACGGGCAGTGGTTCGTGGAGGTGGTCGCGGGCCCAGGTGAGGACTTCGGTGAGCTGTTTGTCCTGGCCGTCCTCGGGGACGGGCGCGGTCAGGTATTGAGCCTGTCCGCCGTCGCGGTGGGAGGGCAGGACCATGTCCCGGGCGACGGTGTTGGCCATTGTGGTGCCGTATTCCCGCCTGAGCAGGTGCAGGCAGAGGTCGATGCCTGCGGCGGCTCCCGCTCCGGTGAGGATGTTGCCCTCGTCGATGTAGAGCGCGGTGGGGTCCACGGTGATGGGTGGGTGGCGGTCGGCGAGCAGGTCGGCGAAGCGCCAGTGGGTGGTTGCCCGTCGGCCGTCGAGGAGTCCGGCGGCGGCGAGTGTGAAGGTGCCGACGCAGTGGGCGGCGATTACGGAGCCGCGCTGGTGCGCGGTCCTCAGCGCGTCGAGTACGGCAGGGGCGGGCGGTGTGCGGAAGTGGGCGCCGGGCAGGGCGATGAGCAGATCGGCGTCGGCGAGGTGGTCCAGGCCGTGAGCGATGGAGAGGGGTATGCCGTGGTCGGTGGGCACGGGTCCGGGGCGGTCGGCGCACAGGGCGAAGTCGAAGCCGGGCAGGGCCGTTCCGTGGGGGCCGAACACTTCGGTGACGATGCCGACGGCGAGCATGCCGACGCCGGGCGGGACGTAGGCGGCGACGGTGGGGAAAGGCGGCATGGGGTGCAGTGTGGCACACGATGGCACGAATCCTGCGATGTGCGGCTGCTGTGCCACTCGTGAAGGGCTGCGGCACCGGGAAGGATGGGGGCCATGACAGACGCACCGCTCGGCCGCAGCGCCGTGTACAAGGTCCTGACCACCGGTTACGTGGGCTCCACCGGCCCCGGGGTTGCCGCAACCGTCTCCTACGTGCGTGACGCGGGACGTCACGTGATCTTCGACCCGGGCATGGTGGCCAGCCACGACGACATCCTCGCTCCGCTGGCCGAACTGGGCCTTGGCCCCGAGGACATCACCGATGTGGTGCTCAGTCATCACCACCCGGACAACACCATGAACGTGGGTCTGTTCGGCCGTGCCCGGGTGCACGACCACAAGGTGGAATACCTGGGTGACCAGTGGAAGAACCGGGACGCGGAGGGCTACGAACTCACCCCCTCGCTGCGGCTGATCCGCACCCCGGGTCACAGCGCCGAAGACATCACCCTGCTCGCGGGTACGGAGGCGGGCGTGGTGGCCTTCGCGGGCGACCTGTGGTGGCACGCGAACGGCCCGGCGGACGACCCGGTAGCCCCCGACCGCGAAGTGCTCCGCGCCTCCCGGCAGCGGGTGCTGGCCGCGGCGGACCTGATCGTGCCCGGCCATGGAAGCCCGTTCACAGCCGACGACAACACTCCCCGCTGAAGAACAAACCGTATGCGTGGGGGAGTGTGGCGCCTGGCCCATGATCTCGCCGGCGCAAAGGCGTGTTGTGCGGGTGACGGCGCCCGCACCAGCTAGGGCTTCTGGCCCCGAGTTTGACGTTCAGAACCGGTGGCAGGGGTGCAGGGGGGTGGTGCCTCCTTCCCTTCTATGCGGGGCCACGCTGCGTACAGCGCCAGGACTGCTTGCGATTCCCTGGATGCCGGATCTGTATCAGGCGGCCGGGTCGCGGTGGCGGGCCACGGTCATGCGCGACAGGGCCAGTGTGGCGGCGGTGATCCCGGGCCACAGCACTCCCATGACGACGTGGAGGACACCGAGCCAGGCGATCTCCGCACGACTGTAGAGGGCGGCCTGCGCAGCCAGACTCGCCAGGCACACCAGGCCGATGCCCACGGTGATCCAGCGATAGAAACGGTGCAGGGGCAGTTGCGAGTGCCAGCGCGGTGGGCCGCCCACGACCCGATTCGCCACCAGGCCGGCCAGGGGACGGCCTGCCAGCACCGACAGCAGGCAGGCCGCCCAGGATGCTGCGGGCAGCAACATGGGCAGCAGGAAGAAGCCCCGTGCCTGCCCGGTCCCGACCGCCACGGCCGCGCAGGCCACCGCCAACAGCGCGCCCACCGCCGCATGCTGGAGGTACCGGCGGGCCCGCAGACCGCAGGCGAGGACCAGTACACCGGCCGCTGTGGCCGCTACGAGGGCGGTCCGCAGCCCTTCGGCGCTGTAGGCAGCCACGAACGCCAGGGTCGGCGCCGCCGTAGCAGCGAGCCCGGGAAGGCGGTCCCTCATCGTGCCCCCGATCCCGTGTCGGGAGCGGCCTGCGCGTCGGCACGCTCCAGGGCACGGACCGCGAGCAGGCCCCCGATGCCAGGGATGACGGCAAGCAGCGTGGCGCCGGTGCTGCGGTGTGGATCGCGCCGGGTGGCCAGGACGCCGAAAAGCCAGGCGACCCCGTGCACGGGCCCGAACAGCGCGGCGATCTCCCGGTCGTTCCCGGTGGTGAGGTTGACCAACAACACGGCGAGGCTGACCAGTTCGATGGTTGCTGAGGCGCGCAGCGGCCTGCGTGCGCGCCGTGGCGCGGGTATGGAGTGGGCGGTCATGGGTCACACTTCCGTGGTGGGGCCGGGGCGGAGGATCATCAGGACGGTGACCGTCGCCCAGAGCTGGTTGAAGGCGCCGGGCGGCATGGCCAGGCGCGCGGTCTGCGTGCGCTCGACGGCCGCCGTCCCGGCCGCGGACTCTGCCAGCGGGGCGAGGAGACGGTCCTGGGCCGGTAGAACCAGCAGTGCCAGCAGTGCCAGCAGTGCCAGCACCCATGCAGCTGCACCTGTCAGTGCGATCGACATGATCAGTCAGGGGCTGTCCAGGACGTGGAGCTTGCTCGCGGTGGCGAAGCCGAGGACGGGAACGGCCAGGCCGAGGGCGGCGTAGACCCGCTAGACGCGGTGCAGCATCGTTAGGTGGCGGGTGTCTCGTGCTGGTCGGGCGTGCCGGCGGCACGGCAGACCGCGGCGGGAAACACGCTGTCCGCCACGGTCACCGGTCCGACGGCGGCGACGATCGCCGCGAGCACGTGCAGGCTGAGCAGGAGCTTGGGTCAGCGCGACTGCTCGCTGACGGCAGGGAACATCGGCACCACCCCCTGGTCGCGCCAGACGACGCCGCGGCGCTCGTAGGCGAACAGTTGCTCCACCGCGAGCGCGACTTTCGGCCCGACCTCCCGTTCCAGCAGATACAGGCCCAGATCGAGGCCAGAGGTGACGCCGCCGGCGGTGACGAGGTCGCCGTCGTCGACCACCCGGCCCGGGACGACCTGCACACCGCCCGCGCCCAGCAGGTCCAGCCCCTGGTGATGGGTGGTGGCGTGGCGGCCGTGCACCAGCCCGGCCATCGAGAGCACCAGCGACCCGCCGCAGACCGTGGCCACCGTTGTGCCCGCTGCAGCCAGCGCGTCGGCCAGCAATGTCGGGAGCTTGGTGGTCAGCGCGCGGCCGAGGATCGCGGGAACCTGTTCCTCAGCAGAGTCGTCCGCGCCCTGCCCGGGGAGCCTGCCGGCCGCGCCCGGCACAACGACCAGGTCTGCGCGATCCGGGGCCAGAAGAGCGGCGGCCGTCAGCGCGACGCCGGGTATTCCGCTCGGTACCTGCCCGGCCCCTTCCGCAGAGACCAGTTCGACGGTCACCCGGTCGGTGAAGGCCCGGGCGGCGCTGAAGACCTCGAACGGAGCCATGACATCCAACGGGTCGAAACCATCGAAGAGGACGAACTGTGCCAGCATCAGCGACTCTCATTTCCCTCGGTTCCTGACTGCCGCGCTCACGCTAGGCGGCACAACAGACCCCGAACCATGGGCTCGAATGACACAACTCAACGAGTTCTCGCCACTTCGCTGACCAGTACCTTCGTGGCCCTCAACTTCTGGGCCTGCAGGGTGTGTTACGGCAAGAAGTGGGCGTAGCCTGCGGAGATGCACACCGTGGCGATTCTTGCGCTGGACCAGACGGTGGCCTTCGACATGGCCATCCCGGTCGAGGTGTTCGGGCGCGTACGCCTGCCGGACGGGCGTCGCCCCTACCGGGTGCGGGTCTGCGGAACCCGGCCGGAGGTGCCGACCGAGACGTTCACCATCCGTGCGCCCTGGGGGCTGGACGGCCTCGCCGGTGCCGACACGATCATCGTGCCCGGCCGGGAGGAGCACGCGGGGCCGCCCCCGGCCGAGGCTCTTCAGGCACTACGTGACGCCGCCGCCGAAGGCGCGCGCATCGCCTCGATCTGCGGCGGCGCCTTCACCCTGGCCGCCACCGGCCTGCTGGACGGCCTGGCCGCGACCACCCACTGGATCGCCGCCGACCAACTCACCCGGCAGTACCCGAAAATCGACGTGCGCCCGGACGTTCTCTACGTGGACAACGGCCAACTGCTCACCTCCGCCGGGGCGTCCGCCGGCATGGACCTGTGCCTGCACCTGGTCCGCCGCGACCTGGGCTCAGCCGTCGCGGCGGACGCCGCCCGACTGGCCGTCACCCCCCTGGAACGGGAGGGCGGCCAGGCCCAGTACATCGTCCATGAACTCCCGCCCCTGCCTCGCGGCTCACTTCTGGAACCGACACTGGCCTGGATCCAGGACCACCTCGGCGAGGATCTCACTCTGGAAGCCATGGCCGCCCGCTGCGCCATGAGCACCCGCACCTTCAGCCGCCGCTTCCGCGAACAGACCGGCACGACGCCACTGCAGTGGCTGCTCCGCGCACGCGTCCGACACGCCCAGTACCTACTGGAGCACAGCGACCATCCCGTCGAACGTATCGCCGTGCAGGCCGGTTTTGGATCCGCGACCGCCTTCCGTGAACGGTTCAAACGCGTCGTCGGCACGACACCGCAGACCTACCGGGCCACCTTCCGCCGTTCTTGCTGAAACCCGGGTCACGCCCACGGGGGCGTTGCACCGGCGGCCACCCGGTGCCTCGGTGGTACCGACCCACCGCGCGGGCCAGCACCCACGCGCCGATCTTCGTGGAGTGGGATCACCCCCGCGTGCGCGGGGACCGCAGGTTCGAGGCGAAGGGCACGAGGTCTCTGACGCGACCGCCTGACCGACGGCCGCGTCAATACCACGACGTACACCTACAATCCGTGGAACCTCTCGGAGTTCGCCATCGACCTACGCCCACGACGACCGCGGCCAACTGTGACTGAGTTCCCCATCCGGCGGGTGAGTGCTTGAGTAGGCGGACGTGAGCGTCACGGTTGGCGGCTGTGCGCACGATCTGGTGTGCGGCGAGGCATGCGGGTGTTGTACTGTTTTTGAGGTCCTGTGCCGAGTTTTCGGTGACAGTGACCGGACTTCCTGTTCCTTCTGTGTCGATCTTGGGGTGACGTCTTATCAGCCAGGCCATGTAGTCGTCCGTGTTCCCCGCGTGCTGTGTTGTCGCACGTGTCCGGGGGCGGACGTCGCGCTGGCCTGAGTCGCGTCACCCATCCCCGCAGTTTTCCTTCCCGGGTGCAGCTCTGCCGTCTGCCCCGGGTTTCGCGTTTTTCGGCCCCGGTGTGGCTGTCGGCAGGGCTCCCCGATTCCTTTGGATCAGGAGTTCCCGTTTTGTCTTCCTCCGTGCTCGGCAGCGAGCCAGTGCACACCACCAGCCAGACCCCGACCCAGTCATCATCTGGACCGTCGAAGATGGCTATGGGGGCCTGGATCGCCCTCCTGGTGCTGCTGACGGCCGAGCTGATGAACATGCTCGACCAGTCGGTCGTCCTGACAGCCCTGCCCGCGATCCAGGAGTCGACCGGCGCCGGACCGGTCGCGGTGCAGTGGCTGACCACCGCCTATTCCCTGCCCGTCGCCGTTGGGCTGATCACCGGCGGGCGGCTCGGTGACATCTACGGCCGCCGCAGGATGCTGCTCATCGGCACCGTCGTGTTCACGGCCGCCTCGCTGCTGTGCGGTCTGGCGACCGGCCCGGGCGTGCTGATCGGCGCCCGTCTGCTGCAGGGCATCGGCGTGGCCGTGATGATTCCGCAGGTCCTGGCGACCATGCACGTCACCTTCGAGGGCCACAACCGCAGCAAGGCGTTCGGCCTGTACGGGGCCGTCCTGGCCATCGCCAACGTCCTGGGCCCGGTCCTGGGCGGCGTGCTCACCCAGGCCGACCTGTTCGGGCTGTCCTGGCGGCCGATCTTCCTGGTCAACGTGCCCATCGGCCTCGCCGTACTCCTCCTCGGACGCACGTTCATCCCCGAATCGACCGTCCGCACGGCCGCCCGGCTCGACTTGGCCGGCGTGCTGCTGTCCAGCCTGGCCATCGTCCTGATCCTCTTCCCGCTCACCGAGGGCCACGCCCACGGATGGCCGCTGTGGTGCTTCGTCATGCTCGCCGCCGGCGCCCTTGTCCTCGGTGTCTTCCTGCGCCACCAGCGGCGCAGGCAGGACAACGCCCCGCTGGTGACCCTGCCCCTCTTCCGCGTCAGGCAGTTCTCCGGGGGCATGGCCGCAGACCTGCTGCACGGCCTGCTGTGCGGCCTGTTCTTCATGACCTGGACGCTGTACCTGCAGCGCGGACTTGGTATGAGCCCGCTTGAGGCGGCTGCGGCCTTCGTGCTGCTCTCCGTGGGAGAACTGGGCGGCGCGACGGTCGCAGCGAAAACCGCCGGGCGTTTCGCCCGCCGTCTGCCGCAGGCCGGAGCCCTCATCGCGACCGCTGCGATGGCCGCCTACGGGCTTCAGATCGGCAGCCACCACGCTGGCCTGACCCTGTTGGCAATGACCGCTCCGGTGGTGCTGATCGGTTTCGGCCTGGGCATGGTCTCCGGCCCGCTCGCCGATTTGTCGCTGGCCCGGGTCCCGCACGAGGACGCCGGCTCGGCCTCGGGCTTGTTCAACACGGCCATTCACCTGGGCATCGCACTGGGCACGGCGCTGACCGCCGTGGTGTTCTTCGCCGTCACCGGTGGCTCTCGCGATGGCGCGGTCAACCGCGACGCATTCCTCACCGTGCTGTGGTGGGCCAGCAGCCTCCTGGCCCTGATGTGGGCGCTGATGTTCTGCCTGCCCAAGCACGCGAACAGCCACGACGACTGAGCCACCTCCCACGGGCGGCGGTTCCCGCACCCGGGTCGCCCCCGCCCCCCGCCCTCCGTTGATTCCCGCGGCAGGCCGCAGGGTGGCGGCCCATGCTCGTTCTCACGAACAAAGCCACGAATTCGCAGTCCTGCCCTCCACCGTCCTCCTGACCGCGAGCGTCAACGAGGAAATCGGCAAGGAATACGCAAAAGTGGCGGCTGACGGCGCTCTTGGTGCACTCACCCAGCTCTCGGCCTGTGGTTAACGCAGTCCAGGTCACGGGGGGCGTCAGAACTTGCCGGAATCGCGATTGAGAGACACGTCACGTCAGCGATCCATCGCCTGGTACTCCAGTTGTAGATCGTGATCTTCATGTCTGGTTCGCAGGTCGATGACGGCCCAGTCGTAGTAGCGGTACACCTTGGCGCCGGTCCCGGCCGACAGGTTCTGCCAGGCCCGCGTCGGGACTTTCGCAGCCAGGACATCTGCGCGGAACTTCCCGGCATCGGTGGTCACTTCATGGGAGCAGGCGACGGCGAGCGCGTAGCCGACCTGGCGCTCTTCCAGCGCCGCCCGCAGCTCCGGATTGCCGCCGTAGACCTCGTCACCCGCGACCCAGCCCGCGCGGTGCCCAGCCTCTAGGAACCGGCCGATCATGCGGGCGGCCAGCTCTGGCTTGGTCGCGAAGACGGCGTCCTCGCCCAGCCCCGCTGCCCGGCAGCGGTCCGGGTCGCACGTCCACGAGCGCGGGATGTACAGCTCACGGTCCACCGCCGCATGTCCGCGGCGGCCTGCGTAGACGAGGTAGCCGGCGACCTGTGCGTTTTCGATCCTTCGGCGGTGCCGGTGTACTGCCGCTGGACACCGACGGTGTGCGTGCCCTTCTTCACGTCCCCCGTCTCGTCGACCACCAGCACCGCGTCATCGTCGTGGAGGTGCTCGACGACGTATTCGCGCACATCGTCGCGCACGGGGTCGGCATCCCACTTGGCCCGGCCGAGCAGGTGCTGCATGCCGTCCGGGGTGGCTTCCCCTGCCCACTCGGCGATCGACCAGGAGGCCTTGCGCGGCAGGTCCGACAGCAGCCCCGGCACCAAGTCCCCCACCCGGCGCCGGGGTTCAACCCGTGCGAACCGGCCTGCTATCCGGGACATCAGGACCTCGAACGCCTCCTGCCAGCGGGCAGGGTCTACGCTGTGACCCGCGGCCACCGCATGAACTTCAGTCTTCACACACCGATGATCGACGGTGGCCGCACCCGTCTTCGCCACCCGTCGGTCACGACGTGCGAAGACGGGGCCGTATCCCTTGCGCGTCCCGCTCGGGACACGCAGCGTCGCCCGCCGTCTCGTGCCAGGAGGACCACATGCAACGCGGCGAAGTCTGGTGGGTCGACTTCGACGAGCGACGCCCGGTCGTGCTGCTCTCGGATGACGAGTCATCCGGCTTCCAGGCGATGCAGGTCGTTGCTCCAGCGGGCGTCGACATCAGCGGCCTGGGCGTTGAAGTGGCGATAGGCGCCCTGGAAGGACTGCCCTTCGAAGGTGTGCTGCGGTTCGCGTTCCCGCGTCCAGGCTTTACTCCTTGCACCTGGCTGACCACCGTGGCCCGGGATGATCTGATCGAGCGGGCGGGCGTGTTGTCGTCCGCGAAGCTCAGCGAGGTCGGGGAAGCCCTTCGTGCCGCTGGACAGAGGAGGGAGTGGACCCCGATGACCGCTGCCAGGCTCCACGAGATCAAAGATGCCCGCCGTCTCGGAGGACTCGAGTAGCGGGCGCCTCTGCTGGCCGGCTCGATCTCGTCGGCGACCGGCGGCGGCCCCCTCTCCGCCACACAACATCGCCTAGGCTGCCGCGGTGATCGAGACCTCTCCGCTCCCCGGCGAACCCTCCGAACTGCGTTTGCGTATCGCCTATGTCGACGAACTGTGCGACACCCCCGACGCTGACACGCCGGAACGGTGGGATGTGGCCGTCGCGCACCGCCGATAGGTGCACGACCACCGCCGATGCCCGGACGCGCCGTGCGAATGCCGCACCGACGCGTGCCCGGTGTACGCCGGTTCGGGTGAATCCGGCCCGGTCGGCGGCCAGTTGTGCGCCTGACCACGCGCTGCTCAGCGCCCGGGGAGCCGCAGCCTGCCCGACCGCGCAGCTGGGCCCTTCCGACCGCGTCCGCCAGACGCGGACCGGCGGGGCCCGGAGACGCACAGGATATCGCCGCACCCGGCCTGCCCGTGGCGGGCACTTCACACACGTAGACACGAAGTCACGCAAGGAGCGGCCCCGCCCCCTTCGTGATCATGGAGCTGCGGCTGCAGGGAGCCGGGCCGCAAAGCGTTGCAGGGGTGCCTCTCCGGCCGGGGAGGCACCCCCACAGCACTGTCCAACTGGCCCTCTCGTTCATCCGGCTTTCGCCTGCGAACCGCCCCCACCAGGAGATCGGAGCTCCGCTGCCCACGTGCGGCGTGCGTCGGCACGGGGAACAGCGGCTCCGGCCCCGTGCCGGATCGCCGGCCGGGCCGCTGTCAGCTGATGTCGAACCGGACCGAGTACTTCTGGGTGCACGAGCTGTTGAACCCGCCCGAGTACTTGCAGATGTTGTACTCGATGTACCCCGTCGTGTTGCCCTTCAGGGTGGACGGTGAGTACCAGAACGTCCTGCCCTGGCCACTGCCGCTGCCCGCCCCCATCTCGAAGGAGTCGTCGGCGACCTGCTCGCCGCCGGGGATGTGCACCGTCCAGTTCAGCTGGACCGAGTGGCTGTCGGCCGCGGTGTCGTTCACCAGGGTCTGCAGGCCCAGGTTCGAGTTGGTGGCGTACGTCATCAGCGTGGCGTTGCCGTAGCTCGCGGTCACCTGGCCCGTGTACTCCGTCGCGGCGGTCGCGTCTCCGGCCGTCACCAGCGCCAGCGCGGCGGCTGCCGGAACGGCGACCTTGGCTATGCGTCCAAAGGAAATCTTCTTCACGCCAGTCTCTTTTCTCGTCCGTGGAGCTGAATTGCCAGCCGACTGCCGCAGCCTTCCGGCAGCTGACCGCTGGAGCGAGTCGCACCTTCGTGGCCGACGCGGACGATGCTGGCACCACCCCTTAACAGAGCGATAACACGCCGCTAACGGGCATTTCCCTGTGCACAGCGCAGTTGGCTCGGAGAGTTCGGAGGAGTCCCCGAGGGCGACCAGGCGGATGACGCCGCCGAGGGGGTGACCACTCGGGCGCGCAGGCGGGTGTGTTCGGCAGGCGCCCCGCCGTCGGCCGCAAAGGGGTGCACGGGATTGCGGTCGGGGTGTGTTCGGTGGCCGTCGACGGTGTCCCCGTTCACCGTCGCTGAACCTCTTTCCTTGTGAAGAGCTGCAGGGGAGGAGGGGTGGGCGGCTGTGACGGTGCGTCCGATGCGCCAGGTCTTGAGTGGGGTGAAGGCGCGTTTGCCTCTCCCGATTGTGATTCGTGCTCAGCCGCGAAAAGTCCAGGGAGATAACCAGGCTGGAACTGAACGACGAAGGTGGGTCGGGGCTCTACGAGATCAATCTCTTCACCGATCGAAGGAAGGTGTGGTGGTGCCGGTCGCGGATTTCGGTGTCACGGTGGTGATCACCGTCTGACCGTCAGGATGTGCCGCCCGTACGGCCTTCTCCACCTCTTCCCTCTTTAGGGCTGGTGGGGCGGGGGCCAGTGACGGCTTCCGCGGCCTGATCCGCATCGTGCCGGACAGGGAGATCGTGTCGCTTACGGCTGATCCGGCCCTGCCCGCCGTGCCATCCGCCTACGGCCGTCACGTCTCCTTCCTTGCCCTCCGCACGGCATCGCGGAAACCAGTGCGCGTGCTCGGCCAATCTCGACCTCGGCCCGCTCGGCACCCTGCTCCGCGCGAGGAGTGAGGCGCCCCGCACTCGCGGGGCGCCTCACTCGTGCCGTACTACCGCGCTCGTGTGGGGGTCCGCGTCAGCGCCGGTGACATCGCGAAACGGGAGCCGCACGAGGTGGGGCTAGAAGCCCTTGACCACCCAGTCCTGGACGTCGGGCGTGGGGCTGCCCTGGGTCCACAGGGTCAGCCAGACGCCGTTGCCCAGGGAGTTGCCCTTGGGTGTGATGGCCTTGCCGTAGGCGTTGACGGCGACGCCGTCCGCGGCCGGGGAGAACCTCTGGACGTCGCTGGCAGGGTTGCAGGTCCACAGGGTCAGCAGCGCCCCGTTGGTGTTGGCTCCGTTGGCCTCGGGCGTGATGCACTTGCCGCTCGCCTTGTGGACGATCAGACCGTTCTCGTACTTCCATCGCTGGCTGTCCGAGCCCGTGCAGCTCCACACGGTGATGGGGGTGCCGTTGGCGGTGGCGTTGCCCTGGGGGGTCGCGCAGACGGAACCCGCCTGGTGGAAGTTGGTGAGCCAGCTCCAGCCGTCGACGGGCTTACCGGCTTCGGGGTCGACGTTGAAGACGACCCGACGCGGTCCGCTGGAGTCCACCAGTGCCTCGTTGGCGCCCCAGATCCGCTTGGCATGGGGGTCCCACGACAGGCCCTGGGTCAGCTGTGGTGCCTGGGTGAGGACGTGCGGTGCCTCACCGGGCTTGGCCGCGTGGATGCAGGAGTAGAGGTCGGTGCCGCCCGGCCAGTACGTCGGGCAGGTGCCGCTCATGTAGTAGGTGGTGCCGTCGGTGGCCGTGCCCTGGATTCCCCACACGGGAGAGGTGTAGCCCGTGGTCTCCGAGGCAACGGTGGTGGGCAGACCCGTTCCGAGGGCCGACAGGGGCCAGCGGACGATGCGCGCACCCGCGCCGTTCCGGTTCTCCGCCGAGACCAGGACCGGCGTCGCACCGGAACTGTCGATGCTGAGGCTGCTCAGGCACAGCTCGCTTCCGACGGCCGGGCCGCAGGCGCGGGGGCTGTTGTTGACGTACGCCGTGGAGAGCTTGTCGACCTGGGCGGTGCTGACGGTGCTGTAACGCGCGACGAGCGGCATGGCCCAGAGGTGGTAGCGGGCGGAGGTCTTGCCCGCGGCCAGACCGGTGGAGGCGCTCGTGGTGTCGGTCATGCGCCACATACGCGTCAGATCGAAGACCTGCAGTTCCGCGCCGTTGGCGACGAACAGCCGGTTGCCGTACCAGGCGACGCCGTCCGAGTGCGAGGGGTACTGGAGCGACTTGAAGTTGCCGCTGATCGGTTCCACGAGGGCGATGTGGCCGTACTTGACCTGGCCGCCGGCCGACTCCGCGATCGAGACCCTCGCATAGTCCTCGATGGTCGACGGAGTGCGGCCGCTGACATACGTGCCGTGGTACCAGGAGGTGGCGGTCAGGGAACGCCCCTGGTAGAGACCGTCAGGGGTGGCGGCATGCGAGCCCGCGAAGCCCTGCGGCATCCAACCACCGGCACCATCGGCGTAGTTGGACCGGTCGTCCTCGTCGTCCCAGCAGTAGCCGTCGGGCTTGAGGGCGGCGTTGAGGCCGGTGGCGTGGCAGAGGCCCGGGCGTCCCGTGCGGGTGCCCAGGACGTCGGTGACGGACGCCTTGGTGACTCCGGAGGTCTCGGCCGAGTCGATGAGGCTGGTCTTGTCCCCGTCCACGCGCGTGAGGGTGAAGTTCGCGGCGAACGGGTCCAGGCCGGAGGCGGCCTGGGCGGGCTGGACGGGGAGCAGGAAGGAGGCGGCTACGGTCGCCCCGAGGGTCAGCTGGGCGAGGCGGCTTCTTCGTCCGAACAAAAGTTTCATTTGGCGAGGTTAACCGCTGGCTGCCCGCCATGATCATTTATTTCACACGGTCTCCACGCGGACTGTGAGACCGCCCAGCCCAGGACGCGGCGAGTTCACGGTCTCCGCTGTGGCCCGGCCCGTCGAGGGGGCAGGGACAGCAAGGGCGACGGGCGGGACTCAGTAGAGCTCCCACCGCCCTGACGGCGGCGATAGTAGAGCTCCCACCGCCGTGACGGCGGCGATAGTGGTCATATATGCCTGACTTGCAGCCCTTCCTCCCGACTGATTCAGCGCTGGACACAGAACGCTATTCCGCGACTACTGATATTCGGTGATCGTTCCCGTCAGGATGGGGCGGGGTTACGACGAGACCTTGGCATGCCGGTCCTCACCGACCACGCACCACTGCTTCAGCCAGGATCGGGAGAGCCCGGATCTCGGCCCTGATCCTGTCAAGGAGCGAGTTCGGCATGGCGAAGGCCGCGGAACACCGACGATGTCGTCCATCCGCACAGCGTGGCGCGCATCGTCGAACGGAACGCGGCCTCGGCCGTGCTGATCTCTCCAGCCCGATCCTCGCGGACGCGACCGGCATGCACCGCCACACCGCACTCCGCCGGGTCGCGTGTGCCCGAGGTGACTGGGCCGAGTACCTCGCCGCGTGAGCTGGGCGTAAATCGGGAGACGTCTTCCCGGTGGGCGGCTAACCTCGCGAAGTTGTCTTTTGCGCCTTCGGGAGGAGACCTCATGGCCCAGCCGTTCCCGCCCACCGAACCGTACGCGCACGGCCTCCTCGATGTCGGTGACGGAAATCAGATCTACTGGGAGACCAGCGGGAACCCCGATGGGAAGGCGGCCCTGTGCGTGCACGGCGGCCCCGGGAGCGGAGGGCGCCGCGGCAGTCGCAAGATGTTCGATCCCGAGGTCTTCCGGGTCGTCCTGTTCGACCAGCGTGGCTGTGGTGAAAGTCGGCCTCACGCCTCCGACCAGTCCGTCAGCCTCGATCACAACACCACTGACCACCTCATCGCCGATATGGAGCGGTTACGGGAGCACTTGGGCATAGAGCGCTGGCTCCTCTACGGCGGCTCCTGGGGCTCAACACTGATCCTCGCCTACGCTGAGCGCTATCCCGAGCGGGTCTCCGAGGTCGTCATTGTCGGAGTCACCATGACCCGGCCGGAGGAGACCGACTGGCTTTACCACGGGGTGGGACGCCTGCTGCCAGGCCCCTGGGAAACATTCCGTGACGCACTGCCGGAGGCGGACCGGAGCGGCAACCTCGTGGCCGCCTACAACCAGTTGCTGAACAGCCCTGATGAGGCGGTCAGGGTGAAGGCAGCGCGGGACTGGTGTGCTTGGGAGGACGCCGTCATCGCCCATGAGGCACTCGGTCATCCGGGCGCCTACAGTGACAAGACTGACAACGCGCTGATGGCCTTCGTCCGGATCTGCGCGCACTACTTCGCGAACAACGCCTGGCTGGAGGACGGCCAACTGATCCGTGAGGCGTACCGGCTGGCCGGTATCCCAGCGGTGCTGATCCACGGCCGGCTCGATCTCGGTAGCCCGTTGAAGACCGCGTGGGAGTTGTCCAAAGCGTGGCAGGACGCGGAGCTGATAGTGATCGACGACTCCGGACACACAGGTAGTCCCGCGATGCAGGACGCGGCCCTGGAAGCGATCGCGCGATTCGGTAAAAGCGGGCGGTGACCGGCACCGCACGGTAACGGTACTTTCCCAGCCCCAGAGGAGCCCGGCCGCGCGGCATCACCAATGCCGTGGAGCGCGAGAGCGCGCAGCCGGAGGATGTGGCCGACGTCGTTGGGGTCCTGGCCGAAGTAGGGGAGTGCGCCGCCCTCCCGACACCGTCGACCTCGACCTCACCGCAGGGTTCGGACAGGCCGCGAGGACGTCCGTGAGCGCGGAGTGTTCGACGGCGTCGATATCGAGGCCCCAGCGGATCTTGTCGGCGATCCAGTCTGGGGCGTACTGGCAGCGATAGGCGGTGTACGGGGGAAGCCAGGAGGGCCTGGTCCGCTTTGGGCCGGTTGGAGGCGGCGGAGACCGCAATCAGGGCCCGGTCGTCGCCGAGATCGTTCGCATAAGCCTCACGCTCTGCCGGGCTCCAGGACTCGGTGCACTCGCCCTCGCCGCGAGCTGGATCCCGGCCGCCGGTTCGGCCAGTGCCACAAGCTGGCATACCGAGCGGAACTACGCCACCGGGCGGTGCCTCGACGCCAATGCCGCCGGCCAGGTCTACACCTCGCCCTGCGGCCCGTCCGACAATCCGTACCAAACCTGGTACCCCTCCAGCGGACCGAACGCCGGGCCCGTCGACTTGGCCACGAAGCGCATCCTGGACAGCAACGCGGCGGGCCAGGTGTACACCTCGGTCCCGAGCACCGGCACCAACCCCTATCAGACCTGGAACTGGGTGTAGGCCGTGTAGGCCCTTGGCCTGCCAGGTCCGTTACGGGAAGACCGCGATGTCGAGGCCGCTGCGACAGCACGACCCTCCACCGGCTCGTTCCGCTCACGAAAGTGCGGCCCGGCGCCCGCCGTCACCAACGCGGCGGGCCCGCACCGGCTCCGCGGTGCGGGCGGGACTGCCGCGCACGTTCCGCGACACGCGTCAGCCAGGTCGTGAAGCTCGGTCCTGCGGGCGGTCAGGCAGACGAAGTCCTCCCGGAAGCGAGATGCTTCCCCCCGGGCCTCAAGTTGGGCAGGCTCATCCCCGCAGCCGGAGGCATGGTCTCCGTCAACGGCGCCACGTTGTCCGGCGGCAGGGTCCACTTCGCGCATGCGCGCATTCATGCCGAAGCGTCCATCAATTGGGGTCCGTTGTCGGTGAGCAGGCCGAGTTGGAGGTCGAGCGCCAGCAGGGTCTGGCGGGCGCCCGGTTCGCCGGTGATTACGAGGCGGGCGTTGGGCACGCACGGTCTCGCGTGTGGGGCTGCCGGCCACCGCCAACCGCACCGTACTTCCCGCCGCATGGTTTTGACGCCGTCCCACACGCCCGGCGGGGTGCGGCAGGCCATGGTGATGCCCTTATACGGCTGCCTGTCCGCCTCGTCGGGGACGGCTTCAGGTGGACCGCCTTGACCTCAAGTGCACTTGATGCTCAAGGGTCGGGGGTATGACACGTTTCCTGGATCTCGTCCACCCCTCCGCCGGAACGGCCCTGATGAGCCAGTGGCTCACCGGCACCGCCGAGCGTTCTCGCACCGCCGCCGACACCATGCTGGGGGAGTGGGCATCGGCCCCCGCGCCCCCAGGGCGCCTGGCACAGCACATCTTCCTCGCCACCGACGGCTCCGGGCTTCTCTTCTACGCCCAGTGGACCAGCGACGAGGCCCACCTGGGTTGGGCCCGAGCGCATCGCGCCCAGCTCGTCAGCCGTGTCGACACGCTCGTACCAGGCATCGAGCGCCCCGGACTCACCCGCACTCGTCTCGCCGACAGCTTGGTGCACGACGCAACACCGCCCGCCGGTCTGCTCGTGGTGAGCACGGCGGCGGCATACGAGGGGAACGACACGGCGGTGCGAACAGCCAGCATGCCCCCGCCCGGGCTGCTCGCGACGTACGTCCACCGCACACGGGACGGCGAGCAGACGATACTCGTCACCGAATGGGACGACGCCCGCGCTTATGAAGCCGCCAGGACTGCCGGCTCCGGTCGGCAATACGCCCTCTACGGGGGCGTCCTCGACGAGGGCGGTGCCGACGGCTTGACCCTCCCGCTACGTCAGGCCTGAGGCTGGAGGCGAACGGAAGGCGATGACGTCGAGGTAAGTCTCGCCGTGGCGGGCGCTGGCTAAAGCCATCGTCCTGAACCCGAGCCGGTAACAGCCGGCGGTCTCGGACCCTGACGCGTCACCACGAGCCGACCGACATCACGAGTTCAAGTTCAGTAGTCCTGACGGGTTGCCAGTGATGCGTTCGCCCGGCGTTTCGCGGCCGAGGCCGGAAGCGTAGGGTGCCGGGTGTGATCGAACTGAACTACCGGGCGGTGGACCGGAATCGTCCGGCAACGCTGTACGTGGTCCTGGCACTTGTCATCCTGGTCGCCGAGGGGTCCGTTGCGTTCCTCAAGCTCGGCGCGGTGGGCTTTTTCTGGCTGACGGGCGGAAGCATCGCCCTCCTGGCCCCGCTTCTTCTCCTGTCGTCCCGGAGCTGGAGCAGGGTCGGGGCCGACGGAATAACCATCTGTTGGGGCCTTGGGCATGGCCGCACCTACCCCTGGCACGAGATCCGGTGGATCGACGTGCGCGAGACCAAGGGCCAGGGCTCGTCGTGGTACGCGGTCCGGATATTCCTGGAGGGCGGGCGGCGTCGTTCGCTGCCCGGGCTCTACCGCAGCGACATGCATCCCGCCCCCGACTTCGACGAGCAGTTCCAGCGGGTCGTCAACTGGTGGGAGCTGAGCACGGACCAGACCGCACGGGTCCGGCCCCCGAAGCAGTTCCGGGACCGGCTGACTCCCACCGTGGTCGGCCTCGTCGTCGTACCCGTAGCCGTGGTCGTCGTGGTGGTCGTCGCTCTCGTGATCCTCGCGCCGCACTAGGGTCTTCTCCTGACCGGCTCGGCGCTGACCTGAGTGGGCAGACCGTCCAGACCCGCAGTCCAGCCCTGCACCTCTGGGCGCAACGAAAACCCCCGTCCCCGGCAGACAGCTGTGGCCCACAAGCTCACCGACACCACGACCCCGTGGCACGAGGCCTCGACGGTGCCCTGCATGTCCTACGACATCGAGATCGCCATGGCCCTGGCTGCCCGACGTCACCGATGCGCGTGAAGTACTCGTCCTGGCCGGCGGGGGTGCACATGCACAGCATGCGGGCCGGCGCGCCCGATGCGTTGCGGAAGTTGTGCGGTGCGTTGGCCGGGATGTCGATCGTGGACCCGGCCTGCACGGTGTGCTTTTCGCCGCGGAAGGTGAACTCGATCTCGCCCTCGACGATGGTGAACATCTCCTCGAAGTCGTGCCGGTGCCGCGGCGGGCCGCCACCGTCGGGGACGTGCATGTCGATCAAGCAATATTGGCCGTCGGTCTGCTCGCCGGTGACCAGCATGCCGTAGGTGTTGCCCACCAGTGAGATGTACGTCGTGCCGCGGTTGTCAGGGTTCGCCACTCTCAGAGAGCACCACGGATCGTCGACGGGAATCATCGTGGTCGTCTCCTTCACAGCTCAGTCAGGAGGGCGTCAGACGCCGGGCGTGACGACGACCTTGCCGCTGGGCAGTACGGCCGCGGCAGCGTCGGCGTGCAGGGCCGGCAACTCGGCCAGCGGCACCCGCCGGGAAACCTCGACACGCAGCTCGCCGCCTTCGACCAGCTCCACCAAGTGCGACAACTGCTCCGCGCCGCTGCGCACGAACAAGTCGATGCCGCGTACCCCGCGCTCCTCGTCGGTGGGCGCGGGCATCCACACGGTGGTGTTCACCAGGACACCACCGGGCCGGATAGGACCGAGGAACGCGGCCAACTGTGCCGGTTCGACCGGCGCGAGGTTGAGTACGACGTCGACCGGCTGGCTCACCGCCGCGACAACGTCGGCGGTCGTGTGAGTCGACGCTTGCTGCCGTAGGCAGCCGAGGTGAGCCCCGAGCCAGGCGGGGACCTACCGCATCTCGGTGTTCGGGTGGGGCCTGGGACTGGAGCCGGTCGCGCCGGTAGCTCTCCTCGGCGGTGAGCGGGCCCTCGGGCCGGCGGATGCGGACGGGCTTCGGCCGCAGCGGCACGCCGACGTCCACCGCGGCGGCTTCGGCTTCCGCGAGGGCCCGGTGCAGCGAGGCGACCGAGGGGGACTTGCCCGCGTTCTTGCCAGTCTTGATGGTGAGCTTCTTGGCGATCTCGGGGACGGGGACGCCGTTGTCCCTGAGCGTGACGGCAAAGGTGAGCACGTCGTCGTTGATGACCTTGGGCCGTCCGCCATGGTCCCCCTTGGACGCGACGATGACCTGGGCTTCGAGGGTCTTCTCCCGGACGTAGTTGTGCTCGATCTGCCCGGCGACCGCAAGGACGGCGAAGAACATGGCGGCGAAGAACATGGCGCCCATGCCGTCGGGGTCGTAAGCCCCGGTGAGCGGGCCGATGAGGAGTCCGAGCCGGATGCCGCCGGCCTGGAGCTCGGCGGACAGCGTCATCAGCTCGGCCGCGTTCCTGGCCAGACGCTTCAGCTCGTGCACGGTGAGGATCACCGGCGTCTCGGGGTCGGCCTCCTTGAACTGATGGGCCAGTGCGAGCGTCTTCTCCAGCACAGGCCGGACCTTGACGCGGGTGCTGATCTGTTCCTTGAAGACCTTGTGGCACTGGGCGCGGTGGCGGGCTTCGAGCTCGCTCGCCAGCTCCTGGCGGCCGGTCGAGGTGCGGGCGTATCCGATCCTCACCAGCTGCTCGGGGCGGGGCGGGGCGGGGCGGGGCGGGGCGCGGGCACGACGGCGAGCGCGGGGCCGCTTCCATGGGGTTCCGCCGCGAAAAGCTCCAAAGCCGCCAGTTGTTGATCTTGAAGCCCTGAAGAGTGAGGGAGTTGGCTGTTCGGGGGAGTAGCGGATAAGTTCTGCGGCACGGACAGATGCGGGTATACCGGTATCTCCAGGCAGATCGCGCATCGGTGAGAGGGGCGTGACGGCCGGCGTGACGTATGAATGGCTCGCCGGGGAACCCTGCCAACAGGAGCCGGACGACGGCATACGGCACGAGGGGAAGGCGCCCGCCTGATGAGCAGCTCGCCAACGCCTGCGTTCGAGCCGGGCGGCGCCGACCGCGCACCGCTGCCCCGCTCGGAAACAGAGCCCCCGGCACGCTACTTGCAGCCATCCCGGGCAGCCGCCCCGCCCTTGCCGCCCCCGACGTACGCGCGCGACCTGCCGGGCTGGCAGCACATCGGTACCGCTCTGCGCCGGACCCCTGCCTCGGTGTGGAACGACAACGTGACCGACGTCGCTGCTGCCCTCACCTATTACGCGGTGCTTGCGCTCTTCCCGACGCTCCTTGTCACGGTCTCACTGTTGGGAATCGTCGGCGCTTCGACCACCGACAGCCTGATCAGTAACGTGATCGCTGTCGTGCCGGCTGAGTCCCGCCCCGTCATGCAGAGCACGTTGCAGGGCATGGCGGAGCAGCACACAGCTGCTTGGACGCTGGCCGTCTTCGGCATGATCGGCGCCCTGTGGTCCGCCACCAGCTATCTGGGGGTCTTCCGCCGGGCCCTTCACGTCATGCACGGTGTTGAGGACCTGCGCCCGGCGTGGACGACGGCGCCACGGCTGGTGATGACCGCCCTGGTGCTGCTGATGCTCCTGGTTTCCAGTGCCCTGGTGCTCATTCTGACCGGCGAAGCGGCCCACACCGTCGGCCGGCTTGTCGGCATGGGCAGCATGGCCGGCACCGCATGGAACGAGCTGAAGTGGCCGTTTCTGCTGTGCCTGGTCGCCATCATGGTGCTGGTGCTGTTCCGCTCGGGCCCACCCGGGACACGCGGGGTGCGACAGAGGCTTGTGGGAGACGCTCTGGCCGTGGCCCTGTGGCTCGTCGCCTCCGCCGGCTTCGCCCTCTACGTCTCGCACGTCGGCACGTACAACCGGCTGTACGGGTCGCTCGCTGGGATCATCGTCTTTCTGGTGTGGCTGTGGCTGTCCAACCTGGCCCTCCTCGCTGGAGCTCAGCTCAACGCCGAACTGGCCAAACTTCGCGCAGTGAGAGGCTGCGCTGACCGCACCGAGACGACACAGCAGAGTGAGGCGGACAGACCATGATCCACGCAGCCGACATCCGTGAGTGGCGCAACCGCAGCGTCGTTGATCCGAAGGGCCGCAAGATCGGTGTGCTCGAAGCGGTCTATGTGGACACCCGCACTGACGAACCGGCCATGGCCACGGTCCGCATTGGGCTCCCCACGCGTCACCAGCTGGCTTTCGTGCCTCTCGACGAGGCGATCCTGGGACCGGACTACGTCAAGGTCTCCTACGACAAGTCGCTGGTCAAGAAGGCGCCTACGATCGGCATGGATGACATCCTGCCCGCCGAGGCAGAAGAGGCGATCTTCCAGCACTACGACCTGGCCTACCAGCCGGGCGCGGGCGGCGAGAGGCAACTCGCGCGCCGGTGACCGTCGCGTGCTCATCCCGAAGGAGGTGTTCGTGTCATGGCTCTGTTCCTGTTTCTCGTGCTGGTCGCGGTCGTGCTGGGAATTGTCGGCGTGGTGGTGAAGGGGCTGTTCTACCTGTTGATTATCGCCATCGTGGTCTTCGTGTCCGCTGTGGCCTTCATCGCGGTGCGCTGGTCCCGGCGCTCCGGTCGCCGCCCCATCCGTTAACGCCAGACAGCCCGCACCTGCCACGGCGGCCAACCGACCCTAGCCCCGGTGGCGTGACCTTCCCGGCCTTGGGACTGGTGGGCGCGCATGTTGAGGCGTCGCTTATTCCTGCCAGGATCACCCCGCTGGTCACCCTGAGCCATGGCCGAAGACTCTCGCTTTATGGCCACACTCTGGCGTGCTCTTTCGGAGTCGCTTATCATTCGAGAACTGATTGAGGGCGTGACCTCGCGGCTGCGTGGACCCATAACGGTCCGCTGCTTTCCAGGGGTTACACCGTCTCAGCCAACCATCGTGCTTCGGTGGTCGGGCTGAGACGGCATGTCTCGGAACGGCCACCCTCACAGAAGGATGTCGGCCGTTGAGTTCCGGACCTTTGACGCGCCTCCTGCTCGTCGCCCTGGCAACTGTCCTGTCCCTGCTAGTCGCAGTCATCGCTGGTGTGCTGTCTTGGGCAGCGGACGGAAGCGTGCCACGTGCCGTGCTCTGCGGTGGTGGGGCATTCGTCGTATGGATGACCCTCTCCGTCTCGCTGTACTCAGCCCTGGGTCTGCTCGACAGGGGCGTCGGGTAGGGATGATGTAGAGCCCGGCCGACCGGAGTTCTCCCCGTGCTCTTCCTGATCGATCTGGTGTCACCGTGTGTGGTCGCCGGGGCTGGTCTCGTCACAGGTTTCTGTCTGGTGGTCCCGGTAGCCGATCCAGTCGCGCTGGCCGGCCACAGTGACCTTCTGGCTGTAGCGGGCGTCGGGATCATGCGGGGTGACGATCTCCATCGTCGACCTCGGCACCCGTGCCGATGCAGGATCCGGCCGGCCGTCGGATGAGGACTTGCCGGTGTTCCTCTGCTCGGTCGCCCTGGTTGGTTGGCACGGTCACGCGTCGACTTCGCTGCCCGCCACCGCAATTGGTCCAACTTGTCGTGCCAGTACCGCTGGACCCAGACCTGCCGCAGGACCTGCATCGACCTTTACTTCCGCAGACCGGGCGGGGCGTCGTCGCGATAGACGGCCTGCAGGATGTGCCTCATAGCTGCCGACCCTTCCCAACACCCACGCCAGCAGGTTCTGAGGCTGGCTGATGAGGAGAGGTAGAAAGCCCGTAGGAGTCCGCGGCGGAAACGATTAGGGTCCGCTGCCATGTGGAGGACGTGCCGAGCGAGGGCGAGACCAAGGACGTACTCGACCGGCTCGGGCTCGAACCGTGGGACATCACACGCACTCAGGAGGCCGTCGCCAAGGAGCTCGGGCTCAAGAAGTGGGCGTGGGAGGCCGGTTCGCGTGAGTCGTGCATCAAGGCCCTCGCCGGGCACCCGAAACTGATCCAACGGCCGGTCATCACGGCGGACGACAGCACAGGGGTGGTGGCGCGTACCGACGAGGCCGTGCGCGACGCACTGTCTCGGTGATCAGGCCTAACTGGCCCTAACAAAGGCGTTGGACGTGGCGGTGGGTGATGAGGCAGACGGCGAGGCCGAGGAAGGCTTCGTGGATGTCGTCGCGTCGTTCCC
>NZ_JBVILC010000017.1:0-147065 GCF_055580545.1 Streptomyces sp. NPDC031670 | reverse complement strand
CCCCCCCCCCCCCCCCCCCCCCCCCCCCCCCCCCCCCCCCCCCCCCCCCCCCCCCCCCCCCCCCCCCCCCCCCCCCCCCCCCCCCCCCCCCCGCCGCCGTACCGCGTCCGCTCAGTTCCAGCCCTTGTCGTACGCGGCCCAGTCACGGTCGCGCGCGGTGAAGTCGACGTAGAGCGCCACCCCGAAGTGCTCGCGGTGCCGGTCGGTGCGGCCCAGGCCCAGCCGCACCCCGCGCACCGCCGCCTTGACCGTCTCGGCGGAGGCGTGGTGGCCCATGGTCTCCGTCTGGAAGAACGGCAGCCCCATCAGCAGGTCGGTGTCCTTGGGCGTCACCTCCAGGGCCAGCGAGGCCTGCTGGGCGACATAGCCGCCGTACAGGCTCTCCAGCGGCATCGAGGTGTCGTACGACATCACCGCGATCTGGTCGACCCGCTTGGCCACCTGCCCGAAGTACGCCTGCGACCACCACTTCGGGTGCCCGGCGATCTTGCCGGCGGCGGAGTGCAGCCGGGGCACCGGGTCGATCTGGTGCGCGGCGACCGACAGCGTCGCGTGGTGCGCGCGCGTGACGGGGCGCACCGCGTCGAGCAGTTCGAGGAACCGGCGGTTGCCCGAGGGCATCGGCTCCAGGTCGAAGTGGACGCCGTCGAAGCCGCCGTCCGCCAGGGCGTGGCGCGCCGAGTCCACCATCGCGGTACGGGTCGCCGCCCGCTCCAGGCGCAGGCCCGTGGGGCCCTCGGTGGCGAGCTTGTCGCCGAGCCACGCCTGCACCCGCACACCGGGCAGCCTGCGGTGCATCCCGTCGACGAGCCAGCGCGCCTTGGGGTAGCGGTCCGAGCGCAGCGTCCCGTCGTGCTCCAGGGGTCCGGCGTGGACGTACAGGTCGTGTATCCCCGTCTCCCGTACGCGCGCGGCGAAGGCGTCCAGATCGCTCTCGCCCTTGCGGCCGTCGACCCAGGCGTGGCCCAGCCAGATGGCGTCGCGCCCGCGCGATCTGGTGCCGTCGCCCGGGTCGCCCGCGTAGCTGCTGCGCAGTGCCACCGCGCCGACCACCATGGGCGCCATCACGAGGAGCACGGCCGCCAGCGCGGCACGCCGCACCCACGTCCGTGCCGGGCGCCGCGACCACCGGCGCAGACCGTCGACTCCGGCCGATATTGCTGTCCGCACGAGTACCCCTGACTGTCAGTGTGCCGTGGAAGTATGACCTCCCGGTGGCGCGCTGCCCAACGAGCGGTCCGCGGATCGGCGGGTCCCGGCTCCTCCCTCCCGGTCGCGGAGCGCCGGATACCGCCATACGCTCACAAATGTGACGCCGCGTGTCAGTCGCACCGGACCCCGCTCAGCCGTCCGGGCCGTCCGGGCCCTGGTGGCCGTGCTGATCGCCACGTGCTGGGCGGCGCTGCCCGCCGCGGGCTCCGCGCGGGCGCAGGACCCGGTGCCGCTCGCCGCGAGCGGGTGGATCACCGATCGCGCGCACGTGCTGGGCGCCCGCGCGCCCGAGGTGGCCGCCGCGCTCGACCGCCTCCACGAGGACCGCTCGGTCCGGCTCTTCGCGGTGTACGTGGACGACTTCTCCGGCCGCACCTCGCAGAACTGGGCCGACACCACCGCGCAGCTGAACGGGCTCGGCCGCGACGACGTCCTGCTGGCCGTCGCCACCGGCACACGTCAGTACGCGTACTCGGTCGACCAGGACTTCCGGCTCAGCGACCAGGTGCTCGGCGAGGTGGCCCGCGAGTCGGTGGAGCCGCCCCTGCGGCGCGGTGACTGGGCCGGGGCCGCGGTGGGCGCCGCCGAGGGGCTGGACACCGCCCTGGCCGGGCCCGGCCGCCGCGACGGTTCCGTGGCGGCCGGTGACTACGTCCTGCCCGTCGCCGTCCTCGCCGCGGCGGGCGCGGTCGCCGTGTACGCGTACGCCAGCAGGAAGCGGCGGGCCGCCACCCGGACGACACCCGCGAGCACCCAGGGCGCGGGCGCGCGCGAGTGGGAGCCGGACACGGCCCCGCCGGACCTGGCCGCCCTGGAGGCCGAGACGGACCGGACCCTGGTCGCCACCGACGACGCCATACGAACGAGTGACGAGGAACGGGGTTTTGCGGTCGCGCAGTTGGGGGAGGCGGCGACGCGGCCCTTCACCGGGGCTCTCGCGTACGCCCGGTCCGAACTGGCCACCGCCTTCCGGCTGCGCCAGCAGCTCGACGACGACCCGCCGCCGCAGGGACTCGCGCTTCCGGCGGGGCCGGCCCCGCCCGACGAGCCGGAGCGGCCCGAGGAGGGCGGCGCGGCGCGGCGCCGGATGCTGCGGGAGATCGTCGCCAGGTGCGCGGCGGCGGGCCGCCGCCTGGACGCCGAGGCGGAGGCCTTCGACGCGCTGCGCGCCCTGGAGCGGGACCCCGCACCGGCGCTCGAAGGCGTCGAGACGGCTTTCCGTACGCTCACCGGGCGCACCGCCGCGGCGGACTCGGCCCTGACCGCGCTGCACATGCGCTACGCGCGCGGCGCGACCGCGCCCGTCGCGCACCATGTCGAGGAGGCCAAGGAGCACCTGGTCGCGGCCACGGCCGCCCTCAACGCGGCCCGCCAGGCGCTCGACAAGGAGGACCGGGGCGAGGCCGCGGCGCAGGTGCGCGCCGCCGAGAGCGCCGTCGCCCTGGTGACCGCGCTGGTGGACGGGGTCGACCGGCGCGCCGCCGAACTCGCGGAGGCCGAGCAGCGGTTGCCGGCGGCCCTCGCCGGGGTGCGGGCGGAGGTGGCGGCGGCCCGCGGCCCGGGCGCCACGGCCGGGCACCCCGCCCCCGCCGCCCTGCCGGAACGTATCGCCCGGGCCGAGGCGGTGCTCATCGGCGTGGGACGGGCGCGCGCGGCCGGCCCGTACGACCCGCTCGACGCGCTGCGCCGGGTCACCGAGGCGGACGCGGCCCTCGGCGAGGCCCTGACCGCCCTGGGCGTACGGGAGCGCGAGGGCGGCGTGGAGCACGCCCGCGCGCTCCTGGACCGGGCGGCGTTCACGGCCCGCTCGGCCGTCGCGGCGGCCGACGACCGCGTGGCCGCCCACCGGGACGCGGTCGGCGCCGCGGCCCGCACCCGGCTCGCGGAGGCCCGCCGCCACCTGGACCGGGCCGCCGGAACGGCCGTACCGGACGTACGGGGCGCCCTCGCGGAGGTACTGCGGGCGGGCGCCCTGGCGCGGCGGGCACTCGCCCTCGCGGACGCGGACGCGACCGTCGAGGAGGACGGGCCGGGGAACTCCGGGGGGACCGGGAAGTCTCCGGAGCGCCCGGAGCACGGGGACCCTTCGGGGCAAGGAGAAGAGCCATGAGCGACAGGCAGTCGGTACTGGGCCGGGTCGGCCGGCTGGCGAAGGCAAACGTCAACGCGCTCCTCGACCAGGCCGAGGACCCGCGGAAGATGCTGGACGAGCTGATACGGGAGTACACGGGCAATATCGCGGAGGCGGAGCGGGCCGCCGCCTCGGCGCTGCGCGAGCTGCGGCTTCTGGAGGCCGACCGGGGCGAGGACCTGGCCGCCGCCAGGGAGTGGGGCGGCCAGGCGGTCGCCGCCAGCAGGAAGGCCGACGGGCTGCGCGCGGGCGGGGCGGCGAAGGAGGCCGACCGGTTCGACCACCTCGCCAAGGTGGCGCTGGGCAGACAGGTGCGGTCGGAGAACGAGGCGCGGGCGGCGGATCCGGTGATCGCCGCGCAGAAGGAAGTGGTGGACAGGCTCAGGTCGGGGCTGGTCCGGATGAAGTCCCAGCTGGACGTCCTGCTGGCGGAGGAGGCCGAGTTGGCGGCCGGGACCGCCTCGGCGGGCGGCCCGGACCGGGCGCCGGACGGGCTGGGCAGCGTCGACCTGCTCGACCCGGCGTACGAGATACACCGCTTCGAGGACAAGCTGCGGCGCGAGGAGGCACGGGCGCGGGGCGGGGGGCGGCTCGCCGCCTCGTCGCTGGACGCCCAGTTCGAGCAGTTGGACGCGCCGGGCGAGACGGCCGAGGTGGAGGCGCGGTTGGCGGCGCTGAAGGCAACGACGTAGGGCCGGACAGGCGTCGCGCCCGGACGGCCCGCCCGGGGCCGGGGCCCCGGGCCGCCGGGGGCCCGTGACCTGGCCGCCGTGGGACCCCGGGTCAGTACATGCTGAGCAGTTGTTCCTCCGTGAGCTCGGCGGCCGGGGTGGAATCGCCGTCGGGGAGCGCGAGTTCGAACCAGACCGTCTTGCCGCGCGGGGTGCGGCGCGAGCCCCACGCCGCGCTCAGCAGGCCGACGAGCTGGAGCCCCCGGCCGCCCTCGTCGGTGTCCCGGGCCCGCCGCCGTCTGGGCTGGACCAGACCCGCGTCCCACACCTCGCAGACGAGCGTGCGGTCCCGCAGCAGCCGCAGCCGCACCTCGCCCTCGCCGTACCGCAGGGCGTTGGTGACGAGTTCGCTGACCAGCAGCTCGGTGGTGTCGACGAGGTCGTCGAGGTCCCAGGCGAGCAGCTGGGTGCGGGCGAGCTCGCGGGCGCGGCCGACCGAGCGCGGTGAGCGCGGCAGCCGCCAGTCGCCGACGGCGTCCGTGGGCAGGCCCTGGATACGGGCCATGAGCAGGGCGATGTCGTCCTCGCCATGGCGGGTGTCGAGGGTGTTGAGGACCTGGTCGCAGACGTCCTCCAGGCCCGCGACCGGGTCGCTGATGGCCTTGCGGAAGGCCCGCAGGCCCTCGTCCAGGGGGTGGTCGCGGGACTCCACGAGGCCGTCGGTGTAGAGCGCGAGGAGGGTGCCCTCGGGAAGGTCGACCTCGATCTCCTCGAAGGGCTCGCCGCCCACGCCCAGCGGCAGCCCGGGCGGCATGTCCAGGAACAGGGCGGGCTCGCCCGGCTCGACCAGGACCGGCGGCAGATGGCCCGCGTTGGCGATGGAGCAGCGCCGCGTCACCGGGTCGTACACCGCGTACACACAGGTCGCCAGGTAGACCTCGGAGAGGTCGGCCTCGCGGGACTTGTGGGCGGAGCGGGAGCCGGGGCGACCGCGCCGGTTGCCGGCCCCCGTGCGGTCGGGGCCGCCGGGGTCGCCCAGGCCCCGGGCGATCTCGTCGAGGTGCGAGAGCACTTCGGCGGGCTCCAGGTCGAGCATGGCCAGGGTCCGTACGGCGGTGCGCAGTTCACCCATGGCGACGGCGGCCCGCAGACCGCGGCCCATCACGTCGCCGACGACCAGCGCGGTGCGGTGGCCGGGCAGTTCGATGACGTCGAACCAGTCGCCGCCCACCTCGGTGGCGGCGTTGCCCGGCAGATAGCGGCAGGCGATGTCCAGCCCGGCGGCCTCGGGGTCGCCGGGCGGGAGGAGGGAGCGCTGGAGTATCAGCGCGCGTTCGTGCTCCCTCCGGTACAGGCGGGCGTTGTCGATGCAGACGGCGGCGCGGGAGGCGAGTTCGGTGGCGAGGGCGCGGTCGCGTTCGCCGAAGGGCTCGCTGCCCTTGGCGCGGGAGAACTGGACCAGGCCCACGACGGTGTCGTGGGCGACCATCGGGACGGCGAGCGTGGTGTGCACCAGGCTCCCCTCGTCGCCCGGTACGGCACGCAGCCGACCGGTGCGCAGGGCGGCGGCGCAGGGCGAGTGGAACGGGTAGCGGTGGACGTCCCCGACGGAGACCGACGAGGGCTGGGGGGTGCCGCCGGTGAGGGTGGGCGGCGCGTCGGAGACGGCGCTCGCGAAGGCGACCCGGCGCAGCTCGGCCTTGCCGTCGACGCGGTTCTGGATGGCGTCGTCCCCGGCCAGCAACGCCTGGTAGAGGTCGACGGAGGCCAGGTCGCAGAAGCCGGGGACGGAGACGTCGAGGAGTTCGCGGGCGGTGGTCTCCAGGTCGAGGGAGTTGCCGATGCGGTTGCCCGCCTCGTTGAGGAGGGCGAGGTTGCGGCGGGCGTCGGCGGCCTCGCGGGCGGCGTTGTGGCGGCGGGTCACGTCGATGCCGAGGCTGGCGACGCCGATGGGCCGGCCGGTGCCGCTGTGCACCCGGTAGAGGTTGATCGACCAGTGCCGGCGGGCGGGGTCGCCGGGGGCGGTGCCGACGAGCTGGAGGTCGGTGACGGCCTCGCCGGTGTCGAGGACGCGCCGCAGCGCGGCGGCCATCCGGTCGGCCTCGGCGCGGCCCAGATAGTCGTGGACGGTCCGGCCGCGGTGTTCGTCCGGTTCGCCGCCGAAGACGGTGGCAAAGCGCCGGTTGGCCCGCAGGACGGTGAGGTCCGTGTCGAACAGCAGGAAACCGAAGGGAGATTGACCGAAAATGGCCTGCGAGGCGGCGAGGTCGGTCTCTATCCCGCGCAGCGCCCGGACGTCGACGACGATACAGAGCGCGCCGCGCTCCCCGGCCGCCGTCTCACTGGGCATCACATACAGCTCGGCGAGCCCGTGCCGCCCCTGCCCCTCGGGCGTACGGAAGGGGACCAGCCCGGTCCACTCGCGCCCGTCCAGGATCTCGGCGACCCGGCGGTGGCCCTGGGAGCGCAGCTCTGGCGGCATGAAGGCGTCGACCGGGTCGAGTCCCACGACCTCGCGGGCGGACAGCCCGAACTGCTCCTCGGCCCGCCGGCTCCACTGCTCGACCAGCCCGTCGGGCCCGATCGAGAACGAGGCGACCCTGATGTAGTCATAGATCGAGCCAGGCGGACTGCTCTGCCACACGACGCCGCCCGCCGTCCCAGGTATCTCGCTCACGCGACCGTCCCCTCCAGCTCACCGCACCGGACCGGCCTTGACCGCAGTATTCAGTACTACGGCCGCCACCGACACGGCGTTCACGATCACATCCCGGTCTCGTTCTTTTCCGGCCGCATTCCGGGCACGCCGCCCGGACGGGGGTGATCGTTCGTCCCTCCCTCCTTCTAACCCGGCAGGGCCAGCTCGAACCACACGGTCTTGCCCGTCCTGCCGCGCCTGGTCCCCCAGCGCCGTGCGGAACATGCCACCAGCTGAAGGCCGCGGCCCCCCTCGTCGTCCGGTCCTGCGTCCCGCTCGACGGGCTCCTCGGGCAGTGGGTCGGAGACCTCCACCAGCAGGGCGCCGGGGTCCAGCCGGACCATCCGGACGCCGATGGGGCCCGAGGCGTACCGCAGGGAATTGGTCACGAGTTCACTGACCAGCAGCACCGCCACATCGCAGACGGGCGGATCCAGCTCCCAGCCGCGCAGAGTGTCCCGGACGGCGTGGCGCGCGGTGCGCACGGCGTTGGCCTCCGCCGGAAAGGTCCACTCGGCGCAGCCGCCGGATGTGTCGATCACGCCGCTCTCACCCGCGTCCGACTCTTCGGGGGGTTTGGAAGGATTAATAGCCACATACCCGATATGTAGGTCCACCTATCCCCTGGTGGGGCGCATGGTGGCACGTACGGCGTAGGGGCCGAGGGGGAGGGAGTGCGTTTCGGCGACTCCGTGCGCCCGTACGCCCCGACGCCCCGGCCCTGCGCCCCGGCCTTGCGCCCCAGCCCTGTGCCCAGCCCTGCGCCGCAGTCCTACGCCTGCGCCGCAGCCCTACTACCCCCAGTCCTGCGCCTCAGCCCTATGCCCCAGCCCTATGCCCCGGCCCCGCGCCCCGCCCCGGCGCCGCGCGCGAGCAGGCGCGCCGCCTCCGCCACCGCCGGGCGGTCCTGCGGCAGCCAGTCGACCTGGTCGGTCTCGTCGGGGCCGAGCCAGCGCAGCTCGTCGTGGTCCTCCAGCGGCTCGGGCTCGCCGGAGACCAGCCGGGCGGTCCACACCCGCAGGACGAGTCCGGGTTTGAGCGGCCACTCCCCCGCGATGCGCTCCAGCGGCTCGGCCTCCACGCCCAGTTCCTCGCGCAGCTCGCGCACCAGGGCGTCCTCGGGGCGCTCGCCCGGCTCCACCTTGCCGCCGGGGAGCTCCCAGCGTCCGGCCAGCTCGGGCGGGGCGCTGCGGCGCGCGGCGAGCAGCCTGCCCCGGTCGAGAACGGCTCCGGCGACCACCACGCGAACATCCATGCGCCGGAGCGTAACCCGCGCCGGGGCCGGTCCGGTCCGGCGGCCCGCGACCGGGCCCCGCCTCCCCGGCCGCCCCACGCCGGGTCTCTCGCTACTGCGCCGGCTGGGCGACCCGCTCGACCCAGTAGTGCCGGTGATGTCCCAGGTCGTCGAGGCTGTCGACGATCTTCTGGGCCTCGGCCCGGGTGGCGTACCGTCCGACGCGGTAGCGGTTGCCGTTGTCGTCCTGCCGTATGACCTGCCAGGAAAGCACCACGCCACCGTCGTTCATCGCGCCCCTCCCGCTGTCGGCGTGCAGGTCGGTGAAGATCCCCAGGAAACCGCATTCCGCATATGCCCGAGCCTACGCCTGACCTTCACTCAGCGGATCCGTGTTTTTACGAAGAGATACGGATCCGGCCACAGGGGAAGAGAGCGACGGGGGCGCACTCCGTGGAGTGCGCCCCCGTCAGGGAAGTTGACGCCGAATCAGCCCCGCCCCGGCGCTCCGCCCGCCACCGACAGCGGGGCACGTCACCGGCGGCGGAGCACGTCACCGGCGGGCGTCAGATCGTCACTTCACCGGCAGGTGGTAGGCGATCCGGTAGCGGTCGGCGGGGACGACGACGTCGGCCGTCTCCACCGCGCGGCCCGACGCGTAGTACGTGCGCTCGATGACGAGCACCACATGGCCCGGGACCCCGCCGAGCGCCATGAGCTCCTCCGCCAGCCCCGGGCGCGCGCCGACCTCCTCCACCACGTTGTCCACCACCACATCGATGGCCGCCATCCGCTCCACCACCCCGCACCCGCCGAGCGGCCCCTCCTCGGGCAGCATCACGGGGGTGCGCCCGGTCACCGCGAGCGGCTCCCAGGACGTGGAGAGCATCATCTGCTCGCCCGCGTCCCGGTACACGTACCGGGTGCGCATCACGCGGTCGCCGGGGCGGATGCCGAGCCGCTCGGCGATCTCGGCGGACGCCGCCTCCTGCTCGCTGCTCGACTCCCAGGTGCCCCGGGTGCCGTCCTCGGCCTGCTCCTGGCGGAACGGGCTGGCCCCCTTCGCCGGGCGGAACCCGGAGCGGGCCACCCGGCGCGGGACGGGGCGCTCCTTCACATACGTACCCGACCCGGAGCGGCCCTCGACCAGGCCCTCGGCCATCAGGACCTTGCGCGCCTCCAGGGCGACCGTGTCGGAGACGCCGTACTCCTCACGGATACGGGCCTGTGAGGGCAGGCGGGTATGCGGCGGCAGTGAGCCACTGACGATCTTCTGCCGGAGATCGCTGGCTACGCGCAGATAAGCCGGCTGCTCACCGAAAGTCACTGGCCACTCCCATCAGGTTGACAGACTGCAACAGCGTGGCAACCGTGGGTTGTGCGCGGCAAGCCATGGCCAGACTTTCACCCGAAGTGATGACCCTCTCCGTGCCCAGCGGATACCGCGAGTAGGGCTACCCGTCCCGGACCCTTCTCAGACCGACTTGGAACCGCCGCTTCCGGTTTCATTCTCCGGGCCCGGGTCCGGACCGTCCTCGGTGCCGCCGCTGCCGGTGCCCCCGCCGCCCCTCCCACTGCCCGTCCCGCCGTCGGCGCCGCCGGAGTCGGTGTCGGGCGGGGTGGCGGCCAGGCGCAGCGCGCGGCGGGCGGCGATCTCCGTCTCCTGGCGCAGGGCGCGGTCCGCGGCGCCCGAGTGCACATAGAAGGCGGCGGCGTCGGACGAGACGGCCGCCTTCGCCCACTCCCTGCCCGCCGCCTCCATCTCCTTGGTACGGGCGCTCACCCGCGCCTCCGCGGCGGCGGGCCAGCTCCGCCCGCGCAGCCGTACGCTCTCCTGCTCCAGCACCTGCGAGACCCGCCCGGCCCACTCCTTGAAGGCGGGCAGATCGTCCTCGACCCGGTCCTCGTCGGGACCGGCCGCCAGCACCCGGTCATAGGCGTTGGCGGAGCGCAGATAGGTCACCTGGTCGGCGTCGAGCCGGCGGGCGTCGTTGCGCACCGAGCCCTTGAGCTTGCCGCTGGTGGTGGCGAAGGAGCAGGTGACCGTGCGGTCGCCGAGCCGCCAGCCGCGGCTGCTGGGCGTGTAGTAGTACGACTCGGCCTCCACCGGCAGCGCCCAGCTGTCGAGCGCGTACTCCTGCTCGACGTACCAGCACCTGCGGTCGGCGAGCGCGGTGACCGCCTTCTCGCCGGGGAAGGTGGCGCCCTCCACCGTGAAGGAGCCGGAGACCTCGCCGTCGTGCGGCTCGGCGCACGGCACGACGACCACATGGACGATCTCGGCCTCCAGCTCACCGCCGGGGACGTTGAAGCAGTCGCCCCTGCGCAGGTCCTGGGTGCTGCGGGTGCTCCTGGCGTCGTCGATGCCGTCGCGCACCCCGTCCCAGAACGCGCTCGCCGCACCCGTCACCACCAGGACGACGGCGAGGACCGTACTGACCGAGGACAGCACGACACCGGCGATCGCCATGCCCTTGCCGCGCTGCCCCTTCTTCCGGATCCGCCCCAGGGCGAGCACCCCCAGGACGAGCCCGAGCGGCGGCACACAGCAAAGGATGCCGGTGACCAGCGAGGCAATGGCCAGACCGCTGGTCCCGGCGGGCTGCGGGAACGGCTGCGGGTACGACTGCGGATACGGGTACCAGGGCTGCTGCGTCCCGGGGTGGGGCGGTGGCCAGCCGGGGCCGTGGCCCTGGCCCGGCTGCGCGGGCGGCTCGGGCGCGGGCGGCGGCGGTATGTCCACGGGCGGGGGCTCCTCGTCGAGGTCAGACGAACTGCTGCGCGAAATCGTACGCGGGGGCGGGGAGGGGCGACCGCGGGGCGGACCACGGGCTTCCGCGGCACCCGGCGGCCCACGGACCGGCGGACCTGACGGCCTGTCACAGCGCACGCTCTAGGGTCGCTGTATGACACACACGAACACACGGCATCCCGCGCCCTCCGGGCCCGCCGAGCACCTCGGAGCGGGCGCCACGGCGGCGTACCGCTGCCCGCAGGACGGCACCCGGGTCCCCGTGGAGGCAGCCGCCCCCTGGTGCTGTCCGGCGTGCGCAGGCCCGTGGGACCTGGACTTCACCGCCGGGGCCGTACGCCGGGAGTCCCTGGCCGGGCGCGTGAACTCGCTCTGGCGGTACGCGGAGGCCCTGCCCCTCGACGGCCCGCCGCCGGTCACACTGGGCGAGGGCCGCACGCCGCTGGTGCCGCTGGACGACAGGGTCTCGGCGAAGCTGGACTTCCTGATGCCGACGCTGTCGTTCAAGGACCGGGGCGCGGTCGTGCTCGCCGAGCTGGCGCGGCGGCTGGCCCCGGAGCGCGTGATCGCCGACAGCAGCGGCAACGCGGGGACGTCGGTCGCCGCGTACATGGCACGGGCCGGACTGCCGTGCACGGTGTACGTGCCCGAGGCCACCTCGCCGAAGAAGGTCGAGCAGATCGCGGCGCACGGGGCCCGGGTCGAGCGCGTCCCCGGCGACCGGGAGGCCACCGCCCGCGCCGCCCGGACCGCGGCCGACACCCCCGGCACGTTCTACGCCTCGCACGTCTTCAACCCGTACTTCCTGCACGGCACCAAGACGTACGTCTACGAGCTGTGGGAGGACCTGGGCGGCAGGCTCCCCGCCTCGATCGTGGTGCCGGTCGGCAACGGCACCCTGCTGCTCGGCGCCGCCCTGGCCACGGCCGAGCTGCACGCGCACGGCCTGATCGCCGAGCGCCCCGCCCTGATCGCGGTCCAGGCGGAGGCGGTGTCACCGCTGGCGGCGGCGTTCCGGGCGGGCGCGGACGAGCCGGCGCCTGAGACGGCGGCGGCCGACACCCTCGCCGAGGGAATCGCGATCCCCCACCCGCCCCGGGGCCGCCAGATCCTACGAGCGGTACGCGAATCGGGCGGCACGTTCCTGACGGTGACGGAGAACCAGATCGCGGCGGCCCAACGGGACCTGGCGGGACGCGGCCTGTACGTGGAGTCGACCGGCGTGGCGTGCTGGGCGGCGGTGGGCGCGGAGCCGGAGGTACTGCGGGGCGGGGATGCGGTGGTGCCGTTGTGCGGGGCGGGGCTGAAGACGGGGGTGGGGGGGTAGGGGGTGCAGGGGTGAGGGGTTGCGGGGTGTACGGGGCTACGGGGTCGCCGCACTTGGTGCACTCGATGCACCTTCCGCGCTCGATGCGCCTGCCGCACTTGCCGCGCGTACGGTTCGCCGGGGCGGCGCCCCGGCGTCCTGGCGCAGATCCTTGAGCATCGGCTCGGCCTCCCGGGCGGCGTTCAGGGCCGCCGGGTCCAGATCCGCCCAGACGATCTCCTCGGCGTGCGGGCCGGCCTCGGCGACGAGGCGCCCGTCCGGCCCCCACACGGCGCTGCTCCCGCAGGTGTCCCACTCCCCCGTACGTCCGACGTGGTTGGCGAGCACCGCGTACACCGTGTTGTCGAGGGCCCGCGCGGGGAACCAGACCCGCGACTCGTGGTACCCGTTGCCGACGCCGAACAGGGCGCCCACCACGTACGCGTGACAGCCGTCCAGCGCCGCCGCGCGCGCGTGCTCGGGGAAGCCGGAGTCGTAACAGACCCCGAGACCGAGCCGCCACCCGTCGACGTCGAGGGTGAGACCGCCGGAGCCGGGCCGGTAGACGGCACGCTCGGACTTGAAGAGCGTCTGCTTGTCGTAGCGCGCGAGGACGCCGGACCCGTCGAGGACGAGGGCGGAGACGTACAGCTCGCCGGCGTCGTACACGGCGGCTCCCACGACGGCGACGACCCCGCTCTCCCGACAGGCGTCCACGACCACGCCGAGCCGAGGATCCCCGGCCCCGCCGACGGCACACCGCTCCGGCTCGGCCCGGATGAGCTCGGGCTCGTACCCGCTGAGGAACTTCTCGGCGAACACGACGACCCGCGCCCCACCCGCCCCACCCTCCCGGACGAGCCGGGCGACGGTGCCCGCGTTGGCGAGGACGTCACCGGGGACGACAGGGGCCTGGGCAGTGGCTATGCGGAGGGGGTGCGGGGGGAGGGGGAAGGGGGTGGCGGTCGCGGTCTGGGTCACGGTCGCGGTTTCGGTCACGGGGGAATTCGATCACGGCCGGGCTTGGTCCTGGCTCTGTGGTTCGGCGTGAACCGGGGCACTCCCGAGAAGCTCACCAGGGGCACGGGCGTTGTCAGTGCCGCCTGCTTTCATGAGACATGAGCACCGTGCACGAGATCGCCGCCCTCCTCCCCGACCCGGCCGAGCTCCGCTCCCATCTGCGCGCGCTCGCCGTCCGGCGCACGGGCACCGCGATCGAGTTCCCCCCGGGCCGCGACGACCCGGACGGCTCCGGCTTCCCCTTCCCGCTCCTGACGGACCGCTCCGCCGAGGCCGCGCGGGCACACTTCGAGGACTGCTACGAACGCCACGTCCCGCTGGAGGCCGTACGCCACGTCCTGGCGGGGCAGCCACTCACCGCGGCGCTGGCCACGACCCTCAACCCGACGGCCCTCGCCGACGACGCCCTGCTCCGCAGGATCGCCGCGCATCCCGAGGCCGCCGCATACCTGGAGTGCGACGGCGAGTTCGACCTCGCCCGTACCGACGTGATCGAACCGATCGCACTCCCCCCACGACCCGCGACCGCCTCCTCACTGCCCTACGGCTCCCGCCGGCCACGGTGCCGGAGGTCCTGGACCGTCTCCTGGCGACAGCGGCCCGGACGGTGGCGGACGGGTTCCTGCCGTATGTCCCGGGCGAGGACGGGGGCGGGTTCGAGCCTATGCTCGCGCCGTCCTGCTGAGGATGTGGCCCGGCGCGGTGGATGCCGACGCCCTGCTACCACCGTCCCGCGCACCGGCTCGATGCGCCCCGTCGGCCTCAACTCCTTGGCAGGAAAGCCCACTCGTGAGCTAGCGTTGTTCCGCACCGCGTGTCCTCCCCGGAGGATGTGCAAGACGCGGCCTGCGAAGACGAAGGCCTTTCGGTTCGGTGACGCGGACCCTCGGTGCGCTCCCGGCGGGAGTCATCCGGCAACCGTCACCGGTCACAACCGAAGGGGACGCATTCGTATGGCTGCAGTCGAGTACACGCCCAAGCGCCGCAACTGGGTCCGTGACGTCCTGGTGGGCATCACGGCGAGCTTCGGCTCGAACCTGATGTGGGCGCTGGCGCAGGCCGTGGTGCACCGCCTCGGTTGAGCCCTGGCGGCGGGCGGGCCCCCGGGGGCCCGCCCTCACCCGCCGCGGCGCGCGTTAATCTACGGACTGTCATTGCGGCCCGACGGGCTTCCGCTCTCCCCCGGGGGAGTCACGAAGGACATGCCCCCACCCGCACGAGTCATCTCGTGCCTGGGGAACCTTCGTGCTCCTGCAACTGTCCGCAGCCGAATTCGGGCAACTCAGCGTTGCCCGGGCGGGAGCGGCGTACCTCCCGCTCACCGAGCGGCTCATCGACAAGCATTCCAAGGACCGGGGGAGGGCTGCCGACCAGGGCGATGTCGCCTCCTGGAACAACAGCATCCCCGTAGTGGTCGAGGCATTGCTGGACTGCGGTCTCGGTGCGGTGGAAATACAGGTCGAGTTCGCGCTGCCCCACACCAACTGCGCAGTTGACCTGGTGCTGTGCGGCCAGCACCCCGGCACGGGCACCGACTCCTACCTCGCGGTCGAGCTGAAGCAGGTACGGCACGCCACGGTCGATCCCCGTTGCCCGATCGCCGTCGATCTCGGGTTCGGCGATGGGAAGAACAAGCTGCACCCCGTTCGCCAGGTCCAGCGCTACTGCGAGTACATGATGCGCTACCTACCCCATCTCAGGGAGAGCGACGAATCGTTGATGGGGGTGGCTCTGCTGCACAACGCGCGGGACGCGGACGTGGAGGCGCTGTTCGACCTGCCTGAGAGCGACCACGGTTTCCTCTACACCCTTGACGACCTGGACCGGTTCCGTCGAGTCCTCACCTCACGGTTCTCCGCCGCGTCCGGGAAGCGGGCCGCATACGCGCTTGAGCAGGACCGCCGCGACCCCTTGCTCAAGGTCACCGATGTCGCGCGGCAACGGTCCGTCACAGGCGGCGGACTCACCCTCCTCGACGAGCAGTACGTCGCCGTCGACCGGATCACCCGTCACCTGGAAAAGACAGCTCCCCGTACCAGCCTCGACGTCGGGCTCTTCTACGACCCGGACACCGCCCACAGCCCGGCCCCCGGTCCAGACCGCAAACGCGTGTACATCCTGCGCGGGGGCCCCGGCAGCGGCAAGAGCGCCGTGGCTCTGGAGCTGCAGCGCGCGCTCGGGCTCAAGGGTCGCGAAGCGGTCCTGGCCAGCGGATCCCATGCGTACACGGAGACCCTGCGCGAGATCATGCTCAGCACGGCACGCCGCGGACAGGTGTCGGCCAAGCGCAGCGCCGCCCACCGGCTGTACCGGTACTTCAACAGCTTCACCGACACGCCACCGGACAGTCTCGATGTCCTCATCTGCGACGAAGCACACCGCTTGCGGCGCAGTTCGACACACCAGTGGATGCCGACCGAGCTACGGGACGACGGCCGGCCGCAGGCGACCGAGTTGATCAAGGCCGCCAAGGTGCCGATCTTTCTGCTCGACGACCACCAGTCGATCCGCCCGGACGAGGTGGGCTCGGCTCGCTACCTGGCAGGGCTGGCCGAGGAGCTCGGTTGTCTGGTTGAGGTGACGGACCTGGAAGGAACGTTCCGGGCCGGCGGCAGCAAGCGGTACCAGCGCTGGGTCCAGCAGTTGTTGGGGCTGGACGTCTCGGATCCGGTGGTGTGGACGCCGGACGGGCGGATGGCGCTCACGGTCGTCGACTCCCCTGGGCGGATGGGGCAGTTCATCCGCGAACGTGCCGCCGAGGGAGCTACGGCACGCATCACGGCGGGCTTCTGCTGGCCGTGGAGCAACCCGGACGAAGGACGGCTCGTCGACGACGTGCACATCGAGGACTGGTGTCAGCCATGGAACGTGAAGCCGCAGCACAGCGTGCCGAACGCACCGAGGTCGGACTTCTGGTCGACGGATCCCCGGGGCATCGGGCAGATTGGCTGCGTCTACACGGCGCAGACCTTCGAGTACGACTGGAACGGCGTCATCATCGGCCCCGACCTGGTCTTCCGCGACGGCGAGTTCACCGTGGACCGGACCGCGTCCCGCGACCCCGCCTTCCGTGGTCAGGTCGACGACACCACCGTCACCCGGTGCATCCGCAACGCCTACCACGTACTCCTCACCCGCGGCGTCGTGGGCACAGTGGTCTATGCCTGCGACCCGCAGACCCAGAACGCACTGCGCAGGCTGATCCCGGCTTCCATCGGTATGCAGCACTACAACGGCGCCCAGCCGCAGCTCACTGCCGAGGGATCACAGCTGCCCCCCGCCTACCGCAGACATCACAGGTAATCTTGATCCCGTCGTAGCTGCGGCCCGCCGGGCTTCCGCTCCGCCCGACGGAGTCACCGAGGACATGCCCCCACCCGCACGAGTTCCTTCGTGCTGCCTGGGGGCATTCCTTGCTGTTCCGCGACTCCGCCGCCGCGGTCGCCGCCGAGTGCCTCTCCGGTGCTCTCTTCTTCCGTCTGACGGAGCAGTTCGTGCACGTGCACGGCCACAAGCCGGGTTCGTCCGAGGTCCGCTCGTGGGAGCGGAGCATTCCCGTCCTGGCGAACGCGCTCAACGACGCGGGGCTCGGACAGGTCGAGATGCTGCTGGAGTACGGGCTGCCGCTGAACAGCAAGCGGGCCGACGCCGTGCTCGCCGGGGTGCACCCCAAGACAGGTGTGCCGTCGTACGTCGTGGTGGAGCTGAAACAGTGGAGCAGCGCCGAACCGGACGACGACGACCCGTCGCTGTGCCGCGTCGACGCGTATACGAGGGCGGTACTGAACCCCGTCAACCAGGTGCGCGGCTACTGCGAGTACCTCATCTCCTTCAACGGAACACTGGCCGCGCACCCGGAACGTGTCAGCGGCGCCGCGTATCTGCACAACGCCACCGAGTTCGGTGTCAGTGGGCTCTTCGAAGCCGAGCAGGACCAGCACGGACGGCTTTTCATCGGTGCACGCCGCGGGGAGTTCATCGACTACCTGCGTACGAGACTGGGTTCCGAGTCCGGAGCCGGAGCCGCGGACGAACTCATGAGCGGGAAGATCGGCCCGTCCAAGCAGCTCATGGCAGTGGCCGCCCAGGAGGTGCGCGAGCGCGAGCAGTTCGTGCTGCTGGACGAGCAGCAGATCGCGTACCGAGAGGTCCTGAACGCCGTTCGCCGCGCCAAGCGGGCCGACCACAAGGAAGTCGTGATCGTGACGGGCGGCCCCGGAACCGGCAAGAGCGTCATCGCGCTGTCGCTCCTCGGCGAGCTCTACCGGCAGGGCGTCACCGCGCTCCACGCGACGGGCTCCAGTTCGTTCACGACGACCATGCGCAAGGTCGCGGGCGCCCGGAAACGTGAGGTGAAGGAGCTCTTCAAGTACTTCAACAGCTTCATGACCGCTGAGCGCAATGGACTGGACGTCCTGATCTGCGACGAGGCCCACCGCATACGCGAGACCTCGGCCAACCGCTACACCTCGGCGTCGAACCGCACCGGCAAATCCCAGATCGAGGAGCTCATCGACGCCGCGCGCGTCCCGGTGTTCCTGCTGGACGAGCATCAGGTCGTGCGGCCCGGCGAGATGGGCACGGTCGCGGAAATCGAGGCGGCAGCCGCGAAGAAGGGGATTCGCTGCCAGGTGGTGCCCTTGGACAGCCAGTTCCGGTGTGGTGGCAGCGACGCGTATCTGCGGTGGGTGGTGCGGCTGTTGGGGCTCGAACCGGGCGGCCCCGTGACCTGGGAGCCGGACGGGAAGATGCAGCTCCTGCTGGCGGACAGTCCGCAGGAGATGGAGGCCTTCCTCGACGAGCGCCGCACGCGGAAGTACAGCGCGCGTATGTCAGCCGGTTACTGCTGGAAGTGGACGAAGAAAGTGCCGCCCGGGCAGGCACTCCCCGCCGACGTCGTGGTCGGTGAATGGGCCCGGCCCTGGAACGTCTTCGGTGACCGCGCCGTCGACGGCGCCCCTCCGGCCGCGCTGTGGGCGACCGACCCTGCCGGTTTTGGACAGGTGGGCTGCGTGTACACGGCACAGGGCTTCGAGTACGACTGGAGCGGCGTCATCATCGGCCCCGACCTGGTGTGGCGCGGCGACCGCTGGATCACCGACCGCACAGCCTCCAAGGACCCCGTCTTCAAGAAGTCGACTCCGGACGCGGACGTGAACCGGCTGATCCGCAACACGTACAAAGTCCTGCTGACCCGGGGAATGATCGGGACGGTGGTCTACGCGACCGACCCCGAGACGCGCGAGAAGCTACGGGAGCTGGCGGGCTCGGCGTCGAGTCTCGTGCCCGCGTGACACACGGAAGGGGGCCACGCGCCCGACGAGCGCGGCCCCCTTCCGGCGTAGCGGGGAGGATCAGACGTTGAAGCGGAACTCCACCACATCCCCGTCCTGCATCACATACTCCTTGCCCTCCATCCGCGCCTTCCCCTTCGCGCGGGCCTCGGCGACCGAGCCGGTTTCGATGAGGTCGTGGAAGGAGATGACCTCCGCCTTGATGAAGCCCTTCTGGAAGTCGGTGTGGATGACACCGGCCGCCTCGGGGGCCGTCGCGCCCTTCTTGATCGTCCAGGCGCGCGCTTCCTTCGGGCCGGCCGTCAGGTACGTCTGGAGGCCGAGGGTGGCGAAACCGACGCGGGCCAGCGTGGCCAGGCCCGGCTCCTCGGCGCCGACGGACTGGAGCAGCTCCAGCGCGTCCGCCTCGTCGAGCTCGGCGAGGTCCTGCTCCAGCTTGGCGTTGAGGAAGATCGCCTCGGCGGGGGCCACCAGGGCGCGCTGCTCGGCCTTGAAGGCGTCGTCGGTGAGCTCGTCCTCGTCGACGTTGAAGACGTAGAGGAACGGCTTCGCCGTGAGGAGGTGCAGGTCGTGGAGGAGCTCCGCCTTCTCCGAGCCCTGGACGATCCCGGCCGAGAAGAGCGTGTCGCCCTTCTCCAGGATCTCCTTGGCCGCCTCGACCGCCGCCACCTTGGGGGCGACGTCCTTCTTGATCCGGGACTCCTTCTGGAGGCGCGGCAGGACCTTCTCGATGGTCTGGAGGTCGGCGAGGATCAGCTCGGTGTTGATCGTCTCGATGTCGTCCTTCGGGGACACCTTGCCGTCGACGTGGACGACGTTCTCGTCCTTGAAGGCGCGGATGACCTGGCAGATCGCGTCCGACTCGCGGATGTTGGCCAGGAACTTGTTGCCCAGGCCCTCGCCCTCGCTGGCGCCGCGCACGATGCCGGCGATGTCGACGAAGTCGACCGTCGCCGGGAGCACGCGCTGCGAGCTGAAGACCTCGGCGAGCTTGTGGAGGCGGGCGTCCGGGACGCCCACGACGCCGACGTTCGGCTCGATGGTGGCGAACGGGTAGTTGGCCGCCAGTACGTCGTTCTTGGTCAGGGCGTTGAACAGGGTCGACTTGCCGACATTCGGCAGACCGACGATTCCGATCGTGAGCGACACGTTGGCGACTTCCCGGTACGAGGGTGATGGTCCGTCCGCCCCCGGGGCGGGGGCCGACGCCCCCGCGGATGGGGGCCGACTCACCAGTTTACGGGCGCGCCGTGCCGTCGGCGACGGCCCTCGTCGGGTCCCGGCCCGGCCCCTCCCTACCGCCCCGAGGGTCGGTTTCGCGTCGAACGCAACGCCAAGGTCACCCAAAGGGCGTGTCCCACGGGTCGTTCCTCCCCTCTTGCGACCTACGTTGGTGCGGTGGAGCAATACAGGACGCGCACCCCGCAGCCCGGACAACGAGCACGCACCGCCGACGGCCCGGCCGCGGGCACGGGCGCGCCCGGCCGTACCCCCGGCCGGGCCCCGCTCGGACCGCCCGTCCCCGCCGGGGAGGCGGCGGCCGTCTACCAGGTGGCGGCCCGGCCCGCCCCGCCATTCGTGCTCGCCCTGCGCCGGCTCCCCCAGCCGCGCCTCACCAGCCTCGGCGGCGGGCTCTTCTCCGCCGCCGTGATGTTCCTGGTCGGCTGTCTGGACTGGCTGATCTTCGACGGCTCGCCCGCCGTGTACGGGGTGCTGTTCCTGCCGGTGAGCGCCGTCACCGCGCTCTGGGTGCGCCCGGCCGACCTGGTCAGCGCCCCCATCAGCGTCCCGATCGCCTTCGCCTTCGGCATCGTGCCCATCGCGGGCGGCTCCGGCGGTATCGGCGGCCAGGCCATGGCCGTGGTCACCGCCCTCGCCCTGCACGCGGGCTGGCTCTACGGCGGGACGCTGGTGGCGGGTGTGATCGCGAGCGTACGGAAGCTGCGGCTGATGGGGCGGCGGACCGCCCGGCCCGCCGGTCCCGGGCCCCGGCGCTAGGAACCACCCCGGGGCACGCCGCTGTCGTTCGGAGTCCTCACCGCCCGGGGTGGCCGCCGCCGTTCCCCGGCTCCCGCCGCCGTCCGGGGCACGCCGTGGACCGCCAGGGGGTGCTGAGGGTCGCCACGGGTCTCCGGGCGCTGGGGCAGGGCAGGGCAGGGCAGCAGGCCATACGGTCACCCCTCGGCCCGCCGCACCCCGCCCGCCACCAGCGGGGCGCGCCCCTCACGGGCGCGCCCCCGTGGCTACCGCCGCGCCGCCGTCATCGCCGCCCCCACGATCCCCGCGTTGTTCTGCAGCTCCGCCGGGACCATCTCCGCACGGATCCCCTCGATCAGCGGCAGGAACTTCTCCGCCTTGCGGCTCACTCCACCGCCGATGATGAAGAGCTCCGGCGAGAACAGCATCTCCACATGGGCCAGGTACTTCTGGACGCGGTGGGCCCAGTGGGACCAGCTGAGGTCCTCGTCCTCCTTGACCTTGGTCGACGCGCGCTTCTCCGCGTCGTGGCCGTGCAGCTCAAGGTGGCCCAGCTCGGTGTTGGGCACGAGGCGGCCGTCGAGGAAGAGGGCGCTGCCGATGCCCGTACCGAACGTCAGCAGGATCACCGTGCCCTTGCGGCCCCGGCCCGCGCCGAAGCTCATCTCGGCCACGCCCGCCGCGTCCGCGTCGTTCATCACCGTCACCGGCAGGCCGCCCAGGCGGTCGGTGAGCAGTTGGGCGCCGTCCACGCCTATCCAGGCCTTGTCGACGTTGGCCGCCGTGCGGATCGTGTTGCCCGTGACGACACCTGGGAAGGTGACGCCGACCGGGCCCGACCAGCCGAACTGGGCGACCACCTCCGCGACGCCCTCCGCCACCGCCTCCGGCGTCGCGGGGTGCGGGGTGAGGACCTTGAACCGCTCCTGGGTCAGGTCGCCGCGCTCCAGGTCCACGGGAGCACCCTTGATCCCGGACCCGCCGATGTCCACTCCGAACACGTTCATGGACCCCACGTTACGGGCGGGCACTGACAGTCACCCACAGAACCGCTTGACCAGGGCTAATTCCCGGACAGCTCCGCCGCCTCGGCACGCAGATCGCGGCGCAGCTCCTTCGGCAGCGAGAACGTGATCGACTCCTCGGCCGCCTTGACGATCTCCACGTCCTCGAAGCCGCGCTGGGCGAGCCATTCCAGGACGCCGTCGACCAGGACCTCGGGGACGGAGGCGCCGGAGGTGAGGCCGACCGTGGTGACACCCTCCAGCCACGCCTCGTCGATCTCGTCGGCGAAGTCCACCAGGTGGGCGTCGCGCGCGCCCGCGCCGAGGGCGACCTCGACCAGGCGGACCGAGTTCGAGGAGTTCTTGGAGCCGACGACGATGACCAGGTCCGCGTCCTCGCCCATCTGCTTCACCGCGATCTGGCGGTTCTGCGTGGCGTAGCAGATGTCGTCGCTCGGCGGGGAGACCAGCAGCGGGAACTTCTGCTTGAGGGCGTCCACCGTCTCCATGGTCTCGTCGACCGAGAGGGTGGTCTGGGAGAGCCAGACGACCTTCGACTCGTCGCGGACCTCCACGTTCGCCACGTCCTTGGGGCCGTCGACCAGCGTGATGTGGTCGGGGGCCTCGCCGGAGGTGCCGATGACCTCCTCGTGGCCCTCGTGGCCGATCAGGAGGATGTCGTAGTCCTCCTTGGCGAAGCGGACGGCCTCCTTGTGCACCTTGGTGACCAGGGGGCAGGTCGCGTCGATGGTGGCGAGCTTGCGCTCGGCCGCCTCCTCGTGCACGGTCGGCGCCACGCCGTGCGCCGAGAACATGACGATCGAGCCCTCGGGGACCTCCGCCGTCTCCTCGACGAAGATCGCGCCCTTCTTCTCCAGCGTCTGCACGACGTACTTGTTGTGGACGATCTCGTGGCGCACGTAGATCGGCGACCCGTACTGCTCCAGGGCCTTCTCGACGGCGATCACGGCGCGGTCCACACCCGCGCAGTAGCCACGGGGTGCTGCGAGCAGGACACGGCGGGCAGGCGTTGCAGTCATGCGGTCCATGGTACGGCCGGGGTCCGACACCCCTGGCCTGCCCGGCGGGCCAAAGACCGCCGGTCCGACGACACTGGCCGCATGGGTGCGCAGCGCGAAGAAGGCGCGACAGGCGGGGTGCGCGGGTCGCGGGCGCCACGGGACGGCGGCCTGCGGCGCAGTCTGGGCTTCCGTGACCTCGTGGTCTACGGGCTGCTGTTCATCGCCCCCATGGCGCCCGTCGGCATCTTCGGCACGCTCGACGCGAAGTCGCACGGCGCGGTGGCCCTGGTCTACATCGTGTCCACGGTCGCCATGGCGTTCACCGCTTCCAGCTACGCCCAGATGGTGCGCGTCGTCCCGCAGGCGGGCTCGGTCTTCGCCTACGCGCGCGTGGGGCTCGGCGAGGGGGCCGGGTTCGTCGCGGGGTGGATGGCGATGCTCGACTACCTGCTGATCCCGGCCGTCGCGTACCTCTTCTCGGGGATCGCGATGCACTCGCTGGTCCCGGAGGTGTCCCGGTGGGTGTGGACCGTGCTGGCCGTGGTGGTCACCACCGCGCTCAACCTCTGGGGCGTACGGGCGGCGGCGCGGGTCGGGTTCGCGGTGCTGGCGATGGAGATCGCCGTCCTGGTGGTGTTCGTGGTCGCCGCGTCCGTCGTGCTCGTACGGGACGGGGCGCGGCGCGACTGGCTGTCGCCGCTGGCCGGGGACGCCGGGTTCTCGCTCGCGGCGGTGCTCGGGGCGGTCTCGGTGGCGGTGCTCTCGTATCTGGGCTTCGACGCGATCGCCTCCTTCGCGGAGGAGGTGACGGGGGGCTCGGAGAAGGTCGCGCGCGCGGTGCTGTTCTGTCTGGCGTTGGCGGGCGTGCTGTTCGTGGCGCAGACGTATCTGGCCGCGCTCCTGGAGCCGACGCCGTCGGCCGCGCTGGCGGACGATCCCGGCCGGCAGGGTTCGGCCTTCTACGACACCGTGGAGGCGTCCGTCGGCACCTGGCTGCACGACCTGGTGGCGGTGAGCAAGGCGATCGGGGCGGCGTTCGCGGCGCTGGCGGGGCAGGCCGCGGCGGGGCGGCTGGTGTTCGCGATGGCGCGCGAACGGCGGCTGCCGAAGGTCCTGGCGCGCACGGACTCGGGCGTACCGCGCGCGGCGCTGCTGGTGGCGGCGACGGTGACGCTGGTCGCCGCGGTCTGGGCGGCCCGGCGCGACGACGGCATGGACCATCTGGTGTCGGTGGTCGACATGGGCGCGCTGACGGCGTTCCTGCTGCTGCACGCCTCGGTGATCGGCTGGTACGCGGTACGGCGCCGCGCGGGCGAGCCCAACTGGCTGACGCATGTGGTGCTGCCGCTGCTCGGCGCGGCGGTGATCGTGGCGGTGATGTGGGAGGCGACCCGTACGGCGCAGGTGGTCGGGCTCGTCTGGCTGGTGCTCGGGATCGGGGTGCTGATGGTGCAAGGGGCGGAACGGTTCGGCCGGGTGCGCTAGCCGGGCACCGGCCGCGCGTTCGGGGCGGGCTGTCAGTGGGGGCCGTTAGCCTGCGTGCATGGGTCTGAATACGAGTGCTCAGGCGCCGCTGCCGGTCGGTGAGGTGTCGCGGCTCATCGGCGGCTGGATCGACCGGCTGGGGGCGGTGTGGGTCGAGGGGCAGATCACGCAGCTCTCGCGGCGGCCGGGCGCGGGGGTGGTGTTCCTGACCCTGCGCGACCCGTCGCACGACATCTCGGTGTCGGTCACCTGCTACCGGCAGGTGTTCGACGCGGTGGCGGACGTGGTCGCCGAGGGCGCCCGGGTCGTGGTCCACGCGAAGCCGGAGTGGTACGCGCCGAGGGGCCAGCTGTCGCTGCGGGCCGCGGAGATACGGCCCGTCGGCATCGGCGAGCTGCTCGCCCGTCTGGAGCAGTTGAAGAAGTCGCTCGCGGCGGAGGGGCTGTTCGCGCTCGACCGCAAGAAGCCGCTGCCGTTCCTGCCGCAGCTGGTGGGGCTGGTGGTCGGCCGCGCCTCGGCGGCCGAGCGGGACGTGCTGGAGAACGCGCGCCGGCGCTGGCCCGCGGTCCGCTTCGAGGTGCGCAATGTGGCGGTGCAGGGGGTGCACGCGGTGCCGCAGGTCGTCCAGGCGGTGCGGGAGCTGGACGCGCTCGCCGAGGTCGACGTGATCGTCGTGGCGCGGGGCGGCGGCAGCGTCGAGGACCTGCTGCCGTTCTCCGACGAGCAGTTGGTACGGACGGTGGCCGCGTGCCGTACGCCGGTGGTCTCGGCGATCGGGCACGAGCCGGACTCGCCGCTGCTCGACCTGGTGGCCGATCTGCGGGCGTCGACCCCGACGGACGCGGCGAAGAAGGTCGTCCCCGATGTCGGGGAGGAGCTGGACCGGGTGAGGATGCTGCGGGACCGGGCGCGCCGCCATGTCGTCGGCCTCCTCGACCGGGAGGAGCGGGGGCTGGCCGGGATGCTGGGCCGCCCCTGGATGGAACGGCCGCACCGGATGGTGGAGGACCGGGCGGACGAGGTGGACGCGCTGGTGAACCGCTCGCGCCGGGTGCTGGGCCATCTGCTGGACCGCGCCGACTCCGAGCTCGCCCACACCCGCGCGCGGGTGGTCGCGCTGTCGCCGGCGGCGACGCTGGAGCGGGGGTACGCGGTGCTCCAGCGGGCGGACGGGGCGGTGGTGCGGGCCCCGGAGGAGGTCGCCGGGGGCGAGGAGTTGCGGGCCAGGGTGGCCGAGGGGGAGTTCACGGTTGTCGTCGGGACGGATGCGTAGGGTGACGGATATGGCAGCGAAGGTTGGTTCGGGTGGGGACGGCGACGAGGGGGCGGGCTCGGGCTCGGGCGCACGCTCGGGCTCCGTGGAGGCTGGTGCCGGAGGGCCGGCCGGGGCGTCGGCCTCGTCCGAGTCGCTGGGCTACGAGCAGGCTCGGGACGAGCTGATCGACGTGGTGCGGCGGCTGGAGGCCGGGGGGACGACCCTGGAGGAGTCGCTGGCGCTGTGGGAGCGGGGGGAGGCGCTGGCGAAGGTGTGCCGGCGGTGGTTGGAGGGGGCTCGGGCTCGGTTGGATGCGGCGCTGGAGGTTGAGGGGTGAGGTGCCCCTCCCCGCCCCTTCCCTAAACCCTCCGGGGGTGGGGGTGGGTCGAGGTGACCGCTCGTCCCCGGGAGCCTGCGGCCGGGCGGGGCCTGCGGCCTCCGCGCCCCGCTGCGTCTTCACCCGCGGGCCGGTGGGGGCTGAGCGCGCAGTTCCCCGCGCCCCTGAAAGGCGGGCCTTACGGCCACGCCCCCGCCGCGTCCTCACCTGCGGGCCAGTGGGGGCTGAGCGCGCAGTTCCCCGCGCCCCCAAAAGGCGGGCCTGCGGCCACGCCCCTGCCCCTCAAACGCCGGAGCGGCTGAACCGCCCCCTCCCCCGAGGACCGGAATACAGCGCCCCCAACCCCCAAGGGGCGCGGGGAACTGCGCGAGCAACCCACCACAACCCGCAGACAAACACCCGGCCCAAAAGGGGCGCGGGGAACTGCGCGACCAGCCGCAGACCATCCGCGCCCACACACACGGCCGAAAATCGACCCCACCTGTGAGGCCAATCACCCCACCCCCGGTTTAGTTGAAACTTAACCTAACTCCGTCGTACGGTGACGTCACCGCTTGATCCCCACAAGTGGAATCCCCGTAAGTCCGGAAGGTTCGTTATGTCTCTCGTTCTTGACTCCGCCGCCCAGGACCTCCTCTTCCGCGAGGCCCGTACCGCCAACACGTTCACCGACGAGCCGGTGAGCGAGGAGCAGGTGCAGGCGATCTACGACCTGGTCAAGTTCGGGCCCACCGCGTTCAACCAGACCCCGCTGCGGATCGTGCTGGTGCGCTCCGCCGAGGCGCGTGAGCGGCTGGTGGCGCACATGTCCGAGGGCAACCGGGCCAAGACCGCCGCGGCCCCGCTGGTCGCCATCCTCGCCGCCGACAACGAGTTCCACGAGGAGCTGCCCAAGCTCTTCCCGGCCTTCCCGCAGGCCGCGGACGCGTTCTTCAGCGAGCGCCCGGTCCGTGAGAGCGCCGCCGTCCTGAACGCCGCGCTCCAGGCCGCGTACTTCATCGTCGGCGTCCGCGCCGCCGGGCTCGCCGCCGGCCCGATGACCGGCTTCGACGCCGCCGGGCTCCAGAAGGAGTTCCTGGACGGGGACCACACCCCGCTGATGGTCGTCAACATCGGCAAGCCGGGCGAGGGCGCCTCGTACCCGCGCAGCCCGCGCCTGGCGTACGACGAGGTCGTCACCACCGTCTGAGCCGGGGCCAAGGACGCGAAGGCCGCCGCACCCCCCGCTCGGGGTGCGGCGGCCTTCGCCGTACCGGAACCGGAACCGGGCCCGGGGCCGGGACCGAGGCAAGGCCGGGGTGCCGGAGGGGCCGGTCAGGGCTAGGCCTTCTTCAGCTCCAGCGCCGCCGCCATCCGCTCCAGCTGGGCGAAGCCCGCCGTGCCGGTCACCACGGTCGTGGAGCCCTTGTCCTCACGGACCAGCGCGTCGTACTTCGGGCCCTCCCAGCGGCGCCAGGTCGCGCCCGCGATCCGCTGGGTGTGCTCGGTCTTCGCCGCCTTCTTGGCGACGGACTTCACGAACTTGTCGTGGTCGGGCGCCGAGGACTGCTCGATCGCCACGTACTCCTTGTCCGGGTCCAGGAAGCCCAGGTGCCAGGCGTTGTCGGCCTGGCCGTCGTAGGTGACCGAGGTCGCCTTCCACTTGTCCTGGTCGGGCAGCCCGACCGGCGCCGCCACCGGGTACGGCGCGGCGCGCCGGACCGTCAGGAGCTCGACCCGGTAGTCGACCGCCTTGACCGGATCCTTCTTCCCGTCGTGCGGGACGAACATGTAGATCACAGCCACGGCGATACCGATCACCGCCAACGACTGCAGCATGTTCCGCACACTCTGCTTGCCACGTGTTCCTGCCACGGACCCATGGTCTCAGGTCATGTCGCTGCTCATACGTGGCCCCCACTGCTCATTTTGTCGACGTGACGATAGAGTCCAGGCACCCTCTTTTTCCCGGCCGTCGCCGTACAGAAAGGTGCGCTCCGATGACCGAGCACAACTTGCCGCCCCAACTCGAGGTCTCGCCCGAGGCTCCCGACCGCAACCTCGCCCTGGAACTGGTCCGGGTCACCGAGGCCGCCGCCATGGCCGCCGGCCGCTGGGTCGGGCGCGGCGACAAGATCGGCGCCGACGGCGCCGCGGTCAACGCCATGCGCACCCTCGTCTCCACCGTCTCCATGAACGGCGTCGTCGTCATCGGGGAGGGCGAGAAGGACGAGGCCCCGATGCTCTACAACGGCGAGCGCATCGGCGACGGCACCGGCCCCGAGGTCGACATCGCCGTCGACCCCATCGACGGCACCACGCTCAACGCCAAGGGCATGCCGAACGCCATCGCCGTCCTGGCCGCCGCCGACCGCGGCACCATGTTCGACCCGTCGGCCGTCTTCTACATGGACAAGCTCGTGACCGGCCCCGAGGCCGCCGACTTCGTCGACATCAACGCCCCCGTCTCGGTGAACATCCGCCGCGTCGCCAAGGCCAAGAACTCCTCGCCCGAGGACGTCACCGTCGTCATCCTCGACCGGCCCCGCCACGAGGGCATCGTCAAGGAGATCCGCGAGACGGGCGCCCGTATCAAGTTCATCTCCGACGGGGACGTGGCCGGGTCGATCATGGCCGTGCGCGAGGGCACCGGCGTGGACCTGCTGATGGGCATCGGCGGCACGCCCGAGGGCATCATCTCCGCCTGCGCCATCAAGTGCCTGGGCGGCACCATCCAGGGCAAGCTCTGGCCCAAGGACGACGCCGAGCGCCGGCGGGCGCTGGACGCCGGGCACGACCTCGACCGGGTGCTGTCGACCAACGACCTCGTCTCCGGCGACAACGTCTTCTTCGTCGCCACCGGCATCACCGACGGCGAGCTGCTGCGCGGCGTGCGCTACCGGGCCGAGACCGCCACCACCCAGTCGCTGGTCATGCGCTCGAAGTCCGGCACGATCCGCCAGATCGACTCCACCCACCGCCTCTCGAAGCTCCGCGCCTACAGCCAGATCGACTTCGACCGGGCGAAGTAGGGCCGAGCGGCGGCCGGTCCGGCCTCGGGGGAGGCCCCGGCCCCGCCCCGCGGTGGGGCCGGGGCCTTCCGGTCGCCTGCGTACGTGAAGGGGCGCTCCCGTTGTGCGGACGGGGGCGCCCCTTCGCGTACGTACGCGCGCGTCAGGCGGCGGACGCCGCCTTCTTGAGCTCGACCTCGCGCCGGCGCCGTCGGGCCAGCACCACACGCCGCTCGGCCGCCGTCAGACCGCCCCACACCCCGTACGGCTCGGGCATCAGCAGGGCGTGCTCACGGCACTCGACCATGACCGGGCAGCGGGCGCAGACGCGTTTGGCGGCCTCCTCGCGCGACAGGCGCGCGGCCGTCGGCTCCTTGGAGGGGGCGAAGAACAGCCCCGCCTCGTCCCGGCGGCAGACCGCCTCCGTGTGCCACGGGCCCGCCTGGTCCTCCCGAGCGGGGCCGCGCTGCGGCGGGACGGCGACGGCGACCTGCAGGGACTGATGCGGCGGATGCAGCACGGCCAACTCCTGACGACGGCTGACGACGGCTTCGCGAGCGAGCGACGATGCGATGGTCCCTACCCGCTGTACGCGTGCCTATGCACTGAGTTCCGGTGTCCGGAAGTGCGAACGTGCGCCACTGACCAAAAGTGTGCGGTCGCGACGCGTCAGGAGTCGAGGCGTTTGCGCAGGCGGCCGTGGAGGTCGGCGATCCGTTTGCCGCGCTTGGGCTTGGCCTCGATGTTGCCGAATACCGAGTAGCCATTGACGACGACCACGGGCGCCTCGGGGTGTTCGGCCTCCAGCGTCTCCACTTCGAAGTTGCCGAAAACGCCCGTTCCGCTGCCGCGCAGGGTCAGGTTCTCGGGGACCCGGACCTCCACGTTACCGAAGACCGAGGTGGCGTTGATGACGGAAAGCCGCTGTTCGAAGTAGGCCTCGGTGAGATCGATCTCGACGCTGCCGAAGAGCGCGAACGCGTTGGTGCGGCGGCCGACGCGCCAGCGGCCCTTGCGGGTCGAGCTGGAGAAGACGGCGACCAGGTTCTCGGCGGCGACCGGACCGGTGGCCTCGTCCGGCGCGTGTGCGGTCGCATACGCGGGCGCGGACGAGGCGGTGGAGGGCGCGCCGAACCGGTGCGCGCCGTCGGCGGGCGCGGGCAGATCCCGTACGAGCGGCTCCAGTTCGCCCACCGTCTTGGCGCGGTAGACCCGGTCGATGCGCTCGGCGTGCTCCTCCGCGTCCAGCCGGCCCTCCGCGAGCGCCTCGCGCAGGATGTCGGCGACCCGGTCGCGGTCGGCGTCGGAGGCGCGCAGGGGCGCGGGCTCCGGGGGCTGCGGCTCGGCGTGCTTCTCAAGGTCCACGGAATCGTCCACGCGGCCAGCGTACCCAAACGCGATAGATCGCGACTAGGGGTTCGCGACAGCCGGCGCGTCAGCGCCCGGCCCCGGCCCCGGCCCCGGTCTCGCCCCCGGCCTCGAACCCGGCCACGCCCCGGCCGCGAACCCCGTCCCGCGCCCGGCCGCGCACGCCCCCGCCGCAACTGAGCCCTACCTCACAGAGGTGCCGCCGTGGCGGCGGCATACGCTTGAGGACGCTGCGCCAATGGAGGTCAGCCACTGTCTGCCGAGTGAGGAATGGCCGTACACATGTCCCCCGTCTCCCGCCCTCCCAGCCCTGCGTTCGCGTACTCCGACCTGCTCCCCCTGGGAGAGGACAACACGCCCTACCGACTGGTGACCGCCGAGGGTGTCTCCACCTTCGAGGCCGACGGCCGTACGTTCCTCAAGGTGGAGCCGGAGGCCCTGCGCAAGCTGGCCGCCGAGGCCATCCACGACATCCAGCACTATCTGCGCCCGGCCCACCTGGCCCAGCTGCGCCGGATCATCGACGACCCCGAGGCGTCGGGCAACGACAAGTTCGTGGCGCTCGACCTCCTGAAGAACGCGAACATCGCGGCGGCGGGCGTGCTGCCGATGTGCCAGGACACCGGCACGGCGATCGTGATGGGCAAGCGCGGGCAGAACGTGCTGACCGAGGGCGGCGACGAGGAAGCTCTCTCGCGCGGCATCTTCGACGCGTACACCCAGCTCAACCTGCGGTACTCGCAGATGGCTCCGCTCACCATGTGGGAGGAGAAGAACACCGGCTCCAACCTGCCCGCGCAGATCGAGCTGTACGCGACGGACGGCGGCGCCTACAAGTTCCTCTTCATGGCGAAGGGCGGCGGCTCGGCCAACAAGTCGTTCCTCTACCAGGAGACGAAGGCCGTCCTGAACGAGGCCTCCATGATGAAGTTCCTGGAGGAGAAGATCCGCTCGCTCGGTACGGCGGCGTGCCCGCCGTACCACCTGGCGATCGTGGTCGGCGGCACCAGCGCCGAGTTCGCGCTGAAGACCGCGAAGTACGCCTCCGCGCACTACCTCGACGAGCTGCCGACCGAGGGCTCCGCGACCGGGCACGGCTTCCGTGACACGGAGCTGGAGGAGAAGGTCTTCGAGCTGACGCAGAAGATCGGGATCGGGGCGCAGTTCGGCGGCAAGTACTTCTGCCACGACGTGCGTGTGGTGCGGCTGCCCCGGCACGGTGCCTCGCTGCCGGTCGCGATCGCCGTGTCCTGCTCGGCCGACCGCCAGGCGGTCGCGAAGATCACGGCCGAGGGCGTGTTCCTGGAGGAGCTGGAGAAGGACCCGGCGCGGTTCCTGCCGGAGACGACGGACGAGCAGCTGGACGAGTCCAACGATGTGGTGCGCATCGACCTCAACCAGCCGATGGACGACATCCTGGCGGAGCTGACGAAGTACCCCGTCAAGACCCGTCTCTCGCTGACCGGGCCGCTGGTCGTGGCGCGCGACATCGCGCACGCCAAGATCAAGGAGCGGCTGGACGCGGGGGAGGAGATGCCGCAGTACCTCAAGGACCACCCGGTGTACTACGCCGGTCCGGCGAAGACGCCGGAGGGCTACGCGTCGGGGTCCTTCGGGCCGACCACGGCCGGGCGCATGGACTCCTACGTCGAGCAGTTCCAGGCGGCGGGCGGGTCCAAGGTGATGCTGGCGAAGGGGAACCGGTCGGCGCAGGTGACTTCGGCGTGCGACGCGCACGGGGGGTTCTACCTGGGGTCCATCGGCGGGCCCGCCGCGCGGCTCGCTCAGGACTGCATCAAGAAGGTCGAGGTCGTCGAGTACGAGGAGCTCGGGATGGAGGCGGTGTGGAAGATCGAGGTGGAGGACTTCCCGGCGTTCATCGTGGTCGATGACAAGGGGAACGACTTCTTCCAGGCACCGGCCGAGCCGCCTACGTTCCTGAACATTCCGGTACGGGGTGTGGCGCAGCCGTAAGGGGTTTTCGGGGTCTCCCGGGGGCTGCGCCCCCGGGAGACCCCGGGCGGGGGTCCGGAGTCCGTCTGCGGACCGTGTGTGGCTGGTCGCGCAGTTCCCCGCGCCCCTGGGCAGTCAGGGGCGCGGCCCGCAGTTCAGGGGCGGGGTGGCGTCGAGGGCCTCTGCAGGAACGCCAGGCGTGCCCTCTTCTCCGGTTTCTGCACTTCCTCCCCCAGCACGAACCCCGCCCGCACCATCCGCGCGATCGACTTCTCGTTCCGGACGTCCGGTTCCACCACGATCCGCCGGTGGGACGGATCGGAGAAGACGTAGCGGATCAGGGACCTCATCAGCGTGCCCGTGAAGCCGGGGCGCCTCGGGCCCGGGGCGGGGGCCAGCAGGATGTGGACGCCCACGTCGCCGGGGCGCACCTCGTAGCACTCCCCCAGCGGGTCCGCCCCGGGCTCGTACGTCTGGAACAGCCCCACCGGCTCGTCGTCGAGCAGGAGCAGGAACGCGTGGTGCGTGGGGAGGGAGTCCACGTACGCGTAGGTCTCCTCCACGTACGCGCGGTCCGCGTCCAGCATCCCCCAGAAGCGCGCCCGCTCCTCGGTGACCCAGGAGTGGATCAGCTCCGCGTCCCCGGCCGGGTCCAGCCGGCGCAGCCGGACCGTTCCGAAGTCAGGGACCTTCTCCTCGTAGACGTCCGCCGTCCGCTCGGGTATCCGCTCGGCCGTCTGCTCGTCCATCCGCCTCGTCACCGTCCGCTCTCTTCTCAGTTCGCTCCACCGCGTCACCACCGGCACCGACTCCCCCGCCGCCCACAGCCGCGTCTGGTCGCGGTGGTGCGGGCTGTCCGGGGTGCCCGAGGCGCCGAACGGGACCACCCACAGGCTGTTCTGACGGTCCGCCAGGTCCCAGACGTACCGGGCCGCCGGGCCGCGGGCGGCGCGGTGTGTCACACCGGGGACGCTGCTCGTCGACAGGACGCAGTCGTGGTCGCCCGCCAGGCCCGGCCACTCCTCGGGCGTCGGCACCGCCTGCCAAGGCGCCAGCCGGTGCGTCTCGCCCCACGGGCCGAACTCCCCTCCCTCGGACGCGACTTCCTCCAGCGCCACCCTGACGAGGTGCGGCCGGTCCAGCTCCGGCAGCGTCGGCGTGGTCAGGATCGTCTCCAGCGCGAACGCGATCCTCGGCGTCAGCGCCAGCCAGGGCAGGAACAGGTCCGGCAGCGGCGGGAGTTCGGCGAGGTCCGCGAAGCGGGGGTGGGCGGCGAGTGCCCGCACCAACCGGTCCCGTACCGCCGCGTACGCCGTCGCGTCCGTCGAGTCCGCGTCCATCCGGCGGTTCCAGGCGCCCAGGCGGTCCCGGAGCGCCGCCGCCCGGGGTGTCAGGTCCTCCAGGGCCGCCAGGAGCCCCAGCAGCGGGCGCGCCGACGCCAGGTCCGTGTCCATGTGGAGTGAGGACATCTCCGCGGGCGTCCAGGAGCGGGAGCCGGCGAGCAGCGTCGCGATGCGCTCCGCCCGGTACGGGGGCGCGAACTCCACTCCCAGCGGCGCCGCCAGGCCCCGCTCGTTGGCCATCACCGCCGTCCCGTCCACCTCGGCGCGCGGCATCGGGGCCCAGCCCGTCCAGGCGTGGCCGGCCTCCCACGCCGGTACGACCCGTACGCGGTTGGTCCTGTGCCGGACCGGTACGCGGCCCGCCACCCGGTGCAGCCGGCCGCCCCCGGTGTCGGCGGCCTGGACCACGTTGACGGGCTCGACCCAGTCGTCGAAGGCACGGTCGACGTCGTCGGTGGTCCGGGCGCGCAGCAGCGCCGGGAGCGCGGCGAAGCCGAGGGCGGCGGTGACGCGGGGCGGGTGGCGCAGGCTGATGGCGTCGGCCGCGTCGGGGCCGCCGATGATGACCGGGCCGCGGTCCGTCTCGATCACCTCGACCGTCACCGGGGCCGCGCCCGCCACCTCCACCGTCTCGGTGTGGACGGCGGCGGGGGCCCAGCCGTCGGGGCCGAACGCGGCCACGCCCGTACCGTCGCGCCGCAGGCGTTCGCGGTAGAGGTCCTGGTAGTCGGCCATGGCGTTGGTGATGGCCCAGGCGACCGAGCCGGTGTGGCCGAAGTGGGCGATGCCGGGGACGCCGGGGACGGCGAGGCCCACGACGTCGTACTCCGGGCAGGCGAGGCGGATCTGCTGGTAGACGCCGGGGTCCTCGATGAAGCGGTGCGGGTCGCCGGCGAGGATCGCGGCGCCGGATGCGGTGTGCTCGCCGGTGATCAGCCAGCCGTTGGAGCCGGCGGTGCCGGGGCCGTCGGTGGCGAACAGCTCCACCGCGCCGGGGCCGAGCACGGCCACCGCCCGCTCGCGCCACAGTTTGGTGGGGAAGCCCGCGAAGAGGATGTGCGTGGAGAGCCAGACGCCGAGCGGGGTCCACGGCTCCCAGCGGCCGGGGGTCAGGCCCGTCGTGGCGAAGCCGGGCTGCGCGGCGGCGCCCTCGGCCAGCCCGTCGTTGACGCCCGCGGTGTACGCCGTGACCCAGTCGGCCGTCTCCGCGTCCAGCGCCGCGAAGCACCGGCGGGCGGTGTCGGCGAGCCGGGCGCGGCGGGCGAAGACGTCCCAGCCCGCCGCGTCGGGGCCGAGGAAGGCGGCCGTGGTGCCCCGCACCCGGTGCCGTTCCACCTCCAGCTGCCAGGCCCGGTCGACGGCCGTGACCCGGCCCTGGGCGTACGCGAGCTCGCGGGCGTCGGCCGCCCGCAGATGCGGGATGCCCCGGCTGTCGCGATAGACCTCGGCGCTCACACCCGATCCCCTCCCTGTAAGTTAGGACAGCCTAACCTAAAGGGAGGGGCCGGTGATGTGGAGGGCGGTCGTGCCCGGCGAGCGGTTACGCGAAGCGCTGCGCCGGGGAGCCGTCGCAGGGGCGCAGTGTCAGCGGGTCCTTCGCCGCCGCCAGCGTGGCGCACAGCCCGGCGGCCGCCGCCGGGCGCAGGGTGGAGCCGTCCCGGACGAACTCCTGGTTGGCGCCGCCGTGGCAGTTCCAGATGATCAGCCGGGCCCCGGCCGCGTACTTCGCGCCCGGCACGTCCAGGCAGCGGTCCTGGGTGAGCTGGGTGTGGAGGGACCCGCGCGCGCTGTCGTACCACCAGCCCTGGTTGCGTCCGCCGTGGCACTCCCAGCCGATCACGGCCGTGTTGTTCGCGCTGCTCGCGCCGTTCACGTCCAGGCAGCCGCCGGTCGCCGCGTTCGTCAGCGGCCGGTAGGCGTCGTCCCAGGCGAGCGGGTAGAGGACCGGCGAGCCGGTGGAGGCCGGGTCGGCGCAGCCGGCCTCGCGCACCCCGGAGTCGTAGATCTGGGTGAGGCAGGAGGCGAAGGCGCCGTGGCCCCGGTAGTTGGGGTGGAAGGACTGGCGGACCGAGTTGGAGTCCGGCAGCCCGGGCTTGGAGAGGTCGATGTAGAGGCCGCGCGCCCAGGCGTCCTCCATGCACACCTCGTGGCCGTTGAAGAGCCGCGAGTTGTCGAGGAAGACGGCGCCGGTGTCGGCCGCCGCCCTGCGCATCCCGCGCTCGAAGGCGGGCACCGCGGTGTTGCGGCCCCAGACGGTGTCCGAGTCGTAGCCCAGGCCGCCGCAGACGAGCTTGCCGGGGAAGCCGGGGTTGTCGTGGAAGTCGGGGCCGATGGGGCTCGGGTAGCCCATCACGACGAGCTTGTAGTCGCCGTCGGCGTACCCGGCGTCGCGCATCACGGTCTTCAGGTCGGTGACCGTCTGCTCGACCTTGGGCACGAGCGCGTCGACCCGCGCCTGCCAGCCCGGCGCGTACTTGGATTCGCACGGGCCCTGGAGCAGCAGATACCGCTCCACGCAGTCGGTCATCACCGGGCCGAACTGGAGGTCGTCGTTGGCCCCGGCGACCAGCAGCACCATCTTGACGCGGGTGTTGCGGGCCTTGACGGCCAGACTGTCGCTCTGGACCAGCTCGTCGGCGTACTGCTTGGAGCCGCCTATCCGGATGTTGCCGGTGTACGCGCCGGAACAGGCCACGTTGTACGTCTCGTCGGCGGGGATTCCCGTGCGGTGGATCGCGGAGTCCGGCGCCCGGTGGCACCAGTTGTCGGGGCCGTTGGTGCCGGCCTCGTAGGTGCCGACGCCCTCGCCGGAGATCTCGCTGTCGCCGAGCGAGATCAGCGCCGTTCTGCGCCGTTCCATGGGCCGCTCGGCGGAATCCCCGTACAGCTTGAGCGCCTCGGCGGCGCGGATCTTCTCCAGCTCGGGCGGAAGGGGGGTGGACTGTACCGTCGCGGCGGGTGCCGCCGCGGCCGTGGCCGTCATGCCCCCGAACGCGGCTGCCGCGGCCACGGCGGCGGCGAACGTACAGCGGAGTCTGTGCCTGGTGCGCCTCATTGCGCCTCCCCGGTGATGAGTTACCACCGGTATTTACCGGCCAGTAGGGGCGATGGGGAATAGCTGGAACAAGACAAGTGCTCATCTTTACCAGGAGGTTCAAGCACATGAACGACAGTGAGTACCGCGTCGAGCACGACTCCATGGGCGAGGTGCGGGTCCCCGCGCACGCCAAGTGGCGGGCGCAGACCCAGCGGGCGGTGGAGAACTTCCCCGTCTCCGGCCAGCGCCTGGAGCGCGCCCACATCGAGGCGCTGGCCCGGATCAAGGCCGCCGCGGCCAAGGTCAACGCCGAACTGGGCGTCCTGGACGGGGACATCGCGGCGGCGGTCGGTGAGGCGGCCTCCGAGGTCGCGGAGGGGCGCTGGGACGAGCACTTCCCGGTCGACGTCTTCCAGACCGGCTCGGGCACCTCGTCCAACATGAACATGAACGAGGTCGTGGCCACCCTGGCGAGCGAGCGGCTGGGCCGGGACGTCCACCCCAACGACCACGTCAACGCCTCGCAGTCGTCCAACGACGTCTTCCCCTCCTCCATCCACATCGCCGCCACGGCCGCCGTCACCGGCGATCTGATCCCGGCCCTCGACCACCTCGCCGAGGCGCTGGAGCGCAAGGCCGCCGAGTTCGCGGACGTGGTCAAGTCCGGGCGTACGCATCTGATGGACGCCACCCCCGTCACCCTCGGCCAGGAGTTCGGCGGCTACGCGGCGGCCGTGCGCTACGGCGTGGAGCGGCTGCGGGCCTCGCTCCCCCGGCTCGCGGAGCTCCCCCTCGGCGGCACCGCCGTCGGCACCGGCATCAACACCCCGCCCGGCTTCTCGGCGGCCGTCATCGCGGAGGTGGCGCGGGTGACCGGGCTGCCGCTGACCGAGGCCCGCGACCACTTCGAGGCGCAGGGCGCCCGGGACGGCCTGGTGGAGACCTCCGGCCAGCTCCGCACCATCGGCGTCTCGCTCACCAAGATCTCCAACGATCTGCGCTGGATGGCTTCGGGGCCGCGTACCGGCCTGGCCGAGATCAGCCTGCCGGACCTCCAGCCGGGCTCCTCGATCATGCCCGGCAAGGTCAACCCGGTCATCCCCGAGGCCGTGCTGATGGTCGCGGCCCAGGTGACCGGCAACGACGCCACGGTGGCGGCGGCGGGCGCGGCCGGCAACTTCGAGCTGAACGTGATGCTCCCGGTCATCGCCAAGAACCTGCTGGAGTCGGTGCGGCTGCTCGCCAACGTCTCCCGGCTGCTGGCGGACCGTACCGTCGACGGGATCACCGCCCACCGCGAGCGGGCGCGGGAGTACGCGGAGTCCTCGCCCTCGGTGGTGACGCCGCTCAACAAGTACATCGGGTACGAGGAGGCCGCGAAGGTCGCGAAGAAGTCGCTGGCCGAGCGCAGGACGATCCGCGAGGTGGTCCTGGCGGGCGGTTACGTGGAGCGCGGCGACCTCACCGAGGCGCAGCTCGACGAGGCGCTGGACGTGCTGCGGATGACCCGGCCGTGAACCGGGGGCCCGGCCGGGCGCGATGACCGGGCGGTGACCGGGGCCGTGACGCGGGTCGCAGCGCGGTCTTGACCGTGCTCCTAAGATCTGCGCATGACAGGTACCTCAGGCATGCACTGGGCGCCGGGGGACCAGATCCTCTGGCGCTACCGCGGCAACGGCCCGGAGCCGGGGAGCCGTGTCCACATCTGCCGTCCGGTCACCGTCGTCCAGGACACCGACGACCTGCTCGCGGTCTGGATGGCGCCGGGCACCGAGTGCGTCAAGCCCGTGCTCGCGGACGGCACCGCCGTGCACGACGAGCCGCTCGCCACCCGCTACACCGCCCCGCGCACCACGGAGCGCGCCCGCTGGTTCGGCACCGGGGTGCTCAAGCTGGCGCGCCCCGGCGAGCCCTGGTCGGTCTGGCTGTTCTGGGAGCGGGGCTGGCGCTTCCGGAGCTGGTACGTGAACCTGGAGGAGCCGCGCACGCGGTGGTCGGGCGGGGTCGACTCCGAGGACCACTTTCTCGACATCTCCGTCTACCCGGACCGCACCTGGCAGTGGCGGGACGAGGACGAGTTCGCGCAGGCCCAGCGGGTGGGGCTGATGGACGCGGCCCGCGCCCGGCGGGTGCGGGCCGCCGGAGCGGCGGCGGTCGAGGTGATCCGCGCCTGGGGCAGCCCCTTCGCGGACGGATGGGAGGAGTGGCGGCCCGATCCGGGGTGGCCGGTTCCCGCGCTCCCGGCGGACTGGGATCGCACCCCGGCGCATATGCCGTCGTGAGACCCTTGATGCGCCCCCGGGGTTCAAACGTAGGATCGTCCTCCGCAAGGCTGCGCATCGACAACGAGGGAACCCAGGGCGCACATTGACCGTATGTCACCTAAGGGGGGTCGGGACGTGAGGGGTGTCGCGGCCACCCGTGGAGCGGGTATACCGCACGAAGCGACTGCCTCGCGCATCCCTGTCCTGCCCCCAGCACGGTGGATGTCTCACTCCGGACGGACGGAACCCGACGCGTGACGGAGCATCAGCCCACTTCGCACGAGAGCCGGCACCAGGAGCAGTTGGCCCGGCCTCCTGAGGCGGCCCGGCCGCGCCCGGACGAGCCGGGTGCGGGCGCCGCCGCGCACTCCGGCGCGCCCGCTCCCCAGGTCGCCTCCCCGGCCGCCCGGCGGGGCAAGGCCCGTGCGGTCACCGCGTCCGTGCCCGGCCAGCCCGAGCCGGGCCCGCGCGACCTCACCCGCGACCTGGGCGCGGCGGCGACCGCGAGCGCGATGGGGGTGCCGCCCGGCCGGGGTCCCGCGCAGCCGCCGGGCGCCGGCGGGCCCGGCGGTCCGTCCTCCGGCGCCCCCGGGGCCGGGAGCGGCGGCGAGGTGCCCGGCGGGGACGGCGCGGCGGTGGCCCGCCGCGAGGGCGACCGGCTGCGGTTCGTCGGCGCGGCCACCCGCCGGATCGCGCGCGGCATAGACCTCGACGAGATCGTGCTCGGGCTGTGCCGGGCCACCGTCCCCACCTTCTCGGACGCGATACTCGTGCATCTGCGCGACCCGCTGCCGGTCGGGGACGAGCGGCCCGCCAGCCCCTTCGTGCTGCGGCTGCGCCGAACCGACCGGCTGCGTTTAGTCGACGAGTCGCTGCAGGAGCCGGAGGCGGCCGACGCCCTGTCCCTGCTGAACGCCCAGACCGATCTGACCCCGGCCGCCGAGCTCTGCGAGGTCCGCACCGGCGGCGCCCTCGCCGAGGTGCTGCGCGGGGTGCGCCCGGTCTTCGGCGACTCCGTGCCCGCCCGCCTCGCCCTGGCCGAGCTGCTCGGCCCCGACCGCCCGGTCCCGGCCGGCCACCGGACCATACTCGCCCCGCTCCGGGGCCGGCGCCGGGTGATCGGCGCCGCCGTGTTCGTCCGCGGCCTGGAGCGGCCCGCCTTCGAGGCGAACGACCTGCTGGTGGCGGCCCAGCTGGCCACCCACACCGCGCTCGGCATCGACAAGGCCGTGCTCTACGGACGCGAGGCGTACATCGCGGACGAGCTCCAGCGGACCATGCTGCCGGACTCGCTGCCCCAGCCCACCGGTGTGCGGCTGGCCTCGCGCTATCTGCCCGCCGCCGAGACCGCCCGCGTCGGCGGCGACTGGTACGACGCGATCCCGCTGCCCGGCAGCCGGGTGGCGCTGGTCGTCGGCGATGTGATGGGCCATTCGATGACCTCGGCCGCGATCATGGGCCAGCTGCGCACCACCGCGCAGACCCTGGCCGGGCTCGACCTGCCGCCGCAGGAGGTGCTGCACCACCTCGACGAGCAGGCCCAGCGCCTGGGCACCGACCGGATGGCGACCTGCCTCTACGCGGTGTACGACCCGGTCGCCCACCGCATCACCATCGCCAACGCCGGGCACCCGCCGCCGGTACTGCTGCACCTGGGCGGGCGCGCCGAGGTGCTGCGGGTGCCGCCGGGCGCACCGATCGGCGTGGGCGGGGTCGACTTCGAGGCGGTCGAGCTGGACGCCCCGGCGGGCGCCACCCTGCTCCTGTACACGGACGGCCTGGTCGAGTCCCGGCTGCGGGACGTGTGGACCGGTATCGAGCAGCTGCGGGAACGCCTCGCCGCCACCGCGCAGCTCACCGGCCCGGACCATCCGCCGCCCCTGGAGGCGCTCTGCGACGACGTCCTGGACATGCTGGGCCCCGGCGACCGGGACGACGACATCGCGCTGCTCGCGGCCCGCTTCGACGGGATCGCGCCGAGCGATGTGGCGTACTGGTTCCTGGACCCGGAGGACTCCGCCCCCGGCCGGGCCCGGCGCCTGGCCCGGCGCGCCCTGGACCGCTGGGGTCTTGAGGAGCTGACGGACTCGGTGGAGCTGCTGGTCAGCGAGGTGGTCACCAACGCCGTGCGGTACGCGGAGCGCCCGGTGACCCTGCGGCTGCTCAGGACGGACGTCCTGCGCTGCGAGGTCGGCGACGACTCGCCGCAACTGCCCCGCCAGCGGCGGGCGCGCGACACCGACGAGGGCGGGCGCGGGCTGTTCCTGGTGAACCGGCTGGCCAGGCGGTGGGGAGCGACCCGGCTCTCCGGCGGCAAGGTGGTCTGGTTCGAGCTGCCGACGCGCCCCTGAGGCGGAGGCGGGCGGCCCGGCCCGCCCCGAAACGATTCGGCCCCCCACCCGTGAGCGGGTGGGGGGCCGACGCGCGTCACGGGCCGGGGCTACGGAGTGCCGCCGCCGCCCTGGATGGTGCCCTGGGCGGCCCCTCCGTCGGCCGTGCCGGTGGTGGTGCCCCCGGTGGTCTGACCGCCCGTGGTCTGACCCCCGGTGGTGGTGCCCCCGGTGGTCTGACCGCCGGTCGGCTGACCACCCGTGGTCTGGCCCCCGGTCGTCTGACCGCCGGTCGTCTGGCCCCCGGTCGTCGGGCCGCCGTTGGTCCCGCCGGTCGTCGGCGTCTTCGTCGGCTTGTGGGTCGGCGGGTGCGAGGACGGCGTCTTGGACGGGGTGTGGGACGGGGTGTGCGAAGGCGTGTTGGACGGGGTCCCGGACGGCGTGGTCACCGGCGTCACATCGGGCTCCACGGCCGCTCCCTGGTCGGTGTCCAGGTCGAACTTGGAGTCGTCGCTGCCGACGGCGTCGAAGGTGTACGCGGCCCAGATCTTCGCCGGGATGGCGCCACCGTTGATACGGCCGTTGGCGGGGCCCTCGTTGCCGGTGGCGCCCGCGATGCTCACCTGGCCGCCCTTGGGCACGGTGTGCCCGTCCACCTGGCGCGCCTCGGCCGCCTCGCCCCACAGACCCACGGAGGTCGCCAGCGAGGGCGTGTACCCGGTGAACCAGGCCGACTTGTTGTCGTCGGAGGTACCGGTCTTGCCCGCGACCGGCTGCCCGTCGCGGTTCTCGGCGTCCCGCACCGACCTCTTGGCCGTACCGTCGTCGACCACGCCCGTGAGCACCGAGGTGACGGCGTCGGCCGCGTCCCGGCTGATCACCTGGTCGCCGATGGGGTCCGGCTTGTTGTACTTGGCCACCTTGTGCTGGGCCGACTTGACGATGGACGGCGTGACCTTCTTGCCGTGGTTGTCCAGCGTGGCGTACGCACCGGCCATCTCCATCGGGCTCGCGCCGTAGGAGCCCAGGGTCATGGCGGGCTCGGCGCTGACGCCCTTCATGTGGTTGAGGCCCAGCGCGACGGCCGTGTCCCGCAGCTTGGGAAGCCCCACGTCCACGCCCATCTGCGCGAAGACGCTGTTGACGGACTTGTTCATCGCCGTCTGGACGGTGATGGGACCGTAGCTGTCGCCGTCCTCGTTGGGCGGCGCGTAGCCCTTGCCGCCCTCGCCCTTCACCGGGCGCTTGTTGTCACCGTTGTAGATGGTGTTGGCGCGGATCTCCTTGCCCTCCTGCGTCTCGGCCTTGTCGTTGAGCGCGGTGGCGAGGATCAGCGGCTTGAAGGTGGAGGCGGGCTGGTAGGTGGCCGTGGTGGCGTTGCTGATCTGGTGCTTCATGTAGTCCTGGCCGCCGTACAGCGCGACGACCGAACCGGTCTTGGGGTCCACCGAGACGGCACCCGCCTGGATGTCCTGGTCGACCTTCCTGTTCTTCTTGTCCAGCTTGCTGGTCAGCTCCTGCTTCACCGCGTCCTCAAGGAGCTTCTGCTTCTTGGGGTCGATGTTGAGGGTGATCGTCCAGCCGCCCTTGGCGAGGTCCGCGGGGCTGATGCCGTTGCGTTCCATCTCGTCCTTGGCGGCCCTGACCATGTAGCCGGTCTGGCCCTCCATGCCGGGGTCGGGCTTGGGGTCGACGGGCACCGGGAACTTCATCCCGGCCCGCTGGCCCGCGTCCAGCTCCTTCATCTTGACCATGTTGTCGAGGACGTAGTTCCAGCGGGCCGTCACCAGCTTCTTGCCGGTCGCCGAGGCCACCGCCCAGTCGTACTGGCTGGGCGCCTGGAGCAGGGCCGCCAGATAGGCGCCCTGCTCGATGGTCAGCTTGGAGGAGTCCACGCCGTAGTACGCCTGCGACGCGGCCTGGATGCCGTAGGCGTTGCGGCCGTAGAAGCTGGTGTTGATGTAGCCGGCCAGGATCTCCTTCTTGGAGTACTTCCGGTCGACCTTGAGGGAGATCACCAGCTCCTTGAGCTTGCGGGTGACCGTCTGGTCCTGGCTCAGGTAGAAGTTCTTGACGTACTGCTGGGTGATGGTGGAACCACCCTGCTTGCCCTTGCCGGAGACGGTGTTCAGCAGGCCTCGGGCGGTGCCCTTGAGGTCGACGCCGGAGTCCTTGTAGAAGGACATGTTCTCGGCGGCGACGAAGTCCAGCTGGACCTTCTCGGGGATCTTGTCGAGCCCGACGACCTCACGGTTGAGCTGACCGGTCCGGGCGATGATCTTGCCGTTGGGGAGCTTGTAGACGTTGCTCTCCATGCGCGCCTGGGCGTTCGCCTCCGGGATCGGCGTCATCGTGTAGATGATGTAGAAGCCGCCCATGCCGAGCAGGACGAGCCCGAAGAAGGTGCCGAGCATCTTCTTCCAGGTGAAGAGCCTGCGTATTCGGCCGCCCTTCGTCTGCTGGGTCCGGCGCGCACCACGCTGCCGGGCCCGCCGCTCTTCCGCTCGGCCCATAACCTCAGTCGCTCGCCTTCTTGACTCGCCAGATCAGCTAAGAAAACTAACACCGCACCTGTGGACAAAGGGGAGCCCATCACGTCTTTTCCGTACGTGACAATCAGCACCCGGCCCATGGGAACCGACTGTCAAATGGCCCGGAGGGTTGCCAGAACTCCGGATCCTGCCCTTTTTTGCCATGGAATGTCATGTTCCCCAAGGCGCTATGCACCGGGGGTATACACCCCGCGTATACCTAGTGCGTATAGTCCTCCCCATGTCACTCGGCTCGCCCCCCGGCCCGTCGCGGACCCCTGCTCGGCGCGAGGGGGCTGCGCAAGACCTTCGGCCCCACCCATCTGGCCCCCGCCCCGGCCGGTGCCCGGTGACCGGCCACCTGCGCGAGCTGGCGCTCGGCGCCAGGTTCGCCATCACCGGCGGGCGCGAGGGCTGGGTCCGTACGCTGCTGACCGCCCTCGGGGTCGGGCTCGGGGTCGCGCTGCTCTTCGCCGCCGCCTCGATCCCGCACGTCAACCGGGCGAGCACCGCGCGCGGGGACGCCCGGATGCCGGCCGCCTCCGGGAGCGAGAAGCCGCTCGCGCGCTCCGACACGTCCGTCCTCTTCGCCATGGCCGGCACCGAGTACCGGGGCGAGTCCATCGGCGGCCTCGTGCTGCGCCCCGAGGGGACGCGCCCCGCCGTGCCGCCCGGGCTCCGCGCGGTACCCCGGCCCGGCGAGATGGCCGTCTCGCCCGCCCTGCGTGACCTGCTCGGCTCCCCCGAGGGGGAACTACTGCGCCGGCGGCTCCCGTACAAGATCACCGCGGGCATCGGCGACGCCGGGCTCCTCGACCCGACCGAGCTCTTCTTCTACGCGGGCAGCGACACCCTCAGCCGGGCCACCGGAGCCACCCGCACCGACACCTTCGGCGGTGCGGTCGAGAACCTGCCGCTGAACCCGGTGCTCGTGGCGCTCACGGTCGTCTCCTGCGTCGTGCTGCTCATGCCGGTGATCATCTTCATCGCCACCGCCGTACGGTTCGGCGGCGAGCGCCGCGACCGGCGGCTCGCGGCGCTGCGGCTGGTCGGCGCGGACACCGGGATGACCCGGTGGATCGCGGCCGGGGAGGCGCTCGCCGGCTCGGCGCTCGGCCTGCTGCTCGGCGCCGTCCTCTTCCTGGCGGGCCGGGAACTCGTCGGCGGCGTCCGGTTCTGGAGCTTCGCGGCCTTCCCCGCCGACTTCACCCCGGACCCGGTGCTCGCCGTGCTCGTACTGCTCGCCGTACCGCTCGCGGCCGTGGTGGTCACCCTCGCCGCGATGCGCTCGGTGTCCGTCGAACCGCTGGGTGTCGTACGGGCCGCCAGGCCCCGGCGGCGCCGGCTGTGGTGGCGGCTGCCGCTGCCCGCCGCCGGGGTCGCCGTCCTCTCCCTGTCCCCCGAAGCGGGCGTGGACGAGGGTGTGACCGACCCCAACCTGGTCGCCCTCGGCACGATCCTCACCCTGACCGGTCTCGCCGCCCTGCTGCCGTGGCTGGTGGAGGCGGTCGTCGCCCGGCTGGGGCGCGGGCCGGTCTCCTGGCAGCTGGCCGTACGCAGGCTCCAGCTCAGCGGCGGGACCGCGAGCCGGGCCGTCGCCGGGATCACCGCGGCGGTCGCCGGTGCGATCTCGCTCCAGATGATGGCCACCGGCATCCACGCCGACTTCGTGCGCACCACCGACCACGACCCCGGCCGCGCCCAGATCGACGTCGTGGCCGACTTCCCCAGCGGCGAGCGCGCCCAGCGGATGATCCAGGACTTCCGCGCCACCCGGGGCGTCGAGGCCGTCATCGGCACGGTCGAGACCTACGCGACCCGCCCCGGCCACTACGCCCGGGGCGAGATGCGGCCCACCACCGTGCTGACCGTGGGCGACTGCGCCACCCTCACCGAGCTCGCCCGCATCCCGTCCTGCCGCGACGGGGACACCTTCGTCGTCCACCCCGAGGGCGACAGGCGGCTGAGCGCGTGGGTGGACCAGAGCGCCCGGCCCGGCCGGGCGGTCGACCTCAACACCGCGACCGACTACGCCCCGGCGGCCCGGCCGGTCCTGTGGACCCTGCCCGGGTCGGCGCGGACCGTGGTCTCCCGGCCCGACCCGATGGGCGAGGCCCGGCACGGCATCTTCGCCACGCCCGGCGCCGTCGACGTCACCCGGCTCCCGTCGGCCGAGACCAGGGCCATGATCAGGGTGGACCGCTCGGTGCCGGACGCCGCCGAGTACGTACGCAACACGGCCGCCGCCATCGACCCGGCGATGACCGTGCGCACCATCGACAACGTCGAGCGGGACAAGCAGTACGCCAGTGTCCAGGGCGGACTGCGCACCGGGGCGGTCGCCACCATGCTGCTCATCGCCCTGAGCCTGCTCGTCTCGCAGATCGAGCAGTTGCGCGAGCGCCGCAGGCTGCTGTCGGTGCTGGTCGCCTTCGGCACCCGGCGGTCCTCGCTCGCCCTGTCCGTGCTGTGGCAGACCGCCGTGCCGGTCGTCCTGGGGGTGGTGCTCGCGGTCGCCGGGGGCACCGCCCTGGGCGTGGCCCTGCTCGGCATGGTCGGCAAGGAGGTCACCGACTGGTGGCTCTTCCTGCCGCTGGCGGGCACCGGCACGGCCGCCGTCCTGGTGGTGACGCTGCTCAGCCTGCCCCCGCTGTGGCGCCTGATGCGCCCCGACGGACTCCGTACCGAATGAGAGCCCGCACCCCCCATCCGCAGACGTACCAGCAGACAGAAAGGCATATGAGCATGTCCATCGGCCATACCCTCCTCGGACTCCTCGAGTCGGGCCCACGCCATGGGTACGACCTCAAGCGCGCCTTCGACGAGAAGTTCGGGCACGACCGCCCGCTGCACTACGGGCAGGTCTACTCGACCATGTCGCGCCTGCTGAAGAACGGCCTGGTGGAGGTCGACGGCGTGGAGGCCGGTGGCGGCCCCGAGCGCAAGCGGTACGCGATCACCGAGGCCGGCATCACCGATGTCGAGGCCTGGCTCAGGCAGCCGGAGAAACCCGAGCCGTACCTCCAGTCGACGCTCTACACCAAGGTCGTCCTCGCCCTGCTCACCGGCCGCAGCGCCGGGGACCTGCTCGACACCCAGCGCGCCGAGCATCTGCGGCTGATGCGCATCCTCACCGACCGCAAGCGCCGCGGGGACCTCTCCGACCAGCTGATCTGCGACCACGCGCTCTTCCACCTGGAGGCGGACCTGCGCTGGCTGGAACTGACCGCCGCCCGCCTCGACCAACTCGCCCAGGAGGTACGCGCATGACGCCCGCCGGCTCCCTGCTCCTCGCCAAGGACCTGCGCAAGTCGTACGGGCCCACGCCCGCGCTCGACGGCGCGGAGTTCTCCATCCACGCCGGTGAGGTCGTCGCCGTCATGGGCCCCTCCGGCTCGGGCAAGTCGACGCTGCTGCACTGCCTGGCGGGGATCGTCACACCCGACTCGGGGTCGATCGTCTACGACGGCCGCGAGCTGTCGTCGATGAAGGACGCCGAGCGCAGCGCGCTGCGCCGCAGCGAGTTCGGCTTCGTCTTCCAGTTCGGCCAGCTCGTTCCCGAGCTGACCTGCGTGGAGAACGTGGCCCTGCCGCTGCGGCTGACCGGCACGCGGCGCAAGGAGGCCGAGCGCGCGGCGCTGCACTGGATGGAGCGCCTGGAGGTCGACGACCTGGCCCGCAAGCGGCCGGGCGAGGTCTCCGGCGGCCAGGGCCAGCGCGTCGCGGTGGCCCGCTCGCTGGTCACCTCGCCGCGGGTGGTCTTCGCGGACGAGCCGACCGGCGCGCTCGACTCGCTCAACGGTGAGCGCGTGATGCAACTGCTCACCGAGGCCGCCCGGTCCACCAACGCGGCGGTCGTCCTGGTCACCCACGAGGCCCGGGTCGCCGCCTACTCCGACCGCGAGATCGTCGTACGCGACGGCAAGTCCCGCGACATGATGCTGGAGCACTCGGTATGACCGGGGCAAACGCGGCGAACCGGGTCCGCGAGCTCGCGCTGGGCGCCAAGTTCGCGCTCACCGGCGGCCGGGAGGGGTGGACGCGCACGCTGATGACGGCGATAGGCGTCGGGCTCGGTGTGGCGCTGCTGCTGGCCACCACCGCCCTGCCGGGCGCACTCTCCGCCCGGGACGCGCGCGACAACGCCCGCAACGACTACGGCGCCCAGCAGCGGGTGCCCGCGGGCGCCGACACCATGCTGCTCGCCCGTACCGACACGGTCTTCGGCGGGAAGGACATCCGCGGCCGGCTGCTCCAGCCCGAGGGCGACCACGCGCCGGTGCCACCGGGGCTCTCCGCGCATCCCGCGCCCGGCACCATGGTGGTCTCGCCCGATCTGCGCGAGCTGCTGGACTCGCCCGGCGGCAGACTGCTGCGCGAGCGCATCCCGTACCGGATCACCGGCACCATCAAGGACGCCGGTCTCCTGGGCCCGCACGAACTGGCCTACTACGCGGGCAGCGACACGCTCAAGGGCCACGAGACGCTCAACGGGGACGCGATCGACATCGAGCGGATCAAGTCCTTCCCCGACAAGGCACCGTCCGAGCCGATCGACCCGATCCTGGCCCTGCTCATCGTGATCATCTTCGTGGTGCTGCTGCTGCCGGTCGCGGTGTTCATCGCGGCGGCCGTGCGGTTCGGTGGCGACCGGCGCGACAAGCGGCTGGCGGCGCTGCGCCTGGTGGGCGCGGACAGCCGGATGACCCGCTGGATCGCGGCGGGCGAGGCGCTGGCGGGCTCGGTCCTCGGACTCGCCCTCGGCACGGTGTTCTTCCTGATCGCCCGCCAGTACGTGGGTGAGGTCACCGTCGCCCGGCTCAACGTCTTCCCCGCCGACCTCAACCCCAGCACGGGCCTGGCGCTCCTGGTGGGCGTGGCGGTGCCGGCGGCTGCGGTCGCGGTGACGCTGTTCGCGCTGCGCGGGGTGGTGATCGAGCCGCTGGGTGTCGTACGGACGTCGGTGCCGCGCCCGCGGCGCCTGTGGTGGCGCCTGCTGCTGCCGGTGGTCGGACTCGGCCTGCTCGTCCCGATGTTCGACAAGGGCCGCGACACCGGTTTCTACAACCAGGCCCAGGTGATCGGCGGTACGGTCCTGCTCCTCATCGGGGTCACGGCGCTGCTGCCGTGGGTGATCGAGACGGTGGTGCGGCGACTCGGCGGGGGCGGCGTCGGCTGGCAACTGGCGGTCCGGCGACTTCAGTTGAACTCCGGCGCCGCGGCCCGTCTGGTCAACGGCATCGCGGTGGCGGTGGCCGGGGCGATCGCGCTCCAGATGCTCCTCAGCGGCACCGAGGGCGACTACGTGACGTCCAGCGGCGAGGACACGACACGGGCCCAACTGGTCGTGCCGACGTCGGCGAACCTCTCCAGGGCCGAACAGGAGCGCCGCGAGGCGAACCTGAGGGCGGTACCCGGGGTGACCGGCACGACGGCGCTGGGCAACGCGGACCTGCACACCGGGTCCAAGGACCCGGAGCTGCGCAAGTACATCGAGGTGGCGGTCGGGGACTGCCGCGCCCTGCGCGAGGTGGGCGAGCTGCCCTCGTGCCGGGACGGGGACGTGTTCGTCACGACCGGGGGCGACTTCGGCGGGGAGGGCGCGGCGCCGGGCGCCAAGCTGTTCTACGAGTCGCCGTCGAAGGGCGAGGGCGACCGCCCCGGACCGGAGATCCCGTACACGGTGCCGCGTGCGGCCCGGGTCGTCCCGGCGCGGGCGGACCCCATGGGCACCAGGCGGGGCGGCCTGCTGGTGACGCCGGGGGCGCTGCGCGGGCTCACGAAGATGCACGTCTCCTACACGACGTACGTGACCACGCGCCCGGGCGACCCGCTGGCGGGCGACCGGGTCCTGAACGCGGCGTGGGCGGCGGACCCGTTCACGCAGGCGCGGGCGCTCAACGACGTCAAGACGGCGACGAAGTTCGCCGGGGTGCGGCGGGGGCTGTACATCGGCGCGGCGGCGGTCCTGCTGCTGATCGGCACGAGTCTGCTGGTGTCGATGCTGGAGCAACTGCGCGAACGCAAGCGCCTGCTCTCGTCCCTGGTGGCCTTCGGCACCCGCCGCACGACCCTGAGCTGGTCGGTCCTGTGGCAGACGGCGGTCCCGGTGGCGCTGGGACTCACCCTGGCGACGGGTGTGGGCCTGGGCCTGGGGGCGGTCCTGCTGCGGATGGTGGGGCACCCGATCCATGTCGACTGGACGTCGGTCCTGGGGATGGTGGGGATCGGGGGTGGGGTGGTGGTGCTGGTGACGGTGCTGTCGTTGCCGCCGTTGTGGAGGTTGATGCGGGCGGATGGGTTGCGGACGGAGTAGGGGGATGGGGGGTGGGGGTGTTTTTCCCCCACCCCCCATCCCCGTAAGCCCTCGGCCGGGCGGCGGGCATGCCCCCAGGGGCCGTCGTTCACCCACCGGCCGGTGGGAGTTCCCCACCGGCCCGCGGAGGCCGTCCTTCACCCTCGCGCCGATGGGGGCTGATCGCGCAGTTCCCCGCGCCCCTGAGAGGCCGTCGTCCACCCCCGCGCCGGTGGGGGCTGATCGCGCAGTTCCCCGCGCCCCTAGGGGGTGCGGCTCCTCCGGCGTACCAGGGGCCGGGCCCCTAGGGGGTGCGGCTTCTCGGGCGTACCAGGGGCCGGGCCGCCAAGGGGCGCGGGGAACTGCGCGACCAGCCCCCCACCGGCTCGCAGACACAAACACCCACCCCTTGGGGCGCAGCCCCTTTGAGGGGCGCGGGGAACTGCGCGACCGGCCCCCACCGGCCGGCTCGCAGACACAAACACACCTTGGGGCTCAGCCCCTTCGAGGGGCGCGGGGAACTGCGCGACCAGCCCCCGCCGGGCCCGCAGACACAAAACGGCCCCGGGGCCCACCCCGTACGGGCCGTGGCCGGAAGCGCGCTCCCGGGAAAGCCGACTCAGCCCGCCCCGGTGCCCGGAGGGCACAACCGCACCGGCAGCCCCGCCATCGCCCCCCGCAACGCCTCCGCGAACTCCTCGAACTCCGCCTGCCGCGCCGCCCCCGAACGGATCGCCAGCGCCACCCTCCGCGAGGGCGCGGGGTCCGCGAAGTACCCCGTCACCAACCGCTCGTTGCGGTCCGTCTCCACCCGCACGGCCGTTCGCGGCAGCAACGTCACCCCCAGCCCGCCCGCCACCAGCTGCACCAGCGTGGACAGCCCCGCCGCCGTCGTCGTCACGGCGGCCCCCTCGTCCCGGCCCGCCTCCCGGCAGATGTCCAGCGCCTGGTCCCGCAGGCAGTGGCCCTCGTCGAGGAGCAGCAGGTCCAGCTCGCGCAGGGCTTCGCGGGGTACGTCCTCCCGCCCGCCCAGCCAGTGCTCGCGCGGCATCACCAGCACGAAGTCCTCGTCGAAGAGCGGGAGTTCGCTCACCCCGGGAACGCCCAGCGGGACCGCGAGGAGCAGCACGTCGAGCCGCCCCGCCGCCAGCCCGTCCAGCAGGGACGACGTCTGTTCCTCGTGGACCTGGAGGTCCAGCTCCGGATACCGCTCGTGGACCAGCCGCAGCACCGTCGGCAGCAGATACGGCGCCACCGTCGGGATCACCCCCAGCCGCAGCACCCCGGTGAACGGCGCCCGTACCGCCTCGGCCTCCTCCAGGAGCACCCCCACCGCGTCCAGCACCGCCTTCGCCCGCACCGCGAGCCGCTCACCGGCGGGCGACAGGAGCACCCGGCGGGTGGTGCGCTCCAGGAGCTGCACCCCCAGCGCCTCCTCCAGCGCGGAGACCGACCCGGACAGCGCGGGCTGGCTCATCCCGATCGCCGCCGCCGCGTCCCGGAAGTGCAGATGCTCGGCCACCGCCGCGAACGCCCGCAGCTGCGCCAGGCTCGGCTGCTTGAGCGGCTTCCCGGGCTTTCCGGGTTTCCCGGGTTTCACCAGCTTCACCGGCTGCTGCACCCGCTTCCCCCGGCCACCCGGCGGCCCCGGCGTCGTCCCCGGCATCCCCGGCACTCCTCTATCTCCTGTCACTGATAAGCACCTCCGATCACGATGACCGAGTCTAGCTATTTCCCTGATCAATGCCTCCTGTGCCACCATCGCTAATCCGTCCAACCCCCAGGGAAGACCCCAAAAAGGACCCTTCCCGAACGCAAGGAGAGCGCGTGCTCACTGTTGGTGACAAGTTCCCCGAGTTCGACCTGACCGCCTGCGTGTCGCTGGAGAGCGGCAAGGAGTTCGAGCAGATCGACCACAAGACCTACGAGGGCAAGTGGAAGATCGTCTTCGCGTGGCCCAAGGACTTCACCTTCGTGTGCCCGACCGAGATCGCCGCCTTCGGCAAGCTGAACGAGGAGTTCGCCGACCGTGACGCCCAGGTCCTCGGCTTCTCCGGCGACTCCGAGTTCGTCCACCACGCCTGGCGCAAGGACCACCCGGACCTGACCGACCTGCCCTTCCCGATGATGGCCGACCCGAAGCACGAGCTCATGCGTGACCTCGGCATCGAGGGCGAGGACGGCTACGCCAAGCGCGCCGTCTTCATCGTCGACCAGAACAACGAGATCCAGTTCTCCATGGTGACCGCCGGCTCCGTCGGCCGTAACCCCAAGGAGGTCCTGCGGGTCCTCGACGCCCTGCAGACCGACGAGCTGTGCCCGTGCAACTGGTCCAAGGGCGATGAGACCCTGGACCCGGTCGCGCTCCTCTCGGGCGAGTGAGCGGGAGTACGACATGGCTCTCGACGAACTGAAGTCCGCCCTGCCGGACTACGCCAAGGACCTCAAGCTGAACCTCGGCTCGGTCATCGGCAACAGCGAGCTCCCGGCCCAGCAGCTGTGGGGCACGGTCCTCGCCTGCGCGATCGCCTCGCGCTCGCCGAAGGTCCTGCGTGAGCTGGAGCCCGAGGCCAAGGCCAACCTCTCCCCCGAGGCGTACACCGCCGCCAAGTCCGCCGCGGCGATCATGGCGATGAACAACGTCTTCTACCGCACCCGCCACCTGCTCTCCGACCCGGAGTACGGGACGCTGCGGGCCGGTCTGCGGATGAACGTCATCGGCAACCCGGGCGTGGAGAAGGTCGACTTCGAGCTGTGGTCGCTGGCCGTCTCCGCGGTCAACGGCTGCGGCCAGTGCCTCGACTCGCACGAGCAGGTGCTGCGCAAGGCCGGCGTCTCCCGCGAGACGATCCAGGAGGCCGTCAAGGTCGCCTCGGTGATCCAGGCGGTCGGCGTCACGCTGGACGCGGAAGCGGTCCTGGCCGAGTAGGTCCGAGCAGGCCCGAGCAGGTCTGTGCGAAGGCCCCCGCCGACATCGTCGGCGGGGGCCTTCGCGTACGTACGGCCCGGCCGCTGACCGTGGTCGAACCGTCCTCGTCACTTCTCCGCCGGTGCCGGCCCCGGCGCCAGGTCCGGTCCGGGCTCCGGCTCCTGGTCCGTCGGCGGGTCCGCCGCCTGCCGCGCGCTGCGCAGCGCGTTCTCCTTCGCGTGCGCCCGCAGATAGCCCACCACCGTGTTCGTCACCGCCACCAGCGGGACCGCGACCACCGAGCCGCCGATGCCGCCGATCAGGCCGCCCGCGGCGACCGAGAGGACCACCGCGAGCGGGTGGACCCGTACCGCCCGGCCCAGGATGAAGGGCTGGAGCACATGGCCCTCGATCTGCTGGACCAGCAGCACCACAAGCAGCACCATCACCGCCGTGAACACGCCCTCGGTGACCAGCGCGACCACCACCGCCAGCGCGCCCGAGACGACCGCGCCGACCAGCGGGACGAAGGCGAAGAGGAAGATGAAGACGGAGAGCGGCACGGCCATCGGGACGTGCAGGAAGTAGATCCCGAGGCCGATGAAGATCGCGTCGATCAGCGCCACTATCACCGTGCCCCGGACGTACGCGGTGAGCGTGCGCCAGGCGCGCGGCCCGGCTCCGGCGACGCCCGGCCGGGCCTGGGCCGGGACCAGGTGCAGCACCCACTTCCAGATGCGCGGGCCGTCGTAGAGCAGGAACAGCGTCGAGAACATCGCCAGCAGGATGCCGGTGAGCACCTCGACGAGGACGGTGACGCCCTGGAGGCCCGCCGAGGTGATCTCGTTGGTGTTGTGGCCGATGGTGTCGCTGAGGTTCTTGGCGACCTGGTTGATCTGGTCCTCGGTGACATGGAACGGGCTGTTGAGGAGCCAGCGTTTGAGCTCGTCGATGCCCGCCCGGACCTTCTCGGAGAGCGTGTCCAGGTTGTCCATGACCTGCCAGACCACGAACCAGCCGATCAAGCCCATCACGATGAAGCCCGAGATCGCGGTCACCGCGGTGGCGAGGCCCCTGGGCAGCCCCATCCGCTTGAGGCGGGAGACGGTCGGCTGGAGCAGCGCGGTGATGAACAGCGCGGCCACGAACGCGAGGACCACCAGCCGTACGGCGCTGATGACCCGCATCAGCACCCACAGCGTGCCCGCGAGGATCAGCAGCCGCCAGCCGATCTCGGCGGCCACCCGCATCCCCCACGGCACGGCGTCCACGGGGTCGGGCCGCGCGGCGACCGCGGGGGCGTAGGCGGGCGGCGCGGGGACGTGTTCGGGCGCGGCCGGTTCCTCGGCCGGGGCCGCTGAATCGTCACTGCCGAGCGTCTCGGAGCCGTTCAGGCCCGCGTCCGCGTCCGCCCGCGCCTCGGTCTCCGCCCGGCGTTCGTCCAGCCGTTCTCCCATACGGGTCAGACCGGCGCCCAGCGCCCCGAGCAGCCCCGGCACTTTCGACATGATGCTGCCGTTTCCCTTTCCCCCGCTGAGCGTCCCCACCACTCCCCCCACACCGGAGTCGTCGCCTCCGACCGTACACGGGCAAAGCCCCTCACCGAAGGACGGCGAGGGGCTTCGAAAGGTTGAGTTGCCCGGGGTAGAAAATGCCGGACGCCTAGTACCAGGTGTTGGCCTGCCAGAACGCCCAGGCGCCACAGGGGCTGTGGTAGCTGGAGTTCATGTAGTTCAGGCCCCACTTGATCTGGGTGGCCGGGTTGGTCCGCCAGTCGGAGCCCACCGACGACATCTTCGAGCCCGGGAGCGCCTGGACCAGGCCGTACGCGCCGGAGCCGGAGTTGACGGCCAGGTAGTTCCAGGTCGACTCGTGGTTCACGATGTTGCTGAAGCACTGGAACTGGTCCGCCGGCACGATCTGCCGGGCGATGGCCTTGACCTGCTCGACCGTGTACGAGCTCTGGACGGGGAACGACGCGGGGTCGCGGGTCGCGGAGCGGCTGGCGACCTGCTCCTTCTCACGCTCCTTCGCCTTCTCCTCGGCCGACTCCTTCTTGGACTTGGCGTCCTTGGCGGCCTGGAGGCGGGCGGCCTCCTCGGCGGACTTCTTCGCCGCGGCGCTCGCCTGGGCCGACTGGGCGTCCGCCTGCTGCGTCAGGGACGCGGTCTGCACCTGGGCCTGCTGGCCCGCGGGGATGTCCGCAAGAAGCGTCGTGTCGGCGGCGGTCGCCTCGACGTTGTCGTTCGAAGCGGACTGGGGCGCGCCCGAGGCGACGCCCACGACGGCACCGACGGTGGTGACCGCAGTGGCTGACGCCACCGCGAATCCCCGGACCGAGATCCGGCTCACACGGTTTCCTTCCAGCAGCGCCCGCACTGGTGACCTGAGCGGACGCAATCGTGCCCCTGGCTCTCTCCTCCCAACTGCTCAGGTCACGGGAGGAACTGACCCGGTGGGCAACTCCCTTGCGGGAGCGCCGCGTGGTGCTCGGGCGGCATACGGCGACGCTATGGAGTTACGAGGTACAGGTGTGCCGTATGCGGGGCCTGACGGATGCAAGACTTTGCCCGAGAGCGGCGCCGCAAGGCAATTCCCCACCGCGTGTGAAACCTCACACCCCTTCAGCCCCACGTGTTTTGCCCGATCGGGCCCACGAAAAGGCGCCGCCCGGCTAAGCTCAACGGCTTCGCGGGCGGCGCCGATCGGGGCGTTCAGGGTCAGATCTGGCCGTCCTCCAGCATTTCGGTCACCAGTGCGGCGATCTGCGACCGCTCGGAGCGGGTGAGGGTGACATGCGCGAAGAGCGGATGGCCCTTCAGCTTCTCGACGACGGCGACCACTCCGTCGTACCGGCCGACCCGCAGATTGTCCCGCTGGGCCACGTCATGGGTGAGCACCACCCGTGAGTTCGCCCCAATACGGGACAACACGGTCAGCAGAACGTTCCGTTCGAGCGACTGGGCCTCGTCCACGATCACGAACGCGTCGTGCAGCGACCGGCCCCGGATGTGGGTGAGCGGCAGGACCTCCAGCATGCCGCGCGACGTCACCTCCTCGATCACCTCGCGCGTGGTGACCGCCGAGAGCGTGTCGAAGACCGCCTGCGCCCACGGGCCCATCTTCTCGGCCTCGGAGCCGGGCAGATAGCCGAGCTCCTGACCGCCCACCGCGTACAGCGGGCGGAAGACCATCACCTTCTTGTGCTGGCGGCGCTCCAGGACCGCCTCCAGGCCCGCGCAGAGGGCCAGCGCGGACTTCCCGGTGCCGGCCCGGCCGCCCATCGACACGATGCCGATGTCCGGGTCGAGCAGCAGGTCCAGTGCGATGCGCTGCTCGGCGCTGCGACCGTGCAGGCCGAACGCCTCCCGGTCGCCCCGCACCAGCTTGACGTTGCCGTCGGCAGTGACGCGGCCGAGCGCCTTGCCGCGCTCGGACTGGAGCACCAGGCCGTTGTGGACCGGCAGGTCCGCGGCCTCCGGCACGTAGAGCGTCTCCTCCTCGTAGAGAAGGTCCACCTGCTCGCCCGAGAGCGACAGTTCGGACATCCCGGTGAAACCCGAGTCGGTGATGGCCAGTTCCGCCCGGTACTCCTCGGCGAGCAGGCCGACCGACGACGCCTTGATCCGCAGCGGCAGGTCCTTGGAGACGACGGTGACGTCGTACCCCTCGGCCTGGAGATTGCGGGCGACGGCGAGGATCCGTGAGTCGTTGTCCCCCAGCCTGTAGCCGGCGGGCAGCACGCCGGGATCGGAATGGTTGAGCTCGACGCGGAGCGTGCCGCCGAGGTCGCCCAGCGGGATGGGTGCGTCGAGGCGTCCGTACCGGACCCGGAAGTCGTCGAGCAGGCGCAGGGCCTGGCGCGCGAAGTAGCCGAGTTCCGGATGGTGCCTCTTCGCCTCCAGTTCCGTGACCACGACGATCGGGAGCACCACTTCGTGCTCGTCGAACCGGGCCATGGCGTTGGGGTCGGCCAGCAGGACGCTGGTGTCGAGGACGTAGGTGCGCCGGTCGGGCATGCGGCGCTTTGTGCTGGTCACCACGGAAGGACGTACCCCCTCGGAAGAGGTCGGGGTGCGACGGCGTCGCGGGGGTGGGGGCCGGGCTGTGGCCACGCTGCGCGGGCCGAGCACCGGCCCTCCGCTCCGTACGTGCACAGTGCACGCGCGTCCTGGTGCAAAGGGCCTCCCGGGTGAGCGGCCACTTCTGGCCGTTCAACTGGAGGGGGTATTCCCTCGAACAAGCGCGGCCATGCACAGGCATATGCGCTTGGTGGGGACCAAAGTGACTGACTTCCGGTCAGGACCCGTCGGGACGCACGTGACGGATCGTGAGGCGGTGGGGCACAAGGGGCGGGAGGGGCTACAGGGACGGCAGGGGCGGATCAGGTCCCGTAGCGCCGGTGACGCGCCGCGTAGTCGCGCAGGGCGCGCAGGAAGTCCACCTTGCGGAAGGCGGGCCAGAACACTTCGCAGAAGTAGTACTCGGAGTGCGCCGACTGCCACAGCATGAATCCGGACAGGCGCTGTTCGCCGCTGGTGCGGATGACCAGGTCCGGGTCGGGCTGGCCGCGGGTGTAGAGGTGTTCGGAGATGCTGTCGATGGAGACGGTCTCGGCCAGCTCCTCGAAGCTGGTGCCCTTGGCCGCCGCGTCGAGCAGCAGCGAGCGGACCGCGTCCGCGATCTCCTGACGGCCGCCGTACCCCACGGCGACGTTGACGAGTATGCCGCCGACGTCGTGCGTGGCCTGCTCGGCCTCCTTGAGCACCGACTGCGTACGCGCGGGCAGCAGGTCCATCTGGCCCACGTGGTGGACGCGCCAGCGCCCGTCCGCGGCCAGGTCGCGCACCACGCCCTCGATGATGCCGAGGAGCGGGACCAGCTCGTTGTCGGGCCGGTCGAGGTTGTCCGTGGAGAGCATCCACAACGTCACGACCTCGACGTCCGTCTCCGCGCACCAGCCGAGCAGTTCGTGGATCTTGCTGGCGCCCGCCTGGTGCCCCTGCTCGGGGCTGCCGCCGGAGGCCTTGGCCCAGCGCCTGTTCCCGTCCAGGATGACGCCGATGTGCTTGGGCGCCTGGTCGTGGTCGAGGCGACCTTCCACCCGGCGTGCGTAGAGCCCGTACACCAGGTCGCGCAAGTTCACCGATTCCACCCTCTCGTTGCTTCCGGGAGCCGCCGCAGCACCGCATACGGCCCTCCCCCAGTACCTGTACGGCCTGAGGGCACCCCCAAGGAAGGCACAGTACTGCGGACGGGTCACAGCGGCCCAACTCGGCCTGTCACAAGTCCGTGATAAGCAGGGAAACGTGACTGAATCCCTCCCCCTCCACCACATCGCCGCCGACGACCGCTACGACTCCATGGAGTACCGGCGGACCGGCCGCAGCGGTCTGAAGCTCCCCGCGCTCTCCCTGGGCCTGTGGCACAACTTCGGCGACGACCGCTCGCTGGACTCCCAGCGCGCGATCCTGCGCCGCGCCTTCGACCTGGGCGTCACCCACTTCGACCTGGCCAACAACTACGGCCCGCCGCCCGGCTCGGCCGAGCTCAACTTCGGGAAGATCTTCGCCCAGGACTTCCGGGCGTACCGGGACGAGCTGATCATTTCCACCAAGGCCGGCTACCAGATGCACCCGGGGCCGTACGGGGAGTGGGGCTCGCGCAAGTACCTGCTCTCCTCGCTGGACGCCTCGCTCGCCCGCATGGGCCTGGAGTACGTCGACATCTTCTACTCGCACCGCTTCGACCCGGAGACCCCGCTGGAGGAGACGATGGGCGCGCTGGCGTCCGCCGTCCAGCAGGGCAAGGCGCTGTACGTGGGGGTGTCCTCGTACACCAGCGAGCAGACCGCCGAGGCGGCACGGATCCTCAAGGAGATGGGCGTCCCGGCGCTCATCCACCAGCCGTCGTACTCGATGATCAACCGCTGGACCGAGGACGACGGCCTGCTCGACACCCTGGAGGAGGCGGGGATGGGCTGCATCTCCTTCGTGCCGCTGGCGCAGGGGCTGCTCACCGGCAAGTACCTCAAGGGCATCCCGGAGGGCTCCCGGGCCACCCAGGGCAAGTCGCTCGACCCGGGTCTGCTCAGCGACGAGGTGGTGCGCCGGCTGAACGGGCTGAACGACATCGCGGTCCGGCGCGGCCAGTCGCTCGCCCAGCTGGCGATCTCCTGGGTGCTGCGCGACCCGCGGATGACGTCGGCGCTGATCGGTGCGTCGAGTGTGAAGCAGCTGGAGGAGAACGTGGCGTCCCTCGCCGGGGCGCCGCTGACGGCCGAGGAGCTGAAGGAGATCGACACCTTCGCGGTGGACACCGCGGGCACCAACATCTGGGCCGGGCGCGGCTGATCACCCGTCCGGGGCGCCGGCTCACAGCGGATCCACAGTAACCGCCGCGGCCCGCCCGCCCCGAAAAAAACGGGCCGGTCCGTGGGGGGGATACGGACCGGCCCGAGGGGGGGTTTCCACCATAACCCTTCGTAAGTGATGGTGGGGCCCACGGCGTGCCGGAACTACGCTCCGAAACCGGCCGGGCACCGCGCGCCCACGGCCGAGGGCGCCCCCGCAAGGGGGGCGCGGCGGGGGGACACACCCTTGACCGTGCAGGTCAGCGCGGTAATGACCGGCTCAGGCCGAACCGCGCACACCCGGCCCGGGGCCCTGAATCCCCTCCGGATGTGCCACTCCCCACTCACCCGGGCGGGTGAGTGGGGAGTGGGCCGGCCGGGGCGCGTCAGCGACGGAGCAGGGTGATGCCGTCGCGCTGGGCGACGACGCGGTAGCCGTAGGCCTGTTCGGCCTTGACGAGCTCGGCCTCCTGACGCGCCCTCGGGTACGGCCAGGGGCCCGGCGGGTAGGGCCAGGACTCCGGCGGCACCCGGTCGTACACGATCCACTGGGCGCTCGGCGGCGGCACCTGCGTGCCCGTGTCGTACAGCCGCCAGTGGACCGGGTAGGTCGGGAAGAGCACCACGTCGGTACGGGAGGTGAGCTGGGGCGCCAGCCGGTTGGAGGCGGCGACGGTGGCGCCGTCGGGGATGCGGTCCAGCAGCTCGTGGACGGCGGCGATGTGCTCGGTGGAGCGCCAGGTGGAGCGGTGGACGAGCTGGGCGAGCGGGAACGACGGGATCAGGACGAGGGTGACGGCGGCGGTGGTGGCGAGCGAGGCGCGCACATGGCGGCGGCCCAGGACGTCGCCGGAGCGCCGGTAGGGGGCGAGGGCGTCGGTCACGGCGGCCAGCACCACGGGCATGAGCACGGCCGTGTAGTGGAACGAGGTGCCCCAGTGGAAGGGGTTCTGCGAGAGCATCCGCCAGCCGAGGGTGGGCACCGCGATCCAGGCGAGCGGCGAGCGCAGGGCGATCAGGGCCGTCGGGGCGAAGACGAGGACCAGGGTGGTGGCCTTCACCTCGGGGCGTACGGCGTCCAGCGGGGCGAGGGCCAGGGTGGCGAGCAGTGAGCCGTGGGCGGGCTCCAGGTTGGCGGCGTGGGCGTAGGTGCCGGCCGGGCTGAAGAACGGCATCAGCACCTTGAACTCCAGCGCGCTGCCGAGCAGCCCCGCCGCGGCGGTCGCCAGGCCCAGCCGGCGCCGCCCCTTCCAGGCGATGTACCCGCCGATCGCGGCGAGCGTGAGCCCCAGGTCCTCCTTGACGAGCAGCAGCGGCGCCGCCCACGCCACCGCGGCCCCCCAGCGCCGGAGCGCCAGCGCCTCCAGGGCGAACGAGACGAGCGGCACCGCGAAGCACACCTCGTGGAAGTCGAACGCCACGGCCGAGGCGATGCCCCAGCTCAGCCCGTACGCGAAGGCCACGACATGGGCCGCGCGCCGTCCCAGTGCCTGCCGGGCGCGGCGGGCGAGCGGCACGACCGCGAGCGCGAGCAGGGCGGCCTGGGCGAAGAGCAGGGTGTACGGGGAGGGCGCGAGGCGGTAGAGCGGCGCCAGGACGACGAGCACCGGGTGGAAGTGGTCCCCGAGCAGGTTGAACCCCTCGCCGCGCAACGGCGAGACGGGGGCGCGCAGTTGGGCGTACGCCTTCACGGCCTGCTCGAAGATGCCGAGGTCGTAGCCGGTGGTACGGATCAGCGCCTGGCGGCGGGCGCCGACGGTCGCGTACAGCGCGAAGAGCGCGGCGGCCCACCCCCACCACAGGAGGGCGGGCCGCCGCGTGTGGGTGTTCTTCCAGTCGGCGAGGGCGGCGGCGAGGGACCGGCGGGGCGCCGGGTCACGGCTGACGACCCGGATGGTGCCCGCGGATCTGTTCGCCCTTGCCGCCCTGACCGGCCACATTGTCCGTGTTGTCCGCATCCGTTCCATATGGTTGGATGCTAGGCCGCTCAGGAGGAGCGGAGCGGCTTCCTGGCCTCGATGAGGAACCGTGTCGCATGGGCGACGAAGGGCCCGTCGGTACGGATCTGCTCGTCCAGCTCCGCCAGCCGGTCCCGGTACTCCTCGACCGTGAAGCCGGGCACCATCCAGACCACCTTGCGCAGGAAGTAGACGACGGCGCCGATGTCGTGGAACTCGGCGCGCAGCTTCTCCTGGCGCAGATCGGAGACCTGCAGCCCGGCGGCCTCGGCCTCGGCGCGGGCCCTGCCCGGGTCGCGTCTGCCCCGGACGTCGGCGGACTGCGGACCCAGGAAGTACTCGACGAGCTCGAACACACTGGCGGGTCCGACCTGTTGGGAGAAGTACGCGCCGCCCGGGGTGAGGACGCGGGCGATCTCCGTCCACCAGGTCTGAACGGGGTGACGGCTGGTCACCAGGTCGAAGGCGCCGTCACCGAACGGGAGCGGCGGCTCGTCGGCGTCGGCGACGACCGCGACGCCGCGCGGGTGGAGCAGGGCGGTGGCCCGGGCGATGTTCGGCGGCCACCCCTCGGTGGCGACGGCGAGCGGCGGCAGCTGCGGGACGGCGGCCAGGACCTCGCCGCCGCCGGTCTGCACGTCGAGGGCGGCCGTGGCCCGGGCCCAGCGCGCCGCCATGGCACGGGCGTACCCCCAGGACGGGCGCTCCTCGGTGGCCCGTCCGTCCAGCCAGGAGAAGTCCCAGCCGTCCACCGGGGCGGACGCCGCCTCGTCGATCAGGTCTTCGAAGGTGCGGGTGTTGTGGTTGCGGATGGTTTGCGCCATATTCCGGACCCTACGCGTCTTGTGCGGCCGAGGGGCCGAATAACTGCGCGTCCGCTACGCGCCGAGGCCGCCGAGGAGCAGGCCGAGATAGGTCCCGCCGATCATGAAGGGGCCGAACGGGATGGCCGCGCCGCGGTCGGCGCGGCGCGCCAGGATCAGCCCGAGGCCGTACGCGCCGCCGGCCGCGAATCCCGCGAAGGCGCCGGTGAACAGGACGCCCCAGCCGTACCAGCCGAGCGCCACGCCGAGACCCACGGCGAGCTTGACGTCACCGAAGCCGAGGCCGGCCGGGTGGAGGAGGAACAGCACGAAGTACGCCCCGCCCAGGACCACTCCGCCGAGCAGGGCGTGTCGCCAGGAACCCTCCGGGTGCGGTGCGAGGGCGGCGGCACCGAGGAGCAGGGCCGCCGCGGCGGCGAGGGGGAGGGTGAGGACGTCCGGGAGCCGGTTCACCCGGGCGTCGACGGCGGCGAGGAGGGCGGCCGGGGGCAGCAGGAGCAGCCAGACGGCGAGTTCGGGGTGGGGGCCGGTGGTGGCGGCGAGCCCCGCACCGGCGGCGGCACAGAGGGCGCCCCACCCTGTGCCGCGCGTCGCGCAGACGGGCCCGCCCACCCAGCGGGCCAGGGGGTGCCCCCGGGGGCAGACGTCCCGGGGCGGCTCACCGGCCTCGACGGCGAGCCGGTAGGCGGCGCGGGGCACCAGCCGCCCGAGGGCGGCGCCCCAGAGGGTGGCGGCGGCCAGGAGGGTCAGTGGGGGCACGGGGGAACCCTAGGGCCGCGGGGGGTTCTTCCCCCACCCCGCCCCTTCCCGTGACCCTCCGGGGGTGCCCCCTGGCGGGGGGCGCGTGTCCGCCTGCGGGTGTGCACGGTGGCTGAGCGCGCAGTTCCCCGCGCCCCTCTCGGGCCCGGTGGTCGTCTGCGGGTTGTGGGGGGGTGCTCGCGCGGTTCCCCGCGCCCCTCTCAGGCCTGGTGGTCGTCTGCGGGTTGTAGGGGGTTGCTCGCGCAGTTCCCCGCGCCCCTTTTGGCCCGGTGGTCGTCTGCGGGTTGGGGTGGGTTGCTCGCGCAGTTCCCCGCGCCCCTGGGCGGTCAGGGGCGCGGGGGGTCGCGCGTACGACCGGCACGGTCCGCGGGCGGTTGGGGGTCTGTACCGTGGGGGCATGCGCGCATGGGCCGACGGGCACGGGGAGTTGGAGGTCGGGGACGGCTTCCGCGTCCCCCTCGAAATCGCCTCCTCCTACCGCGCCCGCACCCGCGGCCTCCTCGGCCGCACCCGCGTCGAGGGCGCCATCCTCCTCACCCCCGCCGCCTCCGTCCACACCTTCCGTATGCGCTTCGCGCTGGACATCGCCTACCTGGACCGCGACCTCCGCGTGATCGCCCTCCACACCGTCCCCCCGAACCGCCTCACCACCCCCCGCCTCCGCTCCCGTCACATCCTGGAGGCCGGGGCGGGCACGATGGCGGGGTGGGGGATGCGGCCCGGCTTACACGTACGGGTGCTCGCCCCTCCGGACGCGGGCCGCGCCTAGCCCGGCCCCCCTGCCGCTGCCCTCACTCCTCCGGCCGGGCCAGCGCCGCGAGCAGCGCCACCGCCTCGCCCACCGGCACGGGCCGGAAGAACTCCGCGTCCACCGCCTCCACCGCCGCGATGGCCCGGGGCGCCAGCTCCGCGCCCGCCCCGGTCACCCGCAGCCGCTTGGCCCGGGTGTCCGCCGGGTCGGTCTCGCGTACGAGCAGGCCCTTCGCCTCCAGGGTGCGCACCACCTGGGACGTCATCTTGACGTCGGTGCCGGCCTGGCGCGCGACCGCCAGCTGGTTGGGGTGCTCGCCCTGTCCGTTGAGCCACCAGGTGCAGGCCAGCAGTACGAACTGCACATGCGTCAGGTCCAGCGGGGCCAGCGCGGCGGTCACCCCGCGCTGCCAGCGCAGGGTGGCGTGCCAGAGCAGGAAGCCGGGGCTCTCCCCGGGCGCGAGCGCCATCAGCGCGTCCGCGCGAGCCGGACGAGCGCGGCCATCGTCCCGGGCCAGTCACCGGTGACGGCGGGGCCGATCTCCGGGCCCAGCTCGTCGGCCGCCGGACCGGTGATCTCCATCCGGTAGACCACGCGCGTACGGTCCGGGCCGAGCTGTTCCACCCGGTGCGTGGTCCGCAGGAGAAGACCTTCGAAGCGCGCCTCGTCCACGAACAGCTCGTTCTCCACCACTTCGGTGAGCCGCAGCTCGACCGGGTCCTGCCCCTCGGCCCCCATCGTGATGCCGGTCCCGGCCGCGAACGGGCCCCGGATCTCGATCTTCTGAATGTCCGCGTTCCAGTCGCCCCAGTTCGCCACGTCGGCCCACAGCCGCCAGACGGCCTCGGGAGCGGCGCTGGTCTCGACCCCGTGCTCGTACACCCACATGTCGACTCCTCCGCAGGGTTCTCGTGCCGCACTCGGCATGTTTTAACCTGTCCACAGATTATCTCCGCGAAGACTATCTGTCCAGACCGCGACCCCGACCCATGCCCGACGGCGCGCCTGAGCGCGCACCCGATCGCGCCAGACCGTCGATTACCGGCCGTCCCGTCCCCGCGTGCGCTTTTTTCCAAGTCCGGGGCGCCGCGCCGCTGGCAGCCTCTGTGGTGCGCGGGAGCGTCACTTCCTACGGACGTTGACGGGGGCCCGCGCGCATACGGGGCCCGGCCGACCGCACCTCCACCCGGCCGGCCGGGCCCGCCCTCCGCCCTTTGCCCGGCGCCTAGCCGGCCGCGCCGCGCGGGAACGACACCTCGACCCGGCGGTTCTTGCGGCGGCCGTCCTCGGAGGAGTTGTCCGCGATCGGGTAGTCCTCCGCGTATCCCCGGATGTCGAAGGTGACCGCGCCGCCGCCCACCGCCTGCGCGAGCGCGCCCTGAACGGCGTCCGCGCGCTGCTTGGACAGGACGACGCCGTGCTCGTGCGTTCCCAGGTTGTCGGTGAAGCCGAACACGCGGACGCTCGTGGCCTTCTGCTTCTTGATCTCGTCCGCGATGGCCTGGATACGGCCGGTGGCCTCGGCGGAGAGCGCGGCGCTGTCCTTGCCGAAGAGGACTTCGGCCTGGAGGGCGAAGGAGATGTCGGCGTTGGTGTCGGAGCGGCGCTCCTCGCCGCCCATGTCCTCGACGACCGACTTGATGTCCAGCACCCTCGGCGCGGCGAGCGTCGCCCCGTCGGAGAGCTTCAGCCCGGGCGCGTTGGCGTCGACCTTCACGGGCGGGGCGGCGGCGGGCACGGCGGTCGGATTCGGCTCATCGGCCCCGGCCGGCCCCGCCCCCGCGCCCGCCCCGACGAAGAACAGCGCGGCGACGACGAGGACGGCGGCGGACCGGGCGGGCCGGCGGGGGGCCGGGGGTGCGGGGGGCGGGGTCGCGGGTGCCTGGGGCTCGGGTGCCTGGGTGGACTGCATGGGGTGCCTCCGCCTCAGCCGGAGATCTTGATGCTGGCGGTGGGCATGGTGGGGAGCTGGAAGTCGACTTCCTGGACGGGGGTGGGGGGGGCGGGGAACTGGGCGTAGAAGGGAATCTTCTGACCGGCGGTCAGACCGGTCGGGAAGCGGGTGCACAGACACCGTCCGTCCGTGTCCCGCAGGATCAGATAGCGCTTCTTGCCCGCCCTGTCGACCAGCGAGGCACCCGCCATGGAGGCCCCGTTGTCCCGCAGCTCCTGCTCGGTCCCCTGCCAGCCCGGAGCCGTGAAGCCCTGCGAGGAGTTGTTCGCCACCACCCCCTCGACGGTGACGAAGCCCCCGGCGTCGCGCTTCGCGCTGTTGACGACGATCTCGATGCCGTCGCCGCCCCGCAGGGTCGCCAGCACCTCGGTGCTCTGCGCGCTGGGCTCGTTGCTCTGCGGGCGGGACTGTCCGCCGGACCCCGAGACGGGGGCCGAGGGCTTGTCCTCCGACTGCTTGCCGCCCCCGTCCCCACCGCAGGCGGTCAAGGTGAGAGCCAGGGCGGCGACGGTCATCACGGCCGCCCCTCTCGCCCACACTCCGGTCTTGGCCCTATCCATCAGTCAGCCCTCGCTTCTTCCCGCGCTCACTTCTTGGCCAGATGTACGGCAAACAGGTCGGCCGCGTCGGGCAGGAGGTCGAGCCTGTCGGGGTCGACGTCGAACTCCCGCTGCTTGTCGCAGACGAGCCGGTAGGCCTTCTTCTCCCCGTCCCCGGGCCGGGGGCTGCCCTCCGGACTCGGGGATTCGGTGCTGGGGGCCGGGAGGGTCGACGGGGCGGTGCTCCCCTCGATCCCGCAACGGGGCTCGATCACGGCGGTGGCCTCCGCCGTGCCCCTGCTGGTCTCCGTGGCGGCGACGACCGACTTCCCGGCCGTGGTGGTGGTCCGTACGGACACGGTGTAACCGGGCCAGTCGCCCGGCACGCACGTCTGCACCGAAGCGCCGTTGCTCGCGGCCAGGGCCTCGGCGGCCCCGCAGGACGCGTAGGCGTTGCCGCCGCGCAGGCCGTCCAGGACGTCCTTCCAGAGCACCGGGTCGAACCCGGTGAGGAGCTTGTCGTGGAGCCGGTCACGGTAGTCCTGCGCCGCCGCCAGCGCCGCCGCGTCGGCGGCCGTCTCGGCCTCGTTGCGCTTGGCCGCCGCTTGGCCCACCGCGAAGTAGGCGAACGCGAGGAAGAGCAGGCCCGCCACCGCCGTGATGTAGACCGGGAAGGCCTGCCCTCGGTCGCCCCGGGGGCGACGGGACGTCAGGGGTTGATCTTGTTGATCGCGGCGGTGATCTTCTGGGCGATGGCCGTGCCGAAATTCGTCTGCGTAAGCACCAGAATGATCGCCACCACCACGATGATGATCCCCATGTACTCGACCGCGCCCTGCCCCCGGTCCCCCCGCCGCCGCAGCGCCGTCGCCGTGGTGTTCAGCCAGCCGTGGACCCGGATCCTGGCGGCGGTCGCGGGCTTGAGGAGCTTGTCGTTCATGGTGGTCCCCTCCGGGGTCTACGGCGGTGCCGCGCTCGACAGCCGCACCGTACCCGGGCCCTCCGGTTCCGGCACAGGGCCCCTGGGCCCAATTCCGGCCGCGGGCGCGGAGGTCGGGGATCGCGCGCCTCATCCCGGCACCCCCCGCCCCGCCCGCGTGCCCAGCCAGGTCGCCACCGCCTGGGTGCGGCTGTTGCTGTGTAGCTTCGCGAAGATGCGGTTGATGTGGTTCTTCACCGTCTTCTCGCTGATGAAGCAGGCGGCGGCGATCTGCTGATTGCTCATGCCCGCCGCGATCAGCTCCATCACCTCCACCTCCCTCCTGCTCAGCCGGTGTGCCCCAAGTTCCGGGCGCCGGAGCGGAGTTCGGCCCCGGTGTCCCGCTGACGACTGTCCCACATCCGGTTGCATCCGCGAAGCCTCTTCGTTCGGATTTAATGAAATCGACCGGGCCATGACACCCGGCGAGGTGACGGGGGACACTCCGCCCCGCGCGATGTCCCGTACCGCGTCGACCAGTTGCTCCACCGTGAACTCACCGTGCACCAGATAACCGCGCGCGCCCAGCCGCAGCGCCTCGCGTACGGTCTCCGCCTCGGCGCTGTACGTCAGCATCATCACCGGCGCCACCCGCACCAGACGGGGCAGGGCCGTGAGACCGTCCACGCCCGGCATCCGCACATCGAGCAGGACCACGTCCGGCCGGTGCAGCAGTGCCGCCTCGTACGCCTCGCCGCCGTCCGCAGCCTCGGCCACCACCGCGATCCCGCCGTGGCTCTCCAGCAGCGCGGTGAGCCCGGCCCGTACGACCGGGTTGTCGTCCGCCACCACCACCCGGGTCACACCCCGCTCCTCTCCAGCGCCGTCAGCGGCAGATCGAGGCGGACCTCGGTGCCGCGCGCCGCCTCGCCCCGGCCGATCCGGATGCGCGCGCCGAGGTCCGCCGCCCGTTCGACCATGCCCACCAGCCCGAAGTGGCCCGCCCTGCGCAACCCGTCGAGGGTGGTGCCGGGGGGCAGGCCGCGCCCGTCGTCGTACACGCTGATGCGCAGCACGTCACCGACCACGCCCGCCGAGACGTCCACGCGCGCCGGGCCCGCATGGCGGTGGGCGTTCTCCAGTGCCTCCGAGGCGATCGTCAGGAGCTGACGGGCGACGGGGTACGGGACCCGGGTCGCGGGCCCGTCGAGGGAGAGGGCACGGTAGCTCACGCCGACCTCTCTGCCGCGTTCGGCGAAGTCCCGTACCCGGGCCGCCAGTTCGGCCAGTACGTCCACTCCCCCGTCCGGGCCGGGTTCGCGGCGCAGGTCGGCGAGGAGCTCGCGGGACTCGGCGGCGGCCCGGCGGGCCGAGCGCGCCACCAGCGTCGCGCCCCGGCGGACCGTCACGGGGTCGGTGCGGTCGGCCGAGGCCGCCAGGCCCTCGGCGGCGAGCGCCACCCCGTGCAGGGTCTTGGCGACGGAGTCGTGCAGCTCGCGGGCGAGGCGTGCGCGTTCCTCCTCCACCGCCAGCCTCGCCCGGACCTCGGTGAGCGCCCGCGAGGCCATCCCGAACCGCAGCAGCAGTCCCCGCAGCGCCACCCCGGCCGCGCCCGCCAGCACACAGAAGCCGGGCAGCAGCAGGGCGGGGGCGAGCGGCTGGTGGTGGCGGTGCTGGGCCATGTACGCCAGCGCCAGGACCACGCACTGGAGCCCGGCGAAGACGCCCGCGCCCCGCCACCCGTACACCAGACCGGCGAGCAGCGGGGTACAGACGACCACGTAGCCGAGCGGGGAGTCGGGGGTCGCGGTGAAGACCAGCAGCGCGCCGAACGCGGTGTCCACGCCGAGCAGCCACGGGTGGCGCAGCAGGAGCGGGCCGAAGCGCTCCCAGTCGCGGTAGAGCGCGTACGAGCCCATGAAGGTGATCAGAACGGCCCCCGACACCAGCCAGGTGGCCACCCCGCGCGCCGAGTTGGCCAGGGCGAAGGGCGTGCCGAGCCCTATCATCGCGAGCCGGAACAGGAAGACCTGGCGGCACAGCGCCTGGAGGGCGTTGAGCTGGAGGGAGACCTCGGGCTCGGGCCCGGCCTCGGACGGCGGCCCGCCCTTCACGGGCACCGGCGAATACGCCTGCGACTGTGACTGCGCCTGCGACCGCGACTGGGGCGGCTTCCGCATGAGGACCCCCTCACTTCCCCGTGAGCGAGCCGATGTCGGCCTCGGAGCCGAGCAGCATCGCGGAGGCCATCAGGATCATGGTGGCGGGCACCATGAACGTGGTGACCATCAGCGTCGCCTTGGGCACCGCCTTGGCGGCCTTGCGGCGGGCGTTCTGGGCGTCGGTGCGGCGCATGTCGGTGGCGATGGCGATCAGCGTGTCCACGATGGGCGCGCCCAGCTCCTCGCCCTGCTGGAGCGCGGTGACGAACATGGCCACCTGCTCGGAGTCGTTGCGCCGGCGCAGGTCGTCGAAGGCCTGGCGGCGGCTGACGCCCATGTCCATCTGGCGCAGCGCTATCCGCACCTCGTCCGCCCACGGGCCCTCGTACTTCTCCGCGACCCGCTCCAGCGCCTGGCGGAAGCCCAGCCCGGCGGAGACCACGACGGCGAGCACGTCGAGGAAGTCCGGCAGGGTCCGCTCGATGTCGTCGCGGCGGCGCCGCACGGCCGCCCAGATGCCGACCTCGACCCAGTAGTACGCGAACGCGACCATCAGCAGGGCCAGCAGGTAGTTGCCGCCCGAGACCATCACCACCGCGCCGACCGCGCCGAGCGCCCCGTAGACCGCGCGCCGCGCCGCGTACCGGTCGATGGTCAGGCCGCCCGGGTTGCCCGCCATGTCGATCCGGCGCCGCTTCTCGCTCACACGCCTGGGTCCCATCAGACGCAGGACCAGCGGGGCCCAGCGGATGCCGAGGCGGTCGATGGCGCCGCCGGTGCGGGTGGTGCGGGTAGCGCCGACCTCCAGGGCGAGGGCCAGGTCGCCGGGGAGCCGGGCTTCGGCGCGGTACATCCGTACGCCCTCGAAGGCGCCCAGGACGCCGAGTGCGACGATGAGCCCCAGGATCAGTTCCATGCCCGCCCCCCTTCAGACGTCGATCTTCGAGATGCGGCGGATCGCGACGAAGCCCAGCGCGTAGAGCGCGAGCGCCACGACGACCGCGGCCTGGCCCAGGAACGAGCCGGTCATCTTGGCGAGCGAGCCCGGCGCGATCTGGTTGACGAGCAGCATCGCGCCGACCCCGATCGCCGGGACCGCGTAGGCCGTGGTGTTCACCTGGGACAGCTGGGTGCGGACCTCACGGCGGGTCTCCTTGCGCTCCTCCAGGGTGGTGGTGAGGTTGCGCAGCGAGTGAACGACGGCGCCGCCCGCCCGGTTGGAGAGGATCAACGTCGATACGAGGACGACCAGTTCGCGCGAGGGCAGCCGCTTGGCCAGTTCGTCGAGCGCGTCGTCGAGGGTGCGGCCGACGGCGAGCTGGTCGGCGACCTTCTTCAGCTCGTCGCCCGCCGGGGCCTCCAGCTCGTCCGCCGCCATGGCGATCGCGGTGCGCAGGGCGAGCCCGGCCTGGGTGGCGTTGGCGATCACCCGGGAGATCTCGGGGAGCTGGTTGATGAAGGCCTCGGTGCGCCGGGTGCGCTGCCAGTTCAGGAAGGTGTTGGCGGCCCACAGTCCGGCGAGCGCGGCGAGCGGGCCGAAGAACGAGGCGAGCACCGAGGCCGCCACCACCCACAGTCCGACGACGCCGGCCAGGACGTAGACGGCGAACTCGCCGGGGCTGAGGTCGAGGCCGGTCACCGCCAGCTTGCGCGCGATGCGCCGGCCGACGGAGGTGCGGCGCAGCCGGCGGTCCACCCCGGCGAAGGGCCGCCGGCGCCCGGCGGACTCCGGCCCGCCGGCGGTGGAGAGCCGTTCGACCAGGGCCCGGCGCTGGGCGCGGCCACTGGCGTACACGTGCACACCGGCGACCGCCGCCGTGCAGGCGAGCAGGGTGACCCCGGTCGTCAGCTGGGTGAGTGCGGACATGGGCGGTGCTACCTGGCCTCTCGGGTGGCGAGCTGTTCGTCGAAGGAGGCGACGCCGAACGCCTGCGGGACGGGCTGGCCCGCCAGATAGAGGCGTTCGGCGACGCGGCGCGGGAGCGGGAAGTGGCGGAACTCGCCGTGGACACGCCCGTCGGCGGCCATCGGGCGGGGGTCGAAGCGGGCGACGGTGGCGAGCCGGTAGGGGTCGCGGCCGTGGCTGTCGAGCAGGGCGATCTCGGTGACCCGGCGGGAGCCGTCGGCGTGCCGGGTGAGCTGGACCAGGACGTCGACGGCCGAGTTGATCTGGTCGTGCAGCGCCTCGAACGGGATCTTGATCTCGGACATGGAGGCGAGCGTCTGGAGGCGCATCAGGGCGTCCTCGGCGCTGTTGGCGTGGACGGTGGCCAGCGAGCCGTCGTGGCCGGTGGACATCGCCTGGAGCATGTCGAGGGACTCCCCGCCGCGCACCTCGCCGACGACGATCCGGTCGGGCCGCATGCGCAGCGAGTTGCGGACCAGGTCGCGGATGGAGACATGGCCCTTGCCCTCGACGTTGGCGGGCCGGGCCTCCAGCCGGATCACATGGGCCTGCTGGAGCTGGAGTTCGGCGGAGTCCTCGATGGTGATGATCCGCTCGTGCTCGGGGATGAGCCCGGACAGCGCGTTGAGCAGGGTCGTCTTGCCGGTGCCGGTGGCGCCGGAGACGATGACGTTGAACTTCGCCTGGATCAGTCCGGCGAGCAGCATCAGCATCGACTGGTCGAGCGAGCCGAAGGCGATCAGCTCGGAGAGCGTGAAGGAGCGCGGGAAGCGGCGGATGGTGAGGGTGGCGCCGGTCAGCGAGAGCGGCGGGATGATCACGTTGACGCGCTCGCCGGACGGCAGCCGGGCGTCGACCATCGGGTTGGACTCGTCGACGCGGCGGTTGACCGTCGACACGATCCGCTCGATCGTCTGCATCAGCTGCTCGTGCGAGGCGAACCGCATCGGCAGCCGTTCGACCCGCCCGGCGCGCTCCACGTAGATCTGGTCGGGGCCGTTGACCATGATCTCGGTGACGGACGCGTCCTCCAGGAGCGGTTCCAGGACGCCCAGGCCCAGGGCCTCGTCGACGACCCGGCGGATCAGCTGGGCCCGCTCGCCGGTGGACAGGACCGGGCCCTCGCGGCTGAGGATGTGGCCGAGGACGCGTTCGAGCCGCGCCCGGCGCTCGGCGGCGGCGAGCGAGGACATCTCGGCGAGGTCGATCTCCTCCAGGAGCTTGCCCCGGTAGGCGGCGACGAGGTGCGCGTCTCCCTCGCCGCCCCGGTTCTCCTCGGGGGCGGTGATACGGGCCCGCAGGCTCATGGGGCGTGCCTCCTCGGTCAGTTGCTCTCGTCGCAGGGCATGGTGGCGCTTCTGTGGACCGGGCCGAAGGCATCGACGCCGGGGAAGACGGAGGGGATGGTCACGGTGACGGTGACCGTCACCACGTCCCCGGGGCAGCCGCCGGTCCCCCCGATGGTGCTGCGCTGGGCCACCCAGGCGCTGACCGCCGCCCGGCCCGCCTGTTCGGCCCCGTCCGCCCGCTCCCGCTGGGCGGCGGTACGGGCGGCGGCGCGGGCGGCCGTGCCCGCCTGCTGGGCGGCGTACGCGGCGAGCCCCAGCTGGACGCCCGCGAGCGCGACGAGCAGCAGCAGGGGCAGGAAGCCCAGGTACTCGACGGCGGCGGAGCCCCGGTCACGGGCCGCGCGCGAGGGGCGCCTCACGGCTCGTCCTCGCGGGCCGCCCCGGCGTGCCCGTGCACGGTGGTGAGCGGAACGGTGAACGCGCCGGGGAAGAGCACCGGCACCCGTACGCCGACGGTGGCCGTGAAGACGTCCTGTCCGCCGCCGCCGCACTCCTGCGCGGACACCTCCCAGCCGTCCGGCGCCGCCGCCCGCACGGCCGCCGCGCACGCCGCCGCGCCGCCGTCCCGGGCCGCGCCCGCGCGGGCGCCCTCGTCCGCCGCGTGCCCGGCGACGGTGAACGCGTATCCGGTCAGGACCAGTTGCCAGATCGCGGCGAGGGTCACCAGGATGATCGGGACCATGCCGGTGAACTCGACCACGATCTGGCCCCGGTCCCGGTCGGCCGCTGTCCGTATGCCCCTCATCCGTGCCCCCGGCGCCGCAGGACGAGGGTGCCCCGGCCGCTCTTCTCCGGCGCGGGGCCGACGCCCTTGACCAGGCCCAGTTCGCCCGCGAGCGTCCACAGGGCCTGCTTGACGGTGGACTTGGCGTCCAGGTCGTGCAGCCGGCCCGCGTCGACGACGGCCTGGAGCTCCTTGAAGGCCGCCGGGACCGAGGTGCGGGTGGCGCGGGTGCCGGTGACCTTCTGGACCAGCGGGGGCTGGATCTCGGTGGCGCGGGTGTGCCGGTTGACCACGGTGGTGGTCTCCTCGGCCTTGCGGATCTGGAGGCGGTCCCACATCCGGACGATCCGCTTGGCGGCCCGGACCGACACCACGTCCGGGGTGGTGATCAGCAGGGCGGTGTCGGCCATCTCCACGGCGGCGGCGTTGGCGGCGTTCATCTGGGTGCCGCAGTCGGCGATCACCACCTCGTAGCGGTGGCGCAGGGCGGAGAGGATCTGGCGGGCGGCGCGGTCGGTGACCTCCTCGGCGCGTTCGCCGTCGCCCGGGGCGAGCAGCAGGCCGACGCCGGTGGAGTGGCTGAACAGCGCGTCCTGGAGGACCCGGGGCGAGATGTCGGTGATGGCGGCGAGGTCGGCGACGGAGCGGCGGAACTGGACGTCGAGGTAGGAGGCCACGTCACCGGCCTGGAGGTCCATGTCGACCAGTGCGGTGGTGCGGCCCGAGGCGCGGGCCGCGAGGGCGAGGTGGATCGCGGTGACGGTGGCGCCGACGCCGCCCTTGGCGCCGGTGACCGTGACGAGCGTGCCACCGGGGCCGCCGGCGGCCTCGCCCCCGCCGCCGAGGTGGCGGCGGACGCCGATGGACCACTGGGCGGCGGCCTGGACCCGGCTGACCAGCTCCTCGTAGTGCAGCGGCAGGGTGACCAGGCCGCGCGCCCCGGAGTCCATGGCGGCGGCGAACAGGCCCGGCCCCGCGTCCGAGGTGATCAGGACGACGCCGACGGCGGGGAAGCGCAGCGCCACCTCGCGCACCAGGTCCAGGGCGGGCACCGGCCCGATGCGCTCGTGGACGAGGACGACCTCGGGCAGTTCGTCCAGGGAGTCCCCGGCGAGCCGGGCCAGGGTGTCCAGGAGCTGGGTGGAGTCCGCGACGGGCGCGGCGGGTTCGGCGTCGGGCAGCTGGCTGAGCAGGGTGGTGACGGACCGGGCGGCGTCGGCGTCCTGGACGGCCGGGAGGATCCTGGTGGTCATCCGAACCTCACTGGTCCTTTTCGAGGCGGTACGTACGGTCGCCGGGCGGCACCGTGGAGTCGCCGCCGGGCGCGACGAGCGCGAGCCGTACGTGCTGGGCGAAGGACTCCGCGTACGCGACGCGCTGGGCGTCGAGGGTGCCGAGCGCGAAGGTGATCGGGACCGCCTCGGTGGTCTTGTTGCGGTCGTCGCGGCCCGGGTCGAGGGGGGTGAGTCTGCCGACGTCGAGGACCCGGGCGCCGGAGACGATGATCTTCGACTGGGGGGTGTCGCCCTGCTTGGCGGCGGCGAAGGTGGCGAAGATGTTGACGGAGGAGCCGCGCTGGATCTTGCCCGCGACGCCGGTGGACGCGTCGATCATGATGGCGATCTCCTGCTCGCCGGGGCGCAGTGCGGGGCGCTCGGCGATCATGTCGGACTGGAGCAGCGAGCCGGACCGGAGCGCGGAGACGGCGACCTTGCCGCGGATCGCGGAGAGGTCGGTGACGGCGTTGCGGGAGAGCCACCGCTTCGGCATGGTCGTCCGGCTGAACTGATCGGCGCTCAGGGCCGTGTTGGCCGCGATGTTCTGCTTCACCCGGTACGCCGTCACCTCGGGGCCGACCTTGGAGTCGGCGTCGTGGATCACCGAGAGGACCCCGGCGAAGGCCCCGGCGGCACACAGGACCGAGACCAGCAGAAGGATGACGCCGCGGCGCTGACGGGAGTTCATTGACCGTACGACCTCGTTCGATGACGTGGGACTGGGCGGACGGGCCACCGGGCGGGCTGCGCGGCGGCTAGTGGTACGTGCCTCCCGCGGGCAGCCGGTGCTCGGGGGCGGGGACGGGGGAGGCGCAGAACCCGCAGCGGTCGCCGATCAGTTCCATGCCGCACCACCGGCACGACTCCCGTCGTACGGATGCCACGAGCTGGTAGAGCACGGACAGATCGGAGAGGTACGCGGCGAACTCGGTGAGCTTGGACGTACCCCACCACTCCGGCGAGTACCCCGGGAGCGGGGCTTCGAGCACGGAGCCGACCTGCCAGGCGGCGGCGAGATGTGCGGTGACCCACTCGGAGGGCGCCGCCGCCCCGGCCACCAGCAGCCGGCAGGCGTAGTCGGGGCCCTCCAGTTCGCCCGCGCCGATCCTGACGAGCTGCGGCTCCGGGTGGGCGACGACCGCGAACTGGCTGCCGGGGAGCCAGGACTTGGCGTGGGTCTTGAGGTCGACCGGGACGCGGTCGAGGCGGGTGACGGAGTTCAGCACGGCGCCCGCGTGCACGTAGTGCGCGAGGAGCCGGGCCGAGGAGGCGAGCACGCCGGGGCTGAAGTCGCACACCGACAGCTGGCACAGCTGGCGCGCGAGCACGGCCAGGCCGAGCGGCGGCAGCGGCGATCCGACCAGCGCGATCCGGTCGCTCTCCAGGATCGAGCGGACGGTGTGCAGCCGCCGCTCGTGGGCGGGCGCGAGCGACCGCGGGTAGAGCACGACCAGATGACCGTGCAGATCGAGCAGCCGGTGCGCGTGGGCGAGCGCGTCGTCGAGCGGCTGGATCGTGGGGGACGAGAGGACCGCGGGCGGCGGCGTGAGCGGATCCGCCGCGGGCAGCACCAGGTCCGGGCTGGTGACGGCTATCGCGGTTGGCACATCAAGTCCCCGTTCCCTCGGCCCGTGGTGGGCCCCCTCAGCCGTATGTGATCACCGCACTACCCCCCTGAAGCAGCACTGTATCCACGAGATAGCTGCGCGTGAACAGTCTTCTCGTTTCTGTGATGCCACGAGGGCCGCCAGAGGTCTTGACAACCGGATTGGTCTGGACCAGCTTGTACGCACAGCGCGCGCTCCCCTCCCCACCGCCCTCCCCACTCCCCCACCGGAGGCAGCAAGTGAAACGAGCAAGCGGCAGAGTCGGCCTGGCCGTTGCCGCCGCAGGCGCCCTGTCCATAGCCGGGCTCAGCGGCACCGCCCACGCGGCGGACGTCAACAACGCCCGCAACGCGGGCTTCGAGTCGGGGCTGACGGGCTGGAGCTGTACGGCCGGCAGCGGGTCCGTCGTCTCCTCGCCCGTGCACGGCGGAGCCGCCGCCCTCAAGGCGAGCCCGTCCGGCTCCGACACGGGCCAGTGCGTCCAGAGCGTCGCCGTGAAGCCCAACTCCACCTACACGCTGAGCTCCTGGGTGCAGGGCTCGTACGTGTACCTGGGCGCCTCCGGCACCGGCACCGGCGATGTCTCCACCTGGACGCCCGGCACCGGCGGCGGCTGGAACCAGCTGTCGACCACGTTCAGGACCGGGGCCTCCACCACCTCCGTGCAGATCTACACCCACGGCTGGTACGGCCAGAGCGCCTACTACGCCGACGACGTCTCCGTCTTCGGCCCGGACGGCGGCGGGGGCGGCGACCCGGCCCCGACGGTCCCGGCCGCCCCGGCCGGTCTGGCGGTCGGCTCGGTGAGCTCCTCCTCCGTGGACCTGTCCTGGGGCGCGGTCTCGGGCGCGACCGGCTACAACGTCTACCGCGACGGCGCCAAGGTGCAGTCGGTGAGCGGCGCCTCGGCGACCGTGACCGGGCTGAGCGCGTCGACCTCGTACCAGTTCCAGGTGACCGCGACCAACGCCGCCGGGGAGTCCGCCAAGTCGGCGGCGGTGACCGCGAAGACCTCCGCCACCGGCAACCCGGGCGGCGGGACCGTGCCCCGGCACGCGGTGACCGGGTACTGGCAGAACTTCAACAACGGCGCGACCGTGCAGAAGATCAGCGACGTGCCCGCGAACTACGACATCATCGCGGTCTCCTTCGCGGACGCCACCGGCACGCCGGGCGGGGTGACCTTCAACCTCGACACCAACGGCCTCGGCGGCTACACCGTCGACCAGTTCAAGGCGGACATCGCCGCCAAACACGCGGCCGGCAAATCGGTGATCATCTCCATCGGCGGCCAGAACGGCACGGTGTCGGTCAACGACTCGGCATCGGCGGCCAACTTCGCCGACTCCGTCTACGCGCTGATGCGGACGTACGGCTTCGACGGCGTCGACATCGACCTGGAGAACGGCCTCAACTCGACCTATATGACACAGGCGCTGCGCTCACTGGCGTCGAAGGCGGGCAGCAAGCTCGTCATCACGATGGCGCCGCAGACCATCGACATGCAGTCCACGTCGGGCGAGTACTTCAAGACGGCGCTCAACATCAAGGACATCCTCACCGTCGTCAACATGCAGTACTACAACAGCGGTTCGATGCTGGGCTGCGACGGCAAGGTCTACTCGCAGGGCACGGTCGACTTCCTGACCGCGCTCGCCTGCATCCAGCTCCAGGGCGGTCTCGACCCGTCCCAGGTCGGTCTCGGCCTGCCCGCCTCCACGAGCGGCGCGGGCAGCGGCTACGTCTCCCCGTCGGTGGTGAACGCGGCCCTGGACTGCCTGACCGCCGGCACCGGCTGCGGCTCCTTCAAGCCCCCGCGGACCTGGCCGGGCCTGCGCGGCGCGATGACCTGGTCGACCAACTGGGACGCGAAGTCGGGCAACGCCTGGTCGAACGCGGTGGGACCGCACGTCCACGCACTGCCGTAGCGGCACCTCTCCCCGCGCCCCGGAAGGGGGCGCGGGGAGACGTGTGTCACGGCTTGGGCAGGGTGCAGCCCGGGCGGCTCAGGTCGACCCTGTTGCCGGTGCCTATGCAGGGGACGATGATGTACGTCTCCTGGGCGTAGTTGATCTTGTAGTGGACGGTGACGTTGCCGTTCTGGTCCACCTCGCACGGGTTGTTCTCGGTGCAGCGCTGGCCGTCCTCGTTGCCGGTGTTGTTCACCGCGACCACCTTGCCGGTGGCGGTGTCGATGACCGGGGAGCCCGAGGTGCCGCCGATGGTCTGGCAGGCGGAGGTGTAGCGGACCGAGTCCTTCCAGGTCCAGTCGCCCTCCTTGAGGCGGTAGACGAACCCGTCGATGTTGCAGCTGTAGGTCCGCTTCCAGTAACCCGAGACCACCTTGATGGCGGTGCCCGCGACCGGGTGCTGGTCGTTGAGGGTGAGCGCGCCGATCCCGTACTGGCTCTGGATCTGCGCGTACGTCTTGCTCAGCTGGTAGACGGTGATGTCGGTGTCGGTCATCGTCGCGTAGCTGACCTTGGTGGCCCGCAGCGTGCCGACCTTGCTGCCCGAGCCGTTGAGCAGCGAGAAGCTGCGCGAGGAGGGCTGGTCGGTGATGACCTCGCCGGCGGCCGGGAAGCCGGTCTCCAGGCAGTGGCCGTTCGAGAGGATGAGAGCGGGGTCGTTCGGCTGGGAGCTCGGGGTGCGGATGAGCGACCCGGAACAGTTGCTGAGCGCGACCGTTCCGGCGAAGTCGACCGCCTTGACCGCCGCCTTGGCGCCGCTGTGGGTGTGCGGCGCCGCGACGACCGGTGCCGCGCCGGCTCCGACGAGCAGCAGCGCCAGCACCGTGCCGACGAGAGGCTTCTTCATGTGGGGGTTCCCCTCTGAAGGGTTTCAGGAGTGGGTTCCTGAAATTGTCATGAGCATTGTTGGGCGGGCCAACCCCCGGGGGCAACCGTCGGGTTCGGGCCAGTCGGACGGGCCGTAGACCCGAAGGCCCGTACGCCCGTGGCCCCGATGGCCCGTACGGCCGTACGGGCCATCGGAACCGGCCGGAGGGTTGGATCCCCGGCGCGGCCGAGCACCATGCACTCCATGGAGCCGCGCCGAAAGGACCTTGACGGGATATCGCCCACCCGGACCGGGTGAGGAACGGCGCACCTTGACGCTGACATGCCATGCCCAGAAGCTCAGGGTGCGACGCACCACCACAGCAACGTCGACATGAACACCCCCACCTCTGGATCCCCAGGAGCATTCATGCGACTTCGTACGCGTACGCGCGCCACCCGCGCGCCGCGCGGCGGTGCCAGACGTTCGGCGGGTCTCGCGGCCCTCCTGGCGATGGCGCTGGCCGCCCCGCTGACCTCCCACGCCACCGCGTCCCCGGCGCCCTCCCCGCGCGAACGCGCCGACGTGGCCGCCGACGAGGCCACCGTCCAGTACGAGATCCACGGCCCCGCCACCCCCGCCGCGCGCACCGCCATCGCGGCCACCGGGGTCTCCATCGACGAGGTGCACGAGCACACCGTCGTGGTCAGCGCCGACGCCGGGCAGGCGCGGAACCTGCGCGCGCTCGGCTACACGCTCAAGGCGCTGCCCGGACCGCCCGACCGCTCGGGCGGCCTCAAGGCGACGCCCTTCGACTTCCCGCCGGCGGACTCCAACTACCACAACTACGCCGAGATGACGGCGGAGATCGACCAGCGGCTGGCCCAGTACCCCTCGATCATGAGCAAGCGCGTGATCGGCAAGTCCTACCAGGGCCGGGACATCGTCGCGATCAAGGTGAGCGACAACGTGGCCACCGACGAGAACGAGCCCGAGGTCCTGTTCACCTTCCACCAGCACGCCCGTGAGCACCTGACGGTGGAGATGGCGCTGTATCTGCTGCGGGAGTTCGGCGCGGGGTACGGCCAGGACCCGCGGATCACCAACATGGTGAACAACCGGGAGATCTGGATCGTGCCGGACCTCAACCCGGACGGCGGGGAGTACGACATCGCCACCGGCTCGTACCGCAGCTGGCGCAAGAACCGCCAGCCCAACTCCGGTTCCTCGTCCGTCGGTACGGACCTGAACCGCAACTGGAACTACAAGTGGGGCTGCTGCGGCGGCTCCTCGGGCAGCAAGGGCTCCGAGACCTACCGCGGCTCGGCCGCCGAGTCCGCGCCCGAGGTGAAGGTCGTCGCCGACTTCGCCCGCAGCCGGGTGGTGGGCGGCAAGCAGCAGATCAAGGCCGGGATCGACTTCCACACCTACAGCGAGCTGGTGCTGTGGCCGTTCGGCTACACGTACAACGACACGGCGACGGGGCTGACGAAGGACGACCACGACGCGTACGCGGCGGTGGGCGGGAAGATGGCGGCGTCCAACGGGTACACGCCGGAGCAGTCGAGCGACCTGTACATCACCGACGGGACGATAGACGACTACCTCTGGGGCACCCAGAAGATCTTCGACTTCACCTTCGAGATGTATCCGGGGGAGTCGGGGGCGGGGGGCGGGTTCTATCCGCCGGACGAGGTGATCGAGCGGGAGACTTCTCGGAACCGGGACGCGGTGTTGCAGTTGCTGGAGAACGCGGACTGCATGTACCGGTCCATTGGGAAGGAGTCGCAGTACTGCGCGGGTTCGTGACCGGGTGATCGGCCCCCACCCCGCCCCTTCCCCAAACCCTCCGGGGGCGGGGCGGGGGCGGGGCAGGTTTTCCGGGGGCAACGCCCCCGGGCCCCCGCTGCGCCTTCACCTGCGAGCCGGCGGGGGCTGATCGCGCAGTTCCCCGCGCCCCTGAAAGGCGGGCCTACGGCCACGCCCCCGCTCCTCAAACGCCGGAGCGGCTGAACCACCCCCGCCCGAGGATCCGGGATACAGCACCCCCAACCCCCAAGGGGCGCGGGGAACTGCGCGACCAGCCCACCACGACCCGCAGACAAACACCGGGCCGACAGGGGGCGCGGGGAACTGCGCGGGCAACCCACCACGGCCCGCGGACGAGCGCCCGGCCAAATAGGGGGCGCGGGGGCTATATCGCCACGCTCAGGGCCGCCGCCACCCCGAACCCCGCCACAGACAGCACACTCTCCAGCACCGTCCACGACCGCAACGTGTCCCGCTCGCTGATCCCGAAGTACTTCGCCACCATCCAGAACCCCCCGTCGTTCACATGCGACGCGAAGATCGACCCCGCCGAGATCGCCATGATCACCAGCGCCAGGTGCGCCTGGGAGTACCCGCCGCCCTCCACCAGCGGCACCACGATCCCGGCCGTCGTCACGATCGCCACCGTCGCCGAGCCCTGGGCCACCCTCAGGGCCACCGAGATCAGCCACGCCAGGACGATCACCGGGAGGCCCACGTCGTGGAAGGTCCTGGCGAGTGCGTCCGCGATGCCGGACGCCTTCAGGACCGCGCCGAAGACCCCGCCCGCGCCCACCACCAGCAGAATGTTCCCCACCGGCTTCAGCGAGGCCGTGGAGACCCGCTCCAGGGAGGTCCGGGACCAGCCCCTCCGTATCCCCAGCAGGTAGTACGCCAGCACCAGCGCGATCGTCAGCGCCACGAACGGGTGGCCGAAGAACTCGATCACCGAGCGCGTACGGGAGGGGTCCAGCGCGATCGACGAGAACGTGGCCGCCAGGATCAGGATCAGCGGCGTGCCGATCACGGCCAGGACCGTGGACAGCGGCACCGGCTTCTCCCGCGACGCGGGCGGCAGCCCCGCCGCCGCCCGTTCCGCTTCCACCGCCGCCCGCGCCTCCCGCGCCGCCTCCACCATGTCCTGCGGCACCTCGACGAAGATCCGCTTGCCGATCCACGCGGCGTACACCCAGGCCGCCGCCACCGACGGCAGACCCACGAGCGCGCCCATCAGGATCACCCAGCCGAGCGAGACGTGGAAGAGGCCGGCCGCCGCGACCGGGCCGGGGTGCGGGGGCAGGAAGGCGTGGGTCATCGACAGGCCCGCCAGCAGCGGCATGCAGTAGAGGAGGATCGACTTCCCGGAGCGTTTCGCCGCCGCGTACACGATCGGGGCGAGGACGAAGATGCCCACGTCGAAGAAGACCGGGATGCCGAAGACCAGGCCGGTCAGACCCATGGCCAGGGGGGCGCGTTCCTCTCCGAAGAGCGCCAGCAGCCGCGCGCTCAACACCTCGGCGCCGCCGCTGACTTCGAGGATCGCGCCCAGCATCGTCCCGAGCCCGATGATGATCGCGACATGGCCGAGGATGCCGCCCATGCCCGCCTCGACCGTGGAGACGGCGGCGGACTTCTGGACCGTACCGAAGAGCTCGGTCACCGACAGGCCGGCGCCCAGGCCCACGGCTATGGAGACCGCCAGGAGCGCCACGAACGGCTGGAGTCTGATCTTGATGATGAGGTAGAGCAGCAGCGCTATGCCCAGGACCGCGACCGTCAGCAGGCCCGTGGTGCCGCCTATCAGCGGGAGGATGCCGCCGGTGTGCGGCGGGGGCGGCGGGGGTGGTGTGGTGGCGAGCGGGAACGACATACGGCGGCTCCGGGTTTCGGCAGGGCTGTTCCGGGGTGCGGGGGACCGCGGGGCGGCGCCCCGGCGGTCCGGGGCGCCGCCCCGTGCGGCCTGTTCTGCGGTCGTGCCAAGCGCATACGGCGGTCAGTCGTCCAGGACCGCCAGCGCGTCGATCTCGATGAGCAGCCCGGGGGGCAGGCCCACGTACACCGTCGTACGGGCCGAGGCGGGAGCCTTCAGGCCCTGCTCCTCGAAGTACGCGTTGTAGATCTCGTTCATCTCGGCGAAGTGGCCGACATCCGTGAGGTAGACGCGCATCATCATCACGTCGTCCCAGGTGGCGCCGCCCTCCTCCAGGACCGACTTGACGTTGGCGAAGGTCTGGAGGGTCTGCTCGCGCAGGGTGGGACCGGCGACGACGGGTGCCCGGCCGTCGGCCGCCGGCAGGAATCCGACCTGTCCGGCGACCTGGAGGATGTTGCCCTTGCGCACTCCGTGCGAGAACTTCGCGGGCGGGGCGGCGTGGGTGGCGGGGATCAGGGCGACCTTCTCGGGCCCGTTGCTCTTCCCGGTCATGAACTGCCTTCCTTCTCGGGGACGGTGCCGGAGTACTCCCGGCTGACGGCGTCCGCGGTGCGGCGCACCAGCGGGAGCAGGCCGAGGAGTTCCTCGGCGGTGACGACGACGTTCGGCGCGGAGACGGACATCGCGGCCACCACGCGGCCGTCCGTGCCGGTCACGGGCGCGGCCACGCAGTTGATGGACTCCTCGTGGCCGCCGAGGTCGGTGGCCCACCCCTGTTCGCGTACGGCCGCGAGCTCCTTCAGGAACGCGTGGGCGTTGGGTGTCGAACGGGAGGTGTACAGGGGGTAGTCGAGCCGGTCGGCCACCGTCCGGCGTTCGGCCTCGGGCAGGTCGGCGAGGAGCAGCTTGGCGACGGCGGCGACGGTGATGGCGACGGGCTTGCCGATGCGCGAGTACATACGGACGGGGTAGCGGCTCTCCACCTTGTCGATGTAGAGCACCTCGCCGTCCTCGTACACCGCGAGGTGGACGGTGTGCCCGATGCGCTCGTTGAGCGCGACGAGATGGGGGTGGGCGATCTCCCGTACGTCGAGGTTCTCGACGGCCTCCTGGGCGAGCGCGAACAGGCGGGCGCCGAGGCGGTAGCGCTGGTCCTCCTGGCGGTAGACGAGGCCGTGCTCGTGCAGGGTGCGCAGCAGCCGCAGGGCGGTCGACTTGTGCACCCCGAGCCGCTCGGCGACCTGGCCGAGGTCGGCGGGGCCCCGTGCCAGCAGCGGCAGGATGCTCAGCGCCCGGTCGACGGTCTGGCTCATGGCGTCCGTACCTCCCTTTCCTCCCCCGTCCAGCCGGGGCCGAGTCGAAGTCTCCCCCAGGCGTCGTCGTCCAGGGCGGCGAGCCGGTCGGCGTGGGCGCGGGCGGGCGGGGCCGTGTGGTCGCCGGGCACGGTGAGCACGGCGGCGGCCATGAGGTGCCCGTGCCGCGCCCGCTCCCGTACGGGCAGGCCGCGCAGGGTGCCGTGGAGGAACCCGGCGGCGAAGGCGTCCCCGGCGCCGGTGGGGGCGACTACGTCCACGCGGGGTGCGGGGACGACTGTGCCGTCGGGCTGCGGACCGTGCTGGGCTGAGCGCGCAGTTCCCCGCGCCCCCAGGCTGCCAGGGGCGCGCGGAACTGCGCGAGCGGCCCCGGACGGCCCGCGCCCGACCGACAACCGCCGGAGGCTTTCGGGAAGGGGCGGGGCGGGGGATTCGAACACAGTCACCCCCAGGGCGCCCCGCTTGACCACCACCACCCCCACCTCCGGCAGAGCCGCCCGTACCGCCGACGCCCCCCGCACCCCCCACGCCTCCTCCGCCTCGTCCTCCCCCACGAACACCACGTCCGCCCCGCGCGCCAGCTCCAGCGACACCCGCGGGTCGGTCCCGCGCCGCCACAGCCCGGCCCGGTGGTTGACGTCGAACGACACGAGCGGACGCCCGGGGCGGCGCGCCAGCAACGTCCGCATCAGCTCCAGGCAGTCGTCCGACAGCGCGGCGGTGATGCCGGACAGATGCAGCACCCGCCCGGACCACACCGGACCCCACGGCACGTTCGCCACGGACATCGCGGAGGCGGCCGACCCGGCCCGGTAGTACACGACCTCGTGCGCGCCGTGCGAGCGGTCGTCGGCGGTGCGGAAGTACACACCGGTCGGCCGTCCGGGGTCCCGGCGCACCCCGGACGTGTCCACCCCGTACGCGCCGACCGCCGAGACGAGGTGGTCCCCGAAACCGTCCGCGCCCACCCGGCTGACCCACTTCACCGTGTGCCCGGCGCCCGCGAGCGCGCAGGCGACATTGGACTCGGCGCCTCCGACACCCCGTTCGAAGGAGGGGACGTCGGCGAGGCGCCCCGGCCGGCCGGGCAGGAACGCGACCATGGACTCCCCGAGACAGACGGCATCCACGTCCACTCGTCGGCGCTCCCTTCACCATTGACCCGGCGTTGGCCCGGATGTTAGACAGCGGTAAGCGAGATACGCAACGGACGTTGCACATGATGCAACGACTATCGCGGCAGCGAACACGGAGGCTTCCATGGGGTTCCTGGCAGGACTGGCCGAAGAGCGCGTCGACCACCGCTTCAAGGGGCTGCCCCCGGACGCCGAGGGGCTGACCGTCGGTGAGCTGGCGGCCCAGCGCCGGAACCTGTTCACGGACGGCTTCACCACCCCCGTCCTCGCCCTCTCCGCCGAGCGCCTGGAGCACAACCTGGCGCTGATGGAGACGTACGCGACCCGGCACGGCCTCGCCTTCGCCCCGCACGGCAAGACCTCCATGGCCCCCGAGCTCTTCGCCCGCCAGCTCGACCACGGGGCCTGGGGCATCACCCTGGCCGTGCCCCACCAGGTGCGTGTGGCACGCGCGTTCGGCGTCGAGCGGATCTTCCTCGGCAACGAGCTGGTGGACGCGGCGGCCCTGAAGTGGATCGCCGCCGAGCTGGCGCGGGACGCCGCCTTCCGGTTCATCTGCTACGTGGACTCGGTGCGCGGGGTCGAGCTGATGGACGCGGCGCTCACCGGGACGGCCCGGCCGGTGGACGTGGTGGTCGAGCTGGGCGCGGGCGAGGGCGCCCGCACCGGCGCCCGTACCGAGGCCGACTGCACGGCCGTCGCCGACGCCGTGGCCGCCACCCGCACCCTGCGCCTGGTGGGTGTGGCGGGGTACGAGGCCGAGGTACCGGGCGCCACCCCGGAGCGTGTCACGGCCTGGCTGCGCAGACTGACCGCGCTGGCCGCGGAGTTCGACAAGGCGGGCCGTTTCTCGGGGACGGGGCTCGACGAGATCGTCATCAGCGCGGGCGGCAGCGCCTGGTTCGACGCGGTGGCGGAGGTCTTCGCGGAAATCCCCGAACTCTCCCTTCCCGTACTGAAGTTGCTGCGCTCGGGGGCGTACGTCAGCCACGACGACGGCCAGTACCGCCGCGTCACGCCCTTCAACCGCGTCCCCGAGGAGGGCGCCCTGCACCCCGCCTTCCGCCTGTGGGCCCAGGTCGTCTCACGGCCCGGCCCCGGCCAGGCGTTCGTGAACGCGGGCAAGCGGGACGCGGCGCACGACCTCGACCTGCCCGAGGCGCAGGTGGTGCGCGGGGCGGACGGGACCGAGCGCCCGGCGACCGGTATCGAGGTCACCGCCCTGTCCGACCAGCACGCCTGGCTGCGCACCGACCCGGGCGTGGAGCTGGAGGTCGGCGACTGGGTGGGCCTCGGCCTCTCCCACCCGTGCACCAGCTTCGACAAATGGCCGCTGATCCCGCTGGTGGAGGCGGACGGGACGGTCGTCGACTACATCCGCACCTACTTCTGAGGCCCTGATGGACCTCGTCATTCGGGATGCCCGGGTGGTCGACGGCAGCGGCGGGCCCTCGTTCCGCGCCGACGTCGGCCTCCGGGACGGACGGATCGCGGCGCTGCGCCGCGGCGGCGGCGGCCCCCGGCTCTCCGGAACCCGCGTCCTGGACGCCGAAGGGCTGGCCCTGGCCCCCGGCTTCATCGACATGCACGCCCACTCCGACCTGGCCCTGCTGCGCGACCCGGACCACAGCGCCAAGGCCGCGCAGGGCGTCACGCTCGAAGTCCTCGGCCAGGACGGACTCTCGTACGCACCTGTCGACGACCGCACCCTCGCCGAGGTCCGTACGGCCATCGCGGGCTGGAACGGCGGCGCGCCCGGGGACACGGACCTCGCCTTCGACTGGCGCACGGTCGGTGAGTACCTGGACCGCCTCGACCACGGCTTCGACGGCGAGGGCATCGCCGTCAACGCCGCCTACCTGGTCCCGCAGGGCACGGTCCGGATGTACGCGATGGGGTGGGAGGACCGGGCGGCCACGCCCCGCGAGCTGGAGCGGATGCGGCGGCTGGTGGCCGAGGGCCTGGAGCAGGGCGCGGTCGGCCTGTCCTCCGGCCTCACCTACACACCCGGCATGTACGCGCCGGACGCCGAACTGACCGCGCTGTGCGAGGTGGTGGCCCGGTACGGCGGCTACTACTGCCCCCACCACCGCTCCTACGGCGCGGGCGCCCTGCGCGCGTACGAGGAGATGGTGGAGCTGACCCGGGCGGCGGGCTGCGCGCTCCATCTGGCGCACGCCACGATGAACTTCGGCGTGAACGAGGGCCGCGCCCCCGAGCTCCTGGCCCTGCTCGACCGGGCGCTCGCCACCGGCTCCGACATCACGCTGGACACCTATCCGTACACCCCGGGCTGTACGACGCTCGCCGCGATGCTGCCGAGCTGGGCGGGCGCGGGCGGGCCCGAGGCGGTGCTCGCGCGGCTGCGGGACGGGGCGACGGCCGAGCGGATCCGCCACGACCTGGAGGTGGTCGGGGCGGACGGCTGCCACGGGGTGCCCATCGACTGGGAGACGATCGAGATCTCGGGCGTGGGCGACCCGGCCCTCGCGCCGTTCGTGGGCAGGACGGTCGCCCGGTCCGCGCGCGAGCGCGGCGAGACACCGTGGACGACCGCCCGCCGGCTGCTGATCGACGACCGCCTCGGCCCGACGATCCTCCAGCACGTGGGCCACGAGGAGAACGTCCGGGCGATCATGCGCCACCGCGTCCACACCGGCGGCAGCGACGGCATCCTCCAGGGCGCGAAGCCGCATCCGCGCGCCTACGGCACCTTCCCGCACTACCTGGGCCACTACGCCCGTGACCTGGGCATCCTCTCGCTGGAGGAGATGGTCGCCCATCTGACCTCGCGCCCGGCGGCCCGGCTGCGGCTCACCGACCGGGGCCTGGTCCGGGAGGGCTACCGCGCCGACCTCGTCCTGTTCGACCCGGACACGGTCGCGGCGGGCGCCACCTTCGAGCGGCCCAGGACGCTGCCCACCGGCATTCCGTACGTCCTGATCGACGGACGGTTCGTCATCGAGGACGGGCGGCGCACGGACGTACTGGCGGGGCGCGCGATCCGCAGGACGCCGGTCACAGCCCCCTCTCGATGACAGCTCGAACCAGCTGGTCTCACCGATCCCGCACAGCCGGGAGCAGGTAGCCGAAGACGGTGTCCGCCGGGCCGCGGTCGTCGATCTGGGCGCGGCCCGCGCGTACCGCTTCGTCGAAGTTCGCGGCGAAGTCCGGGCCGGACGCCAGGAGCCGGTCCAGGGTGTCGCGGGTCAGCACGATCGTGGCGTGCGGCTTGTCCACGCCCGGCGGCATCGTGTCGCCGCGGGTGTCGGTGTAGACGAGGACGCCGTCGCGCAGGACCGTGACGCCCGACTGGCCGGTGTTGGTGAAGGTCCACAGCAGGACGACCGGATCGCGCAGCTCGGCCGCGCTCGGACCGTCCAGCCGGGCGGCGAGGGCCGCGAAGTACTGGGCGGGGTTGGCGTGGTGCACCAGGTCGCCGACGACGGGACGGGCGCCGGGCGGGCGCGGGCCGGGGCGGAGGTCCTGGGCGGCCGTGAGATAGGCGTTGCGCAGCGGGCCGTACTCGGCGAGGTAACCCAGTTGGGTCAGCGCCAGCGCCTGGAGTGAGGTGGCGGCGTCCAGGACTGCGGGTGGGGCCGTCGTCGGGTCGCAGGCGGCGGCCACCACGTGGTCGAGGAGCTCGACGACCCGTTCGTAGCGGGGCGTCGGCGCGTCGTACTCCTCGCGGGCGGTGGCCAGCACCGCTTCGGCGCCGCCCAGGGCCACCACGTACCGCTTGGCGGTCGCGGCGGAGGCGGGGGTCGCGGCGACCGCGTCGGTGGCGGCGACGAACTCGTGGCCGAGCAGGCGCAGCCAGGTCTGGCGGGCGGCCTGGGTGGCGGTGCCGACGTATCCGGCGGCGTAGAACGGCTGGTTCGAGGGCTGGGTCTGTCGCCTGACCCAGGCGTCGCGGCGGGCGGCGAGCCGGGCGGTGACGGCCTTCCCGCCCCAGCCGGGCCACTCGTACGCCCCGGCCACGATCTCCGCGACGCCGCCGAAGGCCTTGAGGGTCTCGTCGAGGTGGCGGGCGCGTACGTCCCCGAGGCCGCCGAGCAGGCCGGGGGCGGTGAGGTAGAGGACCTTGTGGTCGGGGAGGTAGACGTTCATCTCGGCCGGGGACTGGAGACCGGCGGCGGGCTGGAGGACCATCCGTACGCCGTCGGCCTCGACCTCGCCGGAGAGCTGATGGGTGGGCGGTACGAGGGTGGGCTCGCCGGCCGAGACGGTGAGGCCCGGGCCGCTGTCGATCAGGCCGTACGGTCCGGCCTCCAGCCGGGTGCCGTAGGTGTGGTCGACCAGGCAGGCGGTGGCGAGGCCCTCCACGACGTGGCGGCGGACCGCGTCGTCGAGGAAGCCGTCGGGCGCGTACACGGCGAGGTCCTCGGGGACGGTGTCGCCGCGCTCGGCGAAGAGACCGCGGGAGCCGCCGAAGTGGTCGACGCAGCTGGCGGTGTAGACGAGGGCCTTCACCGGGCGGCGGTCTTCGGTGGTCTCGCGGTAGAGGCGGAGGGCGTACCGGGCGGTCTCGTAGGAGCCGAGGGGGTCGATGACGACGAGTCCGGTACGGCCCTCGACGATCGTCATGTTGGCGAGGTCGTAGCCGCGGATCTGGTGGACGCCGCCGCGGCCGTGGTCCGGGCGGGTGACCAGGTAGAGGCCGGCCATGGCGTTCATGCGGCCCTGGCGCCATACGCGCGCGTTGACGGAGGGCGGTATGTCGGTGTCCTCGTCGCGCAGGAAGTCGAACCGGGCGAAGTCCCAGGCGGTTCCCCCGTCCCGGGCCGGGATCGCGGCCACGTCCGGGCGGGCGATGAGCCCCTGCGAGGCGTTGCGGAAGTCGGAGACGTCGGAGGGGACGCCGTGCGCCCCCGCGGGGCGGTTGCTCCGGACGACGTACGGGGTCGGTTCGACGGGCCGGCGCTGCGCGGCGGGGTGGGGCCGGGCGCCGGGGTGGTGCTGCGCGCCGTTGCTGCCGTTGGTCATGGGCTGCCTCCTCGGGGCGTCGCGGGGCGGGAACGTAACGCTGCGGGGAGGGGGGCTGAAAGGGGGCGAGGGGGTGGGTGGCTGAGAAGTGGGCCGGCCCGGTGGTCGTCTGCGGGCCGGTGGCGGGTTGCTCGCGCCGTTCCCCGCGCCCCTTCAGGGCCCGGACTTCGGCTGCGGCCGATGGGGCGCTTCAAGGGGCGCGGGAAACGGGGGCCGCGGGCGGCAGCTCGCCGTGGTGCATCTCACCCGCCGTGCCCGCGGCGGCGCAATCCAAGCCGGTACCCCGTCCCCGACCGGCGATCCCACGGCCAGGTACCCGGGACCGCATTCCGATGGAAGCCGGGCATCCGCCCGGGCACCCCCGTCCGGCCCACCCCACGGGCAAACCCCGCGCGTCCCCCGAAACGCCCCCGTAAGGTGACCGTCATGCAGGTGATCCAGTCGACCAAGCTCGCCAATGTCTGTTACGAGATCCGCGGCCCGGTTCTCGAAGAAGCCATGCGGCTGGAAGCGGCAGGTCACCGCATTCTCAAGCTCAACACCGGCAACCCCGCCGCGTTCGGCTTCGAGTGCCCGCCGGAGATCCTGGAGGACATGCTCCGCAACCTCTCCGGTGCGCACGGCTACGGGGACGCGAAGGGCCTGCTCTCGGCGCGCCGCGCGGTGATGCAGCACTACCAGACCAAGGGCATCGACCTCGACGTCGAGGACATCTACCTCGGCAACGGCGTCTCCGAGCTGATCCAGATGTCGATGCAGGCGCTGCTCGACGACGGCGACGAGGTGCTGGTCCCGGCCCCGGACTACCCGCTGTGGACCGCTTCGGTCTCGCTCGCCGGCGGCACCGCCGTGCACTACCGCTGCGACGAGCAGGCCGACTGGATGCCGGACCTCGCCGACATCGAGCGGAAGATCACCGACCGTACCAAGGCGCTGGTGATCATCAACCCGAACAACCCGACCGGCGCGGTCTACGACGACGAGATGCTGCGGGGCCTCACGGAGATCGCCCGCCGCCACAACCTGATCGTCTGCTCGGACGAGATCTACGACCGGATCCTCTACGACGGCGCCACGCACACGCCGACCGCCGTCATCGCCCCGGACCTGATGGTGCTGACCTTCAACGGTCTGTCCAAGAACTACCGGGTGGCCGGTTACCGCTCCGGCTGGATGGCGGTCTGCGGCCCGAAGGCCCACGCCTCCTCCTACATCGAGGGCCTCACGATCCTCGCCAATATGCGGCTGTGCGCGAACATGCCGTCGCAGTACGCGGTGGCCACGGCGCTGGGCGGGCGCCAGTCGATCGAGGACCTGGTGCTGCCGGGCGGGCGGCTGCTGGAGCAGCGCGACACGGCGTACGACCTGCTCACGCGGATTCCCGGCGTGACGTGTGTGAAGCCGAAGGGCGCGCTGTACCTGTTCCCCCGGCTCGACCCGGCGGTCTACAAGGTCAAGGACGACCGCCAGATGGTCCTGGATCTGCTGCGGGCCGAGAAGATCATGGTCGTGCACGGCACCGGCTTCAACTGGCCCGAGCCCGACCACTTCCGCATCGTGACGCTTCCCTCGGCGCAGGACCTGGCGAGTGCGGTGACCCGGATCGGCAGCTTCCTGGACGGCTACAGCCAGATGTAGCCAGGTTCTGGCCCGTACTCAACTTTAGACAGAATCTAAGATAGGATGGCCTCCTGCGTCAGAAGGAGGTCATCTCATGTACGAGCCGATCCGCACGAAGTCGGTGCACAGCACGATGGCCGCCGACGCGCGCATCCCGGCCCGCTCCCGTGAGGAGGAGCTGGACATCCAGCTCGCCGGGCACCTCGCGGCGCTGCTCGCGGTCACGGACGAACTGGGACTGACCGAGGCCGGGGACGCGATCGCGTCGCAGGTCGCGCGGCTGCGGGGCGGGCATCCGCCGGTGCGGCACGCGGGTCTGAGCCGTGCGGCGGCGCCGGCCCTGCACGGGCGCGCGCACGCGCTCGCGGGGCGCGCCCTGGTGGTCGCCGCCTCGCGCGCGGACACGGCGGCGGCGATCCTGGCGGCGGAGCGTATGGACGCCCACTCGGCGGCGACCGCCGCCCTCTGATCGGCCCCGGTCCGCGCGCCGCGGAGGTCCGCGGACCGGGTGCCATGTTCCGCGTACGCGGGGTGCGGGTGAGACCCGGGCCGTCTGCGGCTGCTCGCGCCATTCCCCGCGCCCCTATAGGGCGCCCCGGAGGGGCGCATTCGAGGGGCGCGGGGAACTGCGCGACCAGCCCACCACCGAGCCGCGCAAAACGAAGCACCGTAAGTCCCCCAAGGGGCGCGGGGAACTGCGCGAGCAACCCACCGCCGGGCCGCAGACAAACCCCGGGCCCCGCAGACTCACCCCCTCGTCACCACCACCAAAATCACCAGCACCAGCACCACCAAGCCGATCAGCAGCGCCGGACTCAGGCCGGACGGGGGTGGGGGCGGAGGCGGGGGCGGGGCCCCGGGGTTGAACACGTCGTGGCCCGTCAGTGCTGCCCGGCCGCACCACGGGCACCCCGTCAGGTGCGACCCGTACGTATGGCCCGGGCGGTCCGGGCACACCCGTACCCGCCCCCGCTCCCGGTCCAGCGCCCGCAACCAGTCCTCCGCCGACGGCCGCGCCCCGGGATCGAGCACCCCGGACCCGAACGCCGCCCGGGCCAGCCCCAGCAGCTCGGGCGGCAGCACGGACGGGTCCACGGTCCCGCGCGGCACCACGACCCGCTCGGGCCGCACCACGTAACTGATGCTCGCCGCGATGTTGTCCTGGACCGTCGACTCCGGCGCGCTGTCGCGCGGCACACCCCCGAAGGGGTGGTTGCCGGCCGTGAGCAGCTGGTAGACGAGGACCGCCAGCGCGAAGTCGTCGCTGGCCCGGGTGGCGGGGCCGCCCGCCTGGCGTTCGGGCGCCGAGTAGTCGGTGGTGTGCATCAGACAGGGGAACAGCTCCCCGGTGACCGCGTCGGTGAAGGCGATGGAGTCGCAGTCCAGGAAGGTGACGAAGCCGTTCGCGTCGACCACCACGTTGCTGCTGGAGAAGTCCCCGATCACCAGCCCCTCGTGGTGCATCCGCGCCGTCATGAACGCCAGGTTCCACGCGACGCCGAGCAGGAAGCGCCAGTCGGCCCGCCCGTGGAAGAGCCGGACCCGCTGGGCGCGGGTGAACAGGCCCACCAGCTGGACGTGTTCGGGCTCCCCGAACCGCTGCATCGCGTATCCGAGGAACGCGCCCCCCGGCGCCCGCGCGGGCGCCGTCGGCCAGGCGAGCTCGGGCCGCTGGGAGCGGTCGGTGGGGCGCCCACCGAGCGGGGACATCGTGAGCATCCGGGTCAGCCGGCGCTCCTGCTCGGGTCCGGGCGGGTCCCGGTAGAGCTTCACGACGGTCCGGTCGTCGCCCTCCACGGGGTAGACGGCCGCCTGACCGCCCCCCTTCAGCGGTTCGGCGGCGAGCACCACCCGCACCCCGCCGAGCAGCACGGTCCGCCCGCCCGGACCGGCGGGCCCCCCGTCGACACTCATCCGCCCCCTCCCTCCCGCACCGCGCGCACCGCCCGCAGCAGCGTCTTGTCGTCACCGTTGAGCGCGGTCAGCCGGTCGGAGCGGAGCAGCGAGGCGAGGCGGTCGTCCTCGTCGTCCGCCACGCCCCCGTCGGTGTCGAGCGCGCGCAGCACCGACGCGGCGAAGGACTCGTTGGGCGTCGGCGGGGCGCCCCCGGACCAGGAGAGCGCGGCCTGCGCCAGACCGTCGGTGGAGAGCAGGACGCCGTCGACGCCGTCGTCCCGTACGCAGTCGGTCCACACCCGGCGGACCGCGTCCGGGGTGGTGACGAAGACCGTCTCGTTGCTGTATTCGCTCACCGCGGCGGGCTGCGGCAGCAGATGGAACTGCCGGTCGCCGCCCTCGGTCCCGGCCCGCAGCACCACGAACCCGTCCCCCACACTGCAGTGCCCCAGCCACCCGTCCGCGAGGACCACCACGGTCAGGGTGGTCGCGTGGTCCCCGGCCGCCTCGCCCGTACGGTCGAGGAAGTCGTCCACGACCCGCTGGAAGGCCTGGCGCAGCAGCCGGTGGGCGGTGGGGCCGTCCGCCACCGAGGCGGGCAGCCGGCCGAAGTGCTCCACCGCGAGGCGGACCGCGAGCCGGGAGCCCTCGCCGGAGCGCGGCCGGCTGCCCGCGCCGTCCGCGACGGCGAGGACCGTGACGGCCCCGTCCGTCGAGCACCGCCAGGCGTCCTGGCAGGGCACACCGTCCCGGCCGTGCCGGTAGCCCTCGACGCTCAGCCCGTGCACCCGCCAACTCCCGTGCGCGCGCGTCCCCATGGCCCGCTCAGGCTTCCCAGGCCGGGCGCTGCGTCTTGAACTGGCTGAAGATCTTCTCGAAGACCTCGTCGCCCGCGCCCTTGGTCTCGGCGCTGGCGCTCGCCGACATCATCTGGAGCAACTGGCGGAAGGGGAAGCCCTGGAGACGGGCGTTGAACTTCGGCGCGTACGCCTGGAGCACCTGCTCGGCGAGGTCGGTGAGGCCGCCGACGCCGATCGCGTACAGCCGGAAGCGGCGCGCCGCCTGCTCCTCGGCGAGGACCGGGACGAGCCGCTGCCAGGTGCGGCTGATGTGGCCGGTGCCGTCGGTGGGGAGGCCGTCGGTGACCAGGCAGATCTGCGGCCGGTAGTACTGGAAGCCCTGTGAGCGCAGCTCGGTCTTGCGGGCGGCGACCACGTGCATGGCCAGCTCCAGGGCCTCGGTCATCAGGGTGACCCCGGAGGCGGCGAGCCGCGGCGGCTCGAACATGTGGGCGGCGACGAACGGGCCGATCGGGGAGCCGGGTTCGAGCGCCTGGCCGCCCCGCCAGGCGGTGACGCCCCGGCCGCCGAAGGTGATGACGGCGACCTCGACGCTGTAGCTGAGGCTGACGTCGTCGTGGAGCTCGCGGGTCCACTCGCTCAGGGCCTGGTTGAGCGCCTCGATGGGCGGGCCCGCCATCGAGCTGGAGGTGTCCAGGCACAGCACCAGCGGCAGCCGCTGGGCGTTGTTCTCGAACTCGATGTCGGCGTACTCCGCCGGAAGCGTCCTCGGTGGCTGCTGCCTGCGCATCTGGCCTCTCCCCGTCCTTCGGTGTCCTCGCCGCGCCTCACCGTCCGTGCGGCGCCCTGCTGGTGACGTTGTGACCGTCGTCGGCGTACGCGTGGGCGTACAGGATCCCGGCGTCCTCGCCCCGGCCCTCGCTCACCTCGACGCGGGCGCCGGGGGCGGGCGCGGGCGCGGCGGGCTCGGCCCAGACCGCCCGGCGCAGGCACTGGTCGAGCTCGACGTACCCCTGCGGGTGCAGCGCGGTACGGACGACGGCGGTACGGCCCGGTCCGCCCGGGCCGCCGATGTCGCGGCCGGGCGCGCGATGTCTGCCCGCCGCACCGGCGGGGCCCGTACGGGCGCCAGGCACGGCTGCCGGGCGCCCGGCAGCGGGCACCGCGTACGCGAGGCGCGGGGCCCGCGAGCGGCGTACGGCGAAGGCCAGCGCGGTCACCAGGAGCAGCAACAGGGCGGCCACGCCGAGCGCCGGGACGAGCAGTGGGGAGCCGGAGCCGCCGCCGGAGCCGCCGACGCTGTCGAAGTTGTCGCCGAGCTCGGCGGCCAGGCCCTTGTCCAGGAGGTCTTGGCCGCGCAGGCGCTTGTCCTTCTTGCCGGTGGCGGCGAAGGTCCTGCACAACTCGCCCGGGCAGGCGCCCGCTTTCGCCAGGGCGTCCAGGGCCTCGGGGCCGAGCCGGGTGATCTCCGCGTCCGGGTCGACCAGCCGGTCGCCGGCGAGGACGAGCAGCAGGGTGCCGCCCTCACCGGTGGGGTGCCCGGCGGGGGCCATGACGATCAGCGGGCCGCGGTCGAGGACCGGCTTGTGCTGGGCGAGGTTCCAGTCGGCGGGCTTCCCGTCGAGCTCCAGCGGCTCGCGCAGGGTGACGAGGACGGCCGCGTTCCGGGTCACGGGGCCGACGCGGTCGGCCCAGCAGCCCAGCCGCTTGCCCAGGTTCCCCGGGCAGGACTCGTCGGCGGCGGCGGTCGGAGCGGCCATCGCGAGCAGGGTCAGCACCAGCAGGCCGGTCAACGGCCACAGTCGCCGCGCACCGCGCGAACCACACAGCAGCCCCATGGGCGAAACCTCCCCGTCCCCCGGAAAAGCACATCGCAAATATGGCGCCACCAGCCGCCGCACGTAAGGGTTTTGGCCATTCCGGGGCCATTCCGGAGCCATTTCGGGGCTGTTCCGGGGCCGTTCCCGGGTTTTGTCGCGGGCTTTCCGGGACCGCCCCCGGGCGGTATCCGAACACCTCTCCTAAAGCTGGAACACTTGATGGCACCGGAGGAACATCTGTCTCGCCTGTTCCACCCAGTCGCCCGCCAGGGAATCGAATTCGGCGCGGTTCATCCGGCAGTTGAGCGGCAGGGTGCAGACTCCCGCGATACAGGGCCTGGGCCCGCGTACGTCCCACACCGACAGCATCGGGACCAGCTGTTCGGTGTTCCACGCGTTCGCCGCGGCGGCGGCCGTCGCCAGCTGGTCGCCGCGCAGGAACCGGCCGTCGGTCATGAACGCGACCAGCAGCTTGGTGGTGGTCATGAACCGGACGGTGACGGCCCGTCCCGCGTCGGCGAGGTCGAAGCGCAGCGAGACGGAGACGGTGTCCTCCTCGCAGTGCAAGTGGCGTCCGGACGCCCAGGCACGGACCAGCGGGCGCCACTGGGCGCCCAGTTCGGCCCCGGCGCCCGCAGGCGTCCCCTCAGAGTGCCGCACGGCCCACCGCCTCGATCACCATGGCGTCGCTGAGGCCCGCGTCCAGGAGCGTCTGCGCGTGCAGCAGCAGACAGGACGGCAGGGAGGCCCGGTCCCCGGCGGCGCGCCGGCCGTCCAGCTCGCCGGTGCGGACCCGGATGCGGCGGGCCACGGTGGGCGGCGGCCAGGTCAGCGCCCGCGCGCTGCCCGCGTCCGGGCCGAGCAGGCCGCTCAGCAGCGCGTCCAGGCCGGGCCGGTCCTCGGGCCGCTTGGCGAGGCACTCCTCGACCAGGGGCCGCAGCTCGGCGGGTACGTCGTCGAGTTCGGGCTCGGCGTGCACCACCCGGTAGGCCACTCCGGCGCCGTGCCGGAACGGCGCGCTCCCCGTGACGGCGTAGACGAGGACCCCGCCGAGCGAGAAGACGTCGCTGGCGGGCCCGACCCGGGCACCGGTCATCTGCTCGGGCGACATGTAGGGCGGGGTGCCCATCAGCGTCCCGGCCCGGGTCAGCCCGGTCGCGCCGGCCACCATGGAGATGCCGAAGTCGATGACGCGCGGCCCGTCGGCGGCGAGCAGGACGTTCGAGGGCTTGAGGTCGCGGTGGACGACCCCGGCGCCGTGGATGGCCTGGAGCGCCTCCACCAGACCGGCCCCGAGCCGGCGGGCCTGGCCGCCGGTGAGCGGGCCGTCCGAGCCGACCGCCTCCGACAGGGCGGGCCCCGGCACGTACGCCGTGGCCAGCCAGGGCAGTTCGGCCTCCGGGTCGGCGTCGACGACCGCCGCCGTGAAGGCCCCGCCGACCAGCCGCGCGGCGGCCACCTCGCGCGCGAAGCGGCGCCGGAACTCCTCGTCGGCGGCGAGTTCGGGACGTACGACCTTGACGGCGACGGCCCGGCCCGCGGGCGACCGTCCCAGATACACCCAGCCCATCCCGCCGGACCCCAGCCGCCCCACGATACGGTACGGCCCCACCCGCAGCGGATCACTCACCGGTGTGCGCACCCTCGCGCCCCCCTCACTCGGCCCAACGCGCTCCGGGACCGAGTGTCCCGCCAACACCCGTCCGATGCAGCCACCCCGGCGAAAAACCACCACCCGGCGAGGACACCGGGCGCCACCGGCCGGAAAAGCGGCCGGCCCCCGGAGCCGTGAGGGGGCTCCGGGGGCCGGGCGCGAACGTGGCGGACCGTCGTGACCCCACTGGTCAGGGCGGTGTTCGGGGCAGCCCGCCACGAGTCTCGGGCGGGCGGGTCAGCCCAGGCGGGCGACCAGCGCGCGGTACTCGTCCCACAGCTCCTTGGGCGTGTGGTCGCCGAAGGTGTTGAGGTGCTCGGGGATCAGCGCCGCCTCCTCGCGCCAGACCGCGGTGTCGACCTTGAGGAGGAACTCCAGGTCGTCCTCGGCCAGGTCCAGGCCCGCGGTGTCCAGGGACTCCTTCGTCGGCAGGACGCCGATCGGGGTCTCGACACCCTCGGCCCTGCCTTCGAGGCGCTCCACGATCCACTTCAGGACGCGGCTGTTCTCGCCGAAGCCGGGCCACACGAACTTGCCGGCGTCGTTCTTGCGGAACCAGTTCACGTAGTAGATCTTGGGGAGCTTGGCGGCGTCCCCCTTCGCCGCGGCGTCCGCGCCGACCTTGACCCAGTGGGCCATGTAGTCGCCCATGTTGTAGCCGCAGAACGGCAGCATCGCGAACGGGTCGCGGCGCAGCTCACCGACCTTGCCCTCGGCGGCGGCGGTCTTCTCGGAGGCGACGTTGGCGCCGAGGAAGACGCCGTGGTTCCAGTCGAAGGACTCGGTCACCAGCGGGACGGCGGAGGCGCGACGGCCGCCGAAGAGGATCGCGGAGATCGGGACGCCCTTGGGGTCCTCCCACTCGGGGGCGATCGTCGGGCACTGGCCGGCCGGGACGGTGAAGCGGGCGTTCGGGTGGGCGGCCGGGGTCTCGGAGTCCGGCGTCCAGGCGTTGCCCTTCCAGTCCGTCAGACGCGCGGGGGCCTCCTCGGTCATGCCCTCCCACCACACGTCGCCGTCCTCGGTGAGCGCGACGTTGGTGAAGACGGAGTTGCCCCACAGGGTCTTCATCGCGTTGGCGTTGGTGTGCTCACCGGTGCCGGGGGCGACGCCGAAGAACCCGGCCTCGGGGTTGATCGCGTACAGCCGGCCGTCCTCGCCGAACCGCATCCACGCGATGTCGTCGCCGATGGTCTCGACGGTCCAGCCGGAGATCGTGGGCTCCAGCATGGCGAGGTTGGTCTTGCCGCAGGCGGACGGGAAGGCGGCGGCGACGTACTTGGACTCGCCCTGCGGCGGGGTCAGCTTGAGGATGAGCATGTGCTCGGCGAGCCAGCCCTCGTCGCGCGCCATGACGGAGGCGATGCGCAGCGCGTAGCACTTCTTGCCGAGGAGCGCGTTGCCGCCGTAGCCCGAGCCGTAGGACCAGATCTCGCGGGTCTCGGGGAAGTGCGAGATGTACTTGGTGGAGTTGCAGGGCCACGGCACGTCGGCCTCGCCCTCGGCCAGCGGCGCGCCGAGCGTGTGGACGGCCCGGACGAAGAAGCCGTCGGTGCCGAGCTCGTCGAGGACCGGCTGTCCCATGCGGGTCATGGTGCGCATGGAGACGGCGACGTACGCGGAGTCGGTGATCTCGACGCCGATGGCGGAGAGGTCCGAGCCGAGCGGGCCCATGCAGAAGGGCACGACGTACATCGTGCGACCGCGCATCGAGCCCCGGAAGATCCCCTTCTCGCCCGCGAAGATCTCCTTCATCTCCGCCGGAGCCTTCCAGTGGTTGGTCGGCCCCGCGTCCTCCTCCTTCTCGGAGCAGATGAAGGTGCGGTCCTCGACCCGGGCGACATCGGTCGGGTCGGACGCGGCGTAGTAGGAGTTCGGGCGCTTGATCGGGTCGAGCTTCTTGAACGTCCCCCTGGCGACGAGCTCCTCGCACAGCCGCTCGTACTCGGCCTCGGAGCCGTCGCACCAGACCACCCGGTCCGGCTGGGTGATGGCCGCGATCTCGTCTACCCAGGAGATCAGTTCCTGGTGGTTGGTCGGGACGGAAAGGGGAGCCGCGATGTCGCGCGCCACGATCGCTCCTTGTAGAGGGTTCGGTGATTCCCTTGTGAGGGTCTCTTCGTTCGTTGCCCCGTGGGGGCTGCGACCCGGACGCTTCGGTGTTACCTGGCGCTCATCCGGTGCCGACCGCACTCATCTGATCATCCGTGCCGCTCGCCCATATGTCCAGAGGCACTCTCACGTGAGCATCGCCACTCGACACCAGATGTTCACCTCCCGGCACGGGGCGGGCATACGGTTACCGGCCGCCCCCATCCGTAACTTACGGAGGCGTAGGTAGCATGCGGGACATGACTGATCAGGTGACGGCGCTCTCGCCGACCGGGCCCCTGAAGCCCCAACTGCGCGGCTGGCTGCACGCCGGAATGTTCCCGGCGGCGGTGGTCTCCGGCCTCGCGCTCACCGCGCTCGCCCACTCCACCCGCGGGCGTGTCGCCTGCGGGATCTACGCCCTGACCGCCTGTCTGCTCTTCGGCGTCAGCGCCCTGTACCACCGGGGCGAATGGGGGCCGCGCGGCGAGGCGGTGCTGCGCCGGCTGGACCACGCCAACATCTTCCTGATCATCGCGGGCACCTACACCCCGCTCACCCTGCTGCTCCTGCCGGACTCCACCGGGCGCGTCCTGCTCTGGGCGGTGTGGGCGGCGGCGCTCGCCGGCATAGCCTTCCGCGTCTTCTGGGTCGGCGCCCCGCGCTGGCTCTACACGCCCTGTTACATAGCGATGGGCTGGGCCGCGGTCTTCTTCCTCCCCGACTTCCTGCACACCGGCGGTGTCGCGGTGCTCGTCCTGGTCGTCGTCGGCGGACTGCTCTACAGCGCGGGCGGGGTGATCTACGGCCTCAAGCGCCCCAACCCCTCACCGCGCTGGTTCGGCTTCCACGAGGTCTTCCACTCCCTGACGCTGGCCGCCTTCGTCGTCCACTACATCGGTATCTCGCTGGTCGCCTACCGGCACGCTTGACCGCGACCACCTTTTGAGAGTTACTGTCACTTGACAGTAACTCTTACGGAGGTGTGCCATGACTGCCATGACACCGGGGCCCGGTCCCGATCCACGGCGCTGGTGGGCGCTGGCGGCGATGGTCGCGAGCATGCTCGTGCTCGGTTTCGACATGACGATCCTCAACGTGGCGCTGCCGACCATGGCCCAGCAGCTCGGCGCCACCACCGGCCAGCAGCAGTGGATGGCCGACGCCTACGTCGTCGTCTTCGCGGCGCTGATGCTCCCGGCCGGCCTGCTCGGCGACCGCTTCGGGCGCCGCCGGATGCTGATCGCCGGACTCGGTGTCTTCCTCGCCGGTTCCCTCGTCGGCGCGCTGACCGGCAGCGTCGGCGCGGTCATCGCGGCCCGCGCGGTCATGGGGATAGGCGCGGCCCTCGTCATGCCGCTCGCCCTGGCCGTACTGCCCTCGCTCTTCCCCGCCGAGGAGCGCACCAAGGCCGTCTCCATCGTCACCGCCTCCTCCGCCCTCGGTCTGCCGCTCGGCCCGATCATCGGCGGCTTCCTGCTCAACCACTTCTGGTGGGGCTCGGTCTTCCTGATCAACGTGCCGATGGTCGCGATCGGCATCGCCGCCTGCGCCTTCCTGCTCCCCGAGACCAGCGACCCGGCCGCGCCGCGCGTCGACGCCCTCTCCACCGCGCTCACCGCCGCGGGCCTGGGCTCGTTGATCTACGGCATCATCGAGGCGCCGACCCGCGGCTGGGGCGACCCGCTGGTCCTCGCCGCGCTCGCCGCGGGCGCGGTGCTGCTCGCGGCCCTGGTCGTACGGGAGCGGCGGGTGCCGCGGCCGATGCTCGACATGGCGCTCCTCGCCCACCGGCCGTTCCTGCTGAACACGCTGGCCGCGACGCTGGTGATGTTCATCCTCGCGGGGCTGATGTTCGTCCTGCCCCAGTACCTCCAAGCGGTGCTCGGCAACGACGCCTTCGGCACCGGGCTGCGGATGCTGCCGCTGATGGGCGGTCTGATGGTCGCGGCCAAGGCCGGCGAGCCGCTGGTACGGCGGTGCGGGGCGCGCGGCACGATCGGCGCGGGCCTGGTGGTGCTCGCCCTGGCGGCCTTCCTCGGCAGCCGCACCACGGTGGAGAGCGGCTACGGCTTCACCGCGCTGTGGCTCACCCTCACCGGGCTCGGCTTCGGCTTCGCCATGGTCCCCGCGATGACGGCGGCGCTGGCGACCCTGCCGCCCGACCGCGCGGGCAGCGGCTCCGGACTGCTGATGACCGTACGCCAGGTGGGCAGCGCCATCGGGATCGCGCTCCTCGGCTCGCTGCTCGCGGGCGTGTTCACCGACCGGCTCGACACGGCCGGGGTGCCGGGGCCCCTCGCGGACCGGGCGGGCGACTCGGTGGTCGCCGCGCACCTGGTGGCGGCGCGTCTGGGCGACGCCCGGCTCGCCGCGTCGGCCGACTCCGCGTACGTCCACGGGATGTCCACGGTGCTGCTGGTGTGCGGGGTCGCGGCCCTGGTCACCGCGCTGCTCGCGGTGGCGCTGCTGCCGGGGCGCGAGCCGCCGCGCCCGGAGGTGCCGGAGCCGGCGAAGGCGCCGGTGGGGGCCTCGGACGCGGGGGACGCCGTGGATGCCTGAGAATGTCGACATGGCCGCCACCCCTCGCACCCGTTCCCTCGACTCCGTCGCCGAGGACATGCAGCCGCAGCTCGGGCTGCGCGAACGCAAGAAGCTCAAGACCCGCGTCGCGATCCGGCGCGCCACCTACCGGCTGATCGCCGAGCAGGGGTACGACGCGACGACGGTCGAGCAGATCGCCGAGGCGGCCGAGGTCTCGCCGTCCACGGTGTTCCGCTACTTCCCCACCAAGGAGGACATCGTCCTCACGGACGAGTACGACCCGGTCATGGTCGCCGAGCTGCGGGCCCGCCCCGCGGACGAACCGCCCCTGGACTCGCTGCGCCACGTCGTCGTCAAGGCGACCCGCCTCGCCCTGGAGACCGACCGCGAGGAGATGATCCAGCGCACCGCCCTGCTGGTCCGGGTACCCGCGGTGCGGGCCCGCCTGATGCAGTCCTTCGCGCTCACCAGCAGACTGCTGAACGAGGTGCTGGCGGAGCGGACCGGCCGCGCGGAGGACGACCTGGAGGTGCGGGCGTTCTCGACGGCGGTACTGGGGGCGATCTACGAGGCGACCGTGTACTGGGCCGAACGCGACCACCGGGACGACCTGGTGGAGCTGGTGGAGCGCTCCCTGAACACGATCCGGGACGGGCTGCGGGGCTGAGCGTCCCCCGAGGGACGGGGCCGCGCCCGCCCGGCGCGACCGGCCACCCGTCGCCCGCGGGCGGAGAGCCGGAAGGGGCCCGGGGCGGAGCCCCGGACCCCCGACGGTCAGCGCCGGCGCGCGGCCAGGGCCTTCGCCGCCTTCAGACGCCCCGGCGCGAGGGCGTCGATGGCGCCCGCGCCCTCGCCGGGCTTCAGCTCCCAGCCCCGCAGCTTCGCGGCCACCCGGCGCAGCCCCGAGTCACCGGGGCGGACGTCGATCTGGAAGTGCGACTCCTTGGGGACCGGCTCGTCGCCGCCCCACTTCACCACGCCCTCCAGGTCCGCCAGGATGTCGCGGACGATCACCAGTTCGTGCGGGAAGAAGCCGTCGCGCGAGCGCACCGGATACAGCAGCGGACGGATCGCGACCGCCGTTGCGGAGAGATGGTTGCTCTCGTACGGCGCCGCCCCCGCCCGGGCGGTGGTGTGGCCGACGACCTCGCCCGCGCCCAGCGTGTGCAGCTCGTAGTGGTAGCGGCGCACCACATGGGTGAGCACGGTCGCCACATCGCCGTCCAGCGCCGTGAAGCAGAGCCCGCCCGCGCCCTCGACCCGGTGCGACGGCGCCGAGACGACGACGGGCCAGCCGTTGGCGGAGGTTCGGCCCCGCCACTCCGTCGCGGCCGGGACCGCCGGGACCGCCGGGACCGCCGGGACCGCCGGGGGCGTGGCCGCGAGGGCCGTCCCCGCGGTCCCGCCCGCGACCAGCGCCACGCCACCGGCGACTCCCGCGCCGGCCACCAGGAAGCGGCGGCGGTCGATGCGCGCCGACTGCGTCATGGCATCACTCATGGTTCGGTTCCTCATCACTCTCGTCACTCTCGTCCCGGACCTAGCGGCCCTTGGCGTTGGCTTCCTGGAGGGCGCGGTCGCGGAGCCCGTCCGCGAAGCCCCGGCAGAAGTCGGTGAGGGCGGAGTCGGCGAGGTCGCCCGGCATCGCGGCGCTCCCGCCGGCGATGTCCTTGATGAGCTTCTCGCGCCCGGCGGCGAGGACCGGGTCGATCTCCTTCAGCAGGATCGAGCGGGCCATGGTCACGGCGTAGTCGGTGCTGCCGCCGAACCGCTGCGCGAAGTAGTCCCGGAAGCGGCTCAGGACACCGGCGTCGCGTTCCCCCATGCCGTAGTGCTCACGGACGACACCGAGCAGATTTCCGCCCTGCTCCACCCGGCGGGCGATCAGATAGCCGTCGGCGTCCTCGATCAGGTCGGTGAAGCCGAAGGTGGAGATCACACCGACCTTCGCGAACTTCGCCTTGCAGTAGTCGTATCCGGACGGATACGCCTTGACGTCGCGCCGCCACTCGCCGTAGAGCGTGACCAGGTCACCGCCCCATCCCGCGAAGTCGCCGGCGCCGACCGTCCTGACGTCGCCGTCCTTCTGCGGCCTGACGTAGTGGCCGTTGGCCGCCGCCAGCAGGTGCTCGGCCCCGATCATGGCCCCGGTGACCGGGTCCTTGAACTCCTGGAGCAGCGACGCGCCCTTGCCGTTCGCGAACTTGATGAAGTCGGGGTTGGGCCCGCCTATGAGCGCCCACCACTGGGGGCCGCCGTACGTCTTCTGGCGCCCGTACTCCATCACGAGCTGGTTCGGGTCGCCCTTCTCGAACTGGAGCGCGAGCGGATAGAGCTTGGTGATGTAGTCGACGAACGTGGAGGCCGGCTCCACGGTCGCGTGCACGGTGTTCTGGCCGGTGTCGCTGCCGCTGCGGTGCGCGTCGTTGTCCAGGTCGAACGAGTCACCGCCGGAGCCGAACCTGAACTCCTTGATCTGGTTGAACGCCCAGTTCGGCGGCAGCGGGAAGCCCAGGTTCCCGGAGAAGCCCCAGGACATGCCGGAGACGAAGGAGTAGCGGGCGTCGGTCTCCTTGCCGACCTGCGTGCACACGTTCCGCGAGCCGTAGACGCCGTGGACGTACCGCGCGCCGCGGTTGGCGAGCCCGGCCTGGACCCCCTTGAAGTAGGGCACGATGTTCGACGCGATCTCGTCCGCGGTGGCGTCGTAGTCGACCGCGAAGTAGATGACCGTACCGCGGTTGAAGCCGTAGGCCTCGGCGCACGAGTGGGCGTTCAGCGCGTGCGCGAAGCCCTGCGAGTAGGTGAAGTCCTGGAGTCGGCGGGCGTTGTCCTGGTAGATCGGGAAGACGCTCAGACCGGCGGCGAAGATGTCGGCCAGCTCGCCGTCCTTGATGTTCTTGTCGAGCGTGCTGCCCGGCGGGTCGAACAGGTAGCGGCCGACGTGGGTGTAGCCCGCCTTGAACAGGGCGTCGGCACGCGGCCGGGTGATCCGGAAGCGGGTGTCGCAGGCGCTGGTGGAGCGGTCCGGGTCACCGGTGGAGACCAGCAGCTGGGCCCAGGTGCGGTAGTCGCCCCGGCCGTCGCGGGTGTCCAGCTCGGAGAACCGCTGGAAGATCCTCACCCACTCGGTGAGCTTCGCGTCGAACGTGTCCCGGAACGTGGTGGCGACGTCCTCGTCGCCCTTGGCGCTGGGGATCGGCGAGTTGAACACGCACGCCGCCGAGAAGAGCTGCGCCCAGATCCCCGAGTCGCCCTCCTTGACGGTGTGGTTCTTCAGCCCCGCCTGGGTGCCGGGCCCGAACGCACCGGTGGCCTGCTCGTCGGGGATGCCCAGCTCGTACTGGATCGCCTTCATCAGCGACTTCTGCACATCGCGGGAGTACACGCCGTCGGCGGGCCCGACGAAGAACGACGAGCGGGTGAAGTAGCGCCCGTTGAGCCAGCGCTGGACCGCGCGGACCCGGTCGGTGCCGCCCAGGGGGGACGAGACGTAGGCGTCCATGCTGAGCAGCGCCTTGAAGACCTTGGGCGACACCAGGCCGTTGGAGGCGTCGATGCCCGCGTCGTCCTTCAGCGCCCGGACCGACCTCTCGGTGACGGCGGCGTACGCGCCCGTGCCGTCGCCGCCCCAGTACCCCTTGCAGAACAGCGCGTGCTCGACGATCTTCTTGATGTTGACGTTCTGCTCGTTCGGGCCGATGTCGTCGCGTTTGGCCAGCGTCGCCAGCGTCCCCGGTCCGAAGCTCGCGACCAACGGGGCCATACCCAGCTCGGCCTGGAGCGCCATCGTCAACGAGAACATCGTCGACCAGCCGGTGCGCCCGTCCTCGGGGCACCTCGCGTAGCCGGGAACCGTGGCATAGGTGGCGTTGACCCACCTCTGGGCAGCAAGGACCTTCTCGTCCGCCATGTCTCTCTCTCCGGTGAGCGGGGCTCGGGACTCGGGGGTGCGTGAATCCTGCGAGCGGAGAAGGGCGTTCCGGCATGGCGGCACCGCCGCCGACGCCCCTGCGGGCATGGCGGATCGACCGGAACTCCAGAGCTGTTTTCCCCCGCGTCACCTCGGCGCCGGTGTCCCCCGTCGACTGCCGATGATGCGGTGATCATATCGGACTGATCGCCCGGTCACGGCTGCGTACGGGTACGGCCCGACGTGCCGTACGATCTCCCCCGCACGTGATCATTTGTGTTCGAACGGGCTTGACCGAGCTCGTTCAGGCTTCACCAGGGGGATCAACTCATGGGTATCGGCAGGAAGTTCACCATGGCCGCCGCCACCGGCGCGCTGGCGTTCGCGGGCGTCGCCGCCACCGGTGGGACCGCGTTCGCGGGCACCAACGGACAGCAGATCGTCATCCGCGACGAGACGCACCAGGTCGCGTCCATCAAGATCGACGGCCTGGACCAGCAGGGCCGGCCCGCCCACGCGTGTCTGGCCACGCCCGGCTACGAGACCCGCTTCGGCGGCTGGTGGTGGCGCGACTCCATGCACTTCAGCAAGTGGACCGACAGGACCTGCGGCCAGAGCGGCGGCCGGTGGCTCGGCTCGCAGGACGAGTGGGTCCCCGCCTGGATGGCGCCGGACCGGGGCGACTGGTACTACATCGGCATCTTCAAGAACGACAGCTGACCGGACGGCAGTCGCTCGCCACGGTTCCCCGCGCCCCGACCGGGCGCGGGGAACCCGCGCATCCGCTCAGGACAACGCCCTCGCCAGGTCGTCCGCGCTGGTCACCGGGGCCTCACAGGTGAAGTGGCGGCACACGTACGCCGCCGGGCCCCCGTCGACCGGCGGGCGGTCCACCAGCAGCGGGAACTCCGCGCCGCCCGACTCGCCCACCGCCACGACCGCGCCCGGCGCCCGGCCGAGCAGTGCGGCCCGGTGCAGCTCGCCCCCGGGCTCGCCCACCACGGCCACCTCGCGGGGCCCGTCGAGCAGCGCCTCGGCGGTCGCCAGACCCCAGCCGATGAACCTCGGGGCGCGCGGCCCCAGCGCCTTCACCACGCCCAACGCCGCCTCGGCCGCCGCCCGGTGGGGAGTGGAACCGGTGTGCGCGGCGTACGAGAGCAGCGCGCCCGCCGCCGCCGTCCAGCCCGACGGGGTGGCGCTGTCCGTGGGGTCCTGCGGGCGCCTGATCAGCTTCTCGGCGTCGTGCGCGGTGTCGTAGAGCACCCCGCCCCCGCCGGTGAACCGGTCCAGGACGAGGTCGAGCAGGAACCCGGCGAACTCCAGCCACGCCCCCTCCCCCGTCACGCCCGCGAGCGTCAGGAAGCCCTCCGCCACATCGGCGTAGTCCTCCAGCACCCCGTCGTTCGAGCCCGCCCGGCCGTCCTTGGACGTACGCGACAGCCGCGCGCGGTCGTCCATGTGGACGCGCACCAGCAGGTCCGCCGCCTCGGTCGCCCGCTCGATCAGGTCGGGCCGGTCGAAGTACGCGCCGGTCTCCGCGAGCGCGGCGATCGCCAGACCGTTCCAGGCGGCGACGACCTTGTCGTCCCGGCCCGGACGCGGTCGCCGCTCGCGCGCCTCGAAGAGCCGCTCCCGTACGTCGGCCCCCACCGGGCCGCCGTCGGAGGGGAGTTGGAGGACCGAGGCCCCCTCCTCGAAGGTGCCCTCCTCGGTGACCCCGTAGTGCCGGGCCGCCGCCTCCCCGTCCTTCTCGCCCAGCACCTCGGCGAGCTGCGCGGGCGTCCACACGTAGAACGCGCCCTCGACGTGCCGGCCGCCGCCGTCGTCGCTGTCGGCGTCCAGGGCCGAGGCGTAGCCGCCCTCGGCGGTGCGCAGCTCGCGGACCATGAAGTCGGCCGTCTCCAGCGCCACCCGGCGCGCCAGCTCCGAACCGGTGGCCCGCCACAGGTGCGCGTACACCCGGCACAGCAGCGCGTTGTCGTAGAGCATCTTCTCGAAGTGCGGCACCACCCACTCGCGGTCGACCGAGTAGCGCGCGAAGCCGCCGCCCAACTGGTCGTAGATGCCGCCGCGCGCCATCCGCTCGCAGGTGTCGGCGGCCATCTCCAGCGCACCCTCCGCGCCCGTGCGCGCGTGGTGGCGCAGCAGGAACTCCAGCGTCATCGACGGCGGGAACTTGGGCGCGCCGCCGAAGCCGCCATGCCGCTCGTCGTAGTCCCGCGTCAGCCCGAGCAGCGCACCCGCCAGCTCCTCCTCGCCGGGCACCCCGGCGCCCCCGCCGTACACGAGCTCACGCTCGGACAGGTCCCGTACGACCTTCGCGGCGACCTCGTCCACCTCCTCGCGCCGGTCCGCCCACGCGGCCCGCACCCCCTCCAGGACCTGCCGGAACGAGGGCATGCCGTGGCGCGGCTCGGGCGGGAAGTAGGTGCCGAAGTAGAACGGCTCCGCGCCGGGGGTCAGAAAGACCGTCATCGGCCAGCCGCCCCGGCCGGTCGCCGCCTGCACCGCCTCCATGTAGACGGCGTCGACGTCCGGGCGCTCCTCGCGGTCGACCTTGACGTTGACGAAGTGCTCGTTGAGGTACGCGGCGGTGGCGTCGTCCTCGAACGACTCATGGGCCATCACATGGCACCAGTGGCAGCTGCTGTACCCGACGCTGAGCAGCACCGGCACCCCGCGCTCGCGCGCCTCGGCGAACGCCTCGGGCGACCAGGGCCACCAGTCGACGGGGTTGTCGGCGTGCTGGAGCAGATACGGGGACGTCTCATGGGCCAGGCGGTTCGACATGGGCCCATCCTCCCCCACGGGCGGCGCGATCCGGCGGCTCCCTCGCGCCGACGCGCGGCACGCGGAACACTTGACACCACCGGCACACTCGACCAGGACTCATGTCGCACCGGACGCTCTCGGAGGGGGACCACATGCGGGACGGCCATCGGGCTGAGGCCGAACGGCTGTTGGCACGCGCGGTCGAGGAGGAGGTGCGCCGCTCCGGCGGACGTGCCGACGCCGACGCGCTGCTGACACGCGGCCGGGCGGCGCTGGACGCGCTGGCCGCGAGCGCCGAGGAGGAGTACACGGCGTACACCCGGGCGCTGGACGAGGCACAGGCCGGGCAGCCGACGCTCGGCGCCCGGTTCGCCCGCGAGAAGGCGGGCACGGCGTTCTGGGTGACCGCCGTGGCGGCCGTCGCCGCCGTCGTCGCGGACGCGGCGCTGGGAACCGGCACGGGACCGGCGGTCGGCGCCGGGGCGGCCGTCGCCGTCGCCGGGGCCGCGACCACCGTCGTCCGGGTCACCGCCGCGCACTGGCCCGCCGCCCACCGGCGCGCCGGCGAGCTCGGCCGCCCGGGTGGCGCCGAGCAGCTGCGGCTCCAGTGGCTGACCGCCCTGGACGTACGGGGCATCCGCCCGTTCCTGGACCAGCAGCGCATGACGGCCCCGGCGGCCCGTACCGGCAAGAAGACGAGCACCTCCGTACCGACCCAGCTGCGCGGCACGGACAAGAGCGCGGCGGCCCGGCGGCGAACGGTCCTGGAGCAGTCGTTCGGCCATCTGCCCGAGCCGCAGGGGCCGTTCTCGGGGCGGCGCGCGGAGCTGGCCCGCATCGCCCAGTGGGTGCACTCGGCGCGCGCGGCGACCGAGACCCGTCCCACGGTGGTGGTGCTGCACGGCCCGGCGGGCGTGGGCCGCACCACCCTGGCGGTACGGGCGGCCCACCAGCTGCGGGACCAGTTCCGGGGCGCCTGCCTGGTGGATCTGCGCGGCGGCGGCCAGGGCAGCCCGGCCACGCAGACACCCCTGCCGACCCGTGACGCGCTGCTGCACCTGCTCAACCGGCTCGGCGCGCCCCGCGAGCAGCTGCTGTTCCGAGACGGGGTCTCCCCTGCCGGAGCGGAGGCGAAAGCTCGGGGAAGGTCCTCGGCCGATCAGCAGGTGCGCCGGCTCGCCGAGCTCTACCACCAGCATCTGACCGGCCTCCCGGTCACCGTGGTCCTGGACGACGCCGTCGACGCCGAGCAGGTGCGCACCCTGGTGCCCGAGCGGTCCGACAGCCTGGTCCTGGTGACGGCCGCTCGGCCACTGGAGCTGCCCGAGGACTTCCCGGCGTGGGTGCACCAGCTGGCGGTGGAGCCGCTCGACGAGGCGGGCGCGGAGGAGCTGCTGCGCGAGTCGGCCCAGGAGGACGCCAAGGAGCCCTACGCTCTCAAGGACAGCGAAGCCACCGCCGCCGTACGGGAGTTGTGCGGCGGCCTGCCGCTCGCGCTGCGCGTCGCCGGCTCCTCGCTGGGCTCGCGCGACGCCCGGACGCTGGCGGCGGACCTCGGGGCGTACGGCCCGGTGGCGCCCGTCGAGCGGGCCCTGTGGCTGCGCTACACCGACCAGGGCGAGCAGTCGCGCCGGCTGCTGCGGCGCCTCGCCCTCGCCGGGCGGGCCTCGCTGGGCGCGGCAGCCGCGGCGGCGCTGCTGGCCACCGGCGAGGCGGAGGCCAGCCGGCTGCTGGCCGATCTGGCGCGGGCGGGCCTGATCGACCGGGTCCGCGCCGACCGCTACCGGCTGCACGACACCGTACGGACGTTCGCGCGGGCCCGTCTGCTCGACGAGGAGGAGGCCACCGAGCGCACCGCCGCGCAGGAGCGGCTGATCCAGAACTACGCGGACCTCGCCGACGCGGTGATCCGTATGGTCGACGGCAAACTCTCCACCCGCGCCGGGCAGTTCGGCGGCCACGGCTTCACCTCGCTGGACGCGGCCCTGCGCTGGCTGGACGACGAGTCGAGCTTCATCACGGCCGCGCTGCGCGACGCGGAGGACGTCAACCAGCAGGCGGTGCTCAACCTGCTGGGCGCGCTCTGCGACTACTGCCTGCTGCGCGGCGACCTCTACCGGCTCGGCGAGATCAGCGAGCTGTCCCAGGCCGTCGACCAGGGCCTGCTTGAACGCTCGGTACGGTGGCGCACCGGCATCGCGGCCCGTCAGCTCGGCGAGCTCGACACCGCCCGCACCACGCTGACCTCGGTGGTCGGCCTCTACCGGGAGGCGCAGAACGACGCGGGCGCGGCCCTCGCGCTCGCCTCGCTCGGTATCACCCTGCACCATCAGGGCAATCTCACCGAGGCGGCGGCCAAGCTGCGCGAGGCCATCGACCTCCAGGCCGCGCCCGAGCAGGACGAGGACCGGGCCTGGTCGCTGCACGCCCTGGCGGCCGTCGAGCGCGACCGGGCGAACCTCGCGGAAGCCCTCACCCTGCTGGACACGGCACTCGCCCTGCACCGCGAGGGCGAGTCACTGCACGGCGAGGCCTGGACCCACTTCCAGCTGGGCCAGGTGTGTCTGCGGATGGGCGACGTGGCGCGCGCGGAAGAGGCCCTGCGCACCGCGCTCGACCTGTACGGCCGCACCCGCGACGGCCGCGGCGAGGCCTGGGCGCTGACCCAGCTCGCCCGTGCCCGCCTGGTGGACGGCGACCCGTCCCCGGCCGTCGACGGGCTCCGCCAGGCCCTGTCGCGCCACCGCGAGCAGGAGGACGCGCGGGGCGAGGCGTGGACGCTGTACTACCTGGGCCAGGCCCTGGAGGAGCGCGGCGACCGCGACCAGGCGGTCCGCGAGCTGGAGCGGGCCCGGACGATGTTCTCGCGGATGCGGGACGTGTACGGGCTGGCCTGCGCCCGCCACCACTCGGGCCGGGTGACCCGCGACCAGCGCGCCGCGCAGACCGGCAACCTGCGCAACTCCGGCTTCGCCCGCCAGCTCCTGGTCGACGCCCGCGCCGACTTCCACCGCATCGGGGTGGCCCATGGCGAGGCCTGGACCTGTCTGGAGCTGGCCCTGATCGACGCGGGCAACAACCGCGCGCCCCAGGCGCTGCGGCTGTGCGACGAGGCGGTCGAGCTGTTCGACTCCTACGGGGACCGCCGGGGCGGCGACTGGGCCCGCTTCCTGCGCTGCACCCTGCTGCCGTACGCCTCGGCGGGCGGCTCGGAGATCGGGGTCGCGGTGGCCCAGGAGGAGCTGTCCCAGCTGATCCGCGCCCACCACACCACCCGCGACGGCAAACTGGAGGACTGCGCGGAGGCGTACGCGCTGATGCTGGAGCGCGGCGTGGAACTGGAGGACGGCTGGCAGGCCTGGCATCTGGGCATGGTCCCGACCCGCCACTCCCGGGAGGTCATGGGGGTACCGGTGGGGGCGGCCCGGTAGGGAACGGGCGCGGCCGGCTCCCCGGGCCCCGGGGCTGGGGCCGACCCTCGCGCCCCTAGGGGCGCGGGGAACTGCGCGACCGGCCACCCACGACCCGCGGCCGACCGCACACCCCGCCCCCTCAGACCTTCTTCGTCCCACCCTCGCCGGAGGCGGAGGCGGCGGAGGAGGCAGCGGCCGGGTCGGGGGCGTGCCCCGACTCGGCCGCCCCCTCCTCGAAGTCCACCTTCCCCATGTGCCGGTTCATCGACTTCATCAGCAGCCACACCCCCACGGCCAGCGCCGCGAAGACGACGAAGCCGAGGACGCCGGGCGTCACCTTGTCGTTGTCGATGTCCTTGGCCAGCGGGACCAAGTGCGTCAGTGCCAGGCTTGCGCTCATATCAGGCATTCTCGCGTACGCCCGCGAAGAGGTCGTCCTCGGGGAGGGAAGTGTCCACGAGCGACTTCGCGAGCTCGTACTCCTCCGTCGGCCAGACCTCCTTCTGGATGTCCATCGGGACCCGGAACCAGCCGCCGTCGGGGTCGATCTGCGTGGCGTGCGCGATCAGCGCCTTGTCGCGGATCTCGAAGAAGTCCGCGCACGGAACGTGCGTGGTCAGCGTGCGCTCGACGCGCTCGAACTCCTTCCAGCGCTCCAGCCACTCGGCGTACGGGGACTCCATGCCCCGGTCGAGCAGCGCGTGGTGCAGCGCCAGGGTGCGCGGCTTGTTGAAGCCCTGGTTGTAGTACAGCTTCCGCGGCTGGTAGGCCGGGCCGTACTCGTCCTCCGGGAACTTCTCCGTGTCGCCCGCCCCGTCGAACGCCACCATGGAGATCTTGTGGGTCATGATGTGGTCGGGGTGCGGATAGCCACCGTTCTCGTCGTACGTGGTGATCACCTGCGGACGGAAGGCGCGGATCTTGCGGACCAGCTCGCCGGCCGCCCGGTCCACGTCCTCCAGGGCGAAACAGCCCTCCGGCAGCGGCGGCAGCGGGTCGCCCTCCGGCAGCCCCGAGTCGACGAAGCCCAGCCACTCCTGCTTGACCCCGAGGATCTCGCGGGCCTCGTCCATCTCCCGCTTGCGCACCTCGTGGATGTGCTCCTCGATGTACTTGTCGCCCTGGAGCTTGGGGTTGAGGATGGAGCCGCGCTCGCCTCCCGTGCAGGTCACCACCAGCACGTCCACCCCCTCGGACACGTACTTCGCCATGGTGGCCGCGCCCTTGCTCGACTCGTCGTCGGGGTGGGCGTGCACGGCCATCAGTCGCAACTGCTCAGTCAAGACAAGATCCTCAGTGATTCGGCGCCCTGGGTGTCGCCCTCTGTGATCCGGCGCGATGGGCGGCTTCTATAGTGACCGAATCGGGGGGCGGAAAATTCCGGCACCCCCACCAGCAGGAGGACGACCATGGCCGCGGCTAGCCAGCAGCTTCCCGAGGGGCGCTACGGGCGCACCGCGGACCAGCGCGCCGACCGCAAGCTCAAGATCATCGGCTCGGTCCTGGGCGTCGCGCTGCTCGGTGTGGTCGGCTGGATCGGCTACGACTACGTGGGCGGCCAGTCCGTCTCCGCCGAGGTGATCAAGTTCAAGGTGGTCTCCGCCAAGGCCGTCGAGGTCCATCTGGAAGTGCGCAAGGACAGCGGTGAGACCGGTGTCTGCACCCTGCGCGCGCTGGAGACCGGCGGCGACGAGGTGGGCCGCAAGGACGTGCGCTTCGAGCAGAAGAAGAGCCGGATCGACGAGCTGATCACCGTGCAGACCACCGAGCGGGCGACCGCGGTCGACCTGGTCGGCTGCAAGTCGGTCTGACCCGGACGACCGCTCGGAGCCGGCCGCTCGGACCGGCCCGGCCGGTGTGCCCCGCCGGGCGACGCCGCCGTATCGTCCCCGCTGACCTGCGCCGACGGTTTCCCCACGGTTTTCGTCCTCCCCCTACGCGCCCTGAATTGTTAGGCTCGTGGTTTCGCCCGCCCGAGAAGGCACATTCTTCTGGGTAGGGCGATGCGCTTGTATTCCCAGTACCGACGAGGAGCACCTGTGACCCAGACCAGCGACAACGTCACCTGGCTGACCCAGGAGGCGTACAACCAGCTCAGGGCCGAGCTGGAGTATCTGTCTGGTCCCGCGCGCACGGAGATCGCCGTAAAGATCGCGGCGGCCCGTGAGGAGGGTGACCTCCGGGAGAACGGCGGGTACCACGCGGCCAAGGAGGAGCAGGGCAAGATGGAGCTCCGGGTCCGCCAGCTGACCCAGCTCCTCGAACACGCCAAGGTCGGTGAGGCGCCCGCGGCGGACGGCGTGGTCGCCCCCGGCATGCTCGTCACCATCGCCTTCGACGGCGACGAGGACGACACCCTGGAGTTCCTGCTCGCCTCGCGCGAGTACGCGTCGACGGAGATCGAGACGTACTCGCCGCAGTCGCCGCTCGGCTCGGGCGTCAACGGCAAGAAGGTCGGCGAGGACGCCCAGTACGAACTGCCGAACGGCCGCAAGGCCTCGGTGAAGATCCTCGCGGCCACGCCGTACACGGGCTGAGCCCCGTCCCCGCACACGCGAAGCCCCCGGCGGCCCTTCCCAGGGCCGCCGGGGGCTTCGTCGTACGCCTCAGGCGGTGGCCGAGCGGTACTTGCGCACCGCCAGGGTCCGGAACACCACGATGATCAGCAGCGACCAGAGCAGCGAGGCGATCACCGGGTGCTGCATCGGCCAGGCGCCGGACGGCACCACGCCCGGGTTGCCGAAGAGGTCGCGGCAGGCCTGGACGGTGGCGCTGAACGGGTTCCACTCGGCGACGTGCCGCAGCCACGGCGTCATCCCGGAGGTGGCGACGAAGGCGTTGGACACGAAGGTCACCGGGAAGAGCCAGATCAGCCCCCCGGAGGTGGCCGCCTCCGGCGTACGCACCGAGAGGCCGATCAGGGCGCCGATCCAGGAGAACGCGTACCCGAGCAGGAGCAGCAGCCCGAACGCGCCGAGCGCCTTGGGTACGCCGTGGTGGACGCGCCAGCCGACCAGCAGGCCGACCGCCGCGAGCACCACGACGGTCAGCGCCGTCTGCACCAGGTCGGCCAGGGTGCGGCCGGTCAGGACCGCGCCGCGGGCCATGGGCAGCGACCGGAACCGGTCGATGAGCCCCTTGTGCATGTCGTCCGCGATGCCCGCGCCGGCGCCGGCCGTGGCGAAGGTGACGGTCTGCGCGAAGATGCCCGCCATCAGGAACTCGCGGTACCCGGCGGGGTCCAGGGAGCCGCCGATGCTGACCGAGCCGCCGAACACGTAGCTGAACAGCACGACGAACATGATGGGCTGGATCAGCCCGAAAATGATCATCTCGGGTATGCGCATCATCCGTATGAGGTTGCGCTTGGCGACGACCAGCGAGTCGGTGACCGACTGGACGACCCCGCCGCGCGGCTGCGGGGCGGTGAGGCGCGGGGTTGCGGCGACGGCGGTCACTTGGCGTCCTCCTTCTCGTCCTCTTCCTTCTGTTCGGCCACGTGGCCGGTGAGGGAGATGAAGACGTCGTCGAGGGTCGGGCGGCGCAGCCCGATGTCGTCGATCTCCACTCCGCGGTTGTCGAGCTCGCGGATCACCTCGGCGAGCAGCTTGGCGCCGCCGGTGACCGGCACGGTGAGCTTGCGGGTGTGCGCGACGACGGCGACCTCGCCCTTGCCGAACCCGGCGAGCACCGCGCGGGCGGGCTCGATCTCCTCCTGCTGGTGCACCACGACCTCGACGCGCTCGCCGCCGGTGCGGGCCTTCAGCTGGTCGGCGGTGCCGCGCTCGATGACCCGGCCGTGGTCGACCACGCAGATGTCGTGCGCGAGGTGGTCGGCCTCCTCCAGGTACTGCGTGGTGAGCAGCAGGGTGGTGCCGCCGGCGACGAGTTCCTGGATGACCTCCCACAGTTCCTGGCGGTTGCGCGGGTCGAGGCCGGTGGTCGGCTCGTCCATGAACATCACGGGCGGTGAGACGACGAGGGCGGCGGCGAGGTCGAGGCGGCGGCGCATGCCGCCCGAGTACGTCTTGGCGGGGCGGTCGGCCGCGTCGGCGAGGTGGAACTTCTCCAGCAGCTCGCCCGCCCGCGCCTTCGCCTCCCTGGCTTTCATCTGGTAGAGCCGGCCGACCATCTGGAGGTTCTCGCGGCCGGTCAGGTACTCGTCGACGGCCGCGAACTGGCCGGACAGGCCGATCGCGCGGCGCACCTCGTTGGGATGCTTGAGCACGTCGATGCCCGCGACCGTGGCCCGGCCGCTGTCGGGCCGGAGCAGGGTGGTCAGGACGCGCACGGTGGTGGTCTTGCCGGCGCCGTTGGGGCCGAGCAGGCCCAGAACCGTGCCCTCGGGGACATCGAGGTCCACGCCGTCCAGAGCCTTTACGTCGCCGAACGTCTTCACCAGGCCTTCGGCATAGATGGCGCCTGGCATGTTGGGTACCCCCCAGAGTTGGGTGTCGTTTCGTACACAAATCCTAGGATTGCCGGACAACCGGTGCCCGGTGGAGCTGTGGCGCGGGACAGACACTAACGCGATGTATCGCGTTTACTCAAGGGGTGCGACGGAGGTACGCCGACGGTTCCGGCGCGAAGTCAGGAGATGACCAGGTACCCCTCCTCCCGCAGCGCCCGACGGACCTCCAGGCAGTGCTCCGGCCCCTTCGTCTCCAGGTGCAACTCCACCTCCACCTCGGTGAGTCCGAGCCGGGGATCGGTCCGTACGTGGCTCACGTCGAGGACGTTGGCGTCGGCCACCGACAGGGAGCCCAGAAGGGCTGCCAGCGCCCCCGGCCGGTCCGGCAGGCGCAGCCGCAGGCTCAGATACCGGCCGGCCGCCGCCATGCCGTGCCGCAGGATGCGCTGGAGCAGCACCGGGTCCACGTTGCCGCCCGACAGCACCGCCACCACCGGCCCCCGGAACGCCCCCGGGTCGCTCAGCAGCGCCGCCACCGGGCTCGCCCCGGCGGGCTCCACGACCAGCTTCGCGCGCTCCATGCAGAGCAGCAGGGCGCTGGACAGCTCGTCCTCGGAGACCGTGCGGATCTCGTCCACCAACTCCTGGACCAGCGCGAACGGTACGTCCCCGGGCCGCCCCACCTTGATCCCGTCGGCCATCGTGGGCGCCGGGTCGATCGCCACCGGGTGCCCGGCCGCCAGCGAGGGCGGATACGCGGCCGAGGCCGCCGCCTGCACACCGACCACCTTCACATCGGGGCGGATCGCCTTCACCGCGACCGCGATGCCCGCGGCGAGACCGCCGCCGCCGACGCCGACGACGATCGTGCGCACCTCCGGGCACTGCTCCAGGATCTCCAGGCCGACCGTGCCCTGGCCCGCGATGATGTCCGGGTGGTCGAAGGGGTGGATGAAGACCGCGCCCGTCTCGCGCGCGTAGGCCTCGGCCGCCGCCAGCGTCTCGTCGACGACCGTGCCGTGCAGGACGACCTCGGCGCCGTACTCCCGGGTCGCGGCGACCTTCGGCAGGGGCGCGCCGACCGGCATGAACACCGTGGAGCGCACGCCCAGGAGCGAGGAGGCCAGCGCCACGCCCTGGGCGTGGTTGCCCGCGCTCGCCGCCACCACGCCGGCCGCGCGCTCCTCGGGGCGCAGCCCCGCGATCCGTACGTAGGCGCCCCTGAGCTTGAAGGAGCCGGTGCGCTGGAGGTTCTCGCACTTGAGGTGCACCGGGGCGCCGACCAGCCCCGTCAGGTGCCGTGACCCCTCCATCGCGGTCATTCTGGCGACCCCGGCGAGCATCTTCTGCGCGCCCCGCACATCGTCGAGGATCAGGGGATGCGAGGGGCCGGACGTACGGAAGCTCATGACCGCAAGTCTCGCAGCTCATGGGCCCGGCGGCCGGTGCGGACCGGATCGCCGCGGCAGTTGTCCACAGCTTTGCGCAGGGCCGGTACGCGTACCCGCCCGGCCGCGTACTCTGTCCCCCACCACACCGACCGCCGCACGAGAGAGCCCCGGCCATGCCCACTACTCAGGACATGACTTCCCATCTCGACCCAGGTCTCCTCGATGCCCTCCAGCACCAGGTGGCCATCTTCGCGCGCCGCGCGGAGCAGACCCGTCTCGGCGGCGTCGGCCAGGTCCGCAACTCGATGGACCGCGCGGCGTACCTGCTGCTCAACAGGCTTGACCAGGAAGGCCCGATGGGCGTCAAGGCGCTCGCCGCCGGCATGGGCATCGACTCCTCGACGGTCACCCGCCAGGTCGCCCCGCTCGTCGACACGGGCCTGGTGAAGCGGACCTCGCACCCGGAGGACGGCCGGGCGGTCGTGCTCCAGCTGTCGCCGCGCGGCCAGGCCCGCCTCGAAGAGGTCCGCTCCTCGCGCCGCGAGCTCATGGCGCAGGTGACCGACGGCTGGTCCGAGGCGGAACGGGAGTCCTTCTGCACCCTCCTGACCCGCTTCAACTCCGCTCTGTCGGCCCGCCAGTCGGCTGCCCAGGACCCGGTGGCGCCGACCTCTTGACCTGCCGCGCGCACGGGCTTCATATGAGGCCATGCGCGAGCGGCAGACGGAACGGCAGCGCCGCGGTGCCCGCGAGTTCGAGGCGTTCGTGGCGGGCGCGGGGGGCCGGCTGCTGCATGCCGCCACCCTGCTCACCGGCGAGCCGCCCGAGCACAACGAACGGGCCCGGCGCCTGCTGACCGCCGCTCTGGCGCGGACGTACGCGCACTGGGACCCCGAGCACGGCGAGGACCCGTACGACCGCACCCGCCGGGAGCTGGCGGCCCGCTTCGCCGGCTCCGCTTGGCGCCACCACCGCCACGGCGACCGCGACCGGGCGGTCGGCGTACTGGCGCGGCTCACTCCGCGCGAGCGGATCGTCCTGGTCCTGCGCCTGTACGAGGGCGTCGCCGAGGAGCAGGTGGCCGCGCTGATGGGCCTGCCGTGCGAGCGGGTCCGGGTGCTGTGCACACGCGCGATCGCGACGATGCGCAGCGCGCCCGCGCAGCCCCGGCAGCCGCTGCCGAGGGCGACGGCGGAGGGGGTGTCGTGAGCACGGGGTTCCTGGGCGGAGGGGTGCCGATGGGCGACGGGGTGCCGCTGGGGGTGGGGCCGTCATGAGCCTGCCGGACCGCAAGGAGGCGGAGGTCCGGCGCCTCCTGGAGGGGCCGCATCCGACCGTCCCGCCCGAACTCGCCCTGCGCGCCGCCGAGTCGGGCCGCCGTCTGCTGCGCCGGCGCCGGGTGGCGCGGCGGCTGATGTGGCTGGTGATCGTGGCGGCGGCGGTCGTCTTCACGGTGTGGGCGTGGCGGGTGCATCCGTGGGTGGCGCCGCCGTCGACGGTGGCGCCACCGGTGGAGGGGTTCTGAACGGCGCCCCACGTGGGCGCGGCCGTCTACGCGCGCGGGGCGCCCCGCGCGCGTAGACGGCGCCGTCCCGACGGCGGCCCGGCGCGCGTAGGCGGACATCCCCGCGCGGGGGCGGCCCCGGAGCCGGGCTCCGGGGCCGCCTCGGGCGCGGGAGCCGTCAGCCCAGCGCCTGCTGGAGGTCGGCCAGCAGGTCGTCGATGTTCTCGATGCCGACCGAGAGGCGCACCAGGTCACCCGGCACCTCCAGGGCGGACCCGACGACGCTGGCGTGGGTCATCCGGCCCGGGTGCTCGATCAGCGACTCCACCCCGCCCAGCGACTCGCCCAGCGTGAAGACCTTGGTGCGGGCGCACAGGTCGACCGCCTCCTGCTCGCCGCCGGTAACCCGGAAGGAGATCATTCCGCCGAAGGCGCGCATCTGCTTGGCCGCGACCTCGTGGCCGGGGTGCTCGGGCAGCCCCGGGTAGAGCACCTGCGACACCTTGGGGTGGCGGTTCAGCATCTCCGCGATCTTCCCGGCGTTCTCGCTGTGCCGGTCCATGCGCACGGCCAGCGTCTTGATGCCGCGCAGCACCAGCCAGGAGTCGAACGGTCCGGCGACCGCGCCCATCGCGTTCTGGTGGTACGCCAACTCCTCGCCCAGCTCGGCCGAGTTGGTGACGAGGGCACCGCCCACGACGTCGGAGTGGCCGCCCATGTACTTCGTCAGGGAGTGCACGACGACGTCCGCGCCGAGCGCCAGCGGCTGCTGGAGGTAGGGGCTGGCGAAGGTGTTGTCGACGACCAGCTTGGCGCCGGTGTCCTTGGCGACGGCCGCGACCGCCGCGATGTCGGTGATGCCGAGCAGCGGGTTCGACGGCGTCTCGACCCAGATCGCCTTCGTACGGTCGGTGACCGCGGCCCGTACCGACGCCGGGTCGGAGGTGTCGGCGACCGACCACTCCACACCCCAGCGGGAGACCACCTTGGCGAAGAGGCGGAACGTACCGCCGTACGCGTCGTTGGGGATCACCACGTGGTCGCCGGGGGCCAGCAGCGTACGCAGCAGGCAGTCCTCGGCGGCGAGGCCGGAGGCGAAGGCGAGCCCGCGGACACCGCCCTCCAGGGCCGCCAGGTTCTCTTCGAGGGCGGTGCGCGTGGGGTTGGCGCTGCGGCTGTACTCGTAGCCGCCGCGCAGTCCGCCGACACCGTCCTGCTTGTAGGTGGAGACCTGGTAGATCGGGGGGACGACGGCGCCGGTCAGCGGATCCGCGGTGTTGCCGGCGTGGATCGCGATGGTCTCGAAGCTCTTGTCGAGGTGCTCGTGGCTCATGGTCCAGAGCGTAGTTCGCCGGTGGCGGAGACGGGGCCGGTCGCCGGTTGGTGAGACCCGGGTCGCGGTTTCGTGAGACCGGGGGCCGGCCGGGTTGTCCACAGGCCGGGGTACGGGTTGGCCAGATGTCGGTGGGGTCTGGTTCGCTTGAGGCATGGAGATTCTCTGGATCCTGATCGCCGCGTGCATGCTGACGATGGCCCTGGGCCCGTGGGCGATGCGGCGCCGCCGGGCCGGCATCCAGCTGGCCGAACCGGGCGAGCCGGACGCGGCGGACCCCGCGGCGTACGGCTTCGCGCGCCAGGAGGAGCTGGACGTGCGGCTGCCCGGCCCGGACCAGGACCTCCTGGACGTGCTGGACGTGGTGCAGGCCACCCAGGATTGGCGGGCGGCGTCGCAGCTGCTCGCGGGCACGCCGAAGGAGGGCGAGCTGCGCTGGCAGCGCGTCCAGGCCTTCGCGGGCGCGGCCTCGCTCGAACTGGCCCAGCGCCCCGGCGTGGGCGGCGCCTGGCTGCGCAAGTGGCGCTCGGAGGCGCCCAAGGACGCGGGCGCCGCGCAGGTGCACGCGGAGTTCCTGGTCCAGCAGGCGTGGCGCTCCTCGTCGGCCGGCCAGGACGACTTCCGCATCATCCTGGAGGAGGCGCGCGCGGTCTGCGCGGAGGCGGCGCTGCTGGCCCCCGGCGACCCGGTCCCGTACCTCACGGAACTGGCGGTGGCGCGCGGGCTGGCCTACCCCCAGCCCGAGTTCGAGCAGTTGTGGGCGAAGGTGATCGACCGCGCCCCGGCCCATATGGGGGCGCATCTGGCGGCCCTGCACTACTGGTGCGAGAAGTGGCACGGCTCGCGCGCGCTGGCGGACGAGTTCGCGACGTCGGCGGCGGCGCGGGCGCCGCACGGTTCACTGCTGGCCGCCCTGCCGCTCTTCGCGGTGTACGAGCACATGCCCGACATCGTCCTGGTCACGGACTTCCACCGCACCCAGGTGGTCAGCCGGGCCCTGGAGGGCGCTCTCCACGCGGTCCACTCGGCCCGCGCCGACGACCCGGTCCTGGCCCACGTCCGCCATCTGCTGGCGTTCTTCCTGGTACGAGCCGAGCGCTGGTCGGAGGCGATGGACCAGTTCGTCCACCTGGACGGCTTCGTGGGCGCCGTGCCGTGGACGCTGTCCGAGGACCCGGCGTCGGAGTACGCGGTGTACCGAGCGCTGGCGGTGGCGGGATACGAGGCGAACGGGGGGAACCCGGCGACGCTGCCGCAGTAGGGCGCGCCGGGGGCCGGGGGCCGGGGTTCACCCGCCCGGGGCTCACCCGCCTGCGGCTCGGTGCCGGGGGAATCCCTCCCCGCCTCCCGGCGTTGGAGCGGGTGGACCACCGCCCCCCGCCCGCCGAGGAGCCCAGCATGTTCCTGAACAGCCGCACCCCCGTCCTGCCCAAGCCGGAGGAGGCCCTCAAGGGCCGCCCCGAGCCGGAATTCACCGTCCCCGAGCGCCACACGGTCCTGGGCAACCCGCTGCTCGGCCCCTACCCCGAGGGCCTGGAGATCGCGGACTTCGGCCTCGGCTGCTTCTGGGGCGCCGAGCGCAAGTTCTGGCAGACCGAAGGCGTGTGGACGACCCTGGTCGGCTACCAGGGCGGCTACACGCGGAACCCGGCGTACGAGGAGGTCTGCTCGGGCCTGACGGGCCACACGGAGGCGGTCCGCGTGGTGTACGACCCGGCGGTCGTCTCCTACGCCACGCTCCTGAAGCTCTTCTGGGAGTCCCACAACCCCACGCAGGGCTTCCGCCAGGGCAACGACGTGGGCACCCAGTACCGCTCCGCGATCTACACCCACACCGCGTCCCAGGCGACGGAGGCGGCGGCGTCCCGCGAGGCCTACCAGCGGGTCCTGACGGGCGCGGGCCACGGCACGATCACCACGGAAATCCTCCCGGCGGAGGGCCGCCCGTTCTACCCGGCGGAGCCGTACCACCAGCAGTACCTGGACAAGAACCCCGGGGGGTACTGCGGGATCGGCGGGACGGGGGTCTCGTGCCCGATCGGGGTGGCGTCGGCAGACGGCTGAGCAGCGTCAGAACGGAAGCTCGGGCGTGGTGGCCCCTCGTCTGATGGTCAAGATCCGTTCGTGGAAGTCGCGCGTGGTGCTCTCGCGGGGATAGCGGGATCGGAGTTCCTTGTCGAGTTCGTCAGCGACTAGAAGGAGCGATGGAAGGGACCGCCGGTTCGCTTCGAGAGCGGCCGTCCCCATGCCTGCGGCCTCTTCGATATCACCCGTGCGTGCGGCGGCCACACCGAGCGTGAGACGTGCCTCCGCTGCACGCATGGGAGAGATCTCGGTCCCGTCCGGGCCGGTGCTGATGCGGATCACGGACCGGGCGTGGTCGGCTGCGCGCTCGTCGTCTCCAAGTAGGCGGTAGGCGTCCATCTCATAGAAGTCCCACTTGTCCGGATCGATGATGAAGTGGTGTTCGGGATGGTCCGGGCGGGGCAGTCGGTCAAGCCGGGCACGTCCGGCGTCCAAGGAGTCGCGGACCAGCCGGGCCTCTCCCATGCGGGCGGCAGCGCGTGCCTTGTGGGCGTACAACTGCACGCCGACCGAGTGAGTCTGGTCGGCGGCGTGCCCGGCCTCAACGGCATCGAGCATGTCCTGCCAACGCCCCTGCGTGAGGGCGAACCACGCCTCGATCTCCCAAGCCCATGCCTTGATCTCCCCGTGGCCTGCCTCTTCGCCGACCCGGAGTGCGGCGGCTCTGCTCAGGTTGGCGGCTTCGCGCTGGCCTCGGTCGTACTGGACACATGCGTTCAGCAGGAACAGCCATCCCGTGTCGACCAGGAGCTCCCGGTGCTGGCGCAGAGTCATGCGGCCTGTCAGCTGCTTGGTGACGTAGTGCAGACCGTTCCTGGTGCGCTGATGCAGGTAGTCGGCATCGGCGTACGGATAGGCACGCGCTAGCTGATCAATGCCCTGCTCGATCGACTCAAGCGCCGCGCTGTTGACGTCGGACATCTCCGTCCGCCGGAGCACTTCAGCGACGTCCCACAATCCTGCGCCGCCCTGCGCGATCAAGCTGCTCGGATCTTCGGCCTGTGAGCTGCCGCGTCTGTGTTCCAGCTCCCACGGGCGGGCAGCAAGCCCGGCGAGATGACCGGGGATGCGCAACCCGTCGACGACTTCGAGGATCTTGTGGTGCTGGGTGATCCGGGGGCGGACGCCCCTCCCGTCGGTTTCGGGGCGGGCCATCTTGCCAATGTGCTCGCGTTTGTAGCCGACGGCTTCGGCGACCTTGGCGTAACTGATCTTTCCGTGGAGCCTGGCCAACCGGAAGACCTCGCCGAAGTCATGGTTGGCGATCGCCGAACGTACATCGGCGCGTTCGAGCACGTGTGGAGGTAGAGCCGCCGGTGTCGGTCCCGCTTCGGCCATCTCACTACCCCGTCGTGGTTGACCTGACAACTCTTCGGGTGCGTCTCGCGAGTGTACCCACGAGGGGGGTCCCCAAGAGGGGGGAGCGACGTCCGGTACAGGGGGTGCATCCTCGGCCCACCCTGCCGGGAACGCCCCGGCAGACGTGACCGAGGGTGGTCGATCGTGCCATGGAAACCGGAAAGATCGTGCGCGGCTTACTCCCGACATCAGCGGTGGGAATTGTCGGGCAGGCCGGGGTGGCGGCAACGGACCGTTTCCGTGCGCTCATGCTTTTCGCGGATGCGGAGGACACCCCGCAGGCCGCACGGCGCATGGCAGTTGTGACGCTGGCGAACTGGGACCTCGGCGGCTTGGCGGAAGACGTGGAGCTATGCGTCTCAGAGTTGGTCAGCAACGTGGTGCTGCATGTGACCAGTGGATGTGGCCCATGAAGTCCGGACACCGTCCCTTGGTCACGCTCACCCTGCGGTCCTGGCCTCGTTGGCTGTTCGTGGAGGTCTCCGACGAAGATCCCTCTCCGCCGACGCTGCCGCTCGGCGACGGCTTCGGCCCGGATCTGGCCGCCGATCTGCCTGAAGCGCTGTTGCCCGCTCACGGGCGGGGGTTGCACATCGTGCGCACCCTGGCCGACGGCTTGTGGTGGGCTCCTGATGACGGTGGTGGTAAGAGCGTGCTCTGTCGCTTCGATCTGGACCGAGGATCCGGCGGAGCCTTGGTTGCGACCGCTGATGGGGGGCGGTCGGCATGAGGACGCGGGTGATGGCTCTACAGGTCCGGCGCGGCGACGCGATCAGCCACCGGGGCCGACGGCAGCAGGTCAAAGCGGTCCGCTCACACCGGGGCACCTCGGGATGTCCGGCGGTGGTGCTGGTCTTCGAGTCGGGACCCTCCCTGCGGATGAACGCGAAAGACATGGTGCAGGTCGAGCGCGGCGGACGCGGTTCGCGGCGGGAGCGACGACGATGACGACGCGGGCGGTCTGGTGCTACGCAAACTGGATGTTGAGCCCGGACACCTCCGGGAGCGGGCCGATCTATATGGCGGAGTGCACGACGTGCGGGGACGCCTCGGAAGGCGCTGAGGACACGGAGGCGCCGGAGATCTGGAGCCTCCAGCACGCTGGTCGGACGGGCCACACGGGCTTCCGAAACATGATCACCAGCTTCTCGCGAGCCTCCTTGGTGGAGGGGCCACGGTGATATCTCCTGCGCGTACCGCGTAGGGCCCGCTCACGTACGACAACCGCATACGAGACCGGACCACCCCCGCGCCTGGCAGCAACCGGGGTGGTCCGGAAGGGGACACAGCGGCCCCCGGTGCCAGATGGCATCCGGGGCCGCTGTGCTGCACTCCTGTCCTGGCACATAAGGAGTTGACCATGTGTCATTGAAACTGGGCAGAGGTGGACTGTCGTGAACGGCATGGAGGGTGAGGGTCTGTACGACGGCCTGGACGCAGTGGAGGCGGAGGCCGGGCTGTGGTCGCCCGGGGTGGACTACCTGTCCGGCTGGCGGGAGGCGCCGGAAGCGGCCGACCGGTTGAACCGTGCGCTGCTGGCGGCAGGTACGGGGTGTCTCCTGAGCGGACGGGTCGACGTCTCTCGGCCTCGGGCGGGCTGCGGGCGGAGCCGCTGGCCGTCCAGACGGGACCGGCGGGACCGGGATCTCGTGCTCGATCGGTGTCGCCGGGGCGCCGTCCTCGGGCGGGTAAGAAGCGGTACACCGCTTCCGCGTACAGGCGCGTCAGCGCCCTCAGGGGGATGCCGCAACCTCACAGGTGCTGGGGATCGGCGAGTCCCGCACCTTTCCCGTTGGGGAAAGATCACCCTCTTGACCCTTCCCTCACCGCCTCGGGAGCATCGAACCCGACACACCTGCGCCGACATGTGGGGGCAAGGATGCTGCGGAAGCTGTCCGGTGGCCCGGAGTGCAAGAACGGGACATGCCCGACGCTGTGGGGCACCGAGGAGGGCACGGACTACGTGGTCCAGGGGTACGTGGTCACCGACCCGGATCGACTGGCCCAACTCGATCTGCCCGAGGGGGAGAGCGCCGTCCTGGTGCCGGTCGCCGTCCTGGAGGAGTACTTCCGTGCTCAGCGGTGAGGAGTTCGGCGGGCTCTTCCAGACGTTCGAGCGGACCGCCTTCCGCCTGGAGACGCTCGCCGTCTACGACATCGAGGACGAGCACGAGGAGCTCGAACGCTTCCTCGCGGGTGGGGATATGGGCCCCGACTGGGACGACAATCCGTGGGTCCGGTCGATGACCGACAAGGGCAGGGAAGTCTCTCGTGTCCACGTCCTCCGATCACCGCTGACCGACTATCTCCGGTACGAACTGGCCGCCTACCCCGGCAACATCACGGCCGGTGAATCCATCGGCATCATCGACCTCTCCGAACTGGCCGTGACCGGACTGCCGGATCACGACTTCTGGTTGTTCGATGATCAGTCGGTGTATCGGATGCACTACACGCCAGACGGTGCGTTCATCGGCGCGGAGCTGCTCCCCGCACACAGGCTTGCCGAGTATCAGCACTACCGAGACCGTGCGGTGGCGGAAGCGGTGCCGTTCGCGGACTACTGGGAGCGGCACCACTGACCGCCGACTCGATCGGGAACGCCCTGCGGGCGCTGCGCGACGCATCCGGACTCACGGGTGACTCGGTGGCCCGAAGGGCTTCCATGTCCGCGGGGAAGCTGTCGAAGATCGAGACCGGCAAGGTACGGCCGTCGGTCCGGGACGTGGACCTGGTCCTCACCGCCATAGGCGTGAGTCAGGAGGTCAGGGAGGAGTTCCTCGCCGCAGCCCGCGCCGAAGCCACCGAGGCCGTTGCATGGCGCCTGCTACGCCGCATGGGCCCGTGGAAACACCAGAAGACCCTCCGCGCCGTAGAGGCCGGCACCACCACGCTCAGGCTCTTCCAGGGCCAACTCGTCCCCGGACTCCTCCAGACACCCGAGTACGCCTCCGCCGTGTTCTCCTTGCCTCCGGCCCTGCCGGAGGAGACCAGGGCCAAGACCGTGGCGGCGCGACTCGCACGGCAATCCGTCCTGTACGAACCGGGGCGGTCTTTCCGCTTCCTGCTCTGTGAGCACACGCTCCGGTGGCGCATCAGCGAGCCGGTGGTCATGGCACTCCAGCTGGACCGGCTCGTCTCCGTGTCCCGGCTGCCCAACGTCTCGCTGGGTGTCGTGCCGTCCGACCGCCGGATGCCCGACTTCCCCATGACCTGCTTCAGCCTCCACGACGACCGGCTCGTCATCGTCGAAACCTTCCACTCCGAGGTGACCACCCGCGAACCGAAAGACGTACAGCTCTACCTCGACACCTTCGAACGGTTCGCCTCGGTGGCGGTCTACGACGATGCCATGAGGACCCTGGTCGAAGGTGTCCGGGACGGATTCTTGCCGCAATAGGAAAGGTCCTGGAGCCGACTGCTCAGCGGGTGAAGCATCAGCGGTGCCGGCACCCGAGAGAGGAGATCCCGTGAGCAGTCCCAGCACCACGATGGACCTGCCGGGTTCAGCTCTGCCTCCCTCGAAGCACCCCGTGCTGCGGTACCTGGGCTCGATCTCCGCTGCTCACGTACACCAGGTCACCGAGGGGCTGCGCGGTGCTCGCCGAGCCACTGCGCTTCACCACGGCCGAGCTGGACGCCGCGGGCAATCGACCCGCCCGCCTCGACTCTTCCGTCTGATCCACCACACCACCTGAACCGACGGCCCCGCCCTCACACAGACGGGCGGAACCGTTCTCTTTCACTCCGTCGCCGTCGTGACGTGCTCTCCGAACCGTGCCTCTCCCGGCCTGCCCTGTCCCGCCAGGCAGGGCCATGGGTGAGACGGGACCGTAGGGTGTGCGGATGGGCATCAGTCAAAGCCTGCGGACCGATGCCGCCGAGGGTGCGGACGCCTCGCCCCCGCGTGGCAGGTGGCGGCGGCCGGTCTGGCGTGTGCCGGGGGTCGTGGCGCTCGTGGTCCTGCCGCTGTACGTCGTCTGGGCGCTGGTCCTCGCCACCGGGGGCGGGGACCTCGCCGCTCAGCTCGCCTGGGCCGGCTTCGCCTCCCGGCATCCGGGTTCGGCCTACAACCTCTCCTGGTACGGCGGCGCGCACACCGCCAACTACAGCCTGCTGACGCCGTGGTTGATGGCGGCGTTCGGGGTGCGCGCGGTGTCGGTCGCCGCGGGGCTGTGCGGTACGTGGCTGATGGCGCTGCTCTTCGTAAGGGCGGAGGGCGGGCGGTTCGGCGGGGACGGGCCGTGGCGGGGCGTGTGGCCCGCGCTGCTCGCGGCGTTGGCGCTGTGGTGCAACGTCGTGTCGGGGCGTACGACCTTCGCCACCGGGGTCGTCTTCGCGCTGGCGGGATGCGTGCTGGTGCAGGGGCTCGGGCGGGGTGCGCCGGGGCCCGCTGGGGAGCTGCGCTCTCGGGTGAGGCTGGTGCTCGCGTGTGTGAGCAGTGCTCTCGCGACCATGGCCAGTCCGGTCGCCGGGCTCTTCCTGGTCGTGGTGGCCGCCGCGTACGGGCTGGACCGGCAGTGGGGCAAGGCCGCCGTCCTGGGCGTGCCGCCGTGCGCGGTCGTCGGCGCCACCACCCTCCTCTTCCCCTTCGAGGGCGAACAGCCCATGGCGATAGGCAAGTTGTGGATGCCGCTCGCCGTCTGCGCCGCGCTGCTGCTCGCCGCGCCACCCTCGCGCACATGGCGGGTCGTGCGCCTCGGGTCGGCCGTGTACGCGGTGGGGGTCGTCCTCACGTACGCCGTGGCCTCGCCCGTCGGTACCAACGTCGAGCGGCTCCTCGGGCTCGCCGGGCCGCCCGTGCTGCTCGCCGCGGTCCTCGCGCCCGGGCTCGACAAGGTGCGGCGGGTCGTGCTCGTGGCGGTCCTGCTCGTCTCCGTCAACTGGCTGCGGGACAAGACGCTCGACGACATCCGGGTGTCCACCGCCACGCCCGCGTGGGCGGCGGAGACCGACGGGCTCGTCGATGAGCTGCGCCGGCTCGGCGCGGACCGGACGCGGGTGGAGGTGGTGCCCGCCCGCAACCACCGCGAGGCGGCGGTGCTCCCGGCGTACGTCGCCAACGCGCGCGGCTGGAACCGGCAGTTGGACGTGGAGCGGGGGCGGCTGTTCTACGACGGCTCGTTCTCGGCCGCCACGTACCGGGCGTGGCTGAACCGGTGGGCCGTCGGGTTCGTCGTGCTCCACGACGGCCTGCCGGACGGACCCGCCACGGCGGAGGCGGCGCTGGTCCGCGGGGAGCCGGAGTGGCTGGAGCGGGTGTGGGGGGACGCGCACTGGACGGTGTACCGGGTACGGGGAGCCGTGCCGCTGGTGTCGGCGCCGGGGGTGGTGGTGCGGGGGGACGACGCGTCGTTGGTGGTGCGGATGCCCCGGGCGGGGTCCGCGACCGTGCGGATCGCGTACTCGCCGTGGCTTCGGGCGGACGGGGGCGCGTGTCTCGCGCGGGACGGGGAGTTCGTGCGGATCGCCGTGCCGCGGGCGGGGGTGTACCGGTTGGATTCCGCGTACCGGTGGCCCCGGGGAGGGTGTTGACGGCCCCGGGGGGTGAGGGGGCGCGGTGGTTCGTCGGGGAGGGCGGGCCGTCCGGGGACACGCCCCTCAGTCCGCCGCCACCCCCGCTCCCGCCTCCCTGTACCGCCCCGCCGTCCTCGCCGCCTCGTAGTGCGCGGGGACGCCGTCCACGAGGATCAGGTCGCCGGGGACGTGGTTCGTGCGGAGCGGGGCCAGGGACCGGTAGGCGGGAGAGTCGTACCAGGCACGGGCCTCGGACAGGGTCGGGAACGCGATCATGACCAGGTTTCCCGGCCAGCTGCCCTCGCGTACCTCCGGAGTCGTCCCGTGGACCAGGAACCGGCCGCCGAAGGGGTCCAGGGTCTCCTGGATGCGCTCCATGTAGACGAGCACGTCCTCGTGGACGGGGCCGTCGGTGGGGCGCAGATGGGCTATCGCGTACGCGGTCATGGCGGCCTCCGGCAGGGGGAACGGGTACCGGGATCGGTACCGATGCCCTGATCCTGCCGGGGGCGGGCCGGTCGGTCGATTACCGGGGAAGTAATCGACCGGCCGACCCGCCGCCTCGCTCACATCGCCCGCACCCGGACCCAAGCCCGCGTCCGGACCCGCACCCGAGCCCGCGCCCGAGCCCGCCCGTCTCAGATCGTCGCCGTGTCGATCACGAACCGGTACCGCACATCGCTGGCCAGCACCCGCTCGTACGCCTCGTTCACCTGCTCCGCGCGGATCACCTCGATCTCCGCGCCCAGGCCGTGCTCGGCGCAGAAGTCCAGCATCTCCTGGGTCTCCGCGATGCCGCCGATCATCGAACCGGCGAGGATCTTGTTGCCGCCGATGAGGCCGAACATGTTGAGCGAGTTCGGCTCCTCGGGGGCGCCGACGTTCACCAGCGCGCCGCCGGGCTTCAGGAGCGAGAGGTAGGCGCCGAGGTCCAGCGGGGCCGAGACCGTCGAGACGATCAGGTCCAGGGAGCCCGCGAGCTTGGTGAAGGTCTCCGGGTCGCTGGTGGCGTGGAAGTGGTCCGCGCCCAGCTTCAGCCCGTCCTCCTGCTTGCGCAGCGTCTGGCTGAGCACGGTCACCTCGGCGCCGAGCGCGTGCGCGATCTTGACGCCCATGTGGCCGAGGCCGCCCAGGCCCAGGATCGCGACCTTCTTGCCGGGGCCCGCCTGCCAGCGCTTGAGCGGCGAGTACAGGGTGATCCCGGCGCAGAGCAGCGGCGCGGCCACGTCGAGCGCGAGGGCGTCGGGGATACGGACGGCGAAGCGCTCGCTGACCACGACGTGGGTGGAGTAGCCGCCGTAGGTGGGCTCGCCGTCGTGTCCGACGGCGTTGTACGTGCCCACGGCGCGGGCGCAGAACTGCTCCTGCCCGGCCGCGCACTGCTCGCACTCGCCGCAGGAGTCGACGAAGCAGCCGACGCCGACCCGGTCGCCCACGGTGTACTTGGTGACGCCGGAGCCCACCTCGGTGACCACACCGGCGATCTCGTGGCCGGGGACCATCGGGAAGATGGCCTCGCCCCAGCCCTCGCGGGCCTGGTGGATGTCGGAGTGGCAGATGCCGGCGTACTTGATCTCGATCAGGATGTCGTGCGGGCCGACGGCGCGGCGCTCGATGGTGGTGCGCTCCAGCGGCGCCTTGGCGGCGGGGACGGCGTAGGCGGCGACGGTGGTCATTGCCTTGACTCCTCGGGCTTGTCGGGTACGTCCACCAAGGTGCCCCAGCTTTCGCGTGCCACCCACCCCCCTGTCCTTCGTACGTCCGCTGTGCGTACCACTGGCAGGGTCAGGCTCACGGTCGTACGACGGCGGATACTTGGGTGTCATGGACCAGCGTGCCGAACTCAGCGAATTCCTCCGCTCCCGCCGGGCCCGGCTCAAGCCGGGCGATGTGGGCCTGCCCGACTTCGGGCGCCACCGCCGGGTGCCGGGGCTGCGCCGGGAGGAGCTGGCCCAGCTGGCCGGGGTTTCGGTGGCGTACTACACCCGCCTTGAGCAGGGGAACGGGCAGAACGTGTCGGCCGAGGTGCTCGACGCCATCGCGCGGGCGCTGCGGCTGACCGACGCCGAGCAGCAGCACCTGACGCATCTGGCCAAGCCGACCGCGGCCAAGAAGAAGAAGGCCGGGCTCTCCCGCCAGGTGCAGCTCAGGCCGCAGCTGAGGCATCTGATCGACTCCATGGACTCGGTGCCCGCGTACGTCCTGGGCCGCCGGCTGGACCTGCTGGCCTGGAACCGGATGGCCGCCGCCCTGATCGGTGACTTCGTCTCGCTCCCGGCGGAGGAGCGCAACCTCGCCCGCCACATCTTCCTCGACCCGGTCGCCCGCGAGCGGTACCTGGAGTGGGAGGACAAGGCGGCCGAGGTGGTCGGCGTGCTGCGGCTGTGCGCGGGCTGCTACCCGGACGATCCGCTGCTGACGGCGCTGGTGGGCGAGCTGTCGGTGAAGAGCGACGAGTTCCGTACGCTGTGGGCCGCCCACACCGTCCGCCAGAAGGGCCACGGCACCAAACGGCTGCACCACCCGCTGGTGGGCGAGCTGACGCTGTCGTACGAGACGCTGAAGCTGCCCGAGGAGCACGATCTGTCGCTCGTGACGTACTACGCGGAGCCGGGCTCGCCCTCGGCCGACTCGCTGCGGCTGCTGGCGAGCTGGGCCGCCGCTCCGGACCCGGACGCCTCGGCCCCCGGTGGCCGCCCGGCTCCCGTCACTCCTCCGACGCGCTCCCCGTGACCGGGGGGCTCATGCCGCCGCGTTCTCCGTGATCGTCACCTGTCCCTTGCGGATGACGGCGATGCGCGGCGCGCGGCGGGCCAGGGCGGTGTCATGGGTGACCATGACGAAGGTCAGCCCGTGCTCCTTCCACAGGCCCTCCAGGACCTCCATGATCTCGTCGCGCATGTCCTCGTCTAGGTTGCCGGTGGGCTCGTCGGCGAGCAGGACCTTGGGGCGTTTGACGACCGCGCGGGCGATGGCGACGCGCTGCTGCTGACCGCCGGACATCTCACCGGGCAGATGGGCCAGGCGTTCGCCCAGGCCCACCGAGACCAGCGCGTCGGCGGCGCGTTCGCGCCGGTCGGCGGCGGAGAGGCCGAGCGGGACGAGCGCGGTCTCGACGTTCTCCTGGGCGGTGAGCGTGGGGATGAGGTTGAAGCTCTGGAAGACGAAGCCGATGGACTCGGCCCGCACCTTGGTGAGCCGCGCCTCGGGCAGGCTCGCCAGGTCGAGGCCGTCCAGGACGACGCTGCCCCGGGTCGGCCGGTCGAGGCCGCCGAGCATCTGGAGCAGGGTGGACTTGCCGCCGCCGGTGGGGCCCTGGATGACCAGACGGCCGCCGTCCTCGATGGTCAGATCGACTCCGGTGAGCGCGTCGACGGTGTCCTTGCCCCGCTGGTACCGCTTGGTGACGCCGCTGAGTTCATACATGACCCGGGGTCACCTCCTTTCGTACGTACGTGAGTGGGCGATGCGCGGCGGTCAGGCGACTCGGCGCAGGGCGTCGGCGGGGCGCAGCCGGGAGGCGCGCCAGCCGCCGAAGCCGCCCGCGACGAGACCGCCCGCGACCGCGAGGGCCACGGCGAGGCCGACGGTGGTGAGGGAGACCGGCGCGGTCAGGGCTATGTCGACGGCCTTGGCCGCCGAGCGGCGCCCGAACCCGCCGCCGCCTCCGAAGCCCCCGTTGCCGCCCCCGCCGGCGCCGCCCAGCTTCGCGGTGAGCGTCGGGCTGATCGCGGTGACGGCGTAGGCGCCCGCCACCCCCAGGGCGATCCCGAGCACGCCGCCCATCAGCCCGTTGACCAGGGCTTCTCCGACGACCTGGCGGGTGACCCGGCCGCTCTTCCAGCCGAGCGCCTTGAGCGTGCCGAACTCCCGCACCCGGCGGCCGACCGCCGAGGAGGTGAGCAGCCCCGCCACCAGGAAGGCGGCGGCCAGCACGGCGTAGGAGAGCCATCTGCCGACGCTGGAGGCGAGGCCGGTGGCGGTGGCCAGGGAGCCCGAGACGGTGTCGGCTAGGTCGGCGGAGGTGGTCACCGTGGTGCCGGGGACGTTCTTCTGGATGGCGGACTTCACCGCGGCGATCTTCTGCGAGTCGGCGGCCTTGACGTAGACCGTGGTGACCTTGTCCTTGGCTCCGGCGAGCGTCTGCGCCCGCGCGAGCGGCAGATAGACGTTGGCGGCGGCCTCCCCGCTGTCGGCCGTGGCGAGTCCGATGACCGTGAACCTGGTGGCGGAGACGGTGATGCTGCCGCCGGGGGCGAGCTTCTTCTCCTTGGCGTACGCGCTGTCGAGCACCGCGACCGGGGCGGTGCTCTCGTCGGTACGGAAGGTACGGCCGGAGGTGATCCGGGAGGTGGTGAGCGGGCCGAGCCGCTGCTTGGTGACGTCCGTGCCGTAGACCGTGAAGGAGTTGACGTCGAAGGAGGCGCCGCCGCCCTGCACCTCGCCCTGCGGGCCGCCCCCGCCGCCGCCCCGTTCGCGCCGCTGCTGCTGGCGGAACTGCTTGAACTCGCCGCGGGTGAATTGGCCGTCGACCTTCAGCACGGTCAGGTTGAGTCCGCCGACGGCGTCCGCCACCCCGCTCTGCCCGCCGACCTGGCCGACGGTGGAGGAGGCGAGGGTCTGGAAGCCCTGGACCATCACCCGGTCGCCGGACTGGGTGCCGCTCTCCCCGCTGCCCCTGGCGTCGAACTTGAAGCGCCGGCGGTCCTCCTGCGAGGTTCCGGGCGGGGCCGCGGCCTTGGTGACCGTCATGTCGGTGCCGAGGCCGTACAGCGACTGCAGGACCTTGCCCTGCGCCCGGGTCATGCCGGCCGACACCGAGCTGACCACGATGACCAGCGCGATACCGAGGGCGAGCCCCGAGGCGACGACCAGCGCCGCCTTTCTGCGGCGGCGCAGCTCACGCCGGAGGTAGGTGAAGAACATGGCGCGAAGCTAGAGGGGCCCGGTGATGGTGGCTTGAGACCACGATGAGAGTGCCATGAGAACGCGAAGGGCCGCGCCCGGGGTCCGGGCGCGGCCATTGCCGTCGTACGCGGTCGTACAGCGTCGTAACGGTGTCGTAGCGGTGTCGTACCGGGGCCGTGCGAACCGGTACGGGACGGGATCAGGCGGCGGAGCCGGCCTGCCAGGCCGCCCAGCTCATGTTCCAGTCGCTGAAGCCGTTGTCGGGCGTGATGGTCTTGTCGCCGGTGTTCTTGACGACGACCACGTCACCGACGATGGAGTGCTCGTAGAACCAGGCGGCGGCGGTGTTCGGGTCGCCCGCGCCCTTGGTGTCGGACAGGCCGACGCAGCCGTGGCTGGTGTTGACGCTGCCGAAGATGGACTTGTCGCCCCAGTAGTTGCCGTGGATGAAGGTGCCCGAGGCCGACAGGCGCATGGCGTGCGGGACGTCCTTGATGTCGTACTCGCCCTTGCCGTCGCCGTCCGTGAAGCCGACGGTGGCGCCGTTCATCCGGGTCTCCTTGAACTTCTCGGAGATCACCATGGTGCCGTTGTACGTCTTGTGGTCGGGCGCGCCCGCCGAGATCGGGATCGTCTTGACGGTCCTGCCGTCCTGGGTGACGGTCATCTGGTGGGTCTTGGCGTCGACCGTGGAGACCTGGTTGCGGCCGATCTTGAAGGTGACCGTCTTCTCCTGGACGCCGGTGACGCCCGGCTTGGCCTCGACGCCGTCGAGGTCGAGCTTCATGGTCACGGTCGAGCCGGACTTCCAGTAGTCCTGCGGGCGGAAGTCCAGGCGCTGGGCGCCGAACCAGTGCCCGACGACCTGCTGGCCGCTGCTGGAGGTCACCGAGATGTGGGACTGCACGTCCTTCTTGTTGGTGACCGCCTTGTCGAAGGTCACCGACACCGGCATGCCCACGCCGACCGTGGAGCCGGACTCGGGCGTGAAGTTGCCGACGAAGCTGTTGGCGGGCGAGACGGTCGCGAACGCGGTGTTCTCGTGCGCCTGACGGCCCTTGGCGTCCTGCGCGGTCGCCGTGATCCGGTACTTGGCCGAGCGCTTCAGCTGCTTGTCCGGCACCCAGCTCAGCCCGTCCGCGGATATCTTCCCCGGGACCGGGGTGCCCTCGGCGGACGTCATGACCACCGAGGTGAGCTTGCCGTCGACCACCGACACCTTGGTGTCGTTGTTGATGCCGACGTTGTCGGCGCCGTTCTTGGGCGTGATGGTGATCTTCGCGTCGGAGGTGTCCTTCTCGGCCGCCTTGTCGACCTGGGACTGCGACGACTTCGAGGCGTCGGCGCTGCCCCCGCCCTTGCCGCCGTCGTTGCAGGCCGACAGCAGCAGTACACCGCCGAGCACCGCGGACGCGGCCACAAGACCCTTGCGCCGCTTACTCTCCGTTATCACACGCTTCTCCATCGTTGCCGGTCCCCCAGGCCATCGACTGAACAACATAGCCACTGAAGCTGTGGTTCCCCTTCCGCGTGAGGTGTGGGAAACACCACCCGGTCCGGACAAACCCGGCCCCCGCGCGGCCCCCCGGAGGTCAAGGGCGCGTGCCCTCGTCCTCGTCCTCCTCGTCGCTCTCATCTTCCTCGTCGAGGTCCCAGTCCTCGTCGTCGGGGTCGTACTCGACCTCCTCGCTGCTCCAGGAGGCCTGTGCGAGCTCGACCCCCGGCACCTCGGCCACCAGGTCGAAGGGGTCGACCAGATACGCCAGGGCCTCCGCCTCGTCTTCCCGTACGGCGGACCGGGCATGCGCGCGTTCCTGATCCGGAAGGAGCTCGTCCGCCGCGATGCGCTCCAGGGCCGCGCCGGTCAGCGCCTCCGGGTCGTCGATCTCCAGTACCAAATCCACCCGGAGACGGACATAGCGTGGTGTCTCTTCGGTCGTCATGCGTCGGAGCGTAGGGCTCGCGACCTCCGCGACTTTCCTGCGACCCGCTGCTTTCACTAGCATCGACGCACACCACCAATTCGCCGTACTACAAGGGGGATCGACCAGGTGTCCGTCGCTCGCCGGCCTCTGCTCACCGCCACCGCCGCGGGCTCGCTGCTCTGCGCTCTGTGGTTCGTCCCGTCCGCCAACGCCACGGACGAGAAGCCACAGCCGGCCCCGTCCCGTTCGGCGGCCGGTCCCCGGGCCGTGCCCGCCACCGCGCCGGGCACCACGCCGGGCGCCGCGCCGGGCCCGCAGACGGGGCCCGCCCTCGCCGACACGGGCACGGTGGACACGTCCCCCTACCTCTTCGGCGGTACGGCCTTCCTGGGCCTGGGGGCGGGGTTCGTCGCCTTCTCGGTGCGCAGGGCGCGCCAGCAGTACTGAATCCCTCGGAACGGGTCCGTTCGAAACAGAAGTACGCGTACACGAAGGGGCGCCCGGGAAATTCCCGGGCGCCCCTTCACATGTACCGCGCGGCTGTCAGGCCAGCGGACCGGTGACCGTCTCGACGGCCGCGACCAGCTGCCCGGAGCGTACGAACGCGTCGGCGGCGGCCAGGTCGGGGGCGAGGAAACGGTCCGGGCCGGGACCGCCGACACCGACTTCCCGGGCCGCGCGGATGGCCGCCTCCGAGGCGGGCGCGGGGGTGAGGCCGTGGCGCAGCTCGATGCCCCGGGTCGCCGCGTACAGCTCGACGGCGATGATGCGCGTCAGGTTGTCGATCGCGGTCCGCAGTTTGCGGGCGGCCGACCAGCCCATGGAGACGTGGTCCTCCTGCATGGCGGAGGACGGGATGGAGTCGGCGGAGGCCGGGACGGCCAGCCGCTTCATCTCGCTGACCAGGGCGGCCTGCGTGTACTGGGCGATCATCAGGCCGGAGTCGACACCGGCGTCGTCCGCGAGGAACGGCGGCAGGCCGTGCGAGCGGTTCTTGTCGAGCAGGCGGTCGGTGCGGCGCTCGGCGATGGAGCCGAGGTCGGCGGCGGCGATCGCGAGGAAGTCCAGGACGTAGGCGACCGGGGCGCCGTGGAAGTTGCCGTTGGACTCCACGCGGCCGTCCGGCAGGACCACGGGGTTGTCGACCGCGGAGGCGAGCTCGCGCTCGGCGACGGTGAGCGCGTACGCGATGGTGTCGCGGCCGGCGCCGGCGACCTGCGGGGCGCAGCGCACCGAGTACGCGTCCTGGACGCGCGGGGCCTCGTCCTCCTGGAAGTGCCCGGTCAGACCGGAACCCTTCAGCACGGCGAGCATGTTGGCGGCGGAGGCCCCCTGGCCCGGGTGCGGGCGGATCGCGTGCAGCTCGGGGGCGAGGACCTTGGCGGTGCCGAGCAGCGCCTCCAGGGAGAGCGCGGCGGTGATGTCGGCGGAGGTGTAGAGCTTCTTGAGGTCCGCGAGGGCCATGATCAGCATGCCGAGCATGCCGTCGGTGCCGTTGAGGAGGGCCAGGCCCTCCTTCTCGCGCAGCTCGACGGGCTCGATGCCGGCCTCGGCGAGCAGCTCCCCGGCGGGCCGGACGACTCCGTCGGGGCCCTCCGCGTCGCCCTCGCCCATCAGGGTCATGGCACAGTGCGAGAGCGGCGCGAGGTCGCCGGAGCAGCCGAGCGAGCCGTACTCGTGGACGACGGGGGTGATCCCGGCGTTCAGGATGTCCGCCATGGTCTGCGCGACGGACGGACGTACGCCGGTGTGACCGGAGGCGACGGTCTTCAGCCGCAGGAACATCAGCGCGCGGACGACCTCGCGCTCCACGCGCGGGCCCATGCCGGCGGCGTGCGAGCGCACGATGTTGCGCTGGAGCTGGGCGCGCAGGTCGGGGCTGATGTGCCGGGTGGCGAGGGCGCCGAACCCGGTGGAGACGCCGTAGACGGGCTCCGGCTTGGCGGCCAGGGCGTCCACGATCCCGCGGGCTCTGGCGAGGGCGTCGAGAGCGTCGGCCGAGAGCTCGACCCTGGCGTTGCGGCGAGCGACGGCGACGACGTCCTCCGGGGTCGTCCCGGACGTCCCCACCACGACAGTGTGCATATCCATATTCAGCAGCGTACGGATTGAATCGGTGCGTGTCACTAGGGGGGCCTCGCGGGGCGGGCCCGGGGTTCGTCTGCGGGTGCGTGGGGGCGCCGGTCGCGCAGTTCCCCGGCCCGGAGTTCGTCTGCGGGTGCGTGGGGGTTGCTCGCGCAGTTCCCCGCGCCCCTTATCGGCCCGGGGTTCGTCTGCGGGTGCGTGGGGGTTGCTCGCGCAGTTCCCCGCGCCCCTGGGTGGTCCGGGCCTCTGGCGAGGGTACGTGCAGCTCGTCCGGCGCCTGGGGGGCCGCAGGCCCCTTTCAGGGGCGCGGGGAACTGCGCGACCAGCCCCCACTGCGCCGCAGACGAACAAAGGGGCGCAGGCCCCCTCAAGGGGCGCGGGGAACTGCGCGACCAGCCCCCGCCGGGCCGCGGACGAACACGGGGCGCGGGGCCTCCCGGTCGGCAACCGAATCAGGGTCCGGGGGCAAGGGCGCGGGGGTCCCGGGGGTGCGGCCACTGGGGTCTCAGCCCGTCCCGCGGCCACGGAAGCGCCGCCGCTCCCCCCGCTCCGGCCCCGCCGTATCCGCGAGCTGCACCACGGCCCCGTCCCGCCCCGCCACCACCGGTGTCGCCGAGCGGGCCGCCTTCGCCCGGTACTGCGCCGCGTCCGCCAGACGGAACAGGCGGCGGGCCGAGCGGACCTGGCCGATGGGGTCGCCCGTGGAGGCGACCCCGCACGCCACCCCGTCCCCGAGCTCCAACTCCCCCGCCCGCAGGCACAGTTCGGACGCCACCTCGACCACCTCGTCCGCCTGCGGCCCCATCGAGAGGAGGCAGAACTCGTCGCCCCCGAGCCGCGCGGCGAGCGCGCCCGGCAGTATCGCGCCGCACAGCGACAGCACCGAGCCGAAGCGCTCCAGCAGCCGGTCCCCCACCGCGTGCCCCCGAGTGTCGTTGACCCGCTTCAGCCCGTTCAGGTCGCACACCACCAGGCTCACCACCGAGCCGTCCCGCCGGTGCGCCTCGATCGCCTCGTCGAGGCGTACATCCACCGCCCGCCGGTTGGCCAGACCCGTCAGCGGGTCGGTGAAGGCGAGGCGGCGGACCTCCTCCAGGCGTTCCGTCTGGGCGATCCCGGCCGCCGCCACGGACGCCAGCACGGTGGCGAAGTCCGCGTCGGAGGCACCGAAGACCGGCGCGCCCACCGGCCGGGCCACATACAGCTCGCCCCACGCCCGCCCGTGCAGGACGATCGGCGCCACCACACAGCAGCCGCGCCCGCGCCGGCGCAGGGCGGTGACGCGCTCATGGCAGTAGCCCGCCGAGTCGTCGGGCCCGGCCGCGGTCTCCACCCACGCGTTGGGCTCGCCCCCGCCCGCCCACCGCTCGTGCAGGAACTCGGTGATCTCCGGGAACTGGTGGACCGGATACGTCTCGTCCTCGGGGAACTCCTCCTCCCCCGCCGCCCGTTCGCCCGCGTTCACCAGCACCCGCAGCCGCCCGAGCTCCCGCTCCCACGTGGAGAGCGCGGCGAAGCTGCCGCCGAGCGCGTCCCGCGCGCCGAGCGCCGCCGCCCGCCAGGACTCGCGCGGGGTGTGGGCCGCGGCCATGGCCTGCGCCAGCGACACCACCGCCCGCAGCCGTGCGTCCTCGGTCCCGCCCACACCCTCACCCTCACCGCGCATCCCTCCAGCTTAGGGAGGTTTGCCCCGGTTTGATCAGTTAGGCTGGGCCAGATCGATCACATTCGATCAAGGTCGAGCACTCCATGTACCCGGGACGGCGCCGCTCTCACTCCCCCGGCCACTGCGGCTTCCGCTTCTCGTTGAAGGCCGCGACACCCTCCGCCCGGTCCCCGGAGAACGCCACGGACCGCCACGCCGCGTCCTCGACCTCCAGCCCGGCGCGCAGGTCGAGCCCGTGACCGAGGCGCATGGCCCGCTTGGCGGCCCGCAGCCCGACCGGCGAGTTCGCCGCGATCCGCCCGGCCAGCTCCAGCGCACTCGTACGGTCCTCACCCGCGTCCACCAGCACGTCGACGAGGTTCAGCTCGCGCGCCTCGGCGGCCTCCACCCGCCGTGCGGTGAAGACCAGTTCGGCGGCCCGCGCCGCCCCCACGCGCCGGGGCAGCAGCTGCGTACCGCCGCCGCCGGGGATGACACCGACCGAGACCTCCGGCAGGCCGACGACGGCCGTCGCGTCCGCCACGATCAGGTCGCAGGCGAGCGCCAGCTCGAACCCGCCGCCGAGCGCGAAGCCGTGCACGGCGGCCACCGTCGGCATGGGCAGCTCCAGGACGCCGGTGTAGCAGGCGCGCGCGGTGGGTCGCTGGCGCACCAGCTCGGCGTCGGTGAAGGAGTTGCGCTCCTTGAGGTCGGCGCCCACGCAGAAGGCCCGCTCGTGCGTGGAGGTCAGCACGGTCGCGCGGACGGAGGGGTCGGCCGCGAGCGCGTCGCAGGCGGCGGCGATCGAGCGGGCCATCTCCGTGGACACGGCGTTCATCGCCTTGGGCCGGTCGAGGACCAGCTCGGCGACGTGACCGTGCCGCCTGACGCCGACGAACTCCCCGTACCGCTGCTCATCCGTGCCCATGAGACCCTCCCGAACGACGTTAACGAACGTTACGTCGGGATCTTAGGCAGGGAGGCGCGCGCCCCGTAAGGGCGGCTATCCGCCCCGGCGGTGCAGCATCCACGGCTCGACCACGCCGAGCCCGCGCACCGGCCGCTGCCACATGGGCTGGAGCGCGAAGCGGTACTTGGGGGGCTCCTCGCCCTCCTTCTCGGCCCGCGCCGCCTCCTCCGCCGCCTGTGTCTCGGAGACCGGCGCGTCGCCCGTACGCGCCAGCTCCTCCGCGAAGGCGCCGTCGACCAGCACCGAGTCCTTGGGCGCTATCGAGGTGAGCCTGCTGGCCAGGTTCACGGTCGTACCGAACACATCGCCCATCCGGGTGGTGACCGTGCCGAAGGCGATGCCCACGCGCAGCGCCGGCATCGTCTCATCGTGGCCCATGGTCTCGATCAGCCGGAGCGATATCTCCGCGGCCGTCCCGGCGTCGTCGGCCGCGAACAGGACCTCGTCGCCCAGCGTCTTGATGAGCCGGCCGCCGTGCGCGGCGACCAGGTCGGCGGCGGTCGTCTCGAAGGCCTCGACGAGCTCGCCGAGCTCCTCCTCCTCCAGGCGCCGGGTCAGCCGGGTGAACCCGACGAGGTCGGCGAAGCCGACGGCCAGGCGCCGGTCCACCATCTCCTCGTCGTCGGCGGCCTGCACCACGCGCCCGGTGGCGGCGGCCAGCTGGCGCCGCCACACATAGACGAGGAACTCCTCCAGCTCCGGCAGGAGCAGCTCGACCAGCGGGTACGTGACCTCCGTACGGGTCATGCCGGGCTCGGGCGGCTCGGTCAGGCCCTCCAGGAAGGAATCGATCTGCCATTCGGCCAGCCGGGCGGTGGTCTGCCCGGTGGAGCGGGCCACCTGGACCGCCATGGGCTCGCTGAGCAGCCCCGCCTCGACCAGACCGGCCAGCCGGCGCAGGGCCAGCACGTCGGCCTCGGTGAGCGCCTTGGCCTGCCCGATGTCGGCGAAGCCCATGGCCCGCCAGAACCGCGAGGCCAGCTCCATGGAGACACCGGCGGTCCGGGCGGCCTGGAACGGCGTGTACCGCCGGTCCGCGCCCAGGATCAGCTGCTCCAGACGGATGGCGAGCGGATCGGCGGTGGGCTCGGCGGTGTGGTCCACGACGTGGTGCGGGGTCGGGTAGGCGGAGGGCGCCGGCTCCGAGTGGGGGCCGTCACCCTCGCCGGACTGCGTGTCGTCGACGGTCACCAGCCGCCTCCTGCCCGTTCCCTGCGCATTCCCTGCCGATCTGTCGCTGGATCGGGCTCCACGATACGGCAGGTGTGCCGTAGCTCACGTCGCCGCACCCGTTGCCTTGTCCCCCGAGGCGGTGCAAGGGGGTCCGGGGAGCGCGCGCGGGGCGTTGCCGGAGCGCGCTTCCTCAGCCCGCCGCCGGGCGCAGGTGGACGATGTCGCCCGCCGCCACCGGCTCGCGCACGCCCTCCTCGGTGGCCAGCACCAGACGCCCGTCCCCGTCCACCGCGACCGCCTCGCCGGTCAGGGCGCGGTCGCCCGGGAGCTCGGCGCGCACGGTACGGCCGAGCGTGGCGCAGCCCGCCGCGTAGGTCTCCTGGAGCCGGGTGGCGGCCGGGTCGCCGCCCGCCTCGCGCCAGTCCACGTACCACTGCTCCAAGGAGCGCAGCACGGCGCGCAGCAGGGTCTCGCGGTCGGTCGAGACCGCGTCGGCCAGCGCCAGCGACCCGGCGGCGGGCACCGGGAGTTCGTCGGCGCGCAGGGTGACGTTGAGGCCGATGCCGACCACCACCGCGTCCCGGCCCGCCCGCTCGGCCAGGATCCCGCCCGCCTTGCGCTCCTCGCCGCCGACCGTGACCAGCAGGTCGTTGGGCCACTTCAGCGCGGTGTCGACGCCGCCGGCGCGGGACAGGCCGGTGGCCACCGCCACCCCGGTGAGCAGCGGCAGCCAGCCCCAGCGCTCCATCGGGACGCCCGCACCGGGCCGCAGCAGCACCGAGAAGAACAGGCCCGAGCGGGGCGGCGCCGACCAGCTGCGGTCCAGCCGTCCGCGCCCGGCGGTCTGCTCCTCGGCGACCAGCACCGCGCCCTCGGGCAGCTCGTCGGCCCGTGCGGTCAGGTCGGAGTTGGTCGAGCCGGTCGCCCCGACCACCTCCAGAGAGGTCCACAGGGCGCCGGGCCGCACGAGGGCGTGGCGCAGCGCGGAGGCGTTGAGTGGCGGCCGGTCGAGGTCGGACCAGCGGCTTCGGGATGCGTCCTGGGGCGTCATACGGCCCAGGTTAGGCGCGCGGGCGCAAGCGCACCCCAGTGTGGCAAACGACGCACTGCCGAACGGTAGGCGCGCCACTACCCTACGAGTCAGTAGCCAGCCGAAAACCCGTGACCAGGCAGGGAGCCGCGTCCCGATGTCCGAGCCGGAGCAGCAAGAAGTGACTGACATCCACACGACCGCGGGCAAGCTCGCGGATCTGCAGCGCCGCATCGGGGAGGCCACGCACGCCGGCTCCGAGCGCGCTGTGGAAAAGCAGCACGCCAAGGGCAAGTTGACCGCGCGTGAGCGGGTCGACCTGCTCCTCGACGAGGGGTCCTTCGTCGAGCTCGACGAGTTCGCCCGGCACCGCTCGACCAACTTCGGCATCGAGAAGAACCGTCCGTACGGAGACGGTGTCGTCACCGGCTACGGCACGGTCGACGGACGTCCGGTGTGCGTCTACTCCCAGGACTTCACCATCTTCGGCGGCTCGCTCGGCGAGGTCTACGGCGAGAAGATCGTCAAGGTCATGGACTTCGCGCTGAAGACCGGCTGCCCGGTCATCGGCATCAACGACGGCGGCGGCGCCCGTATCCAGGAGGGTGTGGTCGCGCTCGGCCTGTTCGCCGAGATCTTCCGCCGCAACGTGCACGCCTCGGGTGTGGTCCCGCAGATCTCGCTGATCGTCGGCCCCTGCGCGGGTGGCGCGGTCTACTCGCCCGCCATCACGGACTTCACGGTGATGGTCGACCAGACCTCGCACATGTTCATCACAGGACCGGACGTCATCAAGACGGTCACCGGCGAGGACGTGGGCTTCGAGGAGCTGGGCGGCGCGCGCACCCACAACACCACCTCGGGTGTGGCGCACCACATGGCGGGCGACGAGAAGGACGCCATCGAGTACGTCAAGTCGCTGCTCTCCTACCTGCCTTCGAACAACCTGAGCGAGGCCCCGGCCTTCCCCGAGGAGGCCGACCTGGAGGTCTCGGACTCCGACCGGGAGCTGGACACGCTCATCCCGGACTCCGCGAACCAGCCGTACGACATGCACACGGCCATCGAGCACGTCCTCGACGACGGCGAGTTCCTGGAGACGCAGGCGCTGTTCGCGCCGAACATCATCACCGGGTTCGGGCGCGTGGAGGGCTATCCGGTCGGCATCGTCGCCAACCAGCCGATGCAGTTCGCGGGCTGTCTGGACATCAACGCCTCGGAGAAGGCCGCTCGTTTCGTGCGGACCTGCGACGCCTTCAACGTGCCGGTGATCACCTTCGTGGACGTGCCGGGCTTCCTGCCGGGCGTGGACCAGGAGTACGGCGGCATCATCCGGCGCGGCGCCAAGCTGATCTACGCGTACGCCGAGGCGACCGTCCCGCTGATCACGGTCATCACCCGCAAGGCGTTCGGCGGCGCGTACGACGTCATGGGCTCCAAGCACCTGGGCGCCGACCTCAACGTGGCCTGGCCGACCGCGCAGATCGCGGTGATGGGGGCGCAGGGCGCGGTCAACATCCTGCACCGGCGCACGATCGCCGCCGCCGCTGACGCCGAGGAGGCGGAGGCGACCCGCGCCCGGCTGATCTCGGAGTACGAGGACACGCTCCTCAACCCGTACGTCGCGGCCGAGCGCGGCTACGTGGACGCCGTGATCATGCCGTCCGAGACCCGTGCCCATGTCGTGCGGGGTCTGCGTCAGCTGCGGACGAAGCGGGAAACCCTTCCCCCCAAGAAGCACGGCAACATCCCCCTCTAGGCCCCCAAGGAGCGGTCATGATCAAGGTCGTACGGGGCAACCCCACTCCGGAGGAGCTGGCCGCCGCACTGGCGGTGGTCCGCGCGCGCGCCGCGGCGACAGCCTCTGTGCCGTCCGGCGCGCCGCTGCCCCCCGAGGACTGGTCCGACCCGGCGCGCATCGCCCGCCACCCGGTGCCCCGCCCGGGTCCGCGCTCCTGGGCGCGCACCTACTGGCCGGCCTAGGCCCCTTCGGAGCGGGCCGCCTCCGTACGTACGGGGGCGGCCCGCCTTGAGTACCCGTACTCAGGCGCCCGGCCGGTTCCGGCCGCAGTATCGAAGGCATGCTGTGGTCCGACCCGAAGAACGAGCCGCCTGAGGAACTGCGCGAGGCGCAGGCGAAGATGCGCCGCGCGGGCCTGGTCCTCGCGCTGCTGATGGTGCTGGCGATGTTCGTCGTCAGCATCCGCTGAGCGCTGTCTACGATGACCCGTATGACTGCCCCCGCACGCCGCCTGGTCCTCGCCTCCGCCTCCCCCGCCCGCCTCGGTCTGCTGCGCCAGGCCGGTCTCGCGCCGGAGGTCATCGTCAGCGGGGTCGACGAGGACGCCCTCACCGCCCCCACCCCCGGCGAACTCGCCCTGGTCCTCGCCGAGGCCAAGGCCGACGCGGTGGCCGCCCGCCCGGAGGCCGCCGGGGCGCTGCTCATCGGCTGCGACTCGGTCCTGGAGCTGGACGGCGAGGCGCTGGGCAAGCCCGCCGACGCCGAGGAGGCCACGGCCCGCTGGAAGTCCATGCGCGGGCGCTCCGGCGTGCTGCGGACGGGCCACTGCGTGATCGACACGGCGAACGGCCGCCGCGCCTCGGCCACCGCGTCCACCACGGTCCGCTTCGGCGAGCCCAGCGACGCGGAGGTGGCCGCGTACGTGGCGAGCGGCGAACCCCTTCACGTGGCGGGCGCGTTCACCCTGGACGGCCGCTCGGCCCCGTTCGTGAACGGCATCGACGGCGATCCGGGCAACGTCATCGGTCTCTCCCTGCCGCTGCTGCGCACGCTGCTCGCGGAGCTGGACATCGCGATCACGGACCTCTGGGCGGACCGGTAGCGGGGACTCGCGGCGACGCGCTCAGGCCGCGGCGGGCTCCGGCGGGGTCCCCTTGCCGGGCGGGGCCTCGACGGGCTCCCCGTCCTCCGGCTCCGCCGGCAGCGGGGGCGCCGCGTACATCAGCAGGGTCAGTACGACGAGCGCCAGGACCAGCATCATGAAGGCGAACGCGGCCCAGCCCATCAGACCGACCGTCAGCGCGCCCAGCACGCCGTGCACCACCGCGCAGGTGATGAGCAGGATGCGCCCGAGCCGGCCGGGCGCGCGGTCGCGTACGCCGGTGAACAGCAGGACGGCGCCGCACACGGCCAGGTAGAGGCCGAAGACCCCGCCCATGACGTACGTGGTGGTCGACATGGTGCCCGAGTCGATCCCGCCCAGGGACATGTTCTGCTGGTGCACCACGCGTCCGAGGAACCAGTTCACCAGCACGAAGCCGACGGCCTCGCCCAGAAGAACGATCGCGGCCACCACGGCCAACGCTCTGCGCGCCACGGCGCACCACCCCTCGTTCGCACCCAGCCCCTGTTACCGGTAGTACGTCTGACAACCGAACGCTACTCACCGGTAAACCCTTGGGCAAGGGTCCTGACAACGCCGGGGCCACGATCTTCCGGTGGCAAAGATTCATTCGGCCATTCGTAGGGACTCCACAAAGAATGTGAGGGGCCCCCTGGCCTTCGGGACAGAGACCTTGACCACACCAGAAGGCTAATGTGCCGGGCAGGGACCCGGCGTACCGTGGTGCGACAAGGGATTTCGCGACATGAGCGAGCCGCGCGTCACACTCCGTGTGGGCAACCTCACCACGGGGGACGGGTCGTGGGCCGGTGTACGGCTTCCCTAAACTCAGCTTGTTTTCAAGGAGGGAGCCATCGTGCGCAAGGTGCTCATCGCCAACCGTGGCGAAATCGCTGTCCGCGTTGCCCGGGCGTGTCGGGACGCCGGGATCGCCAGCGTAGCCGTCTAC
>NZ_JBVILC010000016.1:103959-178148 GCF_055580545.1 Streptomyces sp. NPDC031670 | reverse complement strand
GCCCGGTTACATTCCGAACCCGGAAGCTAAGCCTTTCAGCGCCGATGGTACTGCAGGGGGGACCCTGTGGGAGAGTAGGACGCCGCCGAACAATCATTGCGGGAAGCCCCGCACCATGATCCGTAAGGATTAATGGTGCGGGGCTTTTCTGCGTTTCATGGCAGGATCACGTCATGGATCACGTGATACGACCGGTACGGGCCGATGAATGGCGCAAGGCCAAGGACCTCCGTATGGCCGGGCTCGCCGACCCAGCCGCCCCCGTAGCCTTCCTCGAGACCGCCGAAGAGGCCGCCGCCCGGCCCGACTCCTTCTGGAAGGAGCGGACGGCCGGCGTGTCCGGCGACGCTCCCGGCGGCCGGCAGTTCGTGGCCGAGGGCCCGGACGGCAGCTGGGCCGGATCCGTCGTCGTCCTGGTCGAGCAGGCCGGGAACACGGACTTCTTCGGGGTGGAGATCGAAGCCGCCCAGGGGCATCTCGTCGGCGTCTTCGTACGCCCCGAGTTCCGGGGCATCGGGCTCACCGAGAGGCTCTTCGAGGCCGCGGTGGAATGGGCCTGGTCCCTGGAGCAGCCGCGCCTGGAGCGCGTACGGCTCTATGTGCACAACCAGAACGAGCGGGCCGAGCGCTTCTACCGGAAGTTCGGGTTCGCACGGACGGGGAAGACCGTTCCCGCGCCGGTCGGTCAGCCGGCCGCCGCGTACGAGGCCGAGATGGAGTTCGCGCGTCCGTAGGGCCAACCGCCGGCCGGGGGCCGCGAGGCTAGGGCGTCAGTGTTTCCGTCCAGCGGGCCCGGGCCTGTTCCACCGAGCGGAGCAGGGCCAGGGTCGGCAGGCCCAGGTCCTGGCCGGCCGACAGGAGCTCGGGCAGTCGGGGCAGCGGGGCGACCGCCGCCACGTCGTCCAGGACCAGCGACATTGGTGGGTCGAGCCGACCGTCGGATGACCGTTCGGCCATGCGGCGGCCGTGCTCGACCACGTCTGAGGCGAGGGCTGTCAGCAGGGGCATCGCGGCCGGGCGGGACCGCGGGTCCTCGATGGCTTCACCCACCACGTAAAGAGTGCCCCCTTCCGCGGCGAATGATTCCAACGCGAGCGAATCCGCTCGATTCGGTGTGCAGGCCTCGCGGATGTGGATCGAGGAGAGCGCGGCCAGCGCACGCGCCGTCAGCTCCTGCGCGATCTCCCGCCGTTGGGGGTGTGCGGTCAGCGCCGACTCCAGCAGGCCCGCCGCGCCGCTCATCGCCTTGGGGTGGGTGCGGAGTATGCGTACGGCCTCGTGGGCACCCGCGCCCTGGGCCCAGCGGTGCATCTGTTTGACCGCCTTGCCGTCCCGGCTGTCCAGCGCCGCCGCGTGCAGCCAGCACCGCAGCAGGGTCTCCGCGGTGTCGGCCATGGCGGCGTCGATCCGGGCCTGCGGGCGTACGGGTGCGAGCAGCGCGGTCGCGCGCGATGCCGCCACTTCCGCGTCCTCGCAGCCGCTCGTCGGCGACCAGTGCAGCCGGGCCGGGGTGTCGCAGAGGTGCCCCGGGTCGTACACGTGCACAGGGCCCAGCTTCGCGCGCGCGTCCTTCGTCTCCGCCCAGAGGCTGGGGTCGGAGGTGATGACGAGTGCCGCGCCCTCGGCGTCCCGGATGGCCTGGACGGCCGTGGGGCGGCGGATGTCGGGGCCGCCGTAGACCACCCGGGGCGGGCGCGCCGCGCGGGGCGCGGGAAGGCGTCCCGATCCCGGGTCGTCGGCCGCCCAGGCCGTGGTGGTGGGCGTAGGGGCGAGGCCGGGGGTCAGGGTGGCGGCGACACCGGGGACGGCTTCGATCCCGGCGCCCTCTTCCGTACGTACGGTACGAGCTGTACCCGTACCCGTACCCGTACCCGCACCCATTGCCGTACCGGTGCCCGCCCCCGTACCCGCGTCCGTGGCCGCAGCCGTGCTCCACGCGTGCGTGGCTGCCTCCCGCGTCGGCGGCGGCCCTGCCTTGCCCGGGGGCTGGACGGAGCGCGTGGGCGGTGTTTCAGCGCCGGGCTGTCTGCCCGCGTCCGGCTCGGCGGTCGCTTCCGGTGCGGCGGCCACCGCCTTGGCTCTCGCGCGGACCGCTTTCCAGCGTGACCAGGTGCCGAGGGCGAAGATGAAGAGCACCAGCAGGATGAGCAATTCGCTGATGAGCAGGCCCCAGAAGAGGCCGTAGCCGGAGAGCTGGGCGGCGGGGGTGTCCGGCCAGGCCGCCGGGAGGTCGTGGGGGGCCTGGACCAGTTGGCGCAGGGCGAGCGGGGTGCGGGTGAACGTCACTGCGTCCGGCCAGGCGCCGTGGCTGAACAGGCCGGCCAGGCCGGTCGCCGTCCAGACCAGGACCGTCAGGCCGAGCAGGAACGCGAGCAGCCCGACCAGCAGGGAGTCGGGGATGCCGCGCTCCTCGCCGCGGGAGCGGGACTCCGGCATTGCAGGCAACCTCCGGCGTGTCGGCCCGACTTGCGCGTGTCGGGGAACTTCTGTGCTGCGGGCGGCCGTTGATCGGGCAGGCCCCTCGGGGGAGGGGCCCGCTGACCGTCAGGCCACGGTCGACTCGGGGGAGGAGGTGCCTGACATTTGCTGTTCCATCATCGCCGCCCTGCGTTCGCTCTCCGATTCCAGACGGCTCTCCAGTTCGTGCGCGAGCACATCGTCGGTCGCCGCCGACTCCGTCATGGCCCGGTCGGTGAAGACCAGGGGCCGTTCCCGCTCGGTGATCAGGTGTTTGACCACCTGGACATTGCCGTTGACGTCCCAGACGGCGATTCCGGGCGTGAGCGTCGGGATGATCTCGACCGCCCAGCGGGGCAGGCCGAGGACCCGGCCCGTCGCCCTGGCCTCGTCCGCCTTCTGGGCGTAGATCGTCCTGGTCGACGCCATTTTGAGGATCGCCGCCGCCTCCCGGGCCGCCGCCCCGTCCACGACGTCCGACAGGTGGTGCACCACGGCCACGAAGGACAGGCCGAGCCGCCGGCCGAACTTGAGCAGCCTCTGGAAGAGCTGCGCCACGAAGGGCGAGTTGATGATGTGCCAGGCCTCTTCCACCAGGAAGATGCGCTTCTTGCGGTCGGGCCGGATCCAGGTGTGCTCCAGCCAGACGCCGACGATGGCCATCAGGATCGGCATCGCGATCGAGTTGCGGTCGATGTGCGAGAGGTCGAAGACGATCAGCGGGGCGTCCAGGTCGATGCCGACCGAGGTCGGCCCGTCGAACATGCCCCGCAGGTCGCCGTCGACCAGCCGGTCCAGGACGAGCGCCACGTCCAGGCCCCAGGCCCGGACGTCGTCTATGTCGACGTTCATGGCGACCGCCGAGGCGGCCTCCGGGTGGCGCAGCTGCTCCACGATGTCGGTCAGGACCGGCTGGCGGTCGGTGATCGTCTCGTTGACGTAGGCGTGCGCGACCTTCAGGGCGAAGCCCGAGCGCTCGTCCAGGCCGTGCCCCATCGCGACCTCGATGATGGTGCGCAGCAGCGCCAGCTGGCCCGTGGTGGTGATCGCCGGGTCCAGCGGGTTGAGCCGGATGCCGCCGTCGAGGGCGGTCATGGGGTCGAGCCGGATGGGGGTTATCCCCAGCTCGCGCGCGATGAGGTTCCATTCGCCGACGCCGTCCTCGCCCTGGGCGTCGAGGACGACGACCTGTCGGTCGCGGAAGCGCAACTGGCGCAGCACATAGGTCTTCTCCAGCGCCGACTTGCCGTTGCCGGACTCGCCGAGGACCAGCCAGTGCGGCGCGGGCAGCTGCTGGCCGTACAGCTGGAAGGGGTCGTAGATGTACCCCTTGCCGCTGTAGACCTCCCGGCCGATGATCACGCCGGAGTCGCCCAGGCCCGGCGCGGCCGTCGGGAGATAGACGGCCTGTGCCTGGCCCGTGGAGGTGCGCACGGGCAGCCGGGTGGTCTCGACCTTGCCGAAGAGGAAGGAGGTGAAGGCGTTGGTGAGCGCGGAGAGCGGATCTCGCATGAGCAGGGCCCCTATCAGCTCTCGGCTAGCGGCGGATGCCGGTCGCGAACGGCAAGGTGTTGACGAAGGCCCGGTGGTGCTCGCGGTCGCACCACTCCAGTTTCAGGTACGACTTGCCGGCCGATGCGCGGATGGTGCGCTTGTCCCTCGCCAGGGCCTCGGGGGAGCGCGCCGACACCGTGATGTACCCGACGAGGTTGACACCTGCCGCGCCGCTGGCGAGATCTTCACCCCGTTGGTCGAGGCGGCCGTGGGCGGCGATGTCGCGCGGGTCGACGGTGCGGTTCATCTTCGCCGCGCGCGAGGCCTCCGCCTCGTCGTTGGTCTTCTCGGTGAGCATGCGCTCGATGGCGACCTCGGTGGGTTCGAGGTCCATGCAGACCGCGACCGTACGGATCACGTCCGGGGTGTGGACGAGCAGGGGGGCGAGGAAGTTGACGCCCACGGGGGTCATCGGCCACTCCTTCACCCACGCCGTGGCGTGGCACCAGGGCGCGCGCGTGGAGGACTCGCGGGTCTTGGCCTGGAGGTAGGTGGGCTCGACCGCGTCCAGCTCGGCGGGCCAGGCGTTGCGCTTGGTCATGGCCTGGATGTGGTCGATGGGGTGGTCGGGGTCGTACATGGAGTGCACGAGCGAGGCGAGCCGGCCCTGTCCGAGGGGCTGGCGGACCCGGATGTCGGCCTCGGCGAGCCGGGCGCAGATGTCGGTGAGTTCGCGGGCCATGACGACGGCGAGCCCCGCGTCCCGGTCGAGCTTGCGGCCGGACTGGGGGCGGGCGGCGCGGGCCATGGCGTTCGCCTCGGCGGCGAGCTCGCGCGAGTACTGCATACAGGCGACGAGGTAGGCGCGGTGCTGCTCGCTGGAGGTCGACACCATGGACTGGAGCTGCTGGTAGGACTCCTGGAGCCACTCGGGGGCGTTGTGGTCGCCGCGCTGGGCGACGTCCTTGGCGTGCGCGTCCGGGTCGGCGGGCAGGGTGCGGGCGAGCATCTGGAGGCGGGTGACGAACCCGTCGCCGTTGGCCACGTGCTTGAGCAGGGTGCCGAACCGGTCGACCAGGGCCTCCTGGTCCTCGGAGTCACGCAGGCCGACGCCCGGGCCCTCGATCTCGATGGCGGCGGTGACGGTCCGGCGGTCGGCGTGCAGCAGGACGGCGATCTCGTCCGGGCCGAAGGGCGCGGCGAGCCAGTTGATCCGGCCGATGCCGGGCGGCGGCCCGACCTCGACCTCGCGTCCGTCGCCGCGCACGCCCGCCTCCATGGCACTGGAGCGGTAGGTGGTGCCGCGCCGCAGGGAGCGCTTGTAGCTGCGGTTGATCTCGAACCATTTGTAGAAGGTGCGGTGTTTGTACGGGAGGTACACCGCGGCGAGCGCCAGCATGGGGAAGCCCATGAGGAGCAGGATCCGCAGGGACAGGACGGGGACCAGCAGTCCGCACATCATGCCGAGGAACGCGCCGCCGATGATCAGCGCGATCTCGCCGGTCTCGCGGTTCTTGCCGACGATGGCCGACGGCCTGGCCCGGCCGATCAGATACGTGCGGCGGGGCGAGACCGGTTGGGACTGGGTCGTCAACGCCCTCCACCTCCTGTGCTGTTGTTGCCTTTGGTGCCGGTGTTGCGGCTGCTGTGCGGGGTGCCGCTGGTGGGTCCGGTGCCGCTACGGGGCGGGGGTGCGGCGGAGGGGACGGGTCCGCCGCCGCCACCGCCGCCGGAGCCCCGGCTGCTGTGGGCGGCCACGCCTCCGGACATCGGGTTGGCGGGCCGGGCCTGGGCGCCGCCGCCCCCCTGGTTGCCACGGCTGCTGTGGGTCTTGATGCCCTGGGAGACGAGGGCGGCCGGGGAGGAGATCACGGCGGCGGCCTGAGCGCCGTTGGTGGCCTGCTTGCGGTTGGTGCGGGCGGCGGCGATTTCGTCGCCGAAGCCCGGTACGAAGCGGTAGATCATCCCGGAGGCGAAGATGGCCAGCAGGATGATGGCGAGGCCGGAGACGACGGCCTGGAAGGAGTCGGGCCCCTTCCCCGCCGACAGAGCGCCCGCGAGGCTCAGGACGATCACGATGATGGGTTTCACCAGGATGACCGCGATCATGATCCCGGCCCAGCGGCGGACGTGGCCCCACATGTTCTTGTCGACGAGTCCCGAGTACACGACGACGCCGAGCAGCGCTCCCACGTACAGCAGGAGGGCGCGGATGTAGAGCTCCAGGAAGAGGATGCCGGCGGCGAGGATGGTGACCAGCGAGACGACGATCAGCATGATCGGTCCGCCGCCGATGTCCGTCCCCTTCTTCAGCGCGGCCGAGAAAGACCCGAAGAAGACGTCGGTCTGGTCGCCGGTGCCGGCGGCGATGACGTCGGTGACGGCGTCGGTTGCGTTGACGACGGTGTAGAGGATCAGCGGGGTGAAGGCGGACGCCAGCACGGTCAGCCAGAGGAACCCGACGGCCTCGGAGATCGCCGTGGTCAGCGGCACCCCGCGGATCGCCCGCTTGGTGACGGCGAGCAGCCACAGGACGAGGGTGAGGATGGTGGCGGCGGCGAAGACGACGGCGTAGCGGCCGAGGAAGGCGGGGTCGGTGAAGTCCACCTTGGCGGCGGTCTTCACGAACTTGGAGAGCGTGTCGACGACCCAGACCGCGGCGTCGGCGCAGCCCTTGGCGAGGGAGGTGAGGGGGTCGGCGGGGTCGCCGGGGGCGACGCTGCCGCCGCCCCTCTGGGGTGCGCCCGAGGAACCGCTGTCGCAGTAGTCGCGGGCCGGCCCGGAGATCAGCGAGCAGGGGTTGCCGGTCTTGTCCGGGGCCGGGGAAGCGGAGCCGCCCGACGGGGCCGGCGTCGGGGTCGGGGCGGCCGTCGCACGGGCGGCGAAGACGAGGACGGCTGTGTGCAGTACGGTCACCGCCGCGACGACCGAGCGGGCACGGCTGTGAGGGCTACCGGGCATAAGTGAACCCTCCGAATTCCTTGACCGCGTTCGCGATCTCCTCGGAGCCGGACACGGTGTTGTCGCCGGTGACCGGTGTCGGGCCCTTCTTCTGAGCGGTCTCCAGGACCTTCCAGTCCGACCCGTTCCAGGCCAGCTTCAGCGTCATCGTGAACCACGTGCTGGTCACCGGCTTGGTGGACTTCTCGCCGGTGAGGCCGAACAGTCCGATGCACCACACGTCGACGCTCGTGGCCTGCGGCGAATAGCTCTGCACCTTGGTGCCCGCCGGGACCGTCCGGTTGACGAAGGTCGTCCCCGCGGGCGCGGCGCCGTCCGCCGTGAGGCCGATCTGCTGGTTGAGGCCCGGCGAGTAGTTGCTGTCGAAACCGGACTGGAGCCTGTCCTTGGTGGAGGCGTCCGCCAGGGACTGAACGATGTCGTGCCGGCGCGACGTGTTGAACATGCCGTCGGAGCCCAGCGCCACCGCGTAGTTCGCCGCCGCCGACTGCGCCCCCTGTTCCGTCTGGGCGAAGCCCGAGGCGATGCCGCCGTTCTTGCCCTCGACCGGCTTCACCCCGCTCGCCGCCGTCGGCCTCGACCCCGACTGCTTGGGGTCGTCCGACGCGGTGCCGCCGCCGCTGTCGCCCCGGTTGGCGAAGGCGATCGCGGCGACCAGGAGGGCCACCACGCCCACGACCATGATCAGGGAGCGGGAGGCGCGGACGGGGCGGCGGGCGCCGCCGTACACATCGGCGCCCTCGCCCTCCGGCAGCCGGGTGCGCGTCTGGCGCGTACCGCCGACGGTGCTGTACGCGTCCTCCGTGCGCCTGGAGTCGTGCTCGTCGCCGAGACTCATGCCGCGTACGCCCCCTCAACCCTTCGCTGGTCCGTCGTGCAGTACGACGGTAGCCGTGCTGGTTCCCGCGCGGGCGCGGTGTGGTGACTCGACATCAGGGAGACGCAACCTCAGCCGGTGGGCACGACGGACGGATGGTGTGGGTGGGCCTGGGCGAGCCCGTGGGGACGAAGGTGGCCAGGGGACACCTGGCCTGAGGGCAGGTCAGGACAGGTCAGGACAGGTCGGGTCAGACGGCCATCCCGTACACGATGGTGAACAGCGTGCCGAGCGAGCCGATGATGAAGACTCCGGTCAGTCCGGCCACGATCAGGCCCTTGCCCTGCTCCGCGCTGAACGTGTCGCGCAGCGCGGTCGCACCGATCCTCTGTTTGGCCGCGCCCCAGACGGCGATGCCGAGGCACAGGAGGATGGCCACGGCCATCACGACTTCGACCATCACCCGGGCCTCGTTGCCCAGGCTTCCGAACGGCCCCCAGTTGGGCGCGATCCCGCCGATGATCGTGGTGATGTCGCCCTTTTCTGCTGCCAGGTACACGTAACTCACCGCCCCTGTCGGGTAGTTCGATGCCCCTGCCCCATGGCATGGGTCAGGCTCTATCTTCGCTGATGAAACCGCCCGGGTATGTCGACTTGGCGGCTCTCTTTTCCCGAAACCGCACAGCTGTGCCGGTCGCACCGCCCTGACCTGCGGTGGACCGGTTCTCCACGGATTCGCGTATGGTCACTCTGTGTATCACGCACAGTGACTCCGGGCAATGACTGTCGTTGGGGCACTCTAGGCCCGTTGGCTCAAGCGGAACTCGCGCGGGCGCGTCCGGCCCCCTCCCAGGGTGCTCGCGAGCGCGCCCCCGCGAACTCCTCGCCGGCTCACTTCACAGACTCTTCTCAGAAAAGTTCCAGGGCTGTTCTCAGGTCGGAGGGGCACTGTCCGGTTCATGAGACACGTCTCCCAGCTGCGTGCGCTGTCGGCGGTGGCCGTGCTCCTGGTGATCCCCGGGTACGGGGACCGGGACCCCGGGCCGGGCGGCCGGACCGTCGAGGCACCGGCCACGGCCGCCTACGCGCGCGTGGGCGCGCTGTTCGACGGCGGACTGGACGGCGACCACTTCTGCACGGCGTCCGTGGTGCACAGCGCGGACCGGAACCTGATCGTCACGGCGGCGCACTGTCTGGACGACCAGGACGACGCGGTCTTCGTGCCGGGCTACCGGGACGGCCGGGCGCCGTACGGCACCTGGCCGGTCAAGGAGACCTACGCCGACGACGCCTGGCAGGAGGACGGCAGCGAGGACGACGACGTGGCCTTCGCGGTCCTGGGTCCCGGCTCGGCGACGGGGGCGCGGGTGGAGGACGCGGTGGGTGCGGCGCGGCTGGCGACGACGACGGCGTCGGCGGCGCCCCCCGCCGACGCCACGGTGACGGTCACCGGCTACCCGAGCGATTCGGACGCCCCCCTGACCTGCACGAACCGCACGACGCGCTATGGCGACACGCAGCAGCGCATCGAGTGCCCCGGCTACTCCGGCGGCACCAGCGGCAGCCCGTGGGAGGCGGTGGACGGGTCGGTGGTGGGGGTCATAGGCGGCTACGAGGAGGGCGGCGACGACCCGGACGTCTCGTACAGCATCGTGTTCGGGCAGACGACGGCGGCGCTGTACCGGCTGGTTGAGGGAGAGGGGTGCTGAGGGGGTGCGGGGGTGAGGGGCGGGGGACGGCTGGAAGGCGCCCGGGGTGGCCGGCGCCTTCGGGTGGCCGCCCGGACCTACTGCTCGCCGGTCTCGTACTCCGGGTCCACGTAGCACGGTGAGTCCAGGGCGACGAAGAGGCCGTCGCGGCCCGCCTTCTCCCACGTGGACGCCTTCGGGTCACGCGAGGCGAAGTCCTCCTCGATCGTCGCCGTGTGATGCAGCTTCAGATCCTCGACGTCGAGCTGCGTCTGCTGAGCCTTCGAGTTGGCCTTCTCGAAGCGGTAGACCTTCCAGCCGTGCTTGGGCAGCTCCTCGTGCAGGCGTTCGAGCGCGGCCGTCAGAATCTCGCGTGACGGGCCGTACGCCTTCCAGAAGTGCTTGACGCGGTAGCCGTGCTCGACCTTGGGGCAGGGGCTCACGTCCGGGGAGCCGTTGGACGTCTCGTACCGCAGCCCCGAGAGCTCGAGGATGACGCTCGACTGCCGGCGGACCAGGTCCTTGGCGTCCTTGACCGCCATCTGCTGGGGGGTGTAGTCGAGGCCGTCGTCGTCCTTCATGGCGGTGCATCCCGCCAGCGGGAGCAGGGCGAGCGCGGCGGTCGCCGGGAGCAGAGCGGTGACGCCGGGAGAAAGGGCGCTGCGAGGCCTCATCGTTCGAGCACCGCCGCGTAGTACCGGCCGCCGCCCCCGTCTTTGCCGTTGGCGGATGCGAGGCGCGTGCCGGTCGTGGATGGGGGCCGGGCGTCCGGCCTGGGCGGCGCTCCCGCGAAGAGCTCGTCCCACTGTGCGCTGAGTGCCATGTGCGGCCGTTCCCCCGTTGCCATGCCTTTTGCTTTCCTTTACTTGCCGACGCAACTTAGCAACCATGCGGAGCGGCACGCGAGCTCGGGGATACGGGCGGATGCGCACGTCAAGTGGTCGCTCTCCGTCGTAAGTGATCACAACTGGGTCAACGGGCGTGAGGAGGACGCCGGTTGCATGACAGAGTCGTGCGGTGGACGCGCTCAGGCCCCGGGATCCGGCACACATAGGTACGTACGCCCTGCTCGCCCGGCTGGGCGCGGGCGGGATGGGCATGGTCTATCTCGGGCGCTCGCCCGGCGGGCGGCTCGTCGCGCTCAAGGTGATCAAGGACGAGATCACCGACCACCCCGAGGCGCTGGCCCGCTTCCGGCGGGAGGCGGAGACGGTACGGGCGGTGCGCAGCGCGTACACCGCGAACCTGATCGACGCGTCGCTGGCGGAGCCGCCGTACTGGCTCGCCACGGAGTACGTCTCCGGGCCGACCCTGAGCCGGGCCGTCGCCGACCGGGGCCCGTTCCCGCCAGACACCTGCCGCAGGCTGTTCGCGGCGCTGGCGGAGGGGCTGGCGAGCGTGCACGCGTACGGGGTGACGCACCGGGACCTCAAGCCCCAGAACGTCATCCTGGCCCCGCAGGGCCCGCAGCTCATCGACTTCGGCATCGCCCGGGCGGCGGCGGACACGGCCCTCACCCGGACGGGCGCGGCGCCCGGCACGCCCGGCTACACGGCCCCCGAGGTGCTGGTGCGCAACGAGGTCGGCGACGCGGCGGACGTCTTCGCGCTGGGGGCGACGATGGCGTTCGTGGCTACGGGGAGGGCGCCGTTCGGGGCGGGGTCGGTGGAGGGGGTGTCGTACCGGGCCGTCCACGAGCCGATCGACGTGGCCGGGGTCGAGCCGGGACTGGCCGCGCTGATCACGGCCTGCGCCGCCAAGGACCCGGCGCACCGGCCGACCCCGGCGGAGGTGATCGTGCGGTGCGGGGTGACCTCGGCGCTGGTCGAGGACCCGTACTACCAGGCGCTCTCGGCGGGCCTGACGGAACCGGCCCCGCACGACCTCCCCACGGCGACGGCCGCGGGCCTGATCCCCCCGGACCGCGCCGCCCCGCCCTACACCCCCACCCGCCCCGCCGTCCCGCCCCGCTCCCGCCGCACCACCTGGCTGGTGACGGTCGCGGTGGCGGCGGTGCTGGGGGTGGTGGGGGCGGTGGCGTTCCAGGGGTTGCCGGGTGGGGAGGGGGACGGGGCCAAGGCCAGGGCGTCGGGGTCGCCCGGCCCCTCGCGGAGTGCGACCCCGGCCGACACCGGGAAGAAGACCCCGCTCGGCCCGCCGCAGTACATCGAGCAGACCGCGCCCTCGCTCGACGGCTACTCGGGGCTGTCGGACACCTGCCGTCAGCCGGCGCAGGAACAGGTTGACACCCAGTTCCAGTTCGCCGTGACCCCCGGGGAGCGCTACCCCACGGACGAGGTGCCGCCCGGCAAGGTGCAGATCGGATACCGGCTCAAGTACGAGGAGCCGGGCGCGCCCCCGTACTACCTCGCGGTCACCGTGAAGCCGCCGCACGAGGTCGACGCGGGCGGGAACCCGACGTCCCGGACACCCAACCGGCAGCTCGGCTTCGTCAGCAAGGTGTCCGACCTGTACGCGGGCGCCCAGACCGCGTGGAAGTACGTGACGTACCCCGATGACTTCGTCCTCCGTTCCGAGGGCAAGGTGCTGCCCGCCCTGCCGGTCGAGCGGGACAAGTCGACCGAATGGACCGTCGTCTACCAGCACGTGAAGGGGCCGAGGGACTACCGCAGCGTCGTCTGCGCGGGCTTCGTCGTGGAATGAGCCGCGTGGCCGACACGGCTGGCGGGAAAGTAGCGGTGAACCCGGCTGCGATGGGGGAGGGTTGACGGGTGCGCAAATTCTGGGTGGCAGGCGGGATCGGGGTCGGGCTGTGCCTGAGCTTCCTCGCGCTGCTCGTCGTCGGTACGTACTCGGCCGCGGCCGGGCTGGCCGGCGGCCTCGGCGGCGGGGGCAACGCGGTCGGGCTCGCGAAGGGAGCCGTTCCGGCCAAGTACCAGCCGCTGGTGCAGAAGTGGGGCACGCTCTGCCCCGCGCTGAACCCGGCGCTCCTCGCGGCCCAGCTCTACCAGGAGAGCGGCTGGAACCCGACGATCGTCAGCCCCGCGAAGGCGCAGGGCATCGCCCAGTTCATCCCCGGCACCTGGGAGTCCCACGGCATCGACGGCAACGGGGACGGCAAGCGCGACGTCTGGGACCCGCAGGACGCCATCCCCTCCGCCGCCTCGTACGACTGCGAACTCGCCAAGTACGTCAAGAACGTGCCGGGGGATCAGGGCGGCAACATGCTGGCCGCCTACAACGCGGGTGCGTATGCGGTGATCAAGTACGGCGGGGTACCGCCGTACCCCGAGACCCAGAACTACGTGAAGATCATCCGCACCCTCGAAAAAAGCTTCGCCCGCCCCACCACCCGCGTAGCCCCCTCCCAGCAGGCCGCCGGGGCCATCTACTACGCGCAGCAGAAGCTCGGGACCCCCTACCTCTGGGGTGGGGAGGGGACCGCCGCCCAAGGGGGGCGGTTCGACTGTTCGGGGCTTACCCAGGCCGCCTACGCCAGCGTCGGGATCGAGTTGCCCCGGGTCGCCAACGACCAGTACAACGCCGGGCCGCACCCCTCCCGCGGCGAGCTGCTCCCCGGGGACCTCGTCTTCTTCTCGGACGACCTCACCAACTCCCGCGCCATCCACCACGTCGGGCTGTACGTCGGCGGCGGGTACATGATCAATGCCCCGTACACCGGCGCCGTCATCCGCTTCGACAAGATCGACGCGCCGGACTACTTCGGCGCCACCCGGGTGACCAAGGACGGCGCCGCCGCGTTGCCGACCTTCAAACCGGGTACGTGACCACAGACGCGAAGTGGCCGGAACTCGTCGGCACTCTCCGTCAAGTCATGGCCCTGAGCTGCGACGATGAGTCTCTCTTCGGTAACGTCGTCGTGATCATTCCGTGGAGAGTGGAACGCGAGGGCCGTTCAGGCCGTTCAGTGGACAGTGACCGCAGCAGTACTGACCACGGGGGTTGGTAGCTACTCGCACAGGCAAGGGGCCTCGGCATGGCTGGACTCGCGCTCGACGGGTCGAACCTGGACGTCAGCCTGCTCTACGACATCAACGGACTCGCCGCCTCCGCACCCACGTGGTTCGACCGCGTGATGGAGTTCGTCGGGGAGTACGGCATCCTGCTCGCCCTCGTCCTCGTGGTGCTCCGGTGCTGGTGGAGCCTGCGGCGCGCGGAGGACCGGGAGAGCGCGCTCGCGTCCCTCGCGGCCCTCGTCTGGGCGCCGCTCGCCGCCGGAATCGCGCTGCTCGTCAACATTCCCATCAGGGGGTTCGTGGAACGGCCACGGCCCTTCGCCTCCCACAAGGGGCTGGACGTCCTGGTGGACGGCAAGACGGACTACTCGTTCGTGAGCGACCACGCCACGCTGGCGATGGCGATCGGGGCCGGGCTCTTCGTCGCGCACCGCAGGTTCGGGCTGATGGCCATCGGGCTCGCGCTCGCCGAAGGCTTCAGCCGGGTCTACATGGGCGTGCACTACCCCACGGACGTGGTCGGTGGCTTCGCCCTGGGCACCGCCGTCACCCTGCTGCTCGCCCCGCTCGCGCTGATGCTGCTGACCCCGCTCCTCTCGACCCTGGCCCGCTCGCCCCGGCTCGGGCGGCTCGTGCGGTCGCGGCGCGCCGGCCAGTCCTCGCTGCGGCTCGCCGCCGGCCTGCCGGAGCCGCGCGGCTCCCGGACGGGGGCGGGGACGGGAGCCGGGCCCGGGGAGAACGACCTGGCGGCGTAAGCCGGTTCACCGGGTGGCGCAGGCGGTCCCGCCGGGCGGCGGCCGTGGGGCCTACAGCGCCTGCGGGAAGTCGAACAGGCGCGTCGGGTCGTACCGGCGCTTCAGCTCGGCCAGCCGGGGCGCGGCATCCCCGTAGTACGCCCTGCGCCAGTCCTTCAGTTCCGGGTCGGCGTAGTTCTGGTAGGCGGCCCCGTTGGCGTACCGGCTCAGTGCGTCATGGGTGGTATTCAGCCATGCCCGCTGGGGTGTTCCGGCGGCGTCCGGCCGCCAGGAGGCGATGTACTGCGCGAGCACCCGCGAGCGGCGGTGCACGAACGCCGTCGCCGTCGGGGAGACCCGGTTCAGCGCCCCGCCGAGCGCCGTGAGCGCCACGGTGCCCGAGCCGCCGCCCTGTGCCACCGCCACGCTCCCGAACGCCTCGGTCCGGGCGAGCAGGGCCCGTACGCCGTCGGCGGGGAGTGACCGGTCGAAGAAGGCGGAGCGGGCGGCGTACGTCTCGCGCTGGAGCGCGCCCCGCGGAGAGCGGCCCGGCGTGGCGCCCGGCAGTCGGCACTGCGCCTCGGAGAGGGCGGCGCAGCCGGCGTACGCGAGCATCGCGTCGGTGTAGCCGTGGCGGCGCAGCGAGACGGAGGCGGCGGGGGCGCCGACGCGGTCGGCGAGACGGTCCACGGCGTTCTGGAGATCGCCGTGGGAACCCAGCGAGAACGCGGAGACGGTGACCGTGGGCGCCGCGCCGGCCTTCGCGCCGCCCGCCGCCGCGGCGAGATGGGCGGCGGACCAGATCTCGTCGGGCTGGCCGGGGCCCCACTCCTGCCAGGCCTCGATCACCGCCCGCGCCTTCGTCCAGGGCCAGGTCAGATACGCGGTGACGGTCCGTGGGGCTTCGTGCGTACGGAAGGTGAGGCCGGTGACGACGCCGAAGTTGCCGTTGCCCGCGCCGCGCAGCGCCCAGTAGAGGTCGCTCTCGTGGTCGGCGTCTGCGGTGAGCGCTCGGCCGTCGGCGGTGATCAGGGTCGCGGAGGTGAGGCTGTCGCAGGTCGCGCCGTACGCGCGCGTGGCGACGCCGTGGCCGCCGCCGAGGGTGAGCCCGGTGACGCCGACGGTGGGGCAGGAGCCGCCGGGGATCGTCCGGCCCGTCCTGCCGAGGGCCAGGTAGACGTCGAGCAGCCGGGCGCCCGCGCCGACCGTGGCGGTCGAGCCGTCGGCCCGGACGTGGTTCAGCCTCGACGTGTCCAGCACGAGGCGGCCGGTGCCGGAGGACCACCCGGCGTAGGAGTGGCCGCCGCCGCGCAGGGCCACGGGGGTGCGGTGGGCGCGGGCGAAGGCCAGGCACTCCCGGACGTCGGCGTCGTTCGCCACGTACGCGACGGCGGCCGGACGCAGGCCGTCGAAGCGGGTGTTGTAGAGCTGGCGGGCGGTCGGGTACGTGGCGTCCCCGGGCCGCACCAGCGAGCCGGCGAGCGTGCGTGCGAGGGCGGTCCAGGCGGCCGGGGTCGCGCCGGAGGACGCGGGGGCCGCGGGGGTCGTGGGCGGCCGGGGTGAGGTGGAGGCCTCGCCGCGGGCGGCGCCGGGCGTGCAGGCGGACGCGGCGGCGAGGGCGGCCCCCGCGGCCCCGGCGGCGAGGAGGGTACGCCGGTCCATGCGAGGACGTCTTCCCGGACGGTCCGGCTCCGAACCTCCCCGGTTCCGCCCCCGCGTGGGGGCCGGTTCCGCTCCCCGTGAGGGGGCCGTTCCGCTCGCGCACCTCCGTTCCGCTCCCCGTGCGGGGGCCGTTCCGCTCGCGCGCGCGAGGACGCTTCTCGTGGCGCCGGGGCGGGGGCCGCGCCGTGGACCCCTCCGGCTCCGAACGGACCGGCCTACTCCGCCGACTCGTGCCGCTGCGCGTCCCCCCTCGCCTTGTCGCGGGAGCGGCGCGCGGGGCCGGTCCAGCCGCAGGTGCAGTGGGCGTGGGCGAAGCTGCCGCGTTCCGTCGTCGTGGTGCGGTGCTCAGGAGCTGAGGCTTGGTGGGGCACGCCGCCACGGTACCGAGCGGCGGGCGCGGGCGTGACCGGGGTGGGCACGCGGTCGTTAGACGGGGCGGGTGGTGCGGCGGATCGTGGAAGGCGCTTGGGGGTTGACGCGATGGCGATGCGGCGGCAGGGGCTTGGGGGCGCGGGCTTCGCCGGTGCCGTCGTGACCGGGGTGACGGCCGCCGCGGTGACCGCCGCGGGCGTGCTCGTCGCCGGCTGCGCGGCCGACGCCTCCTCGGGCGCCGACGGGCCGCAGGGGCGTCCGGCCGAGCCGGGCCAGGTGGTGGCCCGCGCGGCCGACGCGCTGGTGGCCGCCCGCAGCTCCAAGACCAGCACCTCCATGGAGATGGCCGCGGGCGGGACGCGCGTGACGATCCGCGGCGAGGGGGTGTACGACTTCGCGCGCCGCATGGGCCGGTTGAAGGTCGTCCTGCCCCGGGACGCGGCGGGCGCGGAGGAGCACCGCCCGATCACCGAACTGCTCGCGCCCGGCGCGCTCTACATGAAGAACCGGGGCGCGGGCGTCCCCGCCGACAAGTGGGTCCGGATCGACACGGCGACCCTCCCCGACGGCAACCTGGTCACCGGCGGGGTCACCGACCCGCTGGTCGCGGCCGAACTGCTGCGCGGCTCGGGCGCGGTGACGTTCGTCGGCGAGGAGGAGCTCGCGGGCGTCCGGGTCCGGCACTACCGGGGCACCGCCGACATCCCCCGCGCGGCGGGCGCGGCCGGGCCGCACGCGCGCGGATCGCTGGCGGCGGCGGCGAAGGGCTTCGGCCGGTCGAAGGGCGCGGTGCCCTTCGACGCGTACTTCGACGCCCAGGGCCTGCTCCGCAAGCTGCGCCAGCACTTCAGCTACGTCAACGAGGGGCGTACGGTCGCGGTCGCCTCGACCACGCTGCTGTACGGATTCGGGGTGCCCGCCGCCGTGAAGCTCCCGGCGGAGCGGGACATCTACGCCGGAAAGATCGAGTCGTAGGGGCCGGGGGGCGGTTGGGAATTCGGTCATGGGCGGTGGCGGAAATGGTCCGTCCGTGCCATGCGCGGTGTGTGTGCTCCTCCCTACGCTAGGAAGCCGACGACGGCAGAAAGAGGGGTAGAGGGGTGAGGTGCGTGGCCGGGCTTCGCAGTGCAACCGTCCAGGACCACGTGGCCCTCGTCGAGATCGAGCTGTGCGGTGAGCTGATGATCGCCGCCTCGGCCGCCGACGGGGAGCGGCTCAGTCCGGACCTGATCGACGAGGTGCTCAAGGTCGAGCCCCAGGCCCCCACGGGCGCGGGGGGCTGATTCCGGCCACACCCGCGGCCCCGGTGCACGTGACCGCCCCCGGCCGCCGCTTTTCAGCCAGGTGACCAGGTGGCCGGGCCACCGGGTGGCAAGTGACCGGGTGGCAGGTGACCCGGGCCGCCGGGTGGCCGGTACAGCCGCGGCGGCCGGACAGCCGGGGACAGTCGGTGCGGCCGGGACGACGACCGCCGCGGCCGGACAGCCGGGAGAGCCGGAGCGGCCGGAGTCGCTCGGTCGGGCCGGAAGAGCCCGCCGCGCCCCGGCGTTCGGCGCGGCCGACGGCTCAGGTGCGCAGCAGCCGGGCGATCGCCTTCGTGGCCTCTTCCACCTTCGCGTCGATCTCCCCGCCCCCCTTCACCGCGGCGTCCGCCACACAGTGCCGCAGGTGCTCCTCCAGGAGCTGGAGGGCGAAGGACTGGAGGGCCTTCGTGGACGCGGAGACCTGGGTGAGTATGTCGATGCAGTAGACGTCCTCGTCCACCAGGCGCTGGAGTCCGCGGACCTGGCCCTCGATGCGGCGCAGTCGCTTGAGGTGTTCTTCCTTCTGCTTGTGGTAACCGTGCACCGGGTGCGGCTGGTCCGTGAGGACGGTCTCCGGCTCGGCGGGCTCGGTGGTCGTCATCGCGTCCTCCCGTGGTGAGAAAAGGGGTGGGATACCCCTCGTGGGTATAGGGTAACGAACCCCGTGGAAGGGGGTGCGGATACGGGCCGGGGGTCCGTGCTGATCACTGTGCCTGATGGGCGACACTGAAGTACGCCGGTTAGCCGTGGCCGGATGATGCGCCTAGCATCAGCCTGACCGAATCCAGAGCACCCCGAGGACCCCACGTGCGCTTTCGTCTGACCCCCAGGGAGACGAGCTTCTACGACATGTTCTCCGCGTCCGCGGACAACATCGTCACGGGCTCGAAGCTCCTGATGGAACTGCTCGGAGCGGATTCCGCGTCCCGGGCCGAGATCGCGGAGCGGATGCGGGCAGCGGAGCACGCGGGTGACGACGCGACCCACGCGATCTTCCACCAGCTGAACTCCTCGTTCATCACGCCGTTCGACCGCGAGGACATCTACAACCTCGCGTCGTGCCTCGACGACATCATGGACTTCATGGAGGAGGCCGTCGACCTCGTCGTCCTCTACAACGTCGAGGAGCTGCCCAAGGGCGTCGAGCAGCAGATCGAGGTGCTGGCGCGGGCGGCCGAGCTGACCGCCGAGGCCATGCCGAACCTGCGGACGATGTCCAACCTCACCGAGTACTGGATCGAGGTCAACCGGCTGGAGAACCAGGCCGACCAGATCCACCGCAAGCTGCTCGCCCATCTCTTCAACGGCAAGTACGACGCCATTGAGGTGCTCAAGCTCAAGCAGATCGTGGACGTACTCGAAGAGGCGGCCGACGCCTTCGAGCACGTGGCGAACACGGTGGAGACCATCGCCGTCAAGGAGTCCTGAGCTTCGTGGACACCTTCGCACTGATCGTGACCATCGCGGTCGCGCTCGGATTCACGTACACGAACGGGTTCCACGACTCGGCGAACGCCATCGCGACCTCCGTCTCGACGCGGGCGCTGACCCCGCGGGCGGCGCTGGCCATGGCCGCCGTGATGAACCTCGCCGGTGCCTTCCTCGGCAGCGGGGTCGCCAAGACCGTCAGCGAGGGCCTGATCGCCACGCCCCAGGGCAACAAGGGGATGGGAATCCTCTTCGCCGCGCTGGTCGGGGCGATCATCTGGAACCTGGTGACCTGGTACTTCGGGCTGCCGTCCTCGTCCTCGCACGCACTGTTCGGCGGCATGGTCGGCGCGGCGCTCGCGGGCGGTACGACCGTCCACTGGCAGGGCGTGCTCGACAAGGTCGTCGTGCCGATGTTCATCTCACCGGTGATCGGCCTCGTCGTCGGCTACCTGGTGATGTGCGCGATCCTGTGGCTGTTCCGCAAGTCCAACCCGCACAAGGCCAAGCGGGGCTTCCGGATCGCGCAGACCGTCTCGGCGGCGGGCATGGCGCTGGGCCACGGCCTCCAGGACGCGCAGAAGACCATGGGCATCGTGGTGATGGCCCTGGTCATCGCGGATGTGCAGTCCGCGGGCGACGAGATCCCGATCTGGGTGAAGATCGCCTGTGCGGCGATGCTGTCGCTGGGGACGTACGCGGGCGGCTGGCGCATCATGCGGACGCTCGGGCGGAAGATCATCGAGCTTGATCCGCCGCAGGGGTTCGCCGCGGAGACCACGGGGGCCTCGATCATGTTCGGGTCGGCGTTCCTGTTCCACGCGCCGATCTCCACGACGCATGTCATCACGTCCGCGATCATGGGTGTGGGGGCGACGAAGCGGGTCAACGCCGTGCGGTGGGGTGTCGCGAAGAACATCATCCTCGGCTGGTTCATCACGATGCCGGCTGCCGCGATCGTCGCGGCGGCGAGCTATTACGTGGTGCGGGTCTTCTTCGGCTGAGCGCCGGGACTGTGACCCGGGGGCTCGGGGCTTTCGCCCCGGGCCCCTTTTGCCTGCGTGCCTGCTTGTCTGTCTCCCTGGCGGCCCGGCACGGTCCGCAGGGAAGGCAAAACGGGCCCGCCTCCTGGCACCAGGAGGCGGGCCCTTCGTCTTGCGGTGGCACCGCCATGCAGCACCGCAGACGGTCCTGGGGTTATCCGAAGCGGCCCGAGATGTAGTCCTCGGTCGCCTGCACGGACGGGTTGGAGAAGATCCGCTCGGTCTCGTCGAGCTCCACGAGACGGCCGGGCTGGCCGACGGCCGCCAGGTTGAAGAACGCCGTACGGTCCGAGACGCGCGCCGCCTGCTGCATGTTGTGCGTCACGATGACGATCGTGAAGCGCTCCTTCAGCTCGCCGATCAGGTCCTCGATCGCCAGGGTGGAGATCGGGTCCAGGGCCGAGCAGGGCTCGTCCATCAGCAGGACGTCCGGCTCGACCGCGATGGCCCTGGCTATGCACAGCCGCTGCTGCTGGCCGCCGGACAGGCCCGAGCCGGGCTTGTTGAGCCGGTCCTTGACCTCGTTCCAGAGGTTCGCGCCCCTGAGGGACTTCTCGACGACGTCCGCCAGCTGGTTCTTCTTGTACGAGCCGTTGAGACGCAGACCGGCCGCCACGTTGTCGAAGATCGACATGGTGGGGAACGGGTTCGGCCGCTGGAAGACCATGCCGACCGTGCGGCGCACCGCGACCGGGTCGACGTCCCTGCCGTACAGGTTCTCGTCGTCCAGGAGCACCTTGCCCTCGACGCGGCCACCGGGGGTGACCTCGTGCATCCGGTTCAGGGTGCGCAGGAAGGTGGACTTGCCGCAGCCGGACGGCCCGATGAAGGCGGTCACGGAGCGGGGCTCCACGGTCATCGAGATGTCCTCGATCGCCTTGTGGGAGCCGTAGTACGCGGTCAGGCCGCTGACGTCGATTCGCTTGGCCATCTGAATCACTGCTTCTTTCGTTGGTCGCGTCAGCGGCCGGTCTTCGGGGCCTTCCAGCGGGCGATGCCGCGGGCCACCAGATTGAGGATCATGACGAAGGCGATCAGGACCAGGGCGGCGGCCCAGGCGCGGTCGTACGACGCCTCGCTGCCCACCCGGTACTGCTCCCAGATGTAGAAGGGGAGCGAGGACTGGGCGCCGTCGAACGGGTTGGTGTTGATCAGCTGGCTGCCGAAGACGAGCAGCATGATCGGGGCGGTCTCACCGGCGATACGGGCGATGGCGAGCATGACGCCCGTGGTGATGCCGCCGATCGCGGTCGGCAGGACCACCTTCAGGATCGTGCGCCACTTCGGCACACCCAGGGCGAGGGAGGCCTCGCGCAGCTCGTTCGGGACGAGCTTGAGCATCTCCTCGGTGGAGCGGACCACGACCGGCATCATCAGGATCGCCAGCGCCAGCGAGCCCATGAAGCCGGACGGCTTCAGCTCGAACATCAGCATCAGGGTGAGGATGAACAGGCCCGCCACGATGGAGGGGATGCCGGTCATCACGTCGACGAAGAAGGTCACGGCCTTGGCGAGCGCCCCCTTGCCGTACTCCACCAGGTAGACCGCGGTCAGCAGGCCGAGCGGGGCGGAGATCAGGGTGGCGATACCGACCTGCTCCAGGGTGCCGACCAGCGCGTGGTAGACGCCGCCGCCCTTCTCGAAGCCGGGGACGCCGGCCATGGAGTGGGTGAGGAAGTCCCCGTCGAGGACCTTGGTGCCCCGGCTGACCGTCGTCCACAGCAGGGAGAGCAGGGGGATCAGGGCGAGGATGAAGCAGACCCAGACGAGCGAGGTGGCGACGCGGTCCTTGGCCTGGCGCTTGTTCTCGACGGCCGAGGTGACCCCGTACGAGATGAGCACGAACAGGAGCGCGGAGATCAGGCCCCACTGGACCTTGCTCTCCAGGCCGAAGGCGAGGCCGATGCCGCAGCCGAGCGCGATGCCCGCGGCGCCGAAGGCGGCCCCGGCCCAGCGGGGCAGGCCCCGGCGGCTCAGGCTGCCCTTGCGGGGCGCGGACGCGGCCGGGCGCGTGTCCTGGACAACTGCGTTGGACATCAGGCGTTCGCCCCCGAGTACTCCTTGCGGCGCGCGATGATCAGGCGGGCCGCGCCGTTGACCAGCAGGGTGAGGATGAAGAGCACCAGGCCGGAGGCGATCAGGGCGTCCCGGCCCAGCTCGTTGGCCTCGTCGAACTTCGCCGCGATGTTCTGGGCGAAGGTGCCGCCACCCGGGTTGAGGATGTGGGCGGAGAGCAGATAGCTGGGGGAGAGGACCGTGGCGACGGCCATCGTCTCGCCGAGCGCCCGCCCGAGGCCGAGCATCGAGGCGGAGATGACGCCGGAGCGGCCGAAGGGCAGCACCGACATCCGGATGACCTCCCAGCGGGTGGCGCCCAGCGCCAGGGCGGCCTCCTCGTTCATCCGCGGCACCTGGAGGAAGACCTCGCGGCTGACGCTGGTCACGATCGGCAGGATCATGATCGCGAGCAGGATGCCGACGGTGAAGAGCGAGCGGGCGACGCCGACCTCGGTCTTCTCGAAGACGTACGTCCAGCCGAGGTACTCGTCGAGCCAGGAGTTCAGGCCCTCCAGGTACGGGACCAGGAAGAGGGCGCCCCAGATGCCGTAGACGATCGAGGGGATCGCCGCGAGCAGGTCGACGACGTACGCGAGGGGCGCGGCCAGCTTGCGCGGGGCGTAGTGCGAGATGAACAGGGCGATGCCGACAGCGATCGGAACCGCGATGGCCATCGCGATGATCGAGCTGACGACGGTGCCGAAGAGCAGGACGGCGATGCCGAAGACCGGCTTCTCGGCGGCCGGGTTCCAGTCGAAGGTGGTGAGGAAGTTGCCCTCGTCCTTGGACAGGGCTATCGCGGCGCGCACGCTCAGGAAGAGGGCGATCGACGCCATCAGGGCGAGCAGCAGGATGCCGGAGCCCCGGGAGAGGCCGAGGAAGACCTTGTCGCCCGCGCGGCCGGTGGACTTGCGGCGCAGGGCGGGGGCCGGAGCCGCTGGTGGCGGCGGAGTGTTCGTGGTCAGGGAAGCCATCGATCTTTCCGGTCTGTGGGCGGGGACGGTGTGGGTCCCCTGGCGGCGGTGCACCGGATGGTGGGGGCGGGAGCCGGATCGGGGCCCCCGCCCCAGGGGCCTCGGGGCGGCGGCTCGGCGCGCGCCCCTCGGACCGACGGGTGTTACTGGAGACCCGCGACGGTCTCGCGGACCTTGGCGTTGATCTCGGCCGGGATCGGCGCGTAGCCGGCGTCGGAGAGGATCTTCTGGCCCTCGTCGCCCGAGGTGTAGGTCAGGAAGGACTTCACCGTGCCGAGGGAGTCGGCCTTGTTGCCCTTGTCGCAGGCGATCTCGTACGTGACGAGGACGACCGGGTAGGCGCCCTCGGCCTTGGTGGCGTAGTCCAGGCCCAGCGCCAGGTCCTTGCCGGTGCCCTTGATCTTGGCGGCGGCGATCGCCTTGGAGGCGTTCTCCGGGGTGGCCTTGACCGGGGCGGCGGCGCCCGTGTTGATGTCCACGGTCTTGATGGACTGCGAGGTGGCGTAGGAGAGCTCGAAGTAGCCGATCGCGCCGTCCGTCTGCTTGACCTGCGCGGCGACACCGGCGGAGCCGGACGCGGCCTGGCCGCCCGGGGCGGGCCACTTCTTCTCGGGGGCGTAGGTCCAGTCGGACTTGGCGGTGGCGCCGAGGTACTTGCCGAGGTTCTGGGTGGTGCCGGAGTCCTCGGAGCGGTGGAACGGCTGGATCGCCTTGTCCGGGAGCTTGGCGCCCGAGTTCAGCTTGGCGATGGCCTCGTCGTTCCACTTCTTGATGTCGCCCTTGAAGATCTTGGCGAGCGTCGGGGCGTCCAGCACCAGGCTGTCGACACCCTCCAGGTGGTAGCCGATCGCGATCGGGCCGCCGACCATCGGGAGGCTGATGCCCTGGCCGCCGGTGCAGATCTTCTTGGAGTTGGCGACCTCCTCCGGCTTGAGCGCGGAGTCGGAGCCGGCGAAGGCGACCGTGCCCTGGTTGAAGTTGATGATGCCCTCGCCGGAGGAGGAGCCCTTGTAGTTGATCTCCACACCCTTGCAGGCCGCCATGTAGTTCTTGACCCAGAGGTCCATGGCGTTCTTCTGCGCGGAGGAACCGGAGGCCAGCAGCTGGCCCTTGGCGCCGTCGCACTTGATGTTCGACGCGGCGCTCGTCTTGCCGCCGGTGCCGCCGGTGGCGCCCGAACCCTTGTCGTTGTCGTCGCTGCCGCACGCCGTGAGGGCCAGGGCGCTGGACACGGCGATGACGCCGAGGGCGGTGGCGCGGAGCCGGTTCTTGCGCTGAAGCTTCACTTTCGGGTGTTCCTTCCAGGAGCCGCCGGGGTCCGTCCGTTGTACGGCGGCGTGCGAAGAGGTGTCCGGTCGGGCGGGGTCGCCTCACACCGTGTAAGGCCGAAATTAGGCAGAACAGGTGAAGCCGCCGACGGAGGAGAGTGAACGGCAGGTGAACCGTGTCGGACAGTGCGGTGCCGACCGTTACCGGTTCGTGTTCGGCCGCCTCCCGGGGTGGGCGGCACCCGGCCGGAAAGCGCCCCGAGGGGCGGGGACGGGCCCGTACGGAACCCCTTCAGGACCGGTTCAGCGCGTCCAGCAGGGCGTCCACCAGGGCCCGGTCGCGGGGCTGGGTGAGCCGTTCGCGGGCCGCCGCCGGGGTCAGCCACAGCACCCGGTCGATCTCGTCGTTCGGCTGAAAACAGCCCTCGCCGGCCTCGGCGGCCCAGTAGTCGACCGCCTTGGGGCGGCCCTGGGGGTCGATGTAGTGCGCGGAGGGCAGCCGTGCGCCGGGCACGCAGCGGTGGCCGGTCTCCTCCCGGACCTCCCGGACCGCCCCCGCGAGCGGCTCCTCGTCCCGCTTGAGCTTGCCCTTGGGGTGCGACCAGTCGTCGTACTTCGGCCGGTGCACCAGGCAGATCTCCAGCCCGCCGGCCGCCCACGGCGAGCGGCGCCACAGCACACAGCCCGCCGCGAGCACCGTCCCCTCCCGGTTCACGGCGCGGCCACCTGCGCGCCCACCGCCGCCATCGGCTGCCAGACCTGCTGGAAGGCGAACCGGGCCGCCTCCACCTCGTGCCGCTGGTCGGCGTGGAGCACGCCCAGCGCGTAGGCGGTGGCCGGGGCGATCCTCGGGGTGCGGGCGGCTGCGGCGGCGGCTGCGGCGGCCTCCGAGGCGTCCCGGTGCCGGTCGAGCGCGAGCCCGGCCCGCAGCAGCCGTTCGTCGTCCTCGTACGGCGGGCCGGGGTGCAGCACCTCCTGGGCGTACCGGTGCAGCCGCAGCAGCCGCCGCACCTGGTGCCAGGGCGCGTCCTGGGCCTCGCCCAGACCCGCGAGCGCCTCCGCGTTGTACGGATGGGCCGCGCGGGCCAGCGGCAGCGCGGCCACCGCCTGGCCGAGCCGCTGCTCGGCGAGGCCGGCGGCGGACGGCAGCACCTCCACCGCGTACGCCGCCGCCGAGCCGGACAGCGGCACCTCGCTGGCGAGCAGCGCCACCGCGTCGGCCACCGCGTGGAACCGGGAGGAGCCCAGCGCCTGAAGCGCCGCCGAGTGCGCCCGGGTGCGGGCCAGCGTCAGCTGGCGGTCCAGCAGGGCCCCGGCCCGCGCCGCGCCCACCGCGGGCGCGCCCGTGGTCGTCTCGCCGCGCGGCGCCGGCACCTGGGGGGCGCCGGAGAGCCGCTGGAGGCCGTCGAGCAGCCGGGCGAGCCGGGCCGCGCAGGCGTGTTCCCCGGCCAGCGTGGCGGAGAGCCAGGACAGCTCCGTACGCAGCGCCTCGGCCCAGACCGGGTCGAGCAGTGGGCGGAAGGTGTGCAGGGTGGCGCCGATGCGGCGGGCGGCGCGGCGCAGCGCCCGCGCGGCCTCCTCGGCGCCGCCGCTGTCGGGTCCCGCCTCGCGGTGCAGCCGGAGCCCGCGCAGGAACTCCCCCGCCTGCGCGTGGAGATAGGGGGACAGGACGTCCCCGGCGGTCTGTGGTCCGGTGGTCGTGTCAGGGCGTGGCACGCCGGCGCCTCCGGGCGTCTATCAGCATCTCCTGTACATGGCGCAGGGGCTGTCCGTCGGCGTCGGTGGCGTGCCGGGTCCACTCGCCGTCCGGGCCCAGGTGCCAGGAGGTGGTGGTGTCCGACATACCGGTCTCCAGGAGCCGGGTGAGGGCGATGCGGTGGTGCGGGTCGGTGACCCGTACCAGTGCCTCGATGCGGCGGTCCAGGTTGCGGTGCATCATGTCGGCGCTGCCCAGCCACACTTCGGGCTCGCCGCCGTTGCCGAAGGCGAAGACCCGGGAGTGCTCCAGGAAGCGCCCCAGTATCGACCGCACCCGGATGTTCTCGGAGAGCCCGGCGACGCCGGGGCGGGCGGCGCAGATGCCGCGTACCCAGATGTCGACCGGCACACCGGCCTGCGAGGCCCGGTAGCAGGCGTCGATCACGGCCTCGTCGACCATCGAGTTGACCTTGATACGGACGTAGGCGGGGCGCCCGGCGCGGTGGTGGGCCGTCTCCTTGTTGATGCGCGAGACCAGGCCGTCGCGCAGGGACTTGGGCGCGACCAGCAGACGGCGGTAGGTCTCGCGGCGCGAGTAGCCCGACAGCCGGTTGAAGAGGTCCGAGAGGTCGGCGCCGACCTGCGGGTCGGCGGTGAGCAGCCCCAGGTCCTCGTAGAGCCGGGCCGTCTTGGGGTGGTAGTTGCCGGTGCCGACGTGCGAGTAGCGGCGCAGGATGTCGCCCTCCTGGCGCACCACCAGCGACAGCTTGCAGTGCGTCTTCAGACCGACCAGGCCGTACACCACATGGCAGCCCGACTCCTCCAGCTTGCGGGCCCATTTGATGTTGGCCTGCTCGTCGAAGCGCGCCTTGATCTCCACCAGGACGAGGACCTGCTTGCCGGACTCGGCGGCGTCTATCAGGGCGTCCACGATCGGCGAGTCGCCGGAGGTGCGGTAGAGCGTCTGCTTGATGGCGAGGACGTCCGGGTCGGCGGCGGCCTGCTCCAGGAACGCCTGCACCGAGGTGGAGAACGAGTCGTAGGGGTGGTGGAGGAGCACGTCCCGCTCGCGCAGCGCGGCGAAGATGTCCGGCGCGGAGGCCGACTCGACCTCGGCGAGGTCGCGGTGGGTGCCGGCCACGAACTTGGGGAACTTCAGCTCCGGCCGGTCGAGCGCCGCGATGCCGAAGAGCCCGGTGAGGTCGAGCGGGCCGGGCAGCGGATACACCTCGGCGTCGCTGATCTTCAGCTCGCGCACCAGCAGGTCCAGGACGTACGGATCGATGGACTCCTCGACCTCCAGGCGCACCGGCGGCCCGAAGCGGCGCCGCATGAGCTCCTTCTCCAGCGCCTGGAGGAGGTTCTCGGCGTCGTCCTCCTCCACCTCCAGGTCCTCGTTCCGGGTCACCCGGAACATGTGGTGGGCGAGGACCTCCATGCCGGGGAAGAGCTCTTCGAGGTGGGCCGCGATGACGTCCTCCAGCGGTACGTACCGCTGCGGCGAGGCCTCCAGGAACCGCGAGAGCAGCGGCGGCACCTTGACCCGGGCGAAGTGGCGGTGGCCGCTGACCGGGTTGCGCACGACGACCGCGAGGTTGAGCGAGAGCCCCGAGATGTACGGGAAGGGGTGCGCGGGGTCCACGGCCAGCGGGGTGAGGACCGGGAAGATCTGCTGGCGGAAGAGGGTGAAGAGCCGCGCCTGCTCCTTCTCGGTGAGGTCGGGCCAGCGGATGAGGTGGATGTTCTCGTCGGCGAGGGCCGGGGCCACGTCCTGCTGGTAGCAGGCGGCGTGCCGGGCCATGAGCTCGCGCGAGCGGGTCCAGATCAGGTCCAGGACCTCGCGGGGCTGGAGCCCGGAGGCGGACCGGGTGGCCACACCGGTGGCGATACGGCGCTTCAGGCCCGCCACCCGGACCATGAAGAACTCGTCCAGGTTGGAGGCGAAGATCGCCAGGAAGTTCGCCCGCTCCAGCAGGGGGGTCGCCGGGTCCTCGGCGAGCTCCAGGACGCGCTCGTTGAACGCGAGCCAGCTGCGCTCCCGGTCGAGGAAGCGCCCCGATGGCAGCTCGTCGCCGCCGGGCGCGTCCTCGCGGTCGCGCTCGTAGCCGTCGTACCCGTCGAGATCCGCGTCGATGTCCGGCTCCAGATCGGAGACGGCGGCGGCGAGGGTGTGCGGCCGGTGCGCGGCGATGGAACCGACCGACGGCTGGGAGGTGGGCTGGAGGCGGACCTCGGCGCTTGGCTGCTGGCTCATATATCCATTGTTCCGCGCTCGGCCGCTCTCAGGCGCGTCGGAGAGCAGGTCGGAGCGGGCAGGGGTGAGCGCCTTGGGGCGGGCGGCGGTCCCGTTCCGGGAGGGTGGCACCTCGGGCTGCATTGAGTGAGCGTCGCAAGCGTGTCTGAATACGCGGTAACGGGGACATGACATGAGGGAATCCGAGGCCTGACGCGGATGTCGGGCCCGGGCGCCCCCGCCGGCGGCCCGACCGGCCGGGCACGGCCGAAAGCCGGACCACGGCCCGTCCCTCGGCCCCCGGCGGGGCAGGGCTCAGGACTCCGTGCGGTACATCAGATCCACCTCGTGCGTGGTGAACCCCAGCCGCTCGTACACGGTGACCGCCGCCGTGTTGTCCGCGTCCACGTACAGCATCGCCGCCGGCAGCCCCTCCGCCGCGAGGTGCCGCAGCCCCGTCGCGGTGAGGGCCTTGCCCAGGCCCCCGCCCTGCGCGTCGGGCCGGATGCCGACCACGTACACCTCCCCGATCCTCTCCGCCGTGTGCACCTTCGTCCAGTGGAAGCCCACGATCCGGCCCTCGCGCTCGGCCAGGAAGAAGCCCTTCGGGTCGAACCAGGGCTCCGCCTTGCGGTCGTCGAGGTCGCGCTGGGTGAGCGCGCCCTGCTCGGGGTGGTGGGAGAAGGCCGCAGCGTTCACGGCCAGCCACTGGGCGTCGTCCTCCCCGGAGACGAAGGTCCGTACGCTCACGCCCGGCGGGTACACCGGCTCCGCGATGTCGGCCGGGCCCAACGGCCGCCGCATCTGGCGCAGTTCGCGGAACAGGGTGAGGCCCAGGACCTGGGCGAGGTGGCGGGCGGCGGAGTGCCCGCCGTGCGCCCACACCCGCAGCCGCTTGCCGGAGGCGCCGAGCAGCGCCGAGCCGAGCGCCCGGCCGTGGCCGCGCCCCCGGTGGGCGGGGTGGATGACGAGTTCGGCGGCGGGCGCCTCGACGGGGTCGGTGTCCTCCAGCTGCGCGTACCCGATCAGCTCGGACCCCTGCGCCGAGGTGACCGTGAGCAGGAAGTGGCGGATCCCGGGCCGCCGGCCGCCCCGCAGCTGGAGCCGGCCCTGCTCGGACACGGCCTGCTGCCCGTCGGTCCGGGCGGCCTCGGCGAGCAGCGCGAGGACCTCCTGGGCCTGGGAGTGGGTGAGCTCGTCGAGGGTCCGGATCTCACGTCCGGAGGGGCCGGGCACGGCGGGGTCGGTCGTCATGGGTACGAGCCTACGGCGACCGGGGGCAAAACCTGACGTACCGACAAACGGCAACCATCCCGTAACCGCATCCCCCTGTCGCGCTACGCGCGTTGACCCTAGGCTTCCGCTCGCGGCGGCCCGGCCACCGGGTTTCGGCCACCGCGCGACCGGCCCGCAGCCTCGGGCGCACACCACGCTCCACCACCACCAGCTGAATCGTTTAGGGGAGAGATGACAGCGACACCCCGGAAGCACCACGGCGGCCGTGCGGGCCGCCGGGTCCTGGCGGCAGCCGCCGGCCTCACCACACTCGGCGCGCTCATCGCCGCGATGCCCGCCGCCGACGCCCACGACAGGGGCCACGGCCACGGGCACCCGAAGCCCGCGCGGACGGTGGACGTCCAGCTCCTCTCCTTCAACGACCTGCACGGCAACCTGGAGCCGCCGGCCGGCTCGGCCGGGGCCGTCAACGAGAAGCAGCCGGACGGGACCGTGAAGTCCATACCGGCCGGCGGCGCCGAGTACCTGGCGTCCTCGCTGCGCACCGCGCGCAAGGGCCACCCGTACTCGATCACCGCCGCGGGCGGCGACATGATCGGCGCCAGCCCACTGCTCTCCGGCCTCTTCCACGACGAGCCGACCATCGAGGCGCTCAACAGGATCGGCCTCGATGTGACGGCCGTGGGCAACCACGAGTTCGACGAGGGCGCGGTCGAGCTGGCCCGGATGCAGAACGGCGGCTGCCACCCGGTCGAGGGCTGCTACGAGAAGGGCAAGAAGTTCCGGGGCGCCGACTTCCCGTATCTGGCCGCCAATGTGACCAGCGAGAAGACCGGCAGGCCGATCCTGAAGCCGTACACGGTCTGGAAGAGGAACGGCGTCAAGATCGGCTTCATCGGCGTGACCCTGGAGGGCACCCCGGACGTCGTGACCGCCTCCGGCGTCAAGGGCCTGAAGTTCCACGACGAGATCGAGACGATCAACAAGTACGCCAAGGAGCTCGACCGGCAGGGCGTGAAGTCCATCGTGGCGCTGGTCCACGAGGGCGGGATGCCGACGACCAACGCGTACAACTACGACTGCGACTCGGCCGGTCCCGGCAGCGGTCTCTCCGGCCCGATCGTGGACATCGCCAAGGGCGTCACGCCCAAGGTGGACGCGCTGATCACCGGCCACACCCACCAGGCGTACACCTGCACGATCCCCGACCCGGCGGGCAACCCGCGCATGGTCACCTCGGCGGCCTCCTACGGCAAGCTCTTCACCGAGACCACGCTCACCTACGACAAGCGGACCAAGGACATCGTCCGGACCGCCGTGAAGTCGCCGAAGTCGGTGAACCGCGTTGTCCGCCGCGACCAGCCCAAGGCGCAGGACATCACCGACCTGATCGCCCGCTGGAACAAGCTGGCCGCCCCGATCGCGGGCCGCCCGCAGGGCTACATCTCCGCCGACATCAACGGCCGGGGCTCCGAGGCGCCCGAGAAGCCCCTCGGCGACCTGATCGCGGACGCGCAGCTCGCCGGGCTCTCCCCGGCCGACAAGGGCGGCGCCCAGCTCGCCCTCATGAACCCGGGCGGTATCCGCTCCGACCTCGTCTACAAGGCGAGCGGCGGCGAGGGCGACGGGGTGGTCACCTACGGCGAGGCGTTCACCGTCCAGCCGTTCACCAACATGATGAACGTGGTCGACCTGACCGGCGCCCAGATCATCCAGGGCCTCCAGCAGCAGGTCAGCGGCGGTAACGCGGCGACGCCGAAGATCCTCCAGGTGTCGAAGGGCTTCAGCTACACGCTCGACATGACCAAGGCGGGCGCGGACCGCGTCCTGGTCGACACCGTCAAGCTGAACGGGGTCGCCCTCGACCCGGCGAAGACCTACCGCGTCGCCATGAACGAGTTCCTCGCGGGCGGCGGCGACGGCTTCACCGCCCTCGGCCAGGGCAAGAACAAGCTGGTCGGCGCCTCCGACCTGGATGTCCTCGACGCCTACCTGGCCGCGAACTCCTCGGCCTCCGCGCCGCTCGCGCCCCCGGCCGGCGGCCGGATCACGGTCGTGGGCAAGGTGGCGGGCGAGTAAGCCCTCCGTTGTAGGCGAAGGGGCGCCGGGATCTTCCCGGCGCCCCTTCTCACACCCCCGGGGCGGCGGGCGGCGGGGTGGGGGCGCCCGGCAGGCGGACCGTGGCCACCGTGCCGGTGCCGCCGTCCGCCGCCGCGCCGAGCGTGATCGTGCCGCCGGCGTGCTGGACCGTACGGGCCACGATGGACAGCCCGAGCCCCGAACCCGGCAGCGAGCGGGCCGAGGGCGAGCGCCAGAACCGCTCGAAGACGTGCGGGAGTTCATCGGCGGGGATGCCGGGGCCCTGGTCGCGCACGGTCAGGGCGCCCCGGTCGAGGGTGACCTCGACGGTGCCGCGCGGGGGGCTGAACTTCACCGCGTTGTCCAGCACGTTGACGATCGCCCGCTCCAGGGCCGCCGGCTCCGCCCGTACGTACCAGGGCGCGAGCTCCGCCTTGAACTCCAGCTCGGGGCCGCGCAGCCGGGCCCGCTCCAGGGCGACCCGCGCGATGTCGTGGAAGGCGACGACCTCCAGCGGCCCCGCGCGGACCGCGTCCGGCCGGGACAGCTCCTGGAGGTCCCCGATCAGCGCGGCGAGCTCGGTCATCTGCGCCTTGACGGAGGCCATCAGCGCCTTGCGGTCGGCGGCCGGGATGGCCCGGCCGGTCTCCTCGCTCCGCGCCAGCAGCTCGATGTTGGTCCGCAGCGAGGTGAGCGGGGTGCGCAGCTCGTGCCCCGCGTCCGCGATCAGCTGCGACTGCCGGTCGCGCGAGGAGGCGAGGGCGGCGGTCATCGCGTTGAACGACCGCGAGAGCCGGGCGATCTCGTCCTCGCCCTCCACCGGGATACGGACGGTGAGGTCCTCGGTGCGGGCCACGTGCTCGACGGTGTCGGTCAGCCGGTCCACGGGACGCAGGCCCGTACGCGCGACCCACAGCCCGGCGGCGCCGCCCGCCACGACCCCGGCCCCGGCGAGCCCCGTCAGGAGAAGCGCCAGCCGGTTGAGCGAGGAGTCGATCTCGGTGAGCGGCCGGGAGAGGGACACGGTGACCCCCCGGCCCGCGATCTGCTGGCGCTGGGTGTGCACACGGACGTCCACTCCGCCGTCGGTGACGGAGGTGTGCAGGGCGTCGAGCCGGTGGCCCCGCGCCACGGCCACGTCCTGGGCGCCGACCCGCACCGGCGGCGACTCGGGGGCCGCGCAGCGGGTGCCGTCGATCAGGACGACCTGGATGTAGGCGAACCCGGACCGCTCGTCGTCGGGCACGGTCGCCGGGGCCCCGCAGGAGGCGAGCGCGGCCTGCACCAGCGTGGGCGGGGCGCTGGTGTTGCGCAGCGTGTTGTCCAGCTCCTCGCCGAGCTGGGCCCGGGTCAGCAGCCAGCACGCCACCGACACGGCCGCGACCGCGACCGCCACGGCCGTCGCCACCAGCAGCGCGAGCCGCGACCGCAGCGGCATCGCCCGGTACCGCCGGACGACTCCGTTCACTCCGCGCCGCCCGAGCGCAGGGCGTACCCCACCCCGCGCACGGTGTGGACCACGCGCGGCTCGCCGCCCGCCTCGGTCTTGCGGCGCAGGTACATGACGTACACGTCGAGGGAGTTGGACGACGGCTCGAAGTCGAAGCCCCAGACCGCCTTGAGGATCTGCTCACGGGTGAGGACCTGGCGGGGGTGGGCCAGGAACATCTCCAGGAGCGTGAACTCCGTACGGGTCAGCTCCACCACCCGCTCGCCCCGGGTCACCTCCCGGGTCGCCAGGTCCATGCGCAGGTCGCCGAAAGCCAGGACGTTGTCGTCGGGCTGCTCGCCGCCCGCCTGTCCGGCGTACGAACTGCGGCGCAGCAGGGCGCGGATACGGGCGAACAGCTCGTCCAGCTCGAACGGCTTGACCAGGTAGTCGTCCGCGCCCGCGTCGAGGCCGGTGACGCGGTCGCCGACGGTGTCGCGCGCGGTGAGCATCAGCACGGGGGTGGTGGACCCGGCGCCGCGCAGCCGCCGGGCGGCGGTCAGCCCGTCCATCCGGGGCATCTGGATGTCGAGGACGATCAGATCGGGCCGGTACGCCTCCGCCTTGGCCAGCGCGTCCAGTCCGTCGACGGCGACCTCCGTCCCGTACCCCTCGAAGGCGAGGCTGCGCTGGAGCGCCTCTCGGACGGCGGGCTCGTCGTCGACGATCAGGATGCGCTGGGTGTCGTCCTCGGCGGCTGCGGGGCTCATCGGTCTGGGGTCTTCCTCGGGGTTCGAATCGGGGCGGGCGCTGTCCAGCGTCGCATGCCGGGCCTGCGCCGGTGGTGAGGATCAGCTGTCGCTGTACCCGCCACCGCTGCTGTCGCCCCCACCGCTGCTATCGCTGCTGTCGCCGCCGCTGCCGCCGGCGCGGAGGGAGGCGAGGTCGGCCTTGACGGTGTTGACGGGGATGGCGAACCCGAGCCCGATGCTCCCCGCCGAGGAGGAGGACTGGGCGCCCGTGGAACTGGGGCTGTACATCGCGGAGTTGATGCCGACGATGTTGCCGTTCATGTCGATCAGGGCGCCGCCGGAGTTGCCCGGGTTGAGCGAGGCGTCGGTCTGGATGGCCTTGTACGTGGTCTTGGACGAGCCGGTGTCACCGTTGAACTGCTGCCCGCCGAACTCGAAGGGCCAGCCGCCGCGCTGCCGCCCCTGCCCCTGGTCCTGTCCCTGGCCCTGCCCCTGCTCCTTGGCGACGGTGACGTCACGGTTGAGGGCGGAGATGATGCCGCTGGTGACGGTGCCGGTCAGGCCCTCGGGGGAGCCGATGGCGACGACCTGGTCACCGACCCGGAGGTGGTCGGAGTTGCCGAGACTCGCGGGCTTGAGGCCGCTCGCCCCGCGCACCTTGATGAGCGCGAGGTCCTTGTCGGGGTCGGTCCCGACGACGCTCGCGGGGTACGTCTTGCCGTCGCTGGTCCGCACCTTGACCTGGTCGGCGCCCGCGATGACGTGGTTGTTCGTGACGATCTCGCCGCCGGAGGTGATGATCACGCCCGAGCCGGTGGACTCGCCGGAGGTGGAGGTAGCGCTGATCTCCACGATGCTGGGCGAGACGGCCTGGGCGACGCCGGAGACGGTCCCGGCGGTGCTCCTGGAGGCGTTCGTGCCCGGAACGCCGGGCGCGCTGGCGCTGGTGCCGTCACCGGCCCACCGCTCCACGAGCGTGGCGGTCCCCCCGCCCACGGCCGCGGCGGCGATCGCGACGGCCGCGAGAAGCCCTACGGAGCGGCGGGCGCGGCGGGGGGCGGGAGTGCCGTCCCCGGCCGCCGGCTCGTACGGGGGCGGCGGGGGGTAGCCCCCGAGCCCCTGCGGAGAGGGGTGCGGCGGCTGCGGCTGCGACTGCGTCTGCTTCGGCTGCTGCTCGGGGAAGGTCATGTGCATTACCTTCGCGGGGCTGGATGAGAGCTGTCTGAGGACGGGGTGAGAAGCCCGGCAGAAGCGCGTTTGCCCCATATAAAGTCCCCCCGCACCCCTCGTCCGGCCAGGGGTTCGTCTGCGGCCCGGTGGGTGGCTGGCCGCGCAGTTCCCCGCGCCCCTTTTTCGGCCCGGGGTTCGTCTGCGGCCCGGTGGTGGGCTGGCCGCGCAGTTCCCCGCGCCCCTTTGGGCCCGGGCTTTGTCTGCGGGCCGGTGGTGGGTTGCTCGCGCAGTTCCCCGCGCCCCTCAAGCCGCCTCCGGCGGAAGTGTCCGTGCTCGCGCCCACGCGGCGGGGCCGCACGTCAGTACGGCCCCGCGCCCCTCAGGCCGCCTCCGGCGGGAGTGTCCGTGCTCGCGCCCACGCGGCGGGGCCGCACGTCAGTACGGCCCCGCGCCCCTAACTACCCAGGGGCGCGGGGAACTGCGCGCTCAGCCCCCACCGGCCCGCAGACGAATGCCCGGCCCCACCCCGCCCCCCTCGAACACCCGCACCCCAACAGATAGCCTCGCGCCCATGCCCAATGGTCAGTGGTACCCGCCGGAATGGCCCGACCGCATCCGCGCCCTAGCCCACGGCACCCTCACCCCCGTACCGCCCCGCCGCGCCGCGACCGTCATGCTGCTGCGCGCCGGGGACGGGCCCGGCGCCCTCGCCGTGCACATGCTGCGGCGCCGCACCTCCATGGCCTTCGCCGGCGGCGCCTACGCGTACCCGGGCGGCGGCGTCGACCCCAGGGACGACGCCAGACGCATCGGCTGGGCCGGCCCGAGCCGCGAGACCTGGGCGGCCCGCCTCGGCGTGGCCCCGGACGACGCCCAGGCCATCGTCTGCGCCGCCGTCCGCGAGACGTACGAAGAGGCCGGAGTCCTCCTCGCCGGGCCGGACGCCGACAGCGTCGTGGGCGACACCACCGGCGACGACTGGGAGGCCGACCGCCGCGCCCTCGTCGCCCGCGACCTCTCCTTCGCCGAGTTCCTCGACCGCCGCTCCCTGGTCCTGCGCTCGGACCTGCTCGGCGCCTGGGCCCGCTGGATCACCCCCGAGTTCGAGCCGAAGCGGTACGACACCTGGTTCTTCGTCGCCGTGCTCCCCGAGGGCCAGCGCACCCGCAACGCCTCCACCGAGGCCGACCGGACCGTGTGGATCCGGCCCGCCGATGCCCTCGCCGGGTACGACGCGGGCGAGCTGCTGATGATGCCGCCGACCGTCTCGACCCTGCGCGCCCTCCTCCCGTACGCCACCCCCGCCGAGGCGGTCGAGGCCGCGGCGGCCCGCGACCTCACGCCCGTACTGGCGCGGGCGAGCCTCGGCGACGACGGCGAGATCGTGCTGAGCTGGCCCGGGCACGACGAGTTCACCAAACGGGTACGCACCACGGGCGGCACCCCGTGACCCCGCCCGCCCCCACACCCCCGCTCCCCATGGAAGGTTCCCTCGCGTGACCGAAGCCGCGGCCCTCCCCGGCCGGCCCCGCGGCGGGGTGCTCTCCGGCCCCGCCACGACCCGTACCGTCAACGTCCTCGCCCCCAACGCCTCCGCGATGACCCTCGACGGCACCAACACCTGGATCGTCGCCGAGCCCGACTCCGAACTCGCGGTCGTCGTCGACCCGGGCCCCCTCGACGAGGGCCACCTGCGGAACGTGGTCGCCACCGCCGAGCGGATGGGCAAACGGGTGGCCCTCACCCTGCTCACCCACGGCCACCCCGACCACGCCGAGGGCGCGGCACACTTCGCGGAGCTGACCCGTACGCACGTACGCGCGCTGGACCCGGCGCTGCGCCTCGGTGACGAGGGGCTGGCCACCGGGGACGTGATCACCACCGGCGGGCTGGAGATGTGGGTGGTGCCCACCCCCGGCCACACCGCCGACTCCCTCTGCTTCCACCTCCCCGCCGACGGGGCCGTGCTGACGGGGGACACGGTCCTCGGGCGCGGCACGACCGTCGTGGCGCACCCGGACGGCCGCCTCGGGGACTACCTGGACTCCCTGCGGCGGCTGCGCTCGCTCGCGGTCGACGACGGCGTACGGACCGTGCTGCCCGGCCACGGGCCCGTGCTCGACGACGCGCAGGGTGCCATCGAGTACTACCTCGCCCACCGCGCCCACCGGCTGGCCCAGGTGGAGACGGCGGTGGAGGACGGCCACACCACGCCCGCGGAGGTGGTGGCGCGCGTCTACGCGGATGTCGACCCGTCCCTGTGGCCGGCGGCCGAGCTCTCCGTACGCGCGCAGCTGGAGTATCTGAGCGAGCACGGGCTCATCTAGGGCGCTCGGCGCCGCCTCCCCGCTCCGGCCGCACACGGGACGGGCCCGCCTCCCCGAGGGGAGACGGGCCCGTCCACGTACACGTACCGGCGTCAGCGCGACCGCTTCGCCAGCCGCTCCACGTCCAGCAGGATCACCGCACGGGCCTCCAGCCGCAGCCAGCCGCGCTGCGCGAAGTCCGCGAGGGCCTTGTTGACCGTCTCGCGGGAGGCGCCGACCAGCTGGGCCAGCTCCTCCTGCGTCAGGTCGTGCACGACGTGGATGCCCTCCTCGGACTGCACGCCGAAGCGGCGCGACAGGTCCAGGAGCGCGCGGGCGACACGGCCCGGCACGTCGGAGAAGACCAGGTCGGACATCTGGTCGTTGGTCTTGCGCAGCCGGCGGGCGACCGCGCGCAGCAGGGCGGTGGCCACCTCGGGCCGGGCGTTCAGCCACGGCTGGAGGTCGCCGTGGCCCAGGCCCAGCAGCTTGACCTCGGTGAGCGCGGTCGCGGTCGCGGTGCGCGGGCCCGGGTCGAAGAGGGACAGCTCGCCGATGAGCTCGCCGGGGCCGAGGACCGCCAGCATGTTCTCGCGGCCGTCGGGGGAAGTGCGGTGGAGCTTGACCTTGCCCTCGGTGACCACGTAGAGGCGGTCGCCGGGGTCGCCCTCGTGGAAGAGGGCGTCACCACGGGCGAGCGTCACCTCACTCATCGAGGCGCGGAGCTCCGCGGCCTGCTCGTCATCGAGCGCCGCGAAGAGCGGGGCGCGCCGCAGAACGTCGTCCACGAGTTCTCTCCTTGTCGACCGGTACAGGGGACCGTGTTGCCCATTTTGCCGGACGGTGTAAACAGTGCGATCAATCACACGGGTAACCACAAGGATGACGCACCCGAACGCCGGACTGTGCGGCAGGGGGCCGATTGGGGTGGTGATCGGCCGTGACCGGGGCACATGTCGGTGCGTGCCTTTAGGCTGGCCGGGTGTCCAATTCGCCGGTGAGAGCGCAGGCCAGGGGGGCCACAAGAGTGTCGGCAGGCAAGGATTCCGCTGTGGGCGAACAGCCTACGAGTAAACCGAAAAAGGCCGCGAAAGTATCAAAATCAGCCAATCGGGCCGCGTCGGCATCCGAACACCTCCCGGGCGCGTCGCCCGCGTCGCCCGTGCCGGGTGAGCCGAGCGTGCCGGGCCGCCCGGGCGAGCCCGAAGGGGCCGCGGGGAAGAGCCCCGCCGCCAAGAAGCCCGCTCCGGGCAAGACCGCGGCCAAGAAGACCGCCGCCAAGAAGGCCGCTCCGGGCAAGACCGCGACCAAGAAGACCGCGGCCAAGAAGCCCGCTCCGGGCAAGACCGCGGCCAAGAAGACCGCCGCCAAGAAGGCCGCTCCGGGGAAGGCGGCCCCCGAGAAGCCCGCGGCCAAGAAGGCGGCCTCCAAGAACGCTCCGACCGCCGCCGCCACACCCGGGCCCGCCGGCCCCTCCTCGACCGAGTCCCGCGTCTCCTTGGTCCGCCGCGCCCGCCGGATCAACCGGGAGCTCGCGGAGGTGTATCCGTACGCCCACCCGGAGCTCGACTTCCGTAACCCCTTCGAGCTGCTGGTCGCCACGGTCCTTTCGGCCCAGACGACCGACCTGCGGGTCAACCAGACGACGCCCGCGCTGTTCGCCGCGTATCCGACCCCCGAGGAGCTGGCCGCGGCCGACCCGGAGGCGGTCGAGGAGCTGATCCGGCCGACCGGGTTCTTCCGCGCCAAGACCAAGTCGATCATGGGTCTCGCCGTCGCCCTGCGCGACGAGTTCGGAGGCGAGGTGCCCGGGCGTCTCGAAGACCTGGTGAAGCTCCCGGGCGTCGGCCGCAAGACCGCCAATGTGGTGCTGGGCAACGCCTTCGGCGTCCCCGGTCTCACCGTGGACACGCACTTCGGGCGGCTGGTGCGCCGCTGGAAGTGGACCGACGAGGAGGACCCGGTCAAGGTCGAGGCCGTCGTCGCCGGGATCTTCCCCAAGAGCGAGTGGACGATGCTCTCGCACCGGGTGATCTTCCACGGCCGCCGCATCTGCCACGCCCGCAAGCCCGCCTGCGGCGCCTGCCCCATCGCCCCGCTCTGCCCGGCGTACGGGGAGGGCGAGACCGACCCGGAGAAGGCCAGGAAGCTCCTGAAGTACGAGAAGGGCGGCTTCCCGGGCCAGCGGCTCTCCCCGCCCCCGGACTACCCGGGGCGCCCGGCCCCGCCACTGGGGGCCGGCTGACCCAGCGCCCATGACCTGGTGGATGCCGGAACGAACACGACCGGCCCGGACGTTGTGACCGGTGGACGACGGGGGTGCCCATGACGCACGCGAGTGACACCAGCAGGACCAGTGACCCCAGCAGGACGTACGGGGGCGGCGAGGGGCCCCACGGCCCCGCCGTGAGCCGTGACGGGCTGCCCGAGTGGCTCGGCCCCGTCGCGCGCGCGGCCGACCGCATCGAGCCGCTCCAGCTCAGCAGCTTCCTGCCGCCGAAGGACGGCGCGGGCCGTCAGTCCGCCGTGCTGGTCCTCTTCGGCGAGGGCCCGGCCGGGCCGGAGCTGCTGCTCATGGAGCGCGCCAGCCAGCTGCGCTCGCACGGCGGCCAGCCCTCCTTCCCGGGCGGCGCCCTCGACCCCGGGGACGGCGACCCCCGGACCACCGGGCCGCTGCGGGCCGCCCTGCGCGAGGCCGAGGAGGAGACCGGCCTGGACCCGGACGGGGTGCAGATCTTCGGCGTGCTGCCCCGGCTCTACATCCCGGTGAGCGGTTTCGTGGTGACCCCGGTCCTGGGCTGGTGGCGCGAGCGCACGGAGGTGCGGGCGGTGGACGCGGCGGAGACCGCCCGGGTCTTCACCGTCCCCGTGGCGGATCTCACGGACCCGGCCAACCGGGCCACCGCCGTCCACCCGCGGGGCCACGCAGGCCCGGCCTTTCTGGTCGAATCCGCCCTCGTATGGGGCTTCACGGCCGGGGTGATCGACCGGCTGCTGCACTTCGCGGGGTGGGAGCGCCCCTGGGATCGCACCCGCCGGGTCCCGCTCGACTGGCACGCGTGACAGGCTGACCTCGTGAACGTGCTGGACATCCTGTTGCTGGTCGCCGCCGTGTGGTTCGCGATCGTCGGCTACCGCCAGGGCTTCGTCGTCGGCATCCTGTCGGTGATCGGCTTTCTCGGCGGTGGTCTCATCGCCGTGTATCTGCTGCCGGTCATCTGGGACCAGCTGACGGACAAGCGGACCGTGTCGACCACCGCCGCCATCGTGGCGGTCGTCGTCGTGATCGTCTGCGCCTCCGTGGGCCAGGCCTTCACCACCCACCTGGGCAACAAGCTGCGCCAGCACATCACCTGGTCGCCCGCGCGCGCCCTGGACGCCACGGGCGGCGCGTTGGTCAACGTCCTCGCGATGCTCCTGGTCGCCTGGCTGATCGGCACCGCGCTCGCCCCGCTCGCCGACCCCGACTCCTCCAGCCGGGGGAACGCGCTGGGCAGGGCGGTCAACGACTCCCGGATCCTGCGCGGCGTCGACAAGGCGATGCCCCAGCAGGCGTACACCTGGTTCTCGGACTTCTCCTCCATGCTCGCGCAGAACGGGCTGCCGCAGGTCTTCGCCCCGTTCACCAACGAGTCGATCACCAAGGTCCCGCCCCCCGACCAGGCGCTGGCCACCAGCCCGGTCGCGGCCTCCGCCAAGCGCTCGATCGTCAAGGTCACCGGCACCGCGCCGAGCTGCGGAAAGCGCCTGGAGGGCACCGGCTTCGTCTTCGCCGAGCGCCGGGTGATGACCAACGCCCATGTGGTGGGCGGTGTGGCGGACCCGAAGATCCAGATAGGCGGTCAGGGGCGGACGTACGACGCGAAGGTGGTCGTCTACGACTGGCGCCGGGACATCGCGGTCCTGGACGTGCCGGACCTCAAGGCCCCGGTACTGCGCTTCTCCTCGCAGCAGGCGCACAGCGGCAGCGGCGCGATCGTCGCGGGCTTCCCCGAGGACCAGCCGTACGACGTGCGCGCCGCGCGCGTCCGTGGCCGGATCACCCCGCCGGGCCCGGACATCTACCACCGCGGCACGGTCACCCGCGAGGTCTACTCGCTGTTCACCACGGTCCGCCCGGGCAACTCCGGCGGCCCCCTCCTCACCCCCGACGGCAAGGTCTACGGAGTGGTCTTCGCCAAGTCCCTCGACGACCCCAACACCGGTTACGCGCTGACGGCGAACGAGATCCGCGAGGACGTCCAGCTGGGCCGTACCGCCAACCAGCAGGTCGACAGCCAGCAGTGCGCCCTGTGACGGCCGCTGTGCCGCCCCGCTGACCCCGACTCCCGAAGAGGCCGGACATGCGACTGACGATCCTCGGCGGCGGCGGTTTCCGCGTGCCGCTCGTATACGGCGCCCTGCTGCGCGACCACGCCCCCGGCCGGGTCACCGAGGTGACGCTGTACGACGTGGACGCGGCCCGGCTCGCCGCCATCGCCCGCGTCCTCGCGGACCAGGCGCGCGACGCCGTGGACGCCCCGGCCGTGCGGGCGGTGACCGATCTGGACGAGGCGCTGCGCGGCGCCGACTTCGTCTTCTCCGCGATCCGCGTCGGGGGCCTCGCGGGCCGGGCCGCCGACGAGCGGATCGCGCTCGCCGAAGGCGTCCTGGGCCAGGAGACGGTCGGCGCGGGCGGTATCGCGTACGGCCTGCGGACCGTCCCCGTGGCGGATTCCGTCGCCCGCCGGATCAAGGCGCTCGCCCCGGACGCCTGGGTCATCAACTTCACCAACCCGGCCGGCCTCGTCACCGAGGCCATGGCCCGCCACCTGGGCGAGCGGGTCATCGGCATCTGCGACTCACCGGTCGGCCTGGCCCGCCGCGTGGCCCGTACGGTCGGCGCCGACCCCGACGCCGTACGGCTGGACTACGCGGGCCTGAACCACCTGGGCTGGCTGCACGGCCTCTACGAGGGCGAACAGGACGTGCTGCCGCGTCTGTTCGCGGACGACGCGCTGCTGACCTCGTTCGAGGAGGGCAGGCTCTTCGGCGCCGACTGGCTGCGCTCGCTGGGCTCGGTGCCCAACGAGTACCTTCACTACTACTACTTCAACCGTGAGGCTGTGGCCGCGTACCGGCAGGCGGAGCTCACCCGGGGCGCCTTCCTCCTCGGCCAGCAGGAGCGCTTCTACGCGGCCGTGGCCGAGGCCGCGGGCGGGCGCGAGCAGGCGTGGGACGCCTGGGACCGCACCCGCGCCGAGCGCGAGGCCACGTACATGTCCGAGAACCGGGAGGTCTCCGGCGCGGGCGAGCGCGCCGCGGACGACCTGGAGTCGGGCGGGTACGAGAACGTCGCCCTGGCGCTGATGCGGGCTATCGCGCGCGACGAGCCGGCGACGCTGATCCTCAACGTCCCCAACGGCGCCTCGCTGCACGTCCTCGACGCCGAGGCGGTCGTCGAGATCCCGTGCCGCGTCGACGCGTCGGGCCCGCGCCCGCTGCCCGTCACCCAGCTGACGGGCCATGAAGCGGGCCTGGTCAGCGCGGTGAAGGCGGTCGAGCGGTGCGTCCTGGAGGCCGCCGAGGGCGGGTCGGCACGGGCGGCGGTGAAGGCCTTCGCCCTGCACCCGCTGGTCGACTCCGTCCAGGTGGCCCACCGGCTCCTGGACGGCTACCGGGACGTCCACCCGGAGCTCGCGTATCTGCGCCGGTGATCCCGTACGGACGCCGGGCGTCCGGCACCCGTGTTACGTGCGCGAATGGCGCAGCCGGGCCGAGACCCAGCGGGCCCGGCGACGGAGGATACGCGGAATGCCGAGTTGGGGATCATGGCCCTGAGCTTGCGGGCCACCCCTCTCGTGCGAAATCGGCGCGGTGGCCGAGCGGCGGTTGCGTGCTGCGTCACCGTAGTCGTGCGTCCAGCCCATACCCCGACGTCTGCCCGGGCCCCAAGGTCGGTAACCGCGTCTTGGGGGGCCAATTGGCCTATGCGCCAGGCAATTGGCTGTTCGTCAGACAAACGTTCCCGTCCGCTCCCCGGACGGCTCCCCCGGCCGGGGGAACGCCCTAGCGGTCGGGCTCGGGGTCCTTCAGCCAGTTCACCAGCTCCGCCGAGAACGCGGCCGGGTCCTCCTCGTGCGGGAAGTGGCCCAGGCCGTCGAACAGCCGCCAGCGGTACGGGGCTTCGACGTACTCCCCGGAGCCCGCCGCACTGCGGGTGCGCATCACCGGGTCGAGCGAACCGTGCAGATGCAGCGTCGGTACCCGTACCGGCCGCTTCATCCGGCGGTTGAACTGGATGCCGTCGGGCCGGGCCAGCGAGCGCACCATCCAGCGGTACGGCTCGATCGAGCAGTGCGCGGTCGACGGGATGGTCATCGCCCGCCGGTAGGCCTCCACGGCCTCCTCGTCGGGCGCCAGCGGGCCCGACCACTCCCGCACCAGCCGCCCCACCAGCGCCGCGTCGTCCGCCACGAGCTGACGCTCCGGCAGCCACGGCCGCTGGAAGCCCCAGATGTACGAACCGGACCGCGACTGCGCGAAGTCGGAGAGCATCGCGGAGCGCCAGCGCCGCGGGTGCGGCATCGACGACACCACCAGTCGGCGCACCAGCTTGGGCCGCATCACTGCCGCCGTCCACGCCAGATAGCCGCCCAGATCATGGCCGACCAGCGCCGCGTCGGGCTCGCCGAGCGACCGTACGACCCCGGTGATGTCCAGCGCGAGGTTGGCCGGGTCGTAGCCGCGCGGGGTGCGGTCGCTGCCGCCGACGCCCCGCAGGTCCATCGCGACCGCCCGGAATCCGGCGTCGGCGAGTGCGGTGAGCTGGTGCCGCCACGTCCACCAGAACTGCGGAAAGCCGTGGAGCAGCAACACCAGCGGACCGTCACCCAGCTCCGCGATGTGGAAGCGCGCACCATTGGCCGCCACGTCCCTGTGTGTCCAGGGACCATGGATGCGGACAGGGCTGCCATTGCCGCCAGGGCTGCCCGTGGCGCCGGTACCGGTATCAGGTGCGGTCATGCAGACGAGCGTGCCACAGCCGGGGTCTGCTCCGTGACCGGGCGGGGATGCGGCTTGACGCCCCCGAGCACGGCCGCGGTCTGCTTGGCCGAGGCGATGGACTTCTCCGGCGGCTTGACCTTCTTGAACTTGGCCACGGACAGCAGCGCCAGCAGGCCCGCGAGCAGCAGGAACGCTCCGCCCACGATCAGGAACGACCAGGCTAGGCCGAGCCCGAGGTTGTGGATCCCGTACGCCGCCGCGAAGCTCAGCACCGGCAGCGAGAACAGGACGAGTACTCCGGCGGTACTGATGGCGAGGCCACCGATCGCCCCGCGCTTGACGTCCTGGCGCAGCTCCGCCTTGGCGAGCGCGATCTCGTCGTGCACCAGCGCGGACATCTCGGCCGTCGCCGAGGCGACCAGCTGGCCGAGGCTGCGGTCGGCGCCGCCGACGGCGGTGTTGCTGGGGTCGCTCATTCGCTGACTCCCTCTTCTCTCTCCGGTCCCGTCATCTCCCGGCCCAGATGTCCTTCTCCGGCCCAGATGTCAGATCATGCCGGACGGTCGGCCTCGTCGCTCCCCGCCCCCGCCACTTGCGCGAGGCGGCGGTGCTCGGCGGCCTTCGCCTCGTAGAGGACGGCCATCCGCAGGTGGTAGGCCGGATTGTGCTGTTCGTACACATCCGGGATGCCGTCGTGGTCCTCGTCGCGCTCCTCCTCGTCGACGAGCGCCCGGTAGCGGCGTACGCGCAGCTTCAGCAGGACGGTGGCGAGGACGGCGGCGATCAGCGAGCCCGTCAGGACGGCCGCCTTGATCTCGTCCGCGAGCGCGCCCTCGCCGTCGAAGGCCAGCTCGCCGATGAGCAGCGAGACGGTGAAGCCGATCCCGGCGAGCGTCGCCACCGCGAAGACGTCCGGCCAGGCGAGGTCCTCGTTGAGCTCCGCCCTGGTGAACCGCGCGGCGCACCACGTCCCTGCGAAGATGCCCACCGCCTTGCCGACCACCAGACCGAGCACCACGCCGAGCGTCTCGGGCCGGGTGAAGACGTCCGCGAGCGCACCGCCGCTGACCCCGACCCCGGCCGACATCAGGGCGAAGAGCGGCACGGCGAGCCCGGCGGAGAGGGGCCGCACCAGGTGTTCGATGTGCTCGCCGGGGGAGTGCTCCTCGCCCTCGCGGCGGGTGCAGCGCAGCATCAGGCCCATGGCGACGCCCGCGATGGTGGCGTGGACGCCGCTGTTGTACATCAGCCCCCAGACGACCAGCGCCAGCGGCATGTACACGTACCAGCCGCGCACGCCCGTGCGCAGCAGCACCCAGAAGAGGGCGAGGCCCGCGAACGCGCCGCCCAGCGCGACGAAGTCGATCTCCTTGGTGAAGAAGACGGCGATGATGAGGATCGCGAAGAGGTCGTCGACGACGGCGAGCGTGAGCAGGAACGCGCGCAGGGCGCTCGGCAGGGAGGTCCCGATGACCGCGAGCACGGCGAGCGCGAAGGCGATGTCGGTGGCGGTGGGCACGGCCCAGCCGTCCATCTCCCCACTGCCCACGGCGTTGACCAGCGCGTATACGAGTGCGGGCACCGCCATCCCGCACAGCGCGGCGATCACCGGCAGCGCGGCGGCCTTGGGGTCGCGCAGCTCACCGGCGACGAGCTCGCGCTTGAGTTCGATGCCGGCGACGAAGAAGAAGACGGCGAGGAGGCCGTCGGCGGCCCAGTGCTGGAGGGAGAGATCGAGCCCGAGGGAGCCGACGCCGAGGTGGAACCCCTGGACATCGGCGTAACTGCCGCCCCAGGCATTGGCCCAGATCAACGCGGCGATGGCGGCGACGAGGAGCAGGACCCCGCCGACGGTCTCGGCGCGCAGCGCCTCCGCGACGAAGTTCCGCTCGGGCAGCGACAGCCGGCCGAGGAACTTCCGGCGGCTGTCCTTGAGGGTGTCGGGCGCGACCACGGGGGCGACCTCCGGTCCGGTTCGGCTGGGTTCTGCGGGCAGGACAAACACATTGCCGACCAGACTTCCCGGCGCACCTGGGCTCTTACTTTACCGAAGCCTTACCGGGCACGACGGACCGAACCCGACAAACCAGACGAATCCGGCATTCGCCGGGGCCCCATTTCGGCCCGGGGTTCGTCCGCGGGCCGGTGCTGGGTTGCCCGCGCAGTTCCCCGCGCCCCTGATGGGGTCGGGCCGCAGGCTTTTAAGGGGCGCGGGGAACTGCGCGACCGGCCACCCACCGGGCCGCAGACGAGCCGGGGGGCCCGGCCGCTCCCGGAGAACGGGGCTCAGCCGGAGGCTCTTAGGGGCGCGGGGAACTGCGCGACCGGCCCCCACCGGCCCGCAGCCGAACCGGGGGGCCGGGGGCGCAGCCCCCGGGAAACCCACCTTCCCCCCCCCGCCCCCGCCCCGCAGGGCCCCCTCAGTCCTCGCTGGACGCCCCCGGCAACTGCGTCTGAATCAGATCCATCACCGAGGAATCCGTCAGCGTCGTGACATCCCCCAGCTCCCGGTTCTCCGCCACATCCCGCAGCAACCGCCGCATGATCTTCCCCGACCGCGTCTTCGGCAGCTCCGCCACCGGCAGAATCCGCTTCGGCTTGGCGATCGGCCCCAGCGTGGCGCCCACATGCGCCCGCAGCTCCTCCACGAGCCCCTCGGTCTGCGCCGCCGACCCCCGCAGGATCACGAACGCCACGATCGCCTGCCCGGTCGTCTCGTCGGCCGCGCCGACGACCGCCGCCTCGGCGACCGACGGGTGGGAGACGAGCGCCGACTCGACCTCGGTGGTGGAGATGTTGTGCCCGGACACGAGCATCACGTCATCGACCCGGCCGAGCAGCCAGATGTCCCCGTCCTGGTCCTTCTTCGCCCCGTCCCCGGCGAAGTACTTCCCCTCGAACCGCGACCAGTACGTGTCGATGAACCGCTGGTCGTCGCCCCAGATCGTGCGCAGCATCGACGGCCACGGCTCGGTGAGGACGAGATAGCCGCCGCCCCCGTCCGGCACCTCGCGCGCCTCGTCGTCCACGACGGTCGCCGAGATCCCGGGCAGCGCCCGCTGCGCGGACCCCGGCTTGGTGTCGGTGACACCCGGCAGCGGCGAGATCATCATCGCGCCGGTCTCGGTCTGCCACCAGGTGTCCACGATCGGACAGGTGTCCGCGCCGATGTGCTTGCGGTACCAGATCCACGCCTCCGGGTTGATGGGCTCGCCCACCGACCCCAGCACCCGCAGCGACGACAGGTCGAACTTCGCGGGGATGTCGTCGCCCCACTTCATGAACGTCCGGATCGCGGTGGGCGCCGTGTAGAGGATCGTCACCCCGTACTTCTGGACGATCTCCCAGAACCGCCCCTGGTGCGGGGTGTCCGGCGTGCCCTCGTACATGACCTGCGTCGCCCCGTTGGCCAGCGGCCCGTAGACGATGTACGAGTGGCCGGTCACCCAGCCGATGTCGGCCGTGCACCAGTACACGTCGGTCTCGGGCTTGAGGTCGAAGACCGCGTGGTGGGTGTAGGCGGCCTGCGTCAGATAGCCGCCCGAGGTGTGCAGGATGCCCTTCGGCTTCCCCGTGGTCCCGGACGTGTACAGGATGAACAGCGGGTGCTCGGCGTCGAACGCCTGCGGGGTGTGCTCGGCCGACTGGCGTCCGACGATGTCGTCCCACCAGACGTCCCGGCCCTCGGTGAAGGCGGTCTCCTGCCCCGTGCGCCGCACCACCAAGACGTGCTCGACCTGCGGGCACTTCGCCACCGCGTCGTCGATCGCGGGCTTCAGCGCGGACGGCTTGCCGCGCCGGTACCCGCCGTCCGCCGTGATGACCAGCTTCGCGTCGGCGTCCTGGATGCGGGAGGCCACCGCGTCGGCCGAGAAGCCGCCGAAGACCACCGAGTGCGCCGCGCCGATCCGGGCGCAGGCGAGCATCGCGACGGCCGCCTCGGGGATCATCGGCAGGTACACCGCGACCCGGTCGCCGGCCCGGACGCCCAGCTCCGTCAGGGCGTTGGCGGCCCGCGAGACCTCGTCCTTCAGCTCGGCGTAGGTGATCGCGCGGCTGTCGCCGGGCTCGCCCTCGAAGTGGATGGCGACCCGGTCGCCGTGGCCGGCCTCCACATGCCGGTCGACGCAGTTGTACGCGACGTTGAGCCGGCCGTCGGCGAACCACTTGGCGAACGGCGGGTTCGACCAGTCCAGCGTCTCGGTCGGCTCGGTGGCCCAGGTGAGGCGCCGGGCCTGCTCGGCCCAGAAGCCCAGCCTGTCCGCCTCGGCCTGCTCGTACGCCTCTGCCGTCACGTTGGCGTCAGCGGCCAGCGCGGCAGGAGGAGCGAACCGGCGCTCCTCCTTCAAGAGGTTGGCCAGGCTTTCGTTGCTCACGACATCTCCCTTTCCCAGGGCGTCCCATATGCCTATGTGTCCCGGGCCATAGCTCATCAGGCCAATCGCCGGGTGACAAGAGTCTCCCGAAAATTGGTTTAGACCTATAAGGCTTCCGGGGCGTCGGCGTGTCATCAGACGGTCTCACGGACCGGGTCCGCCCTGGGTTCGGGAAGTCGTGCGCCGCGCGGCGCTCGTGCACCGCGCGGCGCCGAGGCGCGTCAGCCGAGGGCCGCCTCCAGCGGCGTCGGCCTCACTCCTTCGAAGACCTCCTCGCAGTCGTGGTGCGCCAGCAAGTACGCCTGGGCCTCGCCGACATGGAAGTACATGCCGTGCAGGGTCAGCGTGCCCTCGGCCAGCCGCCGCGCCACCGACTCATGGCGCCGCAGATGGTCCAGCTGCTGCACCACATTGGTGAGACAGAGCTGCTCGACGGCGTCGGCGGGCAGCCGCCCGGCGATCCGCGCCCAGGAGTGCTTACGGCTCGCCATCCGCTCCAGGCTGGGCATCCCGTGCCGCAGCCAGCGCCGCAACGGGGTCTGCGGGGCGTCCGGCCCGGCGGCCAGGAGCGCCTGCATGGCCCCGCAGCCGGAGTGGCCGCAGACCGTGATGGACTCGACCCGCAGCACCTCCACCGCGTACTCGATCGCCGCCGCCACCGAGTCGTCGCCGCTCTCCGCCCCGGGGGGCGGCACCAGATTGCCGACGTTGCGCACGGTGAACAGATCGCCCGGGCCGCTCGACGTGATCATGCTGGTGACGAGCCGGGAGTCCGCGCAGGTGAGGAAGAGCTGGGAGGGCTGCTGCCCCTCGCGGGCGAGGCGCGCCAGCTCGTCGCGCACCAGCGGCGCGGTGTTGCGCTGGAAGGAGCTGAGCCCACTGGCCAGTTGATGCCCGTGGCGCCTGGGCGCCGGCGCCTTGTCGTGGCAGTGGTGGTTGCGCCAGGGGGTCCAGGGCCGGCAGCAGCTCTGGGCGGCGGAGGCGGGCTCGGAGATGCGCCCGCCGGCCCGGCCGGTGATCCGCACCTCGCCACCGCGCGCGGTGTGCGTGGCCTGCCAGCCCTGCAACGCCTCGTACGCCGCGTGGTCCATGAACGAGCCGTCCAACTCCACGACCGCCCTCGCGCCTTGGGGGACCTGACTCAGCGACCTGGTCAGACGCGGTACGGCCAGGAACGTCAACTGACCGCGCGCCTGGACCAGATACGACGCGTCGTCCCGCTGCCGCACGGTGATCCGGGTCCGCGCCACCCGGCGCAGTGCGACCGCGACGGCCACGGCGATCCCCATGACCACGCCCTGGAGCACCCCGAACACCAGCACCCCGCCGACCGTCGCCACGTACACGAGGAACTCGCGGTGCCGGTGGACTTTGCGGATGTGCGCGTACGACACCATCTGGATGCCGACCATCATCACCAGCGCGGCCAGCGCGGCCAGCGGAATCCACTCCAGGACGGCCACGAGCAGCCCGGCGGCGAGCAGCACCCACACCCCGTGCAGCACGGTGGAGGCGCGGCCGGTCGCCCCGGCCCGCACGTTGGCGCTGCCGCGCACCGCGCCACCGGAGACCGACATTCCGCCGAGCAGTCCGGAGACGGCGTTGGCGATGCCCTGGCCGCGCAGCTCCCGGTCGAGGTCGGCCCGGTGGGGTGCGGCGCCGCCCGGCCGTTCGGCGGCCAGCTTGTCCACGGCGACGGCGGAGAGGAGCGACTCCAGGCTGGCGACCAGGGTCACCGTGAGCACGGCGGCGACCAGCCCGCCCGCCGGCCCGTGCGGCAGCTCGGGCAGGACGTGCGCGTCCCAGGAGGGCAGGTCGACCCGGGCGATGTCCGGCGCGGCCAGGGCGGCCACCGCGGTGGCGATCACCACACAGGCGAGCGCGGCCGGGATGCGGCGCAGGGCCTTCCCCGGCCGCCCGGGCAGGCGCGGCCACGTCAGGAGTACGGCGATGGTGAGCGCCCCGATCAGGGGCGCGGCGGGGCCGACCCTGGCCAACTGGTCGGGCAGGGCCCGGGCGTTGTCGACGGCCGAGCTCTGCGGGGAGCCGCCCAGGACGATGTGGAGCTGGGCGAGCGCGATGGCGGCGCCGATGCCGGCGAGGGTGCCGTGCACGATGGCCGGGCTCATGGCGAGCGCGGAGCGCGCGGCCTTCAGCGAGCCGAGCGCGATCTGCAGCAGACCCGCGAGGACGGTGATGGCGCAGGTGGTGCGCCATCCGTAGCTCTGGATCAACTCGGCCGACACCACCGTGAGTCCGGCGGAGGGGCCGCTGACGAGGAGCGGTGTGCCGCCGAGCAGCCCGGCGACGATGCCGCCGACTCCGGCGGCGATGAGGCTGGCTTCCAGCGGGGCGTCGATGGCGACGGCGAGGCCGAGCGACATCGGGACGGCGAGCAGGAAGACGGTGACGGACGCGGCGAGATCGGCTCCGGCGATCCGGAAGCGACGGCCCCGTCTTGAGGGGGGCGGGGCGTGCGGGTGCCGGTGGCTGTCGGGGTGAGCGGTGAGGGGCTGGGTGCGGGTGGGGGCGCAGGCAGACATGTTCCCGTCTCCTCCGGGGCGGCGCGGTCGCGGATGGGGGGTCGCGGCCGTGGGTCACGGCGTACAGCGGCGGGATTCTCAACTCTCGGTAAACGAATCGTAATGCAGAGTAAAGGTCAGCGCTTGCCATTTCGGGCAAATAGCCCATCGATTCACTCTCAACGGTGAATAAGGAGCTTTTCGTGCGGCCTGTCGCGCCTCCTTCCCTCATGCTACGTGTCACTTTTGCGGCGATTTGATGACCTTCAGTACAAGAGATCTTCGGATCTACTGATCTGCGAGGAAGAGGGTGGGCGGATGATGGCCGCCACGAAGAGGATCGCCACCGGCGCCGTCGTCGCCGCGCTGATCGCGGGCACCGCGGGCTGCTCGGTGGGCAACGGGACCAAGGCGGCAGCGCCCGGACCCGGCGCGGGCGCCGCCGCCCCCAAGAACGTCGTACGTCTGATCGGGGACGGCTCCACCGCGTTCACCGGGGCCCAGCCCCATCTGCTGAAGCCGCGCAAGCTGGCGCCGGGTCAGCAGCCGCCGCAGTTCGTGGTGTTCTCCTGGGACGGGGCGGGCGAGGACAGCCAGCGGCTGTTCTCCCACTTCCGCGAGGTCGGCAAGAAGTACAACGCGACGATGACGTACTTCCTCAGCGGTGTGTACATGCTCCCGGAGGAGAAGCGCGAGCGGTACACCGCGCCCAAGCACTCGCCGGGCAGCAGTGACATCGGGTTCAACGACCTCAAGGGCATCAAGGACACCGTCACCCAGCTGCGCGCCGCGTGGCAGGAGGGCAACGAGGTCGGCACCCACTTCAACGGCCACTTCTGCGGGAACGACGGCGGCGTCGGCACCTGGTCGGTGGACGAGTGGAAGAGCGAGATCGCGCAGGCGAAGTCGTTCGTGAAGAACTGGAAGTCCAACTCCGGGCTCAAGGCGGAGGCCCCGCTTCCGTTCGACTACGACAAGGAGCTCATCGGCGGTCGCACCCCCTGCCTGGAGGGCCGCAAGAACTTCGTGCAGGCGGCCGGCCAGCTCGGTTGGCGCTATGACACCAGCGGTGTCAACGACCAGGTGTGGCCGAAGAAGAACGACAACGGCGTCTGGGACCTGTCCATGCAGCTGGTGCCGGTGCCGGGCCGCGGCTTCCAGACGCTGTCCATGGACTACAACTTCTACATGAACCAGTCGGGCGCGGTGACCGGCGAGGCCGACCAGCACGAGTACTGGGGCAACCAGATGCGCGACGGCCTGCTCCAGGCCTTCGAGCGCTCGTACAACGGCAACCGCGCGCCGCTGATCGTCGGCAACCACTTCGAGTCCTGGAACGGCGGCACCTATATGCGGGCCATCGAGGACACGATCAAGACGGTCTGCGTCAAGCGTGATGTGCATTGTGTGTCGTTCCGTCAGCTCGCCGACTGGCTGGACGCCCAGGACCCCTCGACGCTCGACAAGTTCCGTCAGCTGAAGGTCGGAGAGGCCCCGAAGGGCGGCTGGACGGCCTTCCTGGCCGCCCAGCCCGCCCTGCCGGTCCAGTCGGCCAGGCCGCTCCCGCAGCCCGGCCTCAGGCAGGCCGCCACGAGCTGATCGCCGCGAACCGCCGCGGGCGAGGTCAGCTCGGCTGCGGAACGGCGAACTCCTCCCGCAGGACGAAGTCGGGGTCGACCTGGGCCGCCAGGTCGGCGCCCGTCTTCGCGTTCCCCCAGCTCTCGGCGTTCTTCAGATGGAAGTGGACCATCTGGCGGGTGTACCGCTCCCAGTCGCGCGCCCCGTAGGAGTCCTCCGCCGCGTTCTGCAACGCCTGGAGGGCGAGCCGGTTGTCGGCCTCCAGGAGCTCGAAACGCGGCGGGCGCCCCTTCTCCATCGCGCGCACCCAGTCCGAGTGGCCGACGGTGACCAGCAGGTCCTCGCCGACCTCGGACCGCAGGAAGTCCAGGTCGTCCTGGCCCTGCACCTTGTTGCCGACGACCTTCAGGGCGACCCCGAAGTCGCGCGCGTACTCCTTGTACTGGCGGTAGACCGACACGCCCTTGCGGGTCGGCTCGGCCACCAGGAAGGTCATGTCGAAGCGGGTGAACATCCCCGAGGCGAACGAGTCCGACCCGGCGGTCATGTCGACGACCACGTACTCGTCCGGCCCGTCCACCAGGTGGTTCAGGCACAGCTCCACCGCACCGACCTTCGAGTGGTAGCAGGCCACCCCCAGATCGGACTCGGTGAACGGGCCGGTCGCCATCAGCCGGATGTCCCCGTCGTCGAGCACCACCCGCCGCGCGCACGCCTCGTACACCGGATTCGACTCGCGCAGCCGCAGCAGCCGGGAGCCGCGCCCCGGCGGAGTCGTCTTGATCATCGTCTCGGCGGAGGCGATCCGGGGGTTGGTGCCGCGCAGGTAGTCCTTGATCAGCGGTAGGTGCGCGCCCATCGCGGGCAGCGCGGCGGCCTCCGGCTCGTCGAGCCCGAGCGCGGTCCCCAGGTGCTGGTTGATATCGGCGTCGACCGCGAGCACGGCGGCCTCGTTGGCGGTGAGGTGGCGGATGAAGAGCGAGGACAGCGTGGTCTTGCCGCTGCCGCCCTTGCCCACGAAAGCGATCTTCATGTTCACCAACGGTAATCGGGCGACAGCGCAATGTAGGGGGAGTGAGTGAAGAAGACCACTCGAAGGTGGGGTGCGGGGCCGGGACGCGTAGCCTCCCTACTTATGAGTACGAACGCCTCGTCGGCCCCCGATCCGCTGGTCGCCCTGGGCACGCTGCCGGGTGTCACGGACGCCGTGGACTCCGTGCGCAAAGCCGTCGACCGGGTCTACGGCCACCGGGTCATGCGCCGGCGCAGCAACGAGATCACCTCCGAGGCGGCGCTGCGGGGGGCGCGCGGCAGTGCCGCGCTCTCCGGCGCGGACTGGGCGCTGGAGGAGGTGCGGCGGCGCAGTGACTTCGGCTCGGAGAGCGAGGCCCGCACGGTCGGCGCCGCCCTGCGGCTGACCGCCGAGGCCGGCCAACTGCTCTCCATCTGGCGGCAGTCGCCCCTGCGGGTGCTCGCCCGGCTGCATCTGGTCGCCGCCGCCGACTCCGCCGACACGGTCGGCCGCCCGCGTCAGCACGGCGAGCCGGTGGACGAGCCGCTGATCGAGCTGCCGCTGCCGGACGCGGACGAGGTGGCGGGCCGGCTGGAGGGTCTGTCCCAGCTGATCATCGCGGGCTCCTCGGCCCCGGCGCTGGTCACGGCGGCCGTGGTGCACGGCGAACTGCTCGCCCTGCGTCCGTTCGGCTCGTACAACGGACTGGTGGCGCGGGCCGCCGAGCGCATCGTGCTGATCGGCAGCGGTCTCGACCCCAAGTCGATCTGCCCGGCGGAGGTGGGCCACGCGGAGCAGGGGCGCGCGGCCTACGCGGCGGCGCTGGACGGCTACGCCTCGGGGACCCCGGAGGGTGTGGCCGCCTGGATCACCTACTGCGGGCGCTCGGTCGAACTCGGGGTGCGGGAGTCGACGGCGGTCTGCGAGGCGCTTCAGCGCGGAGCGGCGTAGGCGGCACCCGGCGCGGGAAAGCCCCCGGAAAAGGTTCGCGGCGGAAAAGGGTTGCGGCGGTACCGGATCGGTACCGCCGCTGACATGTCCACCGGGTTACCAAGCGTCCTCGAAGGTTGCCCATCAGGTCGGGAACTTCTGCCCGTCACCTGGTGCGGCTGGCCCGTAATCGACGGGTCGACGTCGCGTGGGTGCTCGGCTTCCATGCTTCGGTCCGTGGGGCCGTACTGCGTAGAAGGTGATCCTCTCGGATGTCCCAGGTCTCGCGGGCCGTTGCCTTATTTGTACTCCAGGCCGGGGTGAAGCGGAACCCCTGACTGCACTTCTTTACTTTTAGGTTCAAACAGGACAGAACGGTCGGCACCGGTCGCGGCGTCGACCATGGCCGACGCCGCGACCGCGGGGCCGCTCGGTCAGCCAGCCGCCGCGCGCCGCCGGCTCGCGTACCAGACGAGTCCGGCGGTGGCCGCCGCGGCGCCCACGGCCGCCGCCGCGACCAGCGCGGGGCGGGGCGGCATGGAGAGCGCGGGAAGCCGCTGCTTGAGCCGGACCGGTCGGTTGAAGACGAGAACCGGCCAATCTCGGATGGCCGCTTCGCGCCGGAGTGCCCGATCCGGGTTGACCGCGAAGGGATGGCCCACCGACTCCAGCATGGGGACATCGGTCGCCGAGTCGCTGTACGCGTAGCAGCGGGACAGGTCGTAGCCCTCCGAGGCGGCGAGCTCCTTGACGGCCTCCGCCTTGGTGGGGCCGTAGGCGTAGTACTCGACGTCGCCCGTGAAGCAGCCGTCGGGGCCCACGACCATCCGGGTGGCCACCACCCGGTCCGCCCCGAGCAGCTCGCCGATGGGCTCGACCACCTCGGCGCCCGAGGTCGAGACGATCACGACGTCGCGGCCCGCGGTGTGGTGCTCCTCGATGAGGGAGGCGGCCTCGTCGTAGATGATCGGGTCGATCAGATCGTGGAGCGTCTCGGCGACGATCTCCTTCACCTGCTGGACGTTCCAGCCCTTGCAGAGCGCCGAGAGGTACTGGCGCATCCGCTCCATCTGGTCGTGGTCGGCGCCGCCGGCGAGGAACACGAACTGGGCATAGGCCGTACGCAGCACGGCCCGGCGGTTGATGAGTCCCCCTTGATAGAAGGACTTGCTGAACGTGAGGGTCGACGACTTGGCAATGACTGTCTTGTCCAAGTCGAAGAAGGCGGCGGTCCGCGGCAAGGAGTGGTTTTCCACGAACGCGAGCATAGGCGCCCACCATTCGGCGTACGCTGGGGCGTGTGGGTTTGCCTGAGAAGGCTCTCGGGTACACCATGGAAGTCACGGATCGTTCGCGACCGTGCTAACCCGGTCCGGCTCCTCCCCCCCCGAGTCGGCCGGAAAGACGACCCCCGCTCTCCCCCCCGGCGGGGGTCGTCGCATGTCCGGATGCATTTTCGGGCCTCCCGCACGATCCTTCCCCTCTCTCGGGCCGCGTCGGCTCCTCCCTCACACCTGTCCAGACTCGTCACCGAGCGTAGCGGTTCCGGTGCGCTCCGGAAGTCACCGGTATAGGTGAACGGAATATTCACAACCAGCGAGTTGTCCACAGTTTTCGCCCAAGATCCACTTGATTTCCGGAACCGCTCCACCGTGATTCCAGTTCGCGAGATCCGCGGATGCCAGGAATCGCAGTGAGAGGGGGCGGAGATCATGGACGGACCCTTCGTGTCCGACCGGTCACCGGGTGTTCAGGGGAGGCGTCCGGGGCCGCTGATCGTGACCGAGGACGAGGCGCTGCTCGACGATCTGCTGCGGCTGTGCGCCGCCGCGGGAGCCGAACCGGAGGTCCACCACTCGGTGCCCGAGCGCCGGTCCGGCTGGGAGAGCGCACCGCTGATCCTCGTCGGGGACGACGCGGCGGCCCGGGTGCGCGGCGCCGCGCGAAGGCGCGGAGTCCTCCTCGTCGGCAGGGACCAGGACGACCCGGGCGTGTGGCGCCGCGCGGTGGAGATCGGCGCCGACCATGTGCTGCGGCTGCCCGACGCGGAGCAGTGGCTCGTCGACCGGATCGCGGACGCGGCGGAGGGCGTGGGCCGCCAGGCGCTCACCGTGGGAGTCGTCGGCGGACGGGGCGGGGCCGGTGCCTCGACGCTCGCCTGCGCCCTGGCGGTGACCGCGGCCAGGACCGGGCGGCGCACCATGCTCATCGACGGCGACCCCTTGGGAGGCGGCCTCGACGTGCTGCTCGGGGGCGAGCAGGCCGAAGGCAGACGGTGGCCGGATTTCGCCGCTTCTCGTGGCCGGGTCGCCGGAGGAGCGCTGGAGGAGTCGCTGCCGCATCTGCACGCGCTGCGCGTCCTCAGCTGGGACCGGGGCGATTCGGTGGCGATCCCCGCGGAGGCGATGCGAGCGGTCCTCGCGGCTGCCCGCAGACGCGGCGGCGTGGTGGTCGTCGATCTGCCCAGGAGGGTGGACGACGCGGTGGCGGAGGCCCTGGCCCAGCTCGACCTGGGGCTCCTGGTCGTCCCCGCCGAACTGCGGGCGGTGGCGGCGGCCAACCGGGTCGCCTCCTCGGTCGGCATGGTGCTGCGGGACCTGCGGGCGGTGGTGCGCGGTCCGTACGCGGCGGGGCTCGACGAGCAGTGGGTGGCGGCTGCCCTGGGACTGCCCCTGGCCGGTGAACTCCCGGTGGAGTACGGCCTGCTGGAAGCCCAGGAGAAGGGCGCCCCGCCGGGCAGCGAGGTGCGCGGCCCCCTCTCCCGCTTCTGCACGGCCTTCTGGGAGCAGGCGCTGACGGGAGGTGCGGTCGCATGAGTACGGGACGCGCGCGTACGGGACGCATGACCGCGGGCGGGAGCGGCGGGATGCCTCCCGGCGGTCCGCCGGGTGCGCCGGGCCGGGCCGCCGACGCGCCGAGGCCGCTGCTCGACGCGGTGCGCAGGCAGCTCGCGGAGAGCGGGGCCGAGCCGACCCCGGCCCGGGTCGCGGCGGCGCTGCGGGCCCAGGGGCGGCTGCTCGGCGACGCGGAAGTGCTCGGCGGCGCCGAGGAGTTGCGCTCCGAGCTGGTCGGTACGGGCCCGCTGGAGCCGCTGCTCGCCGACCCCGAGGTGACCGACGTCCTGGTCTCGGCGCCGGACCGGGTCTGGGTGGACCGGGGCGCCGGACTGGAGCTCACCGGGGTCCGCTTCAGTGACACGGCCGCGGTGCGCCGACTGGCCCAGCGGCTCGCGGCGGTCGCCGGGCGCCGCCTCGACGACGCCCGGCCATGGGTGGACGCCCGCCTTCCCGACGGAACCCGGATGCACGCGGTGCTGGCACCGGTCGCGGTCGGGGCGGACTGCCTGTCGCTGCGGGTGGTGCGGCCGAGGGCCTTCTCCCTGGACGAACTGGTCGCCGCCGGGACGGTGCCGCCGGGCGGCGAGGCGGTGCTGCGGGCCCTCGTCGCGGCCCGCGTGTCGTTCCTGGTGAGCGGTGGCACGGGCTCCGGCAAGACGACCCTGCTGTCGACGCTCCTCGGCCTCGTGGGAGAGCGCGAACGCATCGTCCTGGCCGAGGACTCGGCCGAGTTGAGGCCCGACCACCCCCATGTGGTGCGGCTGGAGTCACGGCCCGCCAACCAGGAGGGCGCGGGCCTGGTGACCCTGCGGGACCTGGTGCGCCAGGCTCTGCGGATGCGGCCGGACCGGCTGGTCGTGGGCGAGGTGCGCGGCGCCGAGGTCACCGACCTCCTGGCGGCGCTCAACACCGGCCACGAGGGCGGCTGCGGCACGGTGCACGCGAACACGGCCGCGGACGTACCCGCCCGGCTGGAGGCGCTGGGCACGGCGGTCGGGCTCGACCGGGCGGCCCTGCACAGCCAGGTGGCGGCGGCGCTCTCGGTGGTCCTCCATCTCGTCCGGGACCGGACCGGCCGGCGCCGGGTCGCCGAGGTCACGGTCCTTGAGCGGGACGCGGCGGGGCTGGTGGTGGCCGTCCCGGCGCTGCGCTGGGGCCTGGGCGGCTTCGTCCAGGAGCGCGGCTGGGAACGGCTGCGGGTGCTGCTGGGAGGCGCGTGGTGACCGCCTGGACGGCGACGGGCCCGCCCGGCCTCACCCCGGTCTCGGCGGCGGCCGTGTGCGCCTTCGCGGCGGCCTGGCTCTCGGTGGGGCGCGAGCAGGGTCGGCGCAGGGCGCGGCTGATCGTCGCGGGAGGAGCGGTGGAACCGGACGAGCCGCCGTGGGGGCGGCTCTGGGAGCGGTTGCGCGCCAAGGCGCGTCCGGAGTGGCTGTGCCTGCCCGCGGCGGTGGCCGTGGCGCTGCTGGCCGGCTCGTTGCTGCCGCTGGCCGCCGGGGCGGTGGCGGTGCCGCTGGTGGGGCGGCGGCTGCGGGCCCGGGAGCGCGAGCGGGCGAAGTGGCGCCGGGCCGACGAGGTGGTCTCCTGGTGCGGCGCGGTCGCCGGGGAACTGCGCGCGGGACGCCAGCCCGGCCGGGCGCTGACGCTGGCCACCCGGGACTCGGAGGCGCTGGGGGCCGCCGAACCCCTGGTGCTGGCGGCGGCGCGGTTCGGTGGCGATGTGCCCGGGGCTCTGCGGGAGGCGGCCCGCGAACCGGGCGCGGAGGGGCTGGCGGGGGTGGCCGCGTGCTGGCAGGTGGCGGTCGACGGGGGCGCGGGCCTCGCGGCCGGGCTGGAGCGCCTGGAGGCGGCGCTGCGGGTCGAGCGGGACCAACGGGAGGAGCTGAGGGCCCAGCTGACCGGGCCGCGCACCACGGCCGTCCTGCTGGCCCTGCTGCCCGCCCTCGGTCTCCTGCTCGGCACGGCGATGGGCGCGAGTCCGTTGCGGGTGCTGCTCCACACCCCGGCGGGCCTGGGCTGTCTGGCCCTGGCCGGGGCGCTGGAGGCGGCGGGGCTGTACTGGACGGCGCGGATCACCCGGGCGGGGGAGGGGCGGTGAACGGGCCGCTCGGGCTGCGGCTCGGACCGGGACCGGGAACGGGACCGGTACCTGGCTCCGGGGGTGCGGGCGACGGGGCGGGCTCGGAAGTTTTCCACAGCCTGGGGGTGACGGCGGCGCTCGTGGCCCTCGTCCTGTGGACAGTGCTGGAGATCGCCGGGCGCGGCAGGGAGCGGGCGGTACGGCGGCGGGGGACGGGACTTGTGGCGGCAGCTACGAGCCCGTGGCCACCGTCGCCGGCCACACCTTCACCGGGCCCACCGTCACCGGGCACGCGGACGTCGGGCACACGGACATCGGGCACCTGGCCGTCGTCCGTCCGGTCACGGGCTGCCCGGTTGCTGGACGGGGCCACGGCAGGCGGGGCGCCGATCCGGGGGCGCGCCGGTGCCTGGGCCGCGCCACTGGGAGTGCTGGCCGCCGCGTACGTACTGATCGGCGGGACGGCCGGGGCTGTGATGGGGCTGGCCGCGGCGTACGGGACCGGGCGCTGGGCCCGTCGCCGGGAGCCGCGACGCGCGCCTTCCGGCACGGAGGCGATGGACCCGGAACTGCCGCTCGCGGCCGATCTGCTGGCCGCCTGCCTGTCGGCCGGCGCCGGGCCGCGCGAGGCGGCCGGGGCCGTGGGCGAGTCGCTGGACGGCCCCGTGGGGCGGCGGCTGGCCCAGATCGCCGCCGAGCTGCGGCTCGGGGGCGAGCCGGCCGAGGCGTGGGGGAGGTTGGGCGAGATACCGGGCGCGGCCGGGTTGGCCCGGTGCCTGGAGCGGGCCGCCTCCTCGGGGGCACCGGCGGCCGGCCCGGTCGGCCGGGTGGCCGAGCGCTGCCGTGCCGAGCGGGCCCGGACGACGGCCGCCCGGGCCCGGCGGGCGGGCGTACTGATCACCGGGCCACTGGGGCTCTGCTTCCTGCCCGCGTTCCTGGCCGCCGGGGTGGCGCCGGTGGTGATCGGGCTGGCGGGCGGGTTGCTCGGACGCTGAACCGGCAAGCCGGCGAGAGATCGCCGGATCAAGAGATCCGAAGACATCGACAGTACGACCGGCATGGGGGTTGGGATGAGGACATGGATGCGGTGTGTCGCGCGGCGGATGCGCGGGGACGCCGGAATGACGACCAGCGAGTACGCGGTGGGGACCATCGCCGCGTGCGGCTTCGCGGCGGTGCTCTACAAGGTGGTGACGAGCGAGGCCGTCTCCTCGGCGCTCCAGTCACTGGTGGGGAGGGCGCTCGATGTGCAGTTCTGAGCAGGGTGCCCCCGGGCCGGACGGCCACCGGTCCGGGAAGGGCCCGCCGCCCATGGGGCAGGGGCGCCATCTCCGCGCCGACCGGGGCTTCGTGACGGCGGAGGCGGCTGTGGTGATCCCGGCGCTGGCCGCGTTCGCCCTGGCGCTGTTGGGGGGGCTGATGGCAGCCGCCGCGCAGATCCAGTGCCTGGACGCGGCCCGGGCCGGGGCCAGGGCCGCCGCGAGGTCCGAGCCCGAGCAGGAGGTGCTGGCCGCCGCCCGATCGGCGGCCCCGCCCGGGGCGAGGGTCGCGCTGCGGCGGGACGGCGACCTGTGGCGCGTACGGGTGGAAGCCCCGACCCCGGGCCCGCACGCGCTGGCCCTGGCCCTGACGCTGAGCGGGGACGCGGCGGCGCTGGCGGAGGACACGGTGGGGCGGCCCCTGGTCGGGGAGGAGCGATGAGGCCCCGGACGTGGGGTGCTCCGGCGGCCAGGCGCGCGGCCCGTGCCCGGCCGAGGGGGTGGGGTGCTCTGGCGGGTAGCCGGGCGGCCCGTGCCCGGCCGAGGGGGTGGGGTGCTCCGGCGGCCAGCAACGCGGCCCAGGTCCGCGCCCAGGTCCAGGTACAGGTCCAAGCCCAAGCCCAGGACCGGGGCTCGGCGTCCGTCTGGGTGGCGGTGGCCGCCTCCGCGCTCTGCCTGGTGTTCGGGGCCGTCCTCGCCCTCGGGCAGGCCGTGGCGGCCCGGCACCGGGCGGGGGGCGCGGCGGACCTGGCGGCGCTGGCGGCGGCCGACCGGGCGCTGTGGGGGACCGCCGAGGCCTGCGCCGGGGCGGTCCGGGTCGCGGGAGCGCAGGGCGGCGAGGTGGTCCGGTGCACGGTGACGGGGGAGATCGCCGATGTCACCGTACGGGCGAGGTTCGGCCCGTACGCCCCGGAGATCAGGTCCCGGGCGGGCCCGGCGGCGCCTCCCGCGTACCGCTTCCTGCCGGCCGCCCCGGGGCCGCGGCCCCCCGCTCCCCGGGCGACGCAGCCCCCTCGGACACCGGCTACCCCGACGAGTCCGGCACCTCCGGCGAACCCGGAGGACGCGGCGAACCCGTCGTCTCGGGCGAACCCGGCGAACCCGGCTCCTCCGGCGAAGCCGGCCGACCCGGCGAACCCGGCGCGTCCGCACCCCCCGGTGCCCCCCGCAGCAGTTCCGTGAGGAGCCGGACCGCGCCCCGCTTGTGGAGCGGCTCGTTGCCGTTGCCGCACTTGGGGGACTGCACGCAGGACGGGCAGCCCGCCTCGCACTCGCAGGAGGCGATGGCCTCGCGGGTCGCCGTCAGCCACTCGCGCGCGGTGTGGAAGGCGCGCTCCGCGAACCCCGCGCCGCCCGGGTGGCCGTCGTACACGAAGACCGTCGGCAGCAGGGTGTCCGGGTGCAGCGGGACGGAGACCCCGCCGATGTCCCAGCGGTCGCAGGTGGCGAAGAGCGGCAGCATGCCGATCGAGGCGTGCTCGGCGGCGTGCAGCGCGCCCCCGAGGATCTCCGGGTTGATCCGGGCCGCGTCGAGCTGGTCCTCGGTGACCGTCCACCACACGGCCCGGGTGCGCAGGGTGCGGGGCGGCAGGTCCAGCTTGGTCTCGCCCAGCACCTCGCCGGTGATGAGTTTGCGGCGCAGGAAGGAGACGACCTGGTTGGTGACCTCGACGGAGCCGTAGCAGAGGCGGCCGGCTCCCCACGGAACGTCGGTGTCGGTTTCGAGTACGGAGATGGAGGTGGTGTCGCGGGCGACGGTCGAATAGGGCGGACTGGCCTCCTCGACGAGGGCGACCGGGCCGGCGGGGTCGTCCAGGTCCAGACGCTTCACCAGGTACGTACGGCCCTGGTGGAGGTGGACGGCGCCGTCGTGGACGGAGGTGTGGGCCGTGGAGGCGTCGACCGTGCCGAGCAGCCGTCCCGTCGACGCCTCGACGATCTGGACCGGGCGGCCTCCCCCGCCCCGGATGTCGGCGAGGTCGGTGGCGCGCTCGCGGCGGGTCCAGTGCCAGCCCGAAGCCCGTCGGCGGAGCAGCTTCGCGGCCTCCAGCTGCGGCATCAGGCCGGGGCTCGCCGGTCCGAAGAGTTCGAGGTCGGACTCGGTGAGCGGCAGTTCGGCGGCTGCCGCGCACAGGTGCGGGGCGAGGACGTAGGGGTTGTCCGGATCGAGCACGGTGGACTCGACGGGCTGCTGGAACAGCGCCTCGGGGTGGTGGACGAGGTAGGTGTCCAGCGGGTCGTCCCGGGCGACCAGGATCGCCAGCGCGCCCTCGCCCGAGCGCCCGGCGCGCCCCGCCTGCTGCCACAGCGAGGCGCGGGTGCCGGGGTAGCCGGAGATGATCACGGCGTCCAGGCCCGACACGTCGATGCCCAGCTCCAGGGCGGAGGTGGCGGCGAGGCCGAGCAGCTCGCCGGAGTGCAGGGCCTGCTCCAGGGCCCGGCGCTCCTCGGGGAGGTAGCCGCCCCGGTAGGCGGCGACCCGGCGGGCGAGGGTGCGGTCCACCTCGTACAGCCGCTCCTGGGCGATGACGGCGACCAGCTCGGCGCCGCGCCGGGAGCGGACGAAGGCGACCGTGCGTACTCCCTGGACGGCCAGGTCGGTGAGGAGGTCGGCGGTCTCGGCGGTGGCGGTGCGGCGCACGGGCGCGCCCTTCTCGCCGAGGAAGTCGGTGAGGGGCGGCTCCCACAGGGCGAAGACCACCTCGCCGCGCGGCGAGGCGTCGTCGGCGACCTCGACGACGGGCAGGCCGGTCAGCCGGCGGGCGGCCACGGACGGCTGCGCGGCGGTGGCGGAGGCGAGGAGGAAGACGGGGTCGGCGCCGTAGCGGGCGCAGAGCCGGCGCAGGCGCCGCAGGACCTGGGCGACGTGGGAGCCGAAGACGCCCCGGTAGGTGTGGCACTCGTCGATGACGACATAGCGCAGCGAGCGCAGGAAGGAGGACCACCTGGGGTGGGCGGGGAGTATGCCCCGGTGCAGCATGTCCGGGTTGGTGAGGACGTAGTTCGCGTACTGGCGCACCCATTCGCGTTCTTCGACCGGCGTGTCGCCGTCGTATACGGCGGGCCGGATCGCGTTGCCCAGGGGCTGGGCGAGGGCCTTCACCGATCGCCGCTGGTCGGCCGCCAGGGCCTTGGTGGGGGCCAGGTAGAGGGCGGTGGCGCCGCGTCCGTTCGGGGCCTCGGAGCCGTCCAGGAGCGTGCTGAGGACCGGGGCGAGGTAGGCCAGGGACTTCCCGGAGGCGGTGCCGGTGGCGATCACCACGGACTCGCCGTCCAGGGCGTGCTCGGCGGCGGCTGCCTGGTGGGCCCAGGGGTGCTCCACACCGGCCCGCCGGATGGCGTTGATCACTTCCGGGCGGATGCGGTGCGGCCAGACTGCATGACGGCCCTCACGTGGGGGCAAGTGCTCCGTATGAGTGATGCGCGCAGCCCGGTCCGCCCCCGAGGCGAGCCGGTGCAGGACCATGCCGGGGTCGGGTCGTTCACCCGTGCCCTGAGCGGGTGTTCTGGGGCGGAGATTCCTGGCCATCGGCACCGAGTGTGTCACTGGCGGGACGGACAATGGTCCCAAGGCGTCGTGCATGGCTGCTGGTAAGTGATTGAATGCCATCGCGGCTGGCGATCCGTTCTCTGGCTCCGCCGGGGAGACTCAGGGATCGGCCGCTCGATAGCAAGGTGCTGGAGGATCCGTGGACCTGTCCCTGTCGACTCGCAATGTGTCCGGCCCTGGTGGCGACCGTACGGTCGTCGAGGTCGGTGGCGAGATTGATGTGTATACCGCGCCCAAGCTGCGCGAGCAGTTGGTCGAGTTGGTGAACGACGGCAGCTACCACCTGGTTGTCGACATGGAGGGCGTGGACTTCCTCGACTCCACCGGCCTCGGCGTGCTCGTGGGCGGACTCAAGCGTGTCCGTGCCCACGAGGGCTCCCTGCGGCTCGTCTGCAACCAGGAGCGCATTCTGAAGATCTTCCGGATCACCGGGCTCACCAAGGTGTTCCCGATCCATGGATCGGTCGACGAAGCCGTCAACGCCACCGACTGACGGCTCCGGAGGAAGAACAGGGGCACCGGGCCCCTCAAGGCCCGGGGCCCCTGACAAGCACGCCCGTACGTTCGAGGGGGATCGCATGGCCACCGTTGAACTCCGTTTCAGCGCCCAGCCCGAACACGTCCGGACGGCCCGCCTGGTGGCCGCCGCCGTGGCGCGTCGAGCAGGGGTGGACGAGGCGGTCCTCGACGAGGTCAGGCTCGCCGTCGGCGAGGCGTGCAGCCGTGCCGTGGGGCTGCATCGCGCGTACGGGTTGACGGCGCCGGTGCGCGTCGCGCTGACCGAGGAGGAGAAGTCCTTCTCCATCGAGGTCGGGGACGAGGTGCCCGGTCCGGGTTCCGGGGGTGCCGCGCCGGGTGGGCGCGGGGCCGCCGCCGAGGAGGAGCCGGACGACGGCGGGGAGGACGGGATGGGCCTCGCGGTCATCAGCGGCCTCGTCGACGACGTGGAGGTCACTTCGGACGAGTCCGGTGGTGTCATCCGTATGACCTGGCCGATCACCGGGGCAACCGCCGAGCCCTGACCGGTCTCTGTACCCCCGCCGAACAGGCCCTGCTGAGCAGGGCCTTTTTCGTTTTTAGGGATTATTCTCTAGATCGTTGATCAGCCGTCAATGCTTTTGCCCCATTACCGCTTTCGGGGGCCTTTTCATGGCGCGATCATTTGCTGATGGGCGACTGAAGGTCAATTCCGTCGGCCGCGCCCTGTTTTGATCGTGTTCCGCTCCCTACAATCCGTCCACATCTTGAGCTTGAACGTCAAGGAGGACGAATGGCGGGGCTCTTCAACCCACAAGAACTCGATCACCCCACTTCACTCGCGGCGGCGGTTCTGACCGACGACAACCGACTGATCGTGATCGTCATCGCGGCCGTGGCCCTCGCGGCCCTGGTCGTGGCCCAACTGCTGGTCCGCCAGGTGCTGGCGGCCGGTGAGGGCAGCGAGTCGATGAAGAAGATCGCGGCAGCCGTACAGGAAGGCGCGAATGCCTATCTGGCCCGGCAACTGCGCACCCTCGGCATCTTCGCCGTCGTGGTGTTCTTCCTGCTCTTCCTGCTGCCGGCCGACAACTGGTCGCAGCGGGCGGGCCGGTCTGCCTTCTTCCTGATCGGCGCGCTCTTCTCGGCGACGACCGGATACGTCGGCATGCGACTGGCCGTACGCGCGAATGTGCGCGTGGCGGCAGCCGCCCGCGAGGCGACCCCCGCGGAAGGCGAACCAGAAAAAGATCTCACGGCCGTCTCGCACAAAGCCATGAAGATCGCTTTCCGTACGGGCGGCGTGGTCGGCATGTTCACGGTGGGTCTCGGCCTGCTGGGTGCCTCCTGCGTCGTCCTGGTCTACGCCGCGGACGCACCCAAGGTGCTGGAGGGCTTCGGCCTCGGCGCCGCGCTGATCGCCATGTTCATGCGTGTCGGCGGCGGCATCTTCACCAAGGCGGCGGATGTCGGCGCCGACCTCGTCGGCAAGGTGGAACAGGGCATTCCGGAGGATGACCCGAGGAACGCCGCCACCATCGCCGACAACGTGGGCGACAACGTCGGCGACTGCGCCGGCATGGCCGCGGACCTCTTCGAGTCCTATGCCGTCACCCTGGTCGCCGCCCTGATCCTGGGCAAGGCGGCCTTCGGCGACTCCGGCCTGGCCTTCCCGTTGATCGTTCCGGCGATCGGCGTGGTCACCGCGATGATCGGCATCTTCGCGGTCGCCCCGCGGCGCGCCGACCGCAGCGGGATGTCCGCCATCAACCGCGGCTTCTTCATCTCCGCGGCGATCTCCCTCACCCTGGTGGCGGCGGCGGTCTACATCTATCTGCCGTCCACGTACGCCGAGTTGGACGGGGTCACCGACGCCGCCATCAAGGCGCACGGCGGCGACCCGCGGGTCCTGGCGCTGGTCGCGGTGGCGATCGGCATCGTGCTCGCGGCCGTCATCCAGCAGCTGACCGGGTACTTCACCGAGACCACCCGGCGCCCGGTCCGTGACATCGGCAAGTCGTCGCTCACGGGCCCCGCGACGGTCGTCCTGGCCGGTATCTCCATCGGCCTGGAGTCCGCCGTCTACACGGCCCTCCTGATCGGTCTGAGCGTCTACGGGGCGTTCCTGCTCGGCGGCACCTCGATCATGCTCGCCCTGTTCGCGGTGGCGCTGGCCGGTACCGGTCTGCTCACCACGGTCGGCGTGATCGTCGCCATGGACACCTTCGGCCCGGTCTCCGACAACGCGCAGGGCATCGCCGAGATGTCCGGTGACGTCGAGGGCGCGGGCGCGCAGGTCCTCACCGACCTGGACGCCGTGGGCAACACCACCAAGGCCATCACCAAGGGCATCGCCATCGCCACGGCCGTCCTCGCGGCGGCGGCGCTCTACGGCTCGTACCGGGACGCCATCGCCACCGCGGTGAACGACGTGGGCGCCAAGTCCAGCGAGATGACGCTGAGCATGGACATCTCCCAGCCCAACAACCTGGTGGGCCTGATGCTGGGCGCGGCCGTCGTCTTCCTGTTCTCGGGTCTCGCGATCAACGCGGTCTCCCGGTCGGCGGGCGCGGTGGTCTTCGAGGTGCGGCGGCAGTTCCGCGAGCACCCCGGGATCATGGACTACAGCGAGACGCCGGAGTACGGACGGGTCGTCGACATCTGTACGAAGGACGCGCTCCGGGAGCTGGCCACCCCCGGCCTGCTCGCGGTGCTGGCGCCCATCGCGGTCGGCTTCACGTTCGGCGTCGGGGCGCTCGGCTCGTACCTCGCGGGCGCGATCGGCACCGGCACGCTGATGGCCGTCTTCCTCGCCAACTCCGGTGGCGCGTGGGACAACGCCAAGAAGCTGGTCGAGGACGGCAACTACGGGGGCAAGGGCAGCGAGGCCCACGCCGCCACCGTCATCGGCGACACCGTGGGCGACCCGTTCAAGGACACCGCGGGCCCGGCCATCAACCCCCTGCTGAAGGTGATGAACCTGGTGGCGCTGCTCATCGCGCCGGCGATCGTCAAGTTCAGCTACGGGGCGGACGCCAGCCCCGCCGTGCGCACGGTGGTGGCGGTGCTCGCCACGGCCGTCATCGTCGGCGCGGTGTACGTCTCCAAGCGCCGCGGAGTGGCGGTGGGGGACGAGGGAAACCACGAGATGACCGCCAAGTCACCTGACCCGGCGGTCGTTTCCTAGGAAGAGCACGGCAAGGGCGGGCGGACGGTGCGGATTGACGCACCGTCCGCCCGTCTCTTTCGCGTCGTGAGCCTTCTCTCCCTTGGTGCAAATGGCTGCAAAAGCGAGCAGATCAGGCGTACGACACGCGGTTGTCGCCCACTTGGCGTGTATGTTCCGGGGCCGAGAGCCTTGGAAGGGACCGATCCGGTGAACAAGAAGCTTGCGGCCGCACTGTCCGGCGGCGCGGTACTGGTGCTCGCACTGTCGGGTTGCAGCAGCGACGACTCGGACAAGAAGGTGAACGACTGGGCCAAGACCTTCTGCGACCAGGCCCAGCCGCAGATCAAGAAGATCACTGACGCCAACGCCTCCATCGAGAAGCAGACGGCCGACGAGAGCAAGCCGGCCGATGTCCAGAAGACGGACTCGGCTGCCTTCCAGCAGATCTCCGACGCGTACAAGGCGCTCGCCGGCAGCCTCGACAAGGCCGGTGTCCCGCCTGTCGACGAAGGCGACAAGACCCAGCAGGAGGCCGGCAAGGAGCTGACGGCGTCCTCCGCCTCCTACGCCGACCTCAAGAAGAAGGTCGACGCGCTCGACACCGGCGACCAGGCGAAGTTCGCCGATGGGCTCAAGGGGGTGGCCGACCAGCTGAACACCATCAGCAAGAGCAGCGACGACGCCCTCAAGAAGCTGGAGTCCGGCGAGCTCGGCAAGGCGATGCAGAAGCAGCCGGGCTGCCAGAAGCAGACCGCCTCCGCGTCCTCCTCCGCCACGCCCGCCGCCGGCGGCGACGCCTCCAAGCAGGCGTCCCCCTCGGCCTCGGCCCCGCAGTCGGCGAAGCCCTCGGACTCGGCGAAGCCCTCGGCCTCCGCCACCTCCTCGGCGTCGGCGAAGCCGTCCGACTCGGCCAAGCCGTCGTCCTCGGCGAGCGGCGAGTAGCAGGCGCGCGGCGGCGCCGCACCGCGCCGCGGGAGCCCTCTCGCACGGCCCGGACCCCATGTGGGTGCCGGGCCGTGGGTGTTTGTCGGTGGCAGCCGCCACAATGGCGGGGTGAGTACGACCAGTGTTCCCGCCAGCCCGCCCGCCGGCCTGCCCGTGCCCGACCGCGCGGCCCGGCTCCGCGACGCCCTGCTCGCCGCCGACTTCACCGCCGACGGCCTGCTCGACCTGCTCGGCGCCCCCGCCTACGCCGCGCTGGCCCGCAGCGAGACGGTGCCCGCCCTGCGCGCCACGCGCGGCGACACGCCGCTCGACACGCTCGTACGGCTGTTCCTGCTCCAGCAGCCCGTGGCGTACGAGCGCGTCCGGGCGGCCCTGCCGGGCGATGAGGCCCTGGAGGACGGCTGGCTCACCCGGGCGGGTGACGAGGTGCGCGCCGCCGTTGACGTGCGTCCGTACGGCGGTCCGGAGGGGCAGGACTGGTTCATCGTCTCCGACCTCGGCTGCGCCGTCGGCGGCGCGGGCGGGGCGAGCGGCCGGGCGGACACCGCGATGGTCCTCGGGGTCGGCGGCGCGTCCACCACGCTCGCCGGGCTCACCGTCCGTACGCCGGTCGCCTCCGCCCTCGACCTCGGCACCGGCTCCGGCATCCAGGCGCTGCACGCCGCGCAGCACGCGACCCGCGTCACCGCCACCGACCTCAACCCGCGCGCGCTGGCCTTCACCCGGCTCACCCTCGCCCTGTCCGGCGCTCCCGAGGCCGACCTGCGCGAGGGCTCGCTCTACGACCCGGTGGGCGCCGAGACGTTCGACCTGATCGTGTCCAACCCGCCGTTCGTCATCTCGCCGGGCGCCCGGCTGACGTACCGGGACGGCGGCATGGGCGGGGACGACCTGTGCCGCACCCTCGTGCAGCAGGCCGGAGCCCGGCTGAACGACGGGGGATACGCGCAGTTCCTCGCCAACTGGCAGCACGTGGACGGCGAGGAGTGGCAGGAGCGGCTGCGCTCATGGGTGCCGCGCGGCTGCGACGCCTGGATCGTGCAGCGCGAGGTCCAGGACGTCACGCAGTACGCGGAGCTGTGGCTGCGCGACGCCGGGGACCACCGCACCGGCCCCGAGGCCTACGCCGAGCGGTATGAGGCGTGGCTCGACGAGTTCGAGGCGCGCGGGACCAGGGCGATCGGCTTCGGCTGGATCACGCTGCGCAAGTCCGGCTCCGAACAGCCCTCGGTCACCGTCGAGGAGTGGCCCCACCCGGTCGAGCAGCCGCTCGGCGAGACCATCCGGGCCCACTTCGACCGGCAGGAGTACCTGCGCACACGCGACGACGCGGCGCTGCTCGCCGACCGCTTCCGCCTCGCCGACGAGGTGGTGCAGGAGCAGGTCGGACTGCCGGGCGCGGAGGACCCGGAGCACGTGGTGCTGCGGCAGAACCGGGGCATGCGCCGGGCCACCACGGTGGACACGGTCGGCGCGGGCTTCGCGGGCGTCTGCGACGGCCAGCTGGACGCGGGCCGCATCCTGGACGCCATCGCCCAGCTGATCGGGGAGGACCCGGTCCAGCTGCGCGACCGCACCCCGGAATCGATCCGGATGCTGGTCGGCCAGGGCTTCCTGGAGCCGGTCGGGGAGTGACGCGCGCGCGGCCCCGGGCCGCCGTCGGGACGGCTGGGCCGGGGGCCGGCGTACGACAGGTGCGGTAGGGGCGCGCCCCCGCACGCGGCGGGTGCGGCCCGGCGGAAGGCGCCGGGCACGGGGAGGGAAGACAAGGGTGTGAATTCGGCCAACCCCACCCCCGCCCGTCGCGAGCCGACGCCCCGGCCGTCACACCGTTCACTTGGGCCGCCGGCGACCCGCCCGCCCCAACACGCCCGCTCGTAGCCGACTGGTCCGGATGGGGGTGCGGCCCGTTCACCTGGAGTTCGCCGGGGCTCCTCGCGCGGGTGCCAGGATCCGCGCCATGAACGGGATGGGTGGGGCGGAGGCCGGGCCGGCCGTGTTCGCGGGGACGGTCTTCGTCCTGTTCGGGGGCGCGCTGCTGCTGTGGACGGGGGTCCGGGTGCACCACCGGGCGCCGGTGGCGGACGGCGCGGGGCCCGTCGTCTCGGCGGCGCTGGCCACCCTCGCCGGCGCACTCTTCCTCGCGGCCGGGGTGTGGTCCTTCACACGCCTGTGAGTCCCGGGGACGTTCCGGCGCCGCGCCGGGCGGCGGGGACCCGTTCCCGGCCCTGCGCTGGGACGAAACGCTTTTCAGAACGCATCGGGACGGTCCAGGCGGCACACTCGCCGTAAGTCGGGTTACCGTTCGAGTGGCCGCTGCGGGCTTTTGCTGTTTGACACGGGGGCGGGTTGTACCGTCACACTCCGCAGCGACCGTACAGCTCGTACGTGCCACCCGAGTGCCGACCGGAGAGAAGAGCGAAGTTGTCCCCGACCAGCGAGACCGCAAAGGGCGGCCGCCGACTCGTCATCGTCGAGTCTCCTGCCAAGGCGAAGACGATCAAGGGCTACCTGGGCCCCGGTTATGTCGTCGAGGCGAGCGTCGGGCACATCCGCGACCTGCCGAACGGCGCCGCCGAGGTGCCCGACAAGTACACCGGCGAGGTACGCCGCCTGGGCGTGGACGTCGAGCACGACTTCCAGCCCATCTATGTCGTCAACGCCGACAAGAAGGCGCAGGTCAAGAAGCTCAAGGAGCTCCTTGCCGAGTCCGACGAACTCTTCCTCGCCACCGATGAGGACCGCGAGGGCGAGGCCATCGCGTGGCACCTCCAGGAAGTCCTGAAGCCCAAGGTCCCGGTCCACCGGATGGTCTTCCACGAGATCACCAAGGACGCCATCCGGGACGCCGTCGCCAACCCGCGCGAGCTCAACCAGCGGATGGTCGACGCCCAGGAGACCCGCCGCATCCTCGACCGCCTCTACGGCTACGAGGTCTCGCCGGTGCTGTGGAAGAAGGTCATGCCGAGGCTCTCGGCCGGCCGCGTCCAGTCGGTGGCGACCCGGCTCGTGGTGGAGCGGGAACGCGAGCGCATCGCGTTTCGTTCTGCTGAGTACTGGGACCTGACCGGGACGTTCTCCACCGGCCGGGCGGGCGACGCCTCCGACCCGTCCTCGCTGGTGGCACGCCTCGCGGCGGTCGACGGCCGCCGGGTGGCTCAGGGCCGCGACTTCGGTCCCGACGGACAACTGAAGAGCGACGTCCTCCACCTCGACGAGGCGAACGCCCGGGCGCTGGCAGCCGCCCTCGCCGACTCGGCCTTCGCCGTGCGCTCGGTGGAGTCCAAGCCGTACCGCCGCTCGCCGTACGCCCCGTTCCGTACGACGACCCTCCAGCAGGAGGCCTCCCGCAAGCTCGGCTTCGGGGCCAAGGCCACCATGCAGGTCGCCCAGAAGCTGTACGAGAACGGCTTCATCACGTATATGCGTACGGACTCCACCACGCTCTCCGACACCGCGGTGTCGGCGGCGCGTGCGCAGGTCACGCAGTTGTACGGCGCGAACTACCTCCCGGAGAAGCCGCGGACGTACGCCGGCAAGGTCAAGAACGCGCAGGAGGCGCACGAGGCGATCCGCCCCTCGGGTGATCGTTTCCGCACTCCGGCCGAGACGGGCCTGACCGGCGACCAGTTCCGGCTCTACGAGCTGATCTGGAAGCGGACCGTCGCGTCCCAGATGAAGGACGCGACCGGCAACTCCGTCACCGTGAAGATCGCGGGCCGGACGAGCGACGGGCGGGACGCGGAGTTCACCGCGTCCGGCAAGACGATCACCTTCCACGGCTTCATGAAGGCCTACGTCGAGGGCGCCGACGACCCGAACGCGGAGCTGGACGACCGCGAGCGGCGTCTGCCGCAGGTCGCCGAGGGCGACGCGCTGTCGGCCGAGGAGATCACCGCGGACGGCCACGCGACCAAGCCCCCGGCCCGGTACACCGAGGCCTCCCTGGTCAAGGAGCTGGAAGAGCGCGAGATCGGCCGTCCGTCGACGTACGCGTCGATCATCGGCACGATCCTGGACCGCGGCTACGTCTTCAAGAAGGGCACGGCGCTGGTGCCGTCCTTCCTGAGCTTCGCCGTGGTCAACCTGCTGGAGAAGCACTTCGGCCGGCTCGTCGACTACGACTTCACCGCGCGCATGGAGGACGACCTCGACCGCATCGCGCGCGGCGAGGCCAAGTCGGTGCCGTGGCTCAAGCGGTTCTACTTCGGTGCGGGCGAGGCCGGCGCGGGTATCGCCTCCGACGCCGGGAACGGCGACGGGGACCACCTCGGCGGTCTGAAGGAGCTGGTCACGGACCTCGGCGCGATCGACGCGCGCGAGATCTCCTCCTTCCCCGTGGGCAGCGGGATCGTGCTGCGGGTCGGCCGTTACGGGCCGTACATCGAGCGCGGGGAGAAGGACGCCGAGGGTCACCAGCGCGCCGACGTGCCGGAGGACCTGGCACCCGACGAGCTGACCGTGGAGCTCGCGGAGGAGCTGCTCGCCAAGCCGAGCGGCGACTTCGAGCTGGGCACCGACCCGGTGAGCGGCAACCAGATCGTGGCGAAGGACGGCCGCTACGGGCCGTACGTGACCGAGATCCTGCCGGAGGGCACGCCGAAGACGGGCAAGAACGCGGTCAAGCCGCGGACGGCCTCGCTCTTCAAGTCGATGGCCCTGGACACGGTCACCCTCCAGGACGCGCTGAAGCTGATGTCGCTGCCGCGGGTGGTGGGCGCCGACGCCGAGGGCGTGGAGATCACCGCGCAGAACGGGCGGTACGGGCCGTATCTGAAGAAGGGCACGGACTCGCGTTCGCTGGAGACGGAGGACCAGCTCTTCTCCATCACCCTGGAAGAGGCGCTGGCGATCTACGCCCAGCCCAAGGCACGGGGGCGCGCGGCTGCGAAGCCGCCGCTCAAGGAGCTCGGCACCGACCCGGTCAGCGAGAAGCCGGTCGTCGTGAAGGACGGCCGCTTCGGCCCGTACGTCACGGACGGCGAGACCAACGCGACCCTGCGGACCGGGGACAGCGTGGAGGACATCACGCCGGAGCGCGGGTACGAGCTGCTCGCCGAGAAGCGTGCCAAGGCGCCCGCGAAGAAGACGGCGAAGAAGGCCGCGGCCAAGAAGGCGCCCGCGAAGAAGACCGCGGCGAAGAAGACGGCCGCCAAGAAGACCGCGGCCACGGCGAAGAAGGCTCCGGCCAAGAAGACGGCGGCGAAGAAGACGGCCGCCGCCGAGTAGGACCCGAAGGCGCCGCGCGCGCCGGAGGGAGCGGAACGGAAGCCGGGCGGGGGGGGGGGGGGGGGGGGGGGGGGGGAGGGGTGGGGGGGGGGGGGGGGGGGGGTTGGTGTGGGGGGGGGGGGGGGGGGAGGGGGGGGGAA
>NZ_JBVILC010000016.1:0-103950 GCF_055580545.1 Streptomyces sp. NPDC031670 | reverse complement strand
CCCTCTCTACCTGGTCATACCCCCAGCCCCGTACCCCACCCCCCCCCCCCCCCCCCCCCCCCCCCCCCCCCCCCCCCCCCCCCCCCCCCCCCCCCCCCCCCCCCCCCCCCCCCCCCCCCCCCCCCCCCCCCCCCCCCCCCCCCCCCCGCCTGTGCGCGAGGATCCCGCCCGTATGTTCGGGCGGCCCCTCGGGGACCTGGGCGCTCCGGATAGGCTGGGCGGATGACGCGAGCCGAGCATCCCCAGAGCTCCGAAGGCGCAGGGACGACCCCCCCGGTCGTGAGCCCCGTCTCCGACGCCCTAGCCGCCGACTCCCGCGAGCGGTCCGTACGAGCCCTGTTGCGCATTCCGCCGTTGCGGCGGTTGTGGAGCGCGCAGTTCGTGGGCGGGATCGGTGACGCCCTCGCCGTCCTCGTCCTGCTGCTGCTGGCGCTCCAGGCGGCCGTCCTGGAGGACGCCCTCGGCGGCGGCTACCGGGGCGCGGCCTTCGCCGTGGCCGCGGTGCTCGGTGCCCGCGTCCTCGCGACGTTCCTCTTCGGGGCGCTGCTGCTGGGACCCGTCTCCGCGCTGACCGCGCCCAGCGGCCCGCTGGACCGGCGCTGGACGATGATCGGGGCCGACGGCGTACGCGCCGCGCTGCTGATCATCGCGCCGCTGTGGATCGACTGGACCCCCGACGACGCGCTCTTCTTCGTGCTGGGAACCGCCTTCGTGGCCGGGGCCGCCGAACGCTTCTGGACGGTGTGCAAGGAGAGCGCGGCGCCCGCGCTGCTGCCCGCGCCGCCGCTGGAGGGCGCCGCTGTGCGCCCCCTGCCGGACCACCTGGACGCGCTGCGGCGCCTGTCGCTCCGTACGACGTTCGCCTCCGTGCCCGCGGCGGCTGCCGCTCTGCTGGTGGCCGCGCTGGTCAGCAAGGGGTTCGGCAAGGGCGTCGACTGGTTCACGCTCCACCAGGCGGCCCTCGGCTCGTATCTGGCGGCCGGACTCTTCGCCGCGTCCGTCTCCGTCCTGGCGATGCTCCAACTCCCGGACTCGGTCACTCCGCGCGCCCGCTCGCCGCTGGAGGGCCTGCGCAGGCCCTCGACCGGCGCCGGTCCCGACAGGGGGCGTACGGGCGCGGTCCCGCTGCTCGTCCTGGCCTGCGGCGCCGTCGCGGGCGCGATCGCCGCCGCGGCGGCCGTCGCCGTACTGCACGCCGCGGACCTGGACGGCGGCCCGGCCTCGTTCGCCCTGCTGGTCCTCGCGCTGGTCGGCGGCACGGGCGCCGGCGTCCGCGTGGCGCCCAAGGTGCTGCCGGTGCTCTCGCGTCGGCGGCTGCTGGCCCTCGCCATCGCCCTCACCGGTGTCGCGCTGCTCGCGATGGGCCTGGTACCGGACACGGCGACCGTACTGTTCATCGCGCTGGCCGCCGGTCTCGCGGCCGGTGTCGCCGCCAACAGCGGCCACACGCTGATCGACCAGGAGACCGAGGAGTACCGCCGGGCCCGCACCACCGACCACCTCCAGGCGGTCGTACGGGTCGCGATCGGGCTCGGCGCGATCCTCGCCCCGCTGGTCGCCGCCGCCATCGGCCCGCACCGCCTCGCGGGTGACGGGTTCGTCTTCGCGCACGGCGGCGCCGGCTTCACCCTGATGCTGGTCGGCGCGCTGCTGCTGCCGGTCGCCGCGGTCGTGCTGGCCAAGACCGACGACCGGCAGGGCGTCCCGCTGCGGCGCGACCTGCGGGACGCGGTGCGCGGCGCCGACCCGGTGCAGGCCCCGGCCGCCACCGGCTTCTTCATCGCCCTGGAGGGCGGCGACGGCGCGGGCAAGTCCACACAGGCGCAGGCGCTGGCCGAGTGGATAAGGGCCAAGGGCCACGAGGTCGTGGTGACCCGCGAGCCGGGCGCCACCCCGGTCGGCAAGCGGCTGCGCTCGATCCTGCTCGACGTCTCCAGCGCCGGGCTCTCCAACCGGGCCGAGGCCCTGCTGTACGCGGCGGACCGCGCCGAGCACATCGACTCGCTGGTCCGCCCCGCCCTGGAGCGCGGCGCGATCGTCATCTCGGACCGCTACATCGACTCCTCGGTCGCCTACCAGGGCGCCGGACGCGATCTGTCGCCGACGGAGGTCGCCAGGATCAACCGCTGGGCGACCGACGGACTCGTACCGCACCTGACCGTGCTCCTCGACGTGGCGCCGGAGACCGCGCGCGAGCGGTTCACCGAGGCCCCGGACCGGCTGGAGTCGGAGCCGCCCGAGTTCCACGCGCGCGTACGGGCCGGGTTCCTCACCCTCGCGGCTGCCGATCCGTCCCGCTACCTGGTGGTGGACGCGTCCCAGGAGCCCGAGGCCGTCACCACCGTCGTACGCCACCGGCTGGACCGGATGCTGCCGCTCTCCGAGGCCGAGGTGAAGGCCCAGGAGGAGGCGCGCAGGGCGGCCGAGGAGGAGGCCCGGCGCAAGGCCGAGGAAGAGGCCGCGCGCAAGGCCGAGGAAGAGCGCCTGGAGCGTGAGCGGCAGGCGCAGCTCGCCAAGCTGCGCGCCGAGGAGGAGGAGCGCAAGCGGCGCGAGCTGGAGGAGGCGCGCCGCCGCGAGGAGGAGCGTCAGGCCGAGGAGGCGCGGCTGCGGGCCGAGGAGGCCAGGCGTCTCGCCGAGGAGGAGCGCGTCCGGCGCGAGGCGGAGGCCAAGGCCGCCGCGGCCGAGCAGGAACGGCTGCGCAAGCAGGCCGAGGAGCAGGCCCGGCTGCGCGCCGAGGCCGAGGAGCGCCGCCTGGAGAAGCAGCGCAAGGCCGAGGAGGCGCTGCGGCGGGCGGAGGAGGCCCGGCGTCTCGCCGAGGCGGCGACCGCGGCGACCGCGGCGGCGGCGACGGCTTCGGCCGCGACCTCCGCGGCGGCGTCGAAGGCCGCGGACGCGGGCGCGAGCCCGGCTGCGGCTGCGGCGAAGAGCACGGACCCCACCGCGGCCACGCGCGCGAAGCGGAAGCCCGTGGCCGAGTCGGCCGCCGAGGTGACGGTCCCGACACCTGTCGTGGACCCGGCCGCGGCCCGTGAGGCCGGCCCCGGGGTCAGCCCCAACGAGGTCACCCAGGAAGTCCGGGTGCCGGGCGCGGAGACCTCCGCCCCGGACGCCGCCGAGACCACGGTGCTGCCGCAGGTCCCGGCCGAGGCCGACGAGACGACCGTGCTGCCGCCCGTACGGGACGCGGAGGAGACGGCCGTGCTGCCGCCCGTACGGGACGGGGCCGGGGACGCCGGCCGGTTCCCGCCCGGGATCTTCCGCGACGAGCGGGAGAGGTCCGGGCCGGAGCAGCCCGAACGGGCGAACGAGCGGACGCGGGAGCTGCCGCAGGTCGACCCCGAGCGGCTGGGCGCGGAGTCCGGCGCGGAGACGGGGGCCGGGTCCGGGGCGCAGTCGAAGAAGGGTGCCAGGCGGCCCAAGCGGCGTTCCGACTGGGCCGAGGAGACCCCGCTCGACGATCTGCCCACCCTCGCCGACGAACTGCTCGGGCCGCACCCCGACGACGAGGACGGCAGCCGGGGCCGCCGCCGCTGACCTGCGGGAAGGCCGTCCCGGACGGGATTGTCCGACCCCTCCCTCACAATGGGGTCGTAGCGGGGACGTACGGGGCGGAACAGAGCGCGGAGGCGGTGACCCATGACGGTGTGGGACGACCTGGTCGGCCAGGACCGGGTGCAGGAGCAGCTGGCCGCCGCCGCGCGCGACGCGGACACGCTGGTGACCGCGGTCTCGGCCGGAGAGCCCGTTCCGGACGCGTCGAAGATGACGCACGCGTGGCTGTTCACCGGGCCGCCGGGATCGGGCCGCTCCACGGCGGCGCGCGCGTTCGCCGCCGCGCTCCAGTGCGTCAGCCCCGACCGGGCGCTGGGCGGTCAGCCCGGCTGCGGGTTCTGCGACGGCTGCCACACCTCGCTGGTGGGTACGCACGCGGACGTGCAGATCATCCGCACCGATCTGCTCTCCATCGGCGTGAAGGAGACCCGCGACCTGGTCCGGCGCGCCCAGCTCTCCCCCGCCGTCGGCCGCTGGCAGGTGATCGTCATGGAGGACGCCGACCGGCTGACCGAGGGCGCGGGCAATGTGCTCCTGAAGGCCGTGGAGGAGCCCGCGCCGCGCACGGTGTGGCTGCTGTGCGCGCCTTCGCTGGAGGATGTGCTGCCCACGATCCGCTCGCGCTGCCGCCATCTGACGCTGCGGACACCGCCGGTGGAGGCCGTCGCCGATGTGCTGATCCGCCGGGACGGCATCCCTGCGGAGACCGCTCTCGCCGTCGCCCGCGCCACCCAGGGCCACATCGGCCGGGCCCGCAGGCTGGCCACCGACGAGCGCGCGCGGGCCCGCCGGGCCGCCGTGCTGAAGGTGCCGCTGAGGGTCGAGGACGTGGGCGGCTGCCTCAAGGCCGCCCAGGAGCTGGTCGACACCGCCGCCGAGGACGCCAAGCAGCTCGCCGAAGAGGTCGACGTCAAGGAGACCGAGGACCTCAAGGCGGCGCTCGGCGGCCAGGCCGGCGGCCGTATGCCCCGCGGTACCGCCGGAGCGATGAAGGAGCTGGAGGACCGCCAGAAGCGCCGCAAGACGCGTACGCAGCGGGACAGCCTCGACCTCGCCCTCACCGACCTCACCGGCTTCTACCGGGACGTCCTGGCGCTCCAGCTCGGCTCCCGTATCGCCCTGGCGAACGAGGAGGTGCGCGACGGAGTGGACCGCGTCGCCCGCGGCTCCACACCCGAGGGCACCCTGCGCCGGATAGAGGCGGTCCTGGCCTGCCGCGAGGCGCTGGACCGCAACGTGGCGCCGCTGCTCGCGGTGGAGGCGATGACGCTGGCGCTGCGCGCGGGCTGAGCCGCCGGGCCTGTGCCGCCGGGCCTGTGCCGCCGGGCCTGAGCCGTTGGGTCTGGGCCGCCGGGTCTGGGCCGGTGCGCCTGAGCCGGTGGGCCTGAGCCGCCGGGACCGTGGCCCGACACGCGGTCGCCCGCATTGACCGGCTCACTCGTACGAGCCCTCGTGCCCCCGCCGACAGGGCACATGCCGTCACTCCCCGGTTACGCTCCGGGGATGGACACCAGGCGTCTGCTCCGTTCCTCCGCCCTCGCCGTCGCGACCGCGGGACTCCTCGTCTCCGGATGCTCGTCGGGCGGCTCGTCCACCACCGCGACGGCCTCCACCACCTCGGCGGCGGGCGCCCAGGCCACGGCCGCGCTGCGTACGTACTACGAGCAGAAGCTCAACTGGCGGGAGTGCGGCGTACCGGGCTTCGAGTGCTCCACCATGAAGGCGCCGCTCGACTACGCCGATCCGACGGGCACCGCCGTCAAACTCGCGGTCGCCCGCAAGAAGGCCACGGGCCCGGGCAAGCGGATCGGCTCGCTCCTGGTCAACCCGGGCGGGCCGGGCGGCACGGCCGTGGGCTACCTCCAGCAGTACGCGGGCCTGGGCTACCCCGCCCCGGTCCGGGCGCGGTACGACATGGTGGCGGTCGACCCGCGCGGCGTGGCCCGCAGCGAGCCCGTCGAATGCCTGACGAGCCACGAGATGGACGCGTACACCCAGGTCGACCAGACCCCGGACGACGCCGCCGAGAAGGCCGCGCTGGAGACCTCGTTCAAGAAGTTCGCGCAGGGCTGCGAGAAACGCTCGGGCAAGATCCTGCCGCACGTCTCCACCATCGAGGCGGCCCGCGACATGGACATCCTGCGGCAGCTCCTCGGCGACGAGAAGCTGCACTACGTGGGCGCCTCCTACGGCACGTTCCTGGGCGCGACCTACGCCGAGCTGTTCCCGGAGCGCACCGGCCGCCTGGTCCTCGACGGGGCGATCGACCCGTCCCTGCCGGCCCTGGAGATGAACCGCGACCAGACGGCGGGCTTCGAGACGGCGTTCCAGTCGTTCGCTGCGGACTGCGTCCCGCGCAAGGACTGCCCGCTGGGCACGGCCTCGGTGGCGGACGCGTCGGCGCGCCTGAAGAGGTTCTTCGCGGAGCTCGACGCGAAGCCGGTGGAGACGGGCGAGTCCCGCAAGCTCGGCGAGTCGCTCGCCACGACCGGTGTGATTGCCGCGATGTACGACGAGGCGACCTGGCCCGAACTGCGCTCCAGCCTCACGCGCGCGATGCACGGCGACGGCGGGGGCCTGCTGGCCCTGGCCGACTCGTACTACGAGCGGGACGCGGAGGGGAAGTACGCCAACCTCATGTACGCCAACGCGGCCGTGAACTGCCTCGACCTGCCCCCCGCCTTCTCCGGCCCCGACGCGGTGACCGCCGCGCTCCCGTCCTTCGAGAAGGCCTCCCCGGTCTTCGGTGAGGGCTTCGCCTGGGCGATCCTGAACTGCGCGTACTGGCCGGTCAAGGCCACCGGCACCCCGCACCGCATCGAGGCGAAGGGCGCGGCGCCGATCGTGGTGGTCGGCACCACCCGCGACCCGGCGACCCCCTACAAATGGGCGAAGGCCCTCGCCTCCCAGTTGGCCTCCGGCAGGCTCCTCACCTACGACGGCGACGGCCACACGGCGTACGGCCGGGGCAGCGACTGCATCGACACCGCGATCAACACCTACCTCCTTGAGGGCACGGCCCCACCCGCCGACAAGAAGTGCACCTGAGCTGCGCGAGTCCCTCGAACAGGGGTGGTCAGGAGCACCCCGCGGAACTGTGTAGACTTGGCCGCGTTGCTGATCGCACCATGGTGCGCACGGCGCGCCGCCTTAGCTCAGTTGGCCAGAGCAACGCACTCGTAATGCGTAGGTCTCGGGTTCGAATCCCGAAGGCGGCTCCGGAAGAACCCCAGGACTCACTCGCCGTGACCTGGGGTTCTTTCATGTTCGCGACCAAAGGCCAGGCCGTGGACGTTCCGGCCTGGCCTCAGCTGCTGCGCTGACCTCCGGGGTCCGGGTCAGTCGATGCCCTGGGCGAACGAGAACACGCCGTACGGGTCGTACTTGGACTTGATGTACGACAGGCGGTCGTAGTTCGCCCCGTAGTACGCCTGGCGCCAGTCCGTCAGCGCCGGGTCGATGAAGTTCTGGTAGGACTCGCCCCCGGAGATCGGGTCGACCGCGGTGAACCCGTTGTCGACGAAGCGCTGGCCGGAGGCGAGCTGGTCGCCCGAGAGGATGCCGAAGGCGAACGTGTAGTACGACATCAGCAGGGTGCTGTCGCGGTGCACGTACGCGGTGGACGCGCGCGAGACTTTGTTGGCCGCGCCGCCCAGCGCCATGATCTCGAACTTGTGGAAGTGGCCGGCCGTGCGCTCGGTGTCGAACACGCCGACCAGCCGCGCCCACTCGGTCTCCGAAGGGGACCTGCTGAGCAGCCGGCCGCGGCCCAGGACATGGCCGAACGGGGCGAGCTTGCCGTTCGCCGGGTCCCAGGTGTTGTTGTGGCACTGCTGCTGCGAGTACGAACCGCACCCGAAGATCTTCATCATCGCGGACTTGTAGGTGTCCGTGTAGACGTTCTGCTGGATCGGGGCCGCGCCGGTCAGCGCGATCAGCCGGGCTATCTCGGTGTCGAACTCCGCGCGCGTACCGATCGAGGTGACCAGGAGCGTCACCAGCGGGGCGTTGCCCGCCGCCGAGTCGAACAGATCGATGTTGGAGCGGCTGCCGAACGTGGTGGGCGCCGTCTCCAGCCACTGCGTGAGGCCGTGCATCGCGCCGACCGCGTGGTCGTAACTGAACAGCAGCTCGGCCACGTTCAGGTTCGGGACGGCGGTCGGGGTGACCGTGTACTGGGTCACGATTCCGAAGTTGCCGCCGCCGCCACCGCGGATCGCCCAGTACAGGTCCGGGTTGGAGGTCGGCGAGGCGGTGACCTGACGGCCGCTGGCGAGGACGACCTTGGCCGCGGTCACCTTGTCGGCGCCGAGCCCGGAGTTGCGGGTGAGCAGGCCGACGCCGCCGCCCTGGAGGAAACCGCCGACCGACACGGTCGGGAACATGCCGCCCGGGATGGCGAGGCCGTTCGCGCCGAGGCCGTTGACGACGTCGACCAGCTGCGTACCGCCGCCGATGGTCGCCGTGCCGGAGCCGGCGCTCACCGCGTTCAGCCGGGAGACGTCGATGACCAGGCCGGTGGTGGTGGAGTAGCCGCCGCCGCTGTGGCCGCCGCTGCGGGCCGTCACCGGAATGTCGTGGTACTGGGCGAAGATCAGGCCGGTCGTCACGTCGTTGGCGTTCGCCGCGTACAGGACGGCCTGCGGATTGGTGAGGCTGTACTGGCCGTACTCGACGGTCTTGGCCGCCGTGTACGAGGCGTCGGACGGCAGCACCAGTGTGCCCGTCAGATTCGCGCGCAGCCGGTCCCACTGGCTGGCGGTCGTGGCGGTGGCGGTGGTGAACCCCGACAGCGACAGGGCCGCGGCCCCGGCGCCCGCCATCCCGATGAACGACCTGCGTGTGATCATGCCTTGCTCTCCCCTGTGATCCTCATCGATCTCCTGAGCCCTGCGGTCGCTCCGGGATCATCCGGGGTCCTTCGATCCCCCGCGGACCTCCCCCCGTGATCCCCCGCGTCCGAGGGCTCGGAATCCTGCCACGGAACCCGCGCCAGGGGTGGGGCAGTTGGCCAGTACGGCACGCCTTCCACCGGCGCTCAAGTGCCGCTGGAGCAGGGCATGTTCACGACCAGCGGGGCCTGTCGTGCCGTTCAAGTGTGGAGCTTGACGTGGACTCCCCGGATGATCGCGCCCCCTAGGCTGAGCTGTCGGCGACCACGTACAGGGCGGGTGTTTCATGGCGGACTCATGGGTCAATTCCGCGGAGCGGATCGGTGCCGACCTCCACGTGGAACTGGCCGGATCCGGCAGTCGTCGGGCCGCCCTCACGCGCGCGCTGCGCTCGGCCGTCCAGGACGGACGGCTGGCGCCCGGGACCCGGCTGCCGCCCTACCGCTCGCTCGCCGCCGATCTCGGGATCGCCCGGAACACCGTCTCCCAGGCGTACGCGGAGCTCGTCGCCGAGGGCTGGCTGACCGCGCGACAGGGCTCGGGCACCCGGGTGGCGCCCCGCGCCGAGCCCGTACGGCCCGCGCGCGTGGCCGTGGAGCCGCCGCCACGGGCCGCGGCAGGACCGGCCCACAATCTGATGCAGGGCCAGCCGGACGCCGGATCGTTTCCGCGTGGCCCCTGGCTCTCCTGTGCCCGTCGGGCGCTCAACGCGGCCCCGAACGAGGCCTTCGGCCCGGGTGATCCCCAGGGCCGTATCGAACTGCGCCGGGCGCTCGCCGACTACCTCGCGCGCGTACGGGGAGTGCGCACCACGCCCGACCGCATCGTGGTCTGCTCCGGCTTCGCCCACGCCCTGCGGCTGCTCTTCGGCGGCCAGGTGCTGCGCGGCCCGGTCGCCGTGGAGTCGTACGGACTCGCCTTCCACCGTTCCCTGCTGGCCGCGGAGGGCGTACGGACCGTGCCGGTCGGACTCGACGAGCAGGGCGCGCGCGTGACGGAGCTTTCCCGGCGCCCGGAGCTCAAAGGCGTACGGGCCGCGCTGCTCACGCCCGGCCACCAGTTCCCGACCGGCGGACCGCTCCACCCCGAGCGCCGAGCGGCGGCCGTGGACTGGGCGCGCGCCCGGGGCCGGGTGCTCCTGGAGGACGACTACGACGGCGAGTTCCGCTACGACCGCGAGCCCGTCGGCGCGGTCCAGGGGCTCGACCCCGAGCGGGTCGTCTACCTCGGCTCGGTCAGCAAGAGCCTGTCCCCGGCGGTGCGGCTCGGCTGGATGGTGCTGCCGGAGCAGCTGGTCGAGCCGGTGCTCGCGGCCAAGGGGATGCGCGAGGCGTGGGCGAGCGTCCTGGACCAGCTGACCCTGGCGGACCTGATCGACAGCGGTGCGTACGACCGGCATGTGCGGCGGATGCGACAGCGCTACCGGTCCCGCCGCGACCAGCTCCTCGCCGCGCTCGACGAGCACGCCCCGCACATCACGGCCGCCGGGATCGCGGCCGGGCTGCACGCCGTCCTGAGACTGCCGGCGGGCACCGAGGGCGCCGCCCTGGAGGCCGCGGCCCGGCAGGGAATCGCTCTCGACGGGCTCGCCGGGTACCGCCACCCGGACGCGTCCATGCCCGCCCAGGACGGTCTGGTCGTCGGCTACGCGACCCCGCCCGACCACGGCTATCAGGCGGCGCTGGACGCGCTGTGCCGGGCGCTGCCACCGATGCGGTGACCTCGGCGGCGGGCGTTGTCAGACCGTGACTTTAGGGTGGGGTCACCGAGATCGACGGGGGACCGACGGGGGACCGACGGGGAGCGGGGGAGCGACTCACATGACGGACTTGACGGGTTTGAAGGACTTGGCGGGTTTGGCGGGCTCGAAGGGTTTGGCGGGCTCGAAGAATGTCACGGGCAGGGCAGGCCTGACCCATGGGGCTGACGTGGTGGGGGAGTTCGACGGCGAACTGATCGGGGACTTCGACGGGGAGCGGATCAGCTGCGCGGTGGCAGAGCCGGACGGAGTGATCCCCTCCGTCACGGTCGTCCTGCTGCACGGCGCCGGCACCGGCGACAAGGCACGGCTTGCCGAGCTGGGCGAGGACTTCCGCTCCCGTGGCCACCGCGTTCTCGCCCTCGACTTCTCCGGTCACGGCGCCTCCAGCGGCGAGCTCGCGGAGCTGAGCCTGGAGCGCCGTTTCCGGCAGGCGCGGGCGGCGATCGACGCGTATGTCCCGCCCGGCCACAGCCTGGTGCTGGCCGGCTTCAGCATGAGCGGTCACACCGTCGCCGACCTGGCCGCGCAGTACGGTTCCCGGGTCGCGGGGATCGGCCTGTGCGCCCCTGCCGTGTACGCGGACGCGGCCTGGTCCGAACCGTTCGGGGCCGAGCCGGGAGCACCCGGCACGCCGCCCGGCGCGCCCGTCTCGCGCTTCACGGAGATCCTCCGTACACCCGACAGCTGGCGCGACTCCCGCGCCCTGGAGGTCTTCCGGGCGCTGCGCACGCGGGTGGTCCTGGCCATGCCCGAGGTGGACGAGATCATTCCGTACGCCGTCACCGAGGCCGTGACCGAGGCGCTGGCAGCCGGGAACGAGTCCCGCTTCACCCGCCTTGTGTACGAGGGAGCGCACCACCGCCTCGGGGTCTGGTTCCGGGAGCACCCGGCCGAGCGTGGGCACTTCGTGGACGCGGTCCTGGACGACCTGGGCGCGGACGGCTGGGAGCTGACCCGCCGGTGGGTGGAGGAGCACCTTCCGGAGGGCGAGCGCGTACGGGATGCGGTGGCGCTGCGGGGTGGCTGGACGTCCCAGATGCGAGCGGTGCGTACGGAGTGGACGGGGAGGACGAGGGGGACGGAGAGGACAGAGGGGTCGGAGGGGTCGGAGGACGAAGGGGCGCGGCGGGAGCTGGTCCTGCGGTCCTTCGCCAAGCCCTTCTATCGGCGGCACGCGGCGGGCCTCCTCGCGCGCGAGGCCGAGGTGCTCCAGCTCCTGGCCGGGACGGACGTGCCCGCGCCCGTACTCGTGGCGGCTGATCCGCGAGGGGAGTACTGCGACCACCCCTCGCTCCTGATGACCCGTCTGGAGGGCGCGGTCCGGGTCGACGAGACGGATCTGGAACAGCGGATCGCGTTGCTGGCGGGGCAGTTGCTGGGCATCCACCGCATCCGGGTACCGGAGGGCGACCGGCCCAGGGAGTACGAGCCGTGGACCTCCGCCGACCGTGTGCGCGTCCCCCACGACACCGCGCGGCCCGACCTCTGGCGCCGGGCAACCGATGTCATCCGGCAGCCGCCGCCCGCGTACGAGGGGTGCTTCCTGCACCGGGACTTCCACCCGGGGAACGTGCTGTTCAGCGGCGCGGGCGACGAGCTGCGGATCAGCGGGGTCGTGGACTGGGTGGAGACGTCATGGGGCCCGGCGGCGTTCGACGTGGCGCACTGCTCGACGGCGCTCGCGCTCCTGCACGGGATAGGGGCCGCGCGGGAGTTCGTGGCGCGCTACACCGCCGGGGGCGGACGGCTGGGCGCCGGGCTGCTGTACTGGCAGCTCCTGGACGCGCTGGCCTACGCGCCGGACGCCGAGAAGGTCGCAGGTCCGTGGCGGGAGTTGGGGCGTACGGATCTGACGCCCGAGCTGCTGGCCGGACGGCTGGAGGAGTACATCGCGTCGCTGCTCGACGGGGCGAGCGGGGAAGCGGCACGGGTCTGACCGGCGGGTCTTGGGAGCAGGAGACCGTCGCGCCCCCCTGACGGGTCCGGCGGTCCGGCGGGCGTGGGCGCCGCACCGCGCAGGCGACGGCACCAGCCACGAACAAGCTTCCTGATGGAAGCAGACGGACGAGGTCCCCGGGCATTCACCTGGGATGCCCGAGGACCTCTCTGTCCTTCGGTTCCGCTCCGACGGCGACACTCCCCCGAGTGTGGTCGTCCACTGAGCACCGGCGGACCGGATCCGATGGAAAGATCTAATCAGCGCTCACCAACAGATCGCTAACATGTGGCCAACGGTCGACGGGGCAGCCGGTGGACGGGCAGTGGGGGAACCGGTGGAGCTCGGGGTGTGTGTGCGATTCAGCCTGCTCGGTCCGCTGATCCTGGAAGGCGCACCGGTCGGCAGCGGCAAGATCAGGTCACTGCTCGCGGCCCTTCTGACGCGGCCCGGCCGGGTCGTCCCCATCGACGATCTGAAGCTGGCGTTGTGGGGAGATGAACCGCCCGCCTCCGCCACCGCGTCCCTGCACAACCACGTGGCCCGACTGCGACGGCTGCTCGACTCGGATGACCGGATACGGGCTGTGCCGCCGGGGTACGTCCTCCGGATCGACCCGGGGGAGCTCGACATCCAGGTGTTCGAGGCCCACGCGCGCGTGGCACTCGACGCGTACAAGCGAGGCGACTGGCCGGTGGTGGCCGAGGAGACCACCGCCGCCCTCGCGCTGTGGCGCGGCGCCCCGCTCAGCGGGCTCTACGACCCGGAGGACGGCGAGCCCGCCCTCGTCCAGCGGCTCGTCGAGACCCGGCTGCTCGTCCTGGAGGGGAAGTACGAGGCGGAGCTGCGGCTCGGCCGCCATGAGCGGATCGGGCCGGAGCTCGCGGCGCTGGCCGGGCAGTTCCCGCTGCGTGAAGCCTTTCACCGGCAGCTGATGCTGGTGCTGCACCGCACGGGACGGCAGGCGGAGGCGCTCGCCGTGCACCAGCGGCTGCGGCGCACCCTGGTGGAGGAACTGGGCGTGGACCCGGGACCCGCCGTCCAGGAGGCGCACCGCGAGATCCTGCGGGAGCCCACCCCGCGCGCGAAGCTGCCCGCACCGGCCCAGTTGCCGCCCGGGCCGGCCCATTTCACCGGCCGTGACGAGCTGGTGGCCGAGCTGACGGCTGTCCTGACCCGGCGGCGGGGGAAGGCCCGCCCCCACCCGGCTCCCAGTGCCCCTGTTCTCACCCTGTGCGGCCCCACACCTCACGCCGACCCGGCCGTGCTCACCGACATCACAGACGTCGCTGTCCTCACAGAACCTTCTTCCACCGCCCCCACACGACCGCTCGCCCCAGCGGCGGCATCGCCCGAACGGCCCGCCCCGCAGGAGAACGTCCCCCTCGCCGTGATCACCGGCATGGCCGGAGTCGGCAAGAGTGCGCTCGCCGTCCACGTGGCGCACGCCCTGCGCGAGGAGTTCCCGGACGGGCAGCTGTATCTGAACCTGCGCGGCGCCACCCCGGGCCTCACCGCGCTCCCGCCGATCCAGGCGCTCGCCGCGCTGCTCAACGCGCTGGGCGTCGACTCGCGCAACATCCCCGACACGCCCGATGCCGCCTCCGCGCTGCTGCGGTCCCGGCTGGCCCCGACCCGTACGCTCCTCGTCCTCGACGACGCGGGCTCCGCGGCCCAGGTGCGACCGCTGCTCCCCGCGGGCGGCGGCTGCGCGGTGGTCGTCACCAGCCGTTCGCCGCTGGCCGCGCTCGACGGGGCGAGCCGCTTTCCGCTCGCCCCGATGACGGCGGCCGAGAGTCTGGGCCTGCTGCGGGCGGTCTCGGGGCGCGAACTGGCCGATGGGGCGTCCCGGTTGGTCGACCTGTGCGGCCGGCTGCCGCTGGCGCTGCGCGTCGCGGCGGCCCGGCTCGCCGCCCGCAGCGCGCTCACCCCCGACGCGCTCGCCGGACTCCTCGATGCCCAGGACGGGCGCCTCGACCACCTGGAGTACGACGACCTGAGTGTGCGACGCTCCCTCGCCGTCGCGCTCGGCGCCCTCGATCCGGACGCCGCGCTGGCGCTGCGCCGCCTGGGCGCGTTCGACCTTCCGGGGTACGAAGTCCCCGTCGTCGCGCGGCTCATGGGGCTGCCCGAGCGGCGGGCCGCGGCGGCGCTGGACCGCCTCGTCGAGGTGGCGCTCCTGGACGAGACCTCGTACGGGCGGTACGCGCCGCACGACCTCGTGCGCGACTTCGCGCGCGAGCTGGCCGCCCAGGACGACGCGCGCGAGGCGGCCGTCGAACGCGGGCTGCGCTGGTACGCCGAGGCGGCCCGGCAGAGCGGCCTGGTCCTCGCGCCGCCCGACCGCGAGGGCCCGGCGCGGGTCCCCGAGCCGGTCGGTGACGCCGCCCCCTTCGCGGACACCGCTGCCGCGCTGGCCTGGGGCGACCGCGAACTGCCCGCCGTCGTCACGCTGACCGAGCGGTACGCGCACCGCTCACCGACCGTGTTCCTGCTGGTCCGGGCGTACTTCAGCCATCTCCAGTACCGGGGCAAGTACGCGGCGCTGCGCCATCTCAACCGGTTCGTCCTGAGCGCCGCCCGGGCGAGCGGCGACCGCTTCGCGCAGGCCCACGCCATCGGGGACCTCGCCGGGGCGCACTTCCTGGCCAGCCGCGTCGAGGAGGCACTGTCCCTCAACGACGAGGCGATCGCGCTGTGGCAGGAGCTCGGCGAGCGCAACCGTACGCAGAGGACCCTCGCCAACCGCGGCATGCTCCTGGAGCGCCTCGGCCGGTACGCCGAGGCCGCCGAGGCGCTGGAGCGGAGCCTGACCCTGACCCGCGAGCTCGACGACGCCTACGGCGAGGCGATCATCCTCAGCCACCTCGGCAACCTGTACGAGCACACCGACGCCCGTCTGGCCATCGACCACCACGAACGCAGCCTCGCGACCGGCTGCCGCATCGGCAGCGAGCTGCTGGTGCACACCGCGCACTGCAACATCGGCTACGCCCACCTCACCCTCGGCGAATGGGCCGCCGCCGTCGGCCACTTCGAGCGGGCGCTGCGGATTCTCGGCGAACAGGGCGACTGGCACGGGCGCTCCCAGTCCTGGGTCGGCCTGGTGCGGGTCCTGGGGGAACTGGGCCGCACCGACGAGGCGTACGCCGCCTGCGCGGACCTCCTCGACCAGGCCGTCGAGCGGTGCGACGCGTACACCGAGGGCCTCGGAAGGCGTGAGTACGGGCGCCTGGAGCGGTCACGGGGGCGTCCGGCGGAGGCGCGGTCCCAGTGGGAGCGGGCCCTGAAGGCGCTGGAGGGCGGCGACCGCAAGGCGTACGCCGAGGTGGCGGAGCTGCTGGCAGGACTGGACGCGGGGGCGGACGCGGAAGCCGGGTGAAACATTCCCGGGCCCCTGGCGCGTCAATGAGGTGTAGGGGAGGTCAAGGGGTCGGGGGAGAGCATGAGAAGGCCGGGGCAGCAGAAGCAGCCGAGACTGGGGCGCCAGGCGCGCCAGGCACGCACGGATGAGTTCCTTGAGTTCGCGTCCGGCCGCACGAGCCATCTTTTCCGTGCCGCGTGTCTGCTGACCAGTGGAGACACCCATCTCGCCGAGGACCTGGTCCAGGAGACGCTGGGGCGGATGTACGCGGTGTGGGGCCGGATGTCCCGGATCGACAATCCCGCGGGATACGCGCAGACGGTCCTTGTGCGTACGTTCCTCACCCACCGGCGAAGGCGGTCGGCCGAGGAGCGGCCCCTCGGGGAACTACCGGACCGGCCCATGAGTACGGAGGGCGATCCCGCTCTGCGGCTCGCCCTGCTCGACGCGCTCGCCCTGCTCGCGCCCAAGGACCGCGCGGTGGTGGTCCTGAGGTACTGGGAGGACCGCAGCGTGGAGGAGACGGCGGAGGCGATGCGGGTCAGCTCTGCCGCGGTCCGCACCCGCTCGGTGCGCGCGCTGGCCAAGCTGCGCCAACACCTGGGCAGCAGCCTGGCGGAGCTCGCCGCGCTCTGACAGCGCGAACAGCCACGCAGGCGACACGGCGGTACGGCAGTAGGTGAGCACGGCGGTACAGCAGCACGGCGGTACGGCAGCACGGAGGTACGGCAGCACCGAGGTACGGCAGTACCTCAACACGTCGGCACGTCAGCACGGCAGTTCGGCATCACAGACCAAGAACAACCACTGACCACGAAGCGAGGAGTGGGGTTCCACCATGCCTTTTGAAGACCAGCTCGGCGATGCGATGCGCAGCACCGGCGACGGCTTCGTCCCGCAGGACAGCCGCGCTCTGCTCGACGGCGCCTTGATCAGCGGTCGCCGCCGGCTTGCCCGGCGCCGGGTCGCCACGGTGACCGGCAGTGTGGTGGCGCTGGCCGCGGTGGGCCTCGGCGGCGCCTGGGGGTCCGGACTGGTCGGCGGCTCGTCCGGCGACACCGGGGGCTCCGGGGGCGGCGCGTCGGCGTCCGTGGCGGCGCCGCCGAAGTCGACGCTCCCGGACCATGTGTCGGTCAGCGCGGAGCAAATGATCAAGAACCTCATCGGACTGCTTCCGCACGGCAGGACGAGCGACGAACATGGGCGGGGCGCGGGCGGCTCGGACAGCAAGTTCTCGATGCCGACCGCCTCGGTCGTCTTCGACGACGGCAAGGGCAAGGGGGCGGTCAGTATCGCGCTGAGCACCATCGATCCGGCGGGCCAGAGTGCCGGCGGATATGTGAGCTGCCCGTCGAAGGCGATCACGGACTACGACCACTGCTCGGCGGAGGTGCTGCCCGACGGCTCGCGGTTCATGCTCTTCCAGGGGTACGAGTACCCGGACCGCCGGGAGGAGACGAAGAGCTGGCGGGCCACCCTGGTCACCCCGAAGGGCGTGCTGATCGACGCCACCGAGTCCAACGCGCCTGCCGAGAAGGGCGCGACGATCACCCGGGTCGAACCGCCGCTGACCGGCGGGCAGATGAAGGCGCTCGTCACGGCCGAGGTGTGGAAGACGACCATGGCGGGCGCGAAGGTGCCGCGCCCGGACCCGGTGCTGCGGGGTGAGCCCAGCGGGGCTTCGATGCAGCGCGAGCTGGTTGCCTCCCTCCCGAAGGCTCTCAAGGTCGTCGACCAGGGCAACCAGGGTGGTTACGCGTTCGCGGTCGTCGACGACGGCAAGGGCCGAAGCCTGGTCGGCATCAACGTCCAGCCAGGCATGGGGGGTGTGCCGCTTCAGGGTTCGGTGTGGACGCTCCCCAACGGCACCCGCGTCGGCGAGGAGCAGCGCCCGGGCGAGAAGGGCGGCGCGGGCGTGGTGTGGTGGACGGTGGACACGATCCGCAAGAGCGACCTGCGCGTGGTGATCAGCGCGTTCAACACGGGCAACGAGCACGGCCCGGCGACGCGCGCGACGCCGGCGCTGACAATGTCCCAGCTGAAGGGCATAGCGCTGGACCCGAAGTGGGACACGCTCCGCTAGGCCAACCGGTAGGGCCGGCTGGCAAGCCCGACCGGTAAGGCCAACCGGTAAGCCCCGACCGGCGAGCCCAACCGGCGAGCCGACCGGAGAGGCTCCACCCTCGCCCGCCGGGGCACTGGTGAGGGCCCGGCCCACGGGCGGCGACTGCCTCACTCCGCCTCCGGCTGCCTCACTTCGCCTCCGAGTACCGCTCCACCACCGCCGTCGTGAACGGGAACCTCACCGGGGTCTCCCCGAACGCGATCCGGCCGGCCAGTTCGCCGGCCGTGCGGATCGCCTGGACGACCTGGGGGGCCTCGGCCTCGGGGCAGTGCACGATGGCCTCGTCGTGCTGGAAGAAGACCAGCTCGGCCCGCATCCCGGCGGTGGCGAGCTCCTGTCGCAGCGCGGCGAGCAGCAGCAGGGCCCAGTCGGCGGCGCTGCCCTGGACGACGAAGTTACGGGTGAAACGGCCCCGGGCGCGGGCGTTGGTGGAGGCGTAGCCGGGGGTGAACTCCCCGTCGGGGGCGGGGAGGTCCGTGCCGTCCTGCTGGGGGAGCCCCGCCTCGCCGTCGTCGTCCGCTCCGGCGGCGGGCGGGCTGGTGCGGCCGAGCCAGGTCCGTACGAGCCGCCCCTCCTCGCCCGCCTTCGCCGCGTCGTCCACATAGGCGACGGCGCGGGGGAAGCGGCGGCGCAGGGCGGCGAGGTTCTTGAGGCCGTCGCCGGACGTCTGCCCGTAGATCGCGCCGAGGAGGGCCAGCTTGGCGTGGTCTCGGTCGCCGGAGAAGGCGCGGTCCGACAGGGCGGTGTAGAGGTCGCCGTCGTGCCCCGCCACCTCCATCAGGCCGGGGTCGCGGGAGATCGCGGCGAGCACGCGGGGCTCCATCTGGTCGGCGTCGGCGACGACCAGGCGCCAGCCCTCGTCGGCCACGACGGCCTGCCGGATGACCTTGGGGATCTGCAGGGCGCCCCCGCCGTTGGTGGTCCAGCGGCCACTGACGGTGCCGCCCGGGGTGTACTCGGGGCGGAAGCGGCCGTCGCGCACCCAGTCGTGCAGCCAGCTCCAGCCGTGGGCGGTCCAGATCCGGTACAGCTTCTTGTACGCGACCAGCGGGGCCACGGCCGGATGGTCGATCTCCTCCAGGGCCCAGCGGCGTGTGGAGGTCAGTTGGACGCCCGCCTCGGCGAACGCCTTGATGACGTCGGCGGGCAGGTCGGGCCGGACCCGGCGGCCGAAGGCGGCCGACACCTGGTCCGCGAGCTCGGCGAGCCGGCGGGGCTCGCCGCCGCCCGCGTACCGCTCGCCGAGCAGGTCGTGGAGCAGGGCGCGGTGGACGTCGGCGCGCCAGGGCACACCCGCCCGGTGCATCTCGGCGGCCACCAGCGTCCCGGCGGACTCGGAGGCGGTGAGCAGCCGCATCCGGCCGGGGTGCTCGGCCTTCTCGTGCCGCCGCTGCTGCTCCGCGTACACCTCGACCAGGGCTTCGAGGGGCAGGGCGGTGCCGCTCGGCGGTTCGAAGAGGGAGGACTGACGGTGGGGCTCGGCAGCGCGGGCGGGCGGGTCCGGGGGGACGGGCAGGTGGTGCAGCCGGGCCCAGGCCGCCGCCGCCGAACGGGGCTCGCCGAGACGGCCCTCGTGGCCGAGGAGGAGCAGTTCGGCGGCCTCGATGTCGTAGCACCGATCCACGCGGACTCCGGCGGCGAGCAGGCGCGGGTAGACGTCGGCGGTCGAGCGCCATACCCACCGCTCCACGCCGGGGCGCGACCGGACGGCCTCCGCCAGCTCGGGCTCGTGCGTCACGGGCCCCTCGGGCAGCCCGTCCCGCCCGAGGGCGACGAGCCGCGCGCCGCCGTCCTCGGTGGGGGCCAGCGCCCACTTGTCGTTCACGAGTGCGAGTGTGGCACCGGCCACTGACATCGGCGCTCGGCGGCGCGGCGGCGCGGCGGCGGGCGGGGGAGCGGTTCGTGGATGTGTTCGGCAGCTGCGACGATCTGTGCGGTCGGGCACGCGCGCGTAAGGAGGCACTTGGATGCCGGTGGGGAACACGGTGGAGCGGGCGCTGGCCGCCGCGTTGTACGCGGAGGGCGACGCGGATCTGGACACGGGTGCCTCGCTGCTCGCCGCCGATCCGTCCGCCGACGCCGAGCTCGCGCTGCGCGGGCAGGAGCTGGTCGGGCGGGCGTGGGAGCGGGGGTGGCAGCCGGCGGATGTCGTACGAATGGTCCGTCGCGAGCTGGCGGAGCCGCACCTACGGCTCGCGGTGGAGCTGGTCGGCGTCCAGCTGAGGCGGTACGAGCGGCTGCCGGGGCGGTGGGCCGCGCAGATGGAGGCCCTGGAGGCACTGGCGGAGGACGTCCGTGCGGGCGGCGAACGGCCGCCGGACCGCTTCACGCGCGCGACGACGGTGCTGGAGCTGTACCGGCTGCTGCTGCGGCTGCCGGCGATCGAGCCGGTGGGGCCGGTGCCGGGGGCGTCCGTGTACGTACCGCCGGCGCACGGTGAGCCGAAGGCCCTGACGCGGATCCGGGGGCTGCTGGCCAAGGCGGAGGCGACGGAGTTCCCGGAGGAGGCGGAGGCGCTGAGCGCCAAGGCGCAGGAGCTGATGGCGCTGCACAGCATCGACGAGGCGGTGCTGGCGGAGGGCCGTCGGGGGGATGCGCCGGGGGCGTGCCGGATCGGGGTGGACGCGCCGTACGAGACGGCCAAGGCGATCCTGCTCGACGCGGTGGCCTCGGCCAACCACTGCCAGGCGGTGTGGAACGGGGAGTTCGGCTTCTCCACGGTCGTGGGCTTCGAGGCCGACCTGGAGGCGGTCGAGCTCCTCTACACCTCGCTGCTGGTGCAGGGGACGGCGGCGATGACGCGCGCGGAGGCGGCGCAGCGGGCGGGCGGACGCAAGCGGACGAAAACGTTCCGCCAGTCGTTCCTGCTGGCGTACGCGAACCGCCTGGGTGACCTGCTGTCGGCGACGGCCCGTCAGGTGGAGTCCACGGCCTCCGCCGAACTGCTGCCGGTGCTGGCGACGCGGGCGGTGGCGGTCGCGGGACGGGCGGAGGAGATGTTCCCCCGGACGGTACGGACGCGGGTGCGGGGGGTCACGGATGAGGCGGGGTGGCGGGACGGCAGGGCGGCGGCGGACCGGGCACGACGGGGAGCGGACCGCCCGGGGCTGCCCCCGTCCTGAGCCGCTTTCGGCTGCGCCCCCGGAGTCCCTGTAGGCCCGTACTCGGCTTGCCCCGCCGACCCGTACTCGGCCTGCGGTAACCCGGGTTCGCGGCCAGCCTCCGGAAGCCCGCCCCCGTCCTGAGCCGCTCCGTCGGCCGCACCCCCGGAACCCACCCCCGCCGACCCGCACTCGGCCTGCGGAATCCGGGTCCGCGCCAGCCTCCGGAAGACGGCCCCCGCCCCCCCGCCCCCTGAGACCAGGCCCCCAGGCCCGCCCCGACGCACCACCCTGCCCCCCGCTCCTGCCCCCCGGAAGCCCCAGGCAGCCGAGGCCGGGCAAGGTCCCCCGATACGCTCTGGGTATGGGCTGGCTCCCCGCGTTGAAGGAGGCCGGGCGTTCGGGGCTGAGCGTCGAGCGGCGGCGGCTCGAACCCGCCGTCGCGCTGCGCGGCGCCGCCGGAGTCGCCCTCGTGGTCGGTGTCAGCCTCGTCGCTCTCGGCCCCACCGCCGCCGTGAGCTCGGCGTTCGGCGCGTTCCAGGCCGCCATCGCCACCTTCCAGCGCAGCTGGCGCCCCCGCCCGGTGCTGGCGCTCGCCTCCGGTGCCAGCCTCGCCGTCTCCACCTTCCTCGGCTATCTCGTCGGCGCCCACTCCCCGTTCTTCCTGGCGCTGCTCGCCCTGTGGACGTTCACGGCCGGTCTCGCCTGGGCCGTCGGCCCCACCGCCGGAATCATCGCCTCCTCGAACGTGGCGATCATGCTGGTCACCGTCACGCTGCCCACCTCGATCCCGGCCGCTGCCGGGCACGCCGGGATGATCGCGGCGGGCGGTGTCGTCCAGGCGGCCCTCGTCGTGCTCGTCCCGATCCGCCGCTGGGGTGCCCAGCGCGACGCGCTGGCCGACGCGCTCGCCGCCGTGGCCGACTACGCCCGGCGCCTGCGGCACGACCCGCGCGCCCCGTTCGACCCGCAGCCCCTGATGACCGCCCGGCTCGCCGCCGCCGTCACCCCCCGCGAGGCCCGCCGCCGCCCGGCGGAACTGCACGGGTCCCGGGGCGTCGCCGAGCGCATCCGCCCGGTCCTCGCCTCCCTCGCCGACCCCGCACTCGGCGTCCCGCAGGAGGGCCCCGAGCGCGACCGGGTGCGCGAGCTGCTCGGCGCCGCCGCCTCCGTGCTCGACGCGGCGGCCCGGGCGATCCGGCACGGCGAGGCCGTGCGCATCCCCGCTCCCGCCGAGGCCGCGCTGCGGACGCCCGACACCGGCGCCATCCTCACCGGGCCGGCCCGGCGCGCCGCCACCCGGCTGACCGCGCTCCTCGGCGACGTCATGGAGACGGCCGAGGGCACCGGCGGCGAGGGGACCGGGCCGCTGCTGCGGCCCACCCTGCCCCGGCTCGTCCCGCTCGCCCTCGCCACCATGCGCAAGGAGCTGGGCCGCCGCGACTCCCCGGTCTTCCGGCACGCCGCCCGCGTCTGCGCGGTCGCCGCCGTCGGCTACCTCCTCGGCAAGGCGCTGCCGCTCGGCCACGGCTACTGGGCGCCCATGGCCTCCGTCATGGTGATGCGCCCGGACTTCTCCCAGACGTACTCCCGCGCGGTCGCCCGCTTCGGCGGCACCCTCGTCGGCGTCGCCCTCGCCACCGGCCTCGTCCAGCTCACCCACCCGGGCCCGGGCCTCTCCGTCACGCTGGCGGTGATCTGCGCGTTCCTGATGTACCTGCTGATGCGTACGGGATACGCGGCGGCCAGCGCGTGCGTCTCCGCGTATGTGGTCTTCCTGCTCGGCACCGGGGGTCTGCAATGGACCCAGACCGTCCCCGACCGGGTGCTGCTCACGCTGGTCGGCGGGGTACTGGCGATGGCCGCGTACGCGCTGTATCCGGCGTGGGAGACGCCCCGGCTGCGTACCCGGCTCGCGGACTGGCTGGCCGCCTGCGGGCGGTACGCGGCGGCCGTCACCGACCGGTACGCCGCCCCCGCCGCCCCCGCCGGCCAGGTGCGCGAGGCGCTGCTCGACACCCGGGCGGCCCGGCTCGCCTGGCAGGAGGCGCTGGACCGGGCCACCCACGAGCCGGTCCGCCACCGGGGACTGTCCAGGTCGGCGGCCGAGGACGCCGGGCGGGCGGTCGAGCAGCTCGGCCGGATCGCGATGCTGATGGAGGCGCACGTCCCCGAGAGCGGCGCGCCCCCGGTCCCGGCCGCCGCCGCGTTCGGCGGGGCGCTGCGCCGGGCCACCGAGCGGGGCGCGCGGGCGGTGCGGGAGCGGCGGGTGCCGCAGTGGGGTGAGGTGGAGGAGGCGCTGACCGCGTGGGACGCCGAGGCGGGGCCGGACCGGCCGGACCGGGTGGTGCGCAAGGGCGCGGGGCTGCTTCTCGACCGTCTGGCGGAGCTCTCGGACGCGCTCGCCCCGCCCGCCCCGCCGATGGCCGTCAAGGACCCCGGTCCGCCGTCCCGCCGGGGAAGTGTGTGACGGGGGAGGCCCGGGTCAGGGGGTCGGCAGGCCCGCCGTCGGGATGCCGGCCGGCAGCTTCCCGTCCAGTTCCGACTTGGTGAAGGTGTCGGACTTGCCGCCCTCCCACTTCACCGTGAGGGTCTTGCCGTCCTTGCTCAGGGACGGCATGCCGGCCACGCGGTCGGTGTTGCCGTCGGCGCACTTGAGCTCGATCATCGCCATGCCGTTGTCGTTGACCGTGCCGCTGCACGTGTGTTCGCCGCCGAGCGCCACGGTGGTCCCGCTGATCACCAGGGCGGTCGGCTTGCCCTGGAGCACGGCCGCCCAGGCTCCCGCGATGTCCTTGGCGGCCACCTTGCCGCCGCTGCTGCCGTTGCCGGAGCCGCCGGTCGGGGTCGCGCTCGCGCTCTGCCCGCCGCCCTCGGGGCTCTTGTCCTTGGACTTGTCGCCGCTGTCCGAGCTGGAGCACCCCGCCAGGGCCAGACAAGCGGCGAGGGCCACGGCGCCCGCCCCGTCACGTACATGCCTGCGCACTGTTGAATTCCCCTTGCTTCGACGATTTCCGGACGCGACAAGCTACCAGCGCGTGAACCTCTGGGGCGCGGGACGCGTCTATACCCAGTGGACGAGTAGTCCAACCCGGTGGAAATGCCTGTAACGACCCGAGTACCGCGCGTGCACGTGCATATGCTCATGCAGGCGCACATGAACACGGCTATGATCCGGGGCAGTTGACCTTTCACAGATGTACGTCTGCACATCCCCCCGGGAGCGACCTTGCACCACGCGTACAACGGCATGGCGGCAACGGAGCTTCAGGGTGTCGTCTGGCAGAAGAGCCGCCACAGCAACTCGCAGGGGACCTGCGTGGAGTTCGCGCGGCTGTCCGGGGGAAGGGTTGCCGTCCGCAACTCGACGTTTCCGGACGGCCCCGCACTGGTCTACACGCGTGCGGAGATCGAGGCGATGCTCCTCGGCATCAAGGACGGCGAGTTCGACCACCTGATCACGGACTGATCAGCGACTCCGGAAACGCGCAGACTCCGGAAACGCGAAGACTCCCGAAACGCGAAGACTCCCGAAACGCGAACGGGCCCCCGCGCGGGGGCCCTCATGACGTACGGGTGCGGAAAGACGCGCCGGTCCGGGCTCAGTCGGCCGCCTGGAGGCGGAACAAGGCCCAGACCACCTTGCCGTTCAGGGTGCCCGTGAGCGGGTGCCAGCCCCAGGAGTCGCTGAAGGAGTCCACCAGGAACAGACCGCGCCCCGACTCGGCGTCGCAGTCGTCGGAGCCGGGCGAGGACGGGCTGTCCACGCTGGGGTCGCGCACCGCGCACACCAGCCGGCTGGTCCAGCGCATCAGATGCAGCCGCACCGGCGACGCGTCCGACTCGCGGACGGTGTCGGCGGGCAGCGCGTGCCGCAGGGCGTTGGTGACGAGCTCCGAGACGACCAGGGCCACCTCGTCGAAGCGCTCCGACAGCTCCCACTGGCCGAGCGTCTTCTTGGTGAACTGACGGGCCCCGCGCACGGCTTCGAAGCGGGCGGGCAGCGCGCAGGAGGCGGAACTGGCCACTGCCGAGGGGTCGATGGGCGGGAGGGCCTGCCTTAAAGGCTCCAACGGCTCCAGCATGGTCGATCCATTCGTCCCCATGCGAGGCACTCCCGGGATTCGCGGCCGTGGCGGTACAGGCGAACGTGGCGTACAGCAGAACAGAACGCTGGGCACAGCAGGACACAAGACGAGCACGCAGGTGCGCGGGGACCATGGTTCCGAATGGCCGCTCCTGATGCAAGGGCAGATGCACGTGCACGTGCCAGACGTGTCCGAACCCGTGGTGATTGTTGCTCATTTCTTCCCGCGGCCGATTTCGGAGCTTGACCATTTCCGTAATCGAATGAGTACGGGGTGAAGCGTTTTGGTGGCAGACTGCCGTGCACCGTCGGTTGGGGAGGGACAGCGAAGTGACCGCAGGAGAGTCGAGCGGGTCGGTGGTCCGGCGCATTCTGCTGGGATCGCAGCTCAGGCGCCTGCGCGAGTCCCGGGGCATCACCCGTGAGGCCGCCGGGTATTCGATCAGGGCGTCCGAGTCGAAGATCAGTCGTATGGAGTTGGGGCGGGTGAGCTTCAAGGCAAGGGATGTCGAAGACCTGCTGACGCTCTACGGGGTCACCGACGACGCCGAGCGCGCGTCGCTCCTGGGGCTGGCGAAAGAGGCCAACATCGCGGGCTGGTGGCACAGTTACGGCGACGTACTGCCGGGCTGGTTCCAGACGTACATCGGCCTGGAGGGCGCGGCCTCGCTCATTCGGATCTACGAAGTGCAGTTCGTGCACGGCCTGTTGCAGACCGAGGCGTACGCCAACGCCGTCGTCCGGCGCGGCATGCCCAACGGCTCCGGCGCGGAGATCGACCGCCGGGTGGCGCTGCGTCTGGAGCGCCAGAAGGCGCTGGTCTCCGAGCGCGCCCCGAAGTTCCACGCCGTCCTCGACGAGGCCGCGCTGCGCCGCCCGTACGGCGAACGGGATGTGATGCGCGGCCAGTTGAGGCACCTCATCGAGGTGTCCGAGCAGCCGAACGTGACACTCCAGGTGATGCCGTTCAGCTTCGGTGGGCACGCGGGCGAGAGCGGGGCGTTCACCCTGCTGCGCTTCCCCGAGTCCGACCTCTCCGACATCGTCTATCTGGAGCAGCTCACCAGCTCGCTCTATCTGGACAAGCCGGAGGAGGTCGCCCAGTACGAGCGGGCGATGGAACGGCTCCAGAAGGACAGTCCGGGACCGGAGGAGAGCCGCGATCTTCTCCGTGGACTGCTCCAACTCATCTGATACGTCAGTACGATGACGTCACATCAGGGTTGTGTACCGGAAGCGGGGGACACAGTGGACGCGACGACGGACACGGTGGCGGCGCAGTGGCAGCAGTAAGGGATGGCATGTCCTTCTTCACCGACCTGGCCCACCAGTACATCGACGGCGAGTGGCGTACCGGCAGCGGGTCGTGGGACATCATCGACTTCGATCCCTACAACGGGGAGAAGCTCGCCGCCATCACGGTCGCCACCGTGGACGAGGTCGACGAGGCCTACCGCGCGGCCGAGCGCGCCCAGATCGGCTGGGGTGAGACCAACCCGTACAGCCGGAGACTGGTCTTCGAGCGCGCGCTGCGGATCACCGAGGAGCGCGAGCCGGAGATCATCGAGGCCATCGTCACCGAGCTGGGCGGCACCCGCCTCAAGGCCGGCTACGAGGTGCACCTCGCCAAGGAGTTCCTGCGCGAGGCGATACAGCTGGCGATACGGCCGGAGGGCCGGATCCTGCCGTCGCCCGTCGACGGCAAGGAGAACCGCGTCTACCGGCTGCCGGTCGGCGTGGTCGGGGTCATCAGCCCCTTCAACTTCCCCTTCCTGGTGACGCTGAAGTCGGTCGCGCCGGCCCTGGCGCTCGGCAACGCCGTCGTGATCAAGCCGAACCAGAACGCGCCGGTGGTCGGCGGCGGCCTCATCGCCAAGATCTTCGAGGACGCCGGTCTGCCGGCCGGGCTGCTGAACGTGCTGGTCACGGACATAGCCGAGATAGGCGACGCGCTCATAGAGCACCCGGTGCCCAAGGTGATCTCGTTCGCGGGCTCCGACCGCACCGGCCGCCATGTGGCCGCCGTCGCGGGCAGCCACTTCAAACGGGCCATCCTGGAGCTGAGCGGCAACAGCGCGCTGGTGGTCCTGGACGACGCGGACATCGACTACGCGGTGGAGGCGGCGGTCTTCAGCCGCTTCGTCTACCAGGGGCAGGTCTGTATGGCCGCCAACCGCGTCCTGGTGGACCGGAGCATCGAGCAGAAGTTCACCGAGAAGTTCTGCGCACGGGTCGCGGCCCTCAAGACCGGCGACCCGGCCGACCCGGCGACCGACATTGGCCCGGTCATCAACAGCTTCCAGGCGGACGCCCTCACCGCGCTGGTCGACCAGGCCCTCGCGGAGGGCGCCACCGCGCTCGTACGGGGGCGTACGCGCGGCAGCCTCGTCGAACCCACCGTGCTGACCGGTCTGCCCGAGGACTCCCCGCTGCTGCGGCAGGAGATCTTCGGCCCGGTGGTGCTGCTGCTCTCCTTCGACGGCGAGGAGGAGGCGGTACGGATGGCCAACGACAGCCCGTACGGCCTGAGCGGCGCCGTCCACACCGGCAACGTGGAGCGGGGCGTGCGGTTCGCCAAGCGGATCGTCACCGGCATGATCCACGTCAACGACTCGACCATCCAGGACGAGCCTCTGGTGTCGTTCGGCGGCGAGAAGTACTCCGGGCTCGGGCGGCTGAACGGCGACTCCACGATCGAGGCGTTCACGACCCAGAAGTGGATTTCGGTGCAGCACGGGAGGAGCCAGTTCCCGTTCTGATCCCTCGCGCGCACGGAGCTGGTTGCTCCCGCGAACGGCTGAGGTCATAGGCTGACGCGCATGTCAGCGATCCGACTCCTCGTCCTCGGCGCGATCCGCCAGCACGGCCGGGCGCACGGCTACCAGGTCCGCAACGACCTGGAGTACTGGGGCGCCCACGAGTGGTCCAACGCCAAGCCCGGCTCGATCTACCACGCCCTCAAACAGATGGCGAAGGAGGGCGTGCTGCACGCCCACGAGATCGCGCCGAGCACGGCGGGCGGTCCGCCGCGTACCGAGTACGAGCTGACGGAGGCGGGCCGCGAGGAGTATCTGAAGCTGCTGCGCGCGGCGCTGACCTCCTACGACCAGAAGATGGACATGCTCTCGGCGGCCATCGGGTTCATGGTCGACCTGCCGCGCGCGGAGGTGGTGGCGCTGCTGCGCGACCGGCTGGAGCGGCTGGCGGCCTGGCGGAGCCGGGTGACCGAGCACTACACCCCCGAGGAGGGGCCCGAGTCCCTGGGCCACATCGGCGAGATCATGAACATGTGGGTCCACTCGGCGGACGCGGAGGCGGCGTGGACGGGTGGCCTGATCGCCAGGATCGAGGCGGGCGCGTACACGTTCCGGGGCGAGGGGGAGCCGTTCGTGGGGGTGCTGGCGGACGGCGAGGACAACCCGTACGGCGGGGCCTGAGCGCGTTTGCCATGTCACAGCCCCGCGCCCCTTGGGGGCTGTGACAGTTGCCCGCAGCCCAGATGCCCTGAGGGGCGCGGGGAACTGCGCGAGCAACCACGCACGATCCGCAGTCGAACACGCACCCGCGACACCACCGCACCGCACCACCCCGCACCGCCCCGCGCCCGGCGACCGCTCAGTGGTGGAAGGCCGTGGCCTCCGCCTCCTCCCGCCCCAGCGGAGCGCTCTGCCGCCGCAGCTCCGGCAGCAACCGCCCCAGATCCTCCACCAGCATCCCCGCCAGGTCCGACGAGAACCCGTTGCGGCACACCACCCGCAGCACCGAGAGGTCCTCGCGGTGGGGCGGGAACGTGTACGCCGGGACCAGCCAGCCCCGCTCCCGCAGCCGCCGCGACACATCGAACACGTCGAACCGCTCCACCTCCGGCGCCGTGGTGAACGCGAACACCGGCAGCTCGGTCCCGCGCGTGAGCAGCCGGAAGTCCCCCATCGCCTCGATGCGGTCGGCGAGCGAGCGCGCCACGTCCCGGGTGGTCCGCTGCACCGCCTGGAACCCTTCCCGGCCCAGCCGCAGGAACGTGTAGTACTGCGCCACCACCTGCGCCCCCGGCCGGGAGAAGTTCAGCGCGAACGTGGGCATGTCGCCGCCCAGGTAGTTCACCCGGAAGACCAGCTCCTCCGGGAGCTCCTCGGCCGAGCGCCACAACGCCCAGCCCACGCCCGGGTACACCAGGCCGTACTTGTGCCCGGACGTGTTGATCGACGAGACCCTGGGCAGCCGGAAGTCCCACACCAGGTCCTCGTCGAGGAAGGGCGCCACCATCGCCCCCGACGCGCCGTCCACATGGACCGGCACATCAAGACCCGTACGCTCCTGCAACGCGTCGAGTGCCGCGCAGAGTTCCGCGATCGGCTCGTACGATCCGTCGAAGGTCGAGCCGAGGATGCCCACCACGCCGATCGTGTTCTCGTCGCACAGCTCGGCCGCCGCCTGCGGGTCGAGGTGGAAGCGGTCGCCCTCCATCGGGACCTGCCGCGCCTCGACCTCCCAGAAGGCGCAGAACTTCTCCCAGCAGACCTGGACGTTCACGCCCATCACCAGGTTCGGCACCGCGTCCCGCCCGGGATAGCGGTCCGCGTTCCGCTTCGCCCAGCGCCGTTTGAGCGCCATCCCGGCGAGCATGCACGCCTCGCTCGACCCCGTCGTCGAGCAGCCCACCGCACCGGCCGGGTCGGGCGCGTGCCACAGGTCGGCGAGCATCGCCACACAGCGCCGCTCCAGCTCGGCGGTGCGCGGGTACTCGTCCTTGTCGATCATGTTCTTGTCCCGGCACTCCGCCATCAGCACCGCCGCCTGCGGTTCCATCCAGGTGGTGACGAACGTGGCCAGGTTGAGGCGGGAGTTGCCGTCCAGCATCAGTTCGTCGTGGACGAGCTGGTACGCGGTGGAGGGGGCGAGCGGCCGGTCGGGGAGCCGGTGCCGGGGCGGCGCCGAGGTCATGGAGCCGACCGGATCGGCCTCTCCGTAGAACGGGTTGAGGGCGAGCCGTTCGTGGTCCTTCTCGTGCTCCGGTGCCTTGTCGCCGCCACCCGGGTGCAGTGCCATGGTCTCGGGTCCCCCCGTCTCAGAGTTTCGTGATCACTACCGCCGTTCCGTACGCGCAGACCTCCGTCCCCACGTCGGCGGCCTCGGTGACGTCGAACCGCATCATGAGGACGGCGTTCGCCCCACGCGCGCGTGCCTGCTCCACGAGCCGCTCCATGGCCTGGTTGCGGGTCTGCACGAGCGTCTTGGTCAGCCCCTTCAGCTCGCCGCCGATCATGGACTTCAGCCCGGCGCCGATCTGGCTGCCGAGGTGCCGGGAGCGCACGGTGAGGCCGAAGACCTCTCCGATGACCTGCTGGACCTGGTAACCGGGCACGTCGTTGGTGGTCACGACCAGTACGTCGGACTGTGCGCCCTGCCCGCCGCCGAAATCCTCGATGCCCATCGCGCCGCCTTCCTGGAAGATCCTGGGACCCAGCTTCGTACCCGCCCGGGCCCCGCGCATCCCCAGGAACCCGGTGGAACCTGGAGCGTGCCGGAGGCGTTGATAGCTTTGGCCCGTCAACGCGCGCTTACGCGCCCCCGCCCCATCCCTCACCCAGGAGCGCCGGAACCCGTGACCACCCTCGCACTCGGTCCGAGCTGGCTGGACCCCGACCAGTTGCTGTCGTCGTTCGGCCTGGCCGGTCTGCTGGTGATCGTCTTCGCCGAGTCCGGCCTGCTCATCGGCTTCTTCCTGCCGGGGGACTCGCTCCTGTTCACCACCGGCCTGCTGGTCACCGGCGGCAAGATCGACACCCCGCTGTGGCTGGTGTGCCTGATGGTGGTGGCCGCCGCCGTGCTGGGCGACCAGGTGGGCTATCTCTTCGGCCGCAAGGTCGGCCCCTCGCTCTTCAACCGGCCGGACTCCAAGCTCTTCAAGCAGGAGAACGTGGAGAAGGCCCACGAGTTCTTCGAGAAGTACGGCCCGAAGTCGCTGGTGCTGGCCCGGTTCGTGCCGATCGTCCGGACGTTCACGCCGATCATCGCGGGCGTGAGCCGGATGAACTACCGCTCCTTCATCACGTACAACGTGATCGGCGGCGCGCTGTGGGGCGCGGGGGTGACGCTGCTGGGCGCGGCGCTGGGCAACGTCGAGTTCGTGCACAAGAACATCGAGCTGATGCTGGTCGCGATCGTCCTGATCTCGGTCGTCCCGATCGCGATCGAGTTCCTGCGGGCGCGTTCCAAGGCGAAGAAGGCGGGCCCGGGGGCCACCGCGACCCCGCCCGCGCAGCAGCGCAGGCGGCACGCGAAGCGCTGAACGGGGGACGTATACGCGCCTCAGAACCCCCGCGTCCGCTTGGCCGCCTTGCGGGCCGCCCCCGGCGCCGTGAGGAACATCCGCGACATCTCGCTCCCGAGGTTCACCCCGATCGCGATGGCCATCGCCAGCGCCGCGGCCTTGGCGATGTTGGCGAGCCCCTGGCCCCCGTGGTTCTGGGCGATCGCCAGCACCCCGAAGTAGGTGGCGCTGCCCGGCAGCAGCGGCCCGATCGCCGCGGTCACGTACGGCAGCGCCGAGGTGTTGCGGTAGCGCGCGACCAGCTGCCCGAAGAGGCCGACCAGCCCGGCCGCCACCGCCGTCGCCATGATCGGCGAACCATGGGCGGTGACCGCGATCGACGCGTAGATGACCCAGGCGACCCCGCCGTTCAGCGTGGCGATCCACACGGTGGACCGTTCCTGCTGGAGCAGTACGGCGAAGGTCAGACAGAGCGCCATGGAGGCGAGCGTCTGGACGACGGGGCGCTCGATGGGGCTGAGCGCCCCCTCCGGGTTCAGCTTGGCGTCGACCTGGAGCCCCCCGTACAGCACGGTGAGCACTCCGATCACGATCGCCACGAAGAAGTACGTGACCTCGAGCAGACGGGCGGAGGCGGTGATGTAGAAGCCGGTCAGGCCGTCCTGTACGGCGGCCACCAGCGCCCGTCCCGGGATCAGGGCGAACAGGCCACCGGTGATGACCGCGGAGGGCCGCAGATCCCAGCCGAGCAGGCTGAGCGCCACCCCCATCGCCGCGGGAGGCATCGCCGCCACCACGAACTGGTAGAACTCCGGCAGCCCGCGCGCCGCGCAGAGCCAGGCGAGCCGGTCGCCGAGGATCGCCCCGGCCGCCGCCACCAGGAACACCGTCACGCCACCGCCGACCAGCACCGAGGCCGCCCCGGCGAGCACGCCGGCGGCGAGGGTGAGGACCCAGCCGGGGTACGGGTGCCGGTTGCGGCGGATCTCCGCGAGGCGGCGGTAGGCCTCTTCGAGGGTGACGTCGTGGTCGGAGCTGGTCATGTCCGTGACGAGCCGGTGGACGGCCGCCAGGCGCGTGTAGTCGGTGCCCCGGCGGCGTACCGTCCGGTTCGCCGTGACCGGGTCGTCCACCAGGGACGGCTGGTGGGTGACGGCGAGCAGGGTGAAGGTCACCGTCGGCTCGCAGCGGTCCAGCCCGTAGCTGCGGCAGATCGCGAACATCGCCGCCTCGACGTCCTCGGCGCCCTCGCCGCCCGCGAGCAGCAGCTCGCCGATACGCAGCGTCAGGTCGAGCACGCGCGGCACGGCTGGCCCGGCGTCGTCGGTCTTCAGGGCCGTCTCCGGCCCCGGCCGCTCACCCACCGGCATCCGCAGCATGGTGCGCATCCGGTCCTGCCAGGGCGCGTCCTTGGAGAGGCGCACCAGCGGCAGGCCCGCGGTGGTGACCATGGCGGACGGCGCCTCACGGGCCGAGTAGGTGCTGGGCGGAGCGAAGGCCGAGGCGGGCGCCTGCTCGGCCGGCGGCTCGGGCTCCGGCACCCCGGCCGGCAGCGCGAACTCGGAGGTCGGCGAGTCCTCCTCCGGGGGACCCGGCTGCGCCACTCCGTCGGGAGCCGCGAAGGCGCTCCGCGCCTCGTCAGAGGGCTTGCGCTCCTCAGGCTCCTGCTGCTCAGGCACCCCTTGCCTCCCTCCAGTCCCTTGCGTACGCAAGCGTGTGCCCAGTATGTGGGTGATCATCAAGTCGTACGACAACGGGCGGCGCACCCCGGAAGGTGCACCGCCCGTCGTCGTACCGGCTCAAAGGCGCGTCAGTGCGCGCCGCCCTGTGCCTCAAGGCGCTTGTAGGAGGCCTTGATCTCCTCCTCGGCCTCGGCGCGGCCGACCCAGTTGGCGCCCTCGACGGACTTGCCGGGCTCCAGGTCCTTGTAGACCTCGAAGAAGTGCTGGATCTCCAGGCGGTCGAACTCCGACACGTGGTGGATGTCGCGCAGGTGCTCGACACGCGGGTCGGACGCCGGCACGCAGAGCAGCTTGTCGTCGCCGCCCGCCTCGTCGGTCATACGGAACATGCCGATGGCGCGGCAGCGGATCAGGCAGCCCGGGAAGGTCGGCTCGTCCAGGATGACCAGCGCGTCCAGCGGGTCACCGTCCTCGCCGAGGGTGTTCTCCACGAAGCCGTAGTCCGCCGGGTAGCTGGTCGAGGTGAAGAGGCGACGGTCCAGGCGGATCCGGCCGGTCTCGTGGTCCACCTCGTACTTGTTCCGCGAACCCTTCGGGATCTCGATGGTGACGTCGAACTCCACGGGTGGCTCTCCTCCATGATCAGCACATGCATTGGTCGGTTCCCACGTCCCCCGGGTCGGGCCCGGGACACTCAGCCGGACGGGCCGCCGGTGCTGACCCGGTGTGCCATGTTCGCGGCAAGACGCAGTTCTGGTGATTAAGTGTCCCTCACGCAGGTGTGTGATCGCGAAAGGGGCTGGTCCTCGGTGCCGGGACCCAAGACATGGCAGCTCATGGCGGGTGCGGCTGCGGTAGGCCTGGCGGTGGCGGCCGGAGCGGTGGCCACGGCCGGTCCCTGGGACTCGGGTCAGCGTACGGCGGAGCGCGACCGCGCAGCGGCTCACCGGCGAACAGGTGGCGCACATCACCTGGGCGCGCCCCCCGCACCGGCGCCCGCGCCCAGCGCCAGGGGCGTACTGGCCGCTTTGCGCGCCCCCGTGGAAGCGCCGGCGGACACCGTGCTCGACCAGGTCCTAGCCCCCCTGCTCACCTCGCCCGGCCTCGGCCCGCAGCCCTCCGCCGCCGTGTACGACACCGCCACCGGCAAGCAGCTCTACGGGCAGCGCGCGGACGCCGCCATGACGCCCGCCTCCACCGTCAAGATCGCCACCGCCGTCGCCGCCCTGTCCGCGCTCGGCCCGGACCACCGCATCCCCACCACCGTCGTCGCCCCCGCCACCGGCACCGAACTCACCCTGGTCGGCGGCGGCGACCCCACGCTCGGCAAGGACGGCCTGCGCACCCTCGCCGACGCCACCGCCCGCGCCCTGCGCGCCCGGGGTGCCACCACCGCGTCCCTCACCTACGACCTCTCCCGCTACAGCGGCCCCGAGCGCCACCCCATCGGCCCGAACGAGAACATCGCGCCCGTGGTCGCCCTGATGACCGACGAGGGACGGACGGACAGCAGCGACAGCGGCCCCGCGCCCCGCAGCTGGGACCCGGCGGGGGACACCGCCCGTACCTTCGCCTCACTGCTGCGCGAGCGCGGCATCACCTCTGGTCCGCCCCGGCCCGGACGCGCCCCGCGCGGCGCCACGGAGCTCGCCCGCACCCTCTCCGCGCCGCTGTCCGACCTGGTCGAGCGGATGCTCACCAACAGCGACAACGACCTCGCCGAGGCGCTCGCCCGTCAGACGGCCGTCGCCGCCGGACGGCCCGCCGACTTCGACGGGGCCGCCAAGGCGGTCGCCGACCGGATCGCCGGGCTCGGCCTGCCCCGGACCGCCGCCGCCCGGTTCGCCGACGGCAGCGGCCTCAGCCGTGAGAACCGCGTCAGCGCCCGGCTCCTGACCCTGCTGCTGGCCCGCGCCGGCGACCCCGCCCACCCGGAGCTGCGCCCGGTCCTCACCGGCCTGCCGGTCGCCGGGTTCACCGGCACCCTGCGCGCCCGCTACGGGACCGCCTCCGCCGGGACCGGCCTCGTCCGCGCCAAGACCGGCACCCTCTCGGGCGTCAACGCGCTCGCGGGCACCGTCGTGGACGCCGACGGCCACCTGCTCACCTTCGCCTTCCTCGCCGCCGACACCCCGGGCCCCGACGCCGCCCAGCAGGCCCTGGACCGGCTCGCCGAGCGGCTCGCCCGGTGCGGCTGCCGGGCCGGCGCCCCCGCACCCGCCCCGTAAGCACCCGGCGTCAACCCTCCTCCCCCGCGCGGGAGGACAACGTACGGTTGACGCATGACGAGCATCGGTGGTGCCGCTTCTTCTGGGATGGTCGACTGGAACCTCGCGGTGGCGACCGCGACCCGACTGGTGAGGCCGGGCCCGGAGGTGAGCCGTGACGAGGCCCGCGCCGTCGTCGCGGAGCTGCGCCGGCACGCGAAGGCCTCGGAGGAACACGTACGGGCGTTCACCAGGATGATCCCGGAGGGGGTGCGGCCCGCCGACACCCCCGTCCTGGTGGTCGACCGGGCGGGCTGGGTCAGGGCCAACGTGGCCGGTTTCCGTGAGGTCCTGAAGCCCCTGCTCGACAAGATGCAGGAACGCCGGGGGAGCAGCCCGGGCAGCGCCGTCTTCGGCGCGGTCGGCGGCAAGGTCACCGGCGTGGAGCTGGGCATGCTGCTCAGCTTCCTGTCCTCGCGCGTCCTCGGGCAGTACGAGACGTTCGCGCCCTCCACCCGCGAGCTCCCCGCCGGGGAGAACGGCGGCGGGCGGCTGCTCCTGGTCGCGCCCAACATCGTCCACGTGGAGCGCGAGCTCGACGTCGACCCGCACGACTTCCGGCTCTGGGTGTGCCTGCACGAGGAGACCCACCGCACCCAGTTCACCGGCGTGCCCTGGCTGCGCGACCACCTGGAGGGCGAAATCCAGTCATTCCTGGGGGAGACCGACGTCGACCCGATGACCATTCTGGAGCGGCTGCGCGAGGCCGCCCAGTCGCTCGCCGGAAGCCGTCCCGAGGGCGAGGAGGGCGACAGCGGGCGCTCCCTGGTGGAGCTGGTGCAGACGCCCGCCCAGCGGGAGATCCTCGGCCGGCTCACCGCCGTGATGTCGCTCCTGGAGGGCCACGCCGACTTCGTGATGGACGGGGTGGGACCGCAGGTCGTGCCCTCGGTGGCGGAGATCCGCGAGAAGTTCCAGCAGCGGCGTGCCAAGGGTGCCTCGCGCCTCGACCAGGCCCTGCGCAAGCTCCTCGGCCTCGACGCCAAGCTGCGCCAGTACCGCGACGGCGAGCGTTTCGTCCGGGCCGTCGTCGACCAGGTCGGCACGGACGGTTTCAACCGCGTGTGGACCTCGCCCAACACGCTCCCGACCAAGGCGGAGATCGCCAAACCGGCGGACTGGGTCGCGCGGGTGCACAGCAGGACGGAGGGCTGAGCGGGCGGGCGCCGACCGCGCCCACGTACCCGGGGCCCGCGACTGTCCCCCGGAAATGCGCAGGATCACCCATCCGAGGGACCGTAGGGCATGGGTAGGCGTGCAATGCTCGGGTATCGGCTCAGTTCTGTCACCATCTACGCACTCTGTGTGACCGATCTTTTCCCTCGTCCCGAGGCACCCCCCAACATCACCGAAGGGCACCGGACATGGGTCCCCATCCTGCGGTCGCGGCGATACGCCTGGCGGTCCGCCGCGCACTCCACGACGTCCTGCGCGATGCGCTCGTCCTCCACGACGGCCGCACGCCGCCCCCCGACACCCCCCTCGACCTCCGGCGCGTCACCGCGCGCGAGGGCGGCGCCGACGGACCCCTGGTCCTCGTCGCCTGCTCCGGCGGCGCCGACTCCATGGCGCTCGCCTCCGCCCTCGCCTTCGAATCCCGCAAGCTCCCCGTCCGCGCCGGCGCCGTCACCGTCGACCACGGCCTCCAGCCCGGCTCCGACCAGCGCGCCGCCGAGGTCGCCGCCCGGCTCACCGCGCTGGGGCTCGACCCGGTCGAGGCCATCACCGTCAAGGTCGGCCGCGAGGGCGGCCCCGAGGCCGCCGCCCGCGACGCCCGCTACGCCGCCCTGGACGCCGCCGCCGAGCGCCACGGCGCCGCCGCGATCCTGCTCGGCCACACCCGCGACGACCAGGCGGAGACGGTCCTGCTCGGCCTCGCCCGGGGCTCGGGCACCCGCTCCCTGTCCGGCATGGCCGCCGTCTCCGGCGCCCACGGCCGCTACCGCCGCCCCTTCCTCCAGCTCGACCGGCACACCGCCCGCAAGGCCTGCCTGGTCCAGTCGCTTCCCGTCTGGGACGACCCGCACAACGCCGACCCCGCCTACACCCGCTCACGGCTGCGCCACGAGGGCCTGCCCGCCCTGGAGAAGGCGCTCGGCAAAGGCGTCGTGGAGGCGCTGGCACGTACCGCCGAACTCTCCCGCGACGACGCCGACGCCCTGGACGCCTGGGCCGCCGAGGTCGACCCGTCGGTCCGGGACGAGGCCGGCGAGCTGCTCTGCGGACGGCTCTACGCCCTGCCCGCCGCGGTCCGCCGGCGGGTGCTGCGCAAGGCCCTCATCCACGCCGGTTCCCCCGCCGGCTCGCTCTTCGCCCGCCATGTCGAGGAGGTCGACCGCCTGATCACGAGCTGGCGCGGCCAGCGGGCCATCAACCTCCCCGGGCGCGTCGAGGCACGGCGGCAGGGTGGCAGACTGGTCATCCGGCAGAGCTGAGCTCAGTTACGTACCACGAACCTAAGAAAGCGGCCCGGGTGAACGAGAAGGACATGGGCACCGACCTCCAGTCGGTGCTCATCACCAAGGAAGAGATCGACGCCAAGCTGGTCGAGCTGGCCGCGAAGATCGACGCGGAGTATGCCGGCAAGGACCTCCTGATCGTCGGCGTCCTCAAGGGTGCCGTCATGGTCATGGCGGACCTGGCGCGCGCGCTGTCCACCCCGGTCACCATGGACTGGATGGCCGTCTCCTCCTACGGCGCGGGCACCCAGTCCTCCGGTGTCGTCCGCATCCTCAAGGACCTCGACACCGACATCAAGGGCAAGCACGTCCTGATCGTCGAGGACATCATCGACTCCGGCCTCACGCTCTCCTGGCTGCTCTCCAACCTCGGATCCCGCGAGCCCGCCTCCCTGGAGGTCTGCACGCTGCTCCGTAAGCCGGATGCCGCAAAGGTCGCGATCGACGTGAAGTGGATCGGATTCGACATTCCGAATGAGTTCGTCGTCGGATACGGCCTGGACTACGCCGAGAAGTACCGCAATCTCCCCTTTGTCGGGACACTCGCTCCGCACGTCTACGGCGGCTGAACCGGGTACCCGGACGGGAACTCGGAGCCCCCTTCCCGCGTTGGAGCTTGGGAAGGCGGGTTTGTCAGCCGTCCCTTGCGGTCTCGGGTGACAATGCTGGGGTACCGTCCGAAGAACAGTCTTTACTCACAGCAGCATTTACCTACGGGCAGGAGGGACGGGGCGTTCTCGCTCCGTATGGATGGACGTGAAGCGATACTTCCGTGGGCCGGTCATGTGGATCGTGCTGGCCGTCCTCGCCGTGGTCGTGTTGATGCAGGTCGTCGGCTCGTCGGGCGGCTACAAGACGGTGGACACCTCTGAGGTCGTCCAGGCGATCGACAAGAACCAGGTAGACGAAGCCAAGATCACGACCGGCGACGAGTCGGTCATCAAGGTCGACCTCAAGGACGGCCAGAAGGTCAAGGGCGCCAACAAGATCCAGGCGAGCTACATCGGCGACGCCCAGGGCACCAGCCTGGCCAACAAGCTCCAGGGCAAGTTCGACAGCGGGGACCTGACCAAGGGCTACACGGTCTCCCCCTCGAAGCAGAACCCGATCGTGGGGATCCTGCTCTCGCTGCTCCCCTTCGTCCTCATCGTCGTCGTCTTCCTGTTCCTGATGAACCAGATGCAGGGCGGCGGCTCCCGGGTCATGAACTTCGGGAAGTCCAAGGCGAAGCTCATCACCAAGGACACCCCGAAGACGACGTTCTCGGACGTCGCCGGGGCCGACGAGGCCGTCGAGGAGCTCCACGAGATCAAGGAGTTCCTCCAGGAGCCGGCGAAGTTCCAGGCCGTCGGCGCCAAGATCCCCAAGGGCGTGCTGCTGTACGGCCCGCCCGGCACCGGCAAGACCCTCCTCGCGCGCGCCGTCGCGGGCGAGGCCGGCGTCCCCTTCTACTCGATCTCCGGCTCCGACTTCGTCGAGATGTTCGTCGGCGTCGGCGCCTCCCGGGTGCGCGACCTCTTCGAGCAGGCCAAGGCGAACGCCCCGGCGATCGTCTTCGTCGACGAGATCGACGCCGTCGGCCGGCACCGCGGCGCGGGCCTCGGCGGCGGCCACGACGAGCGCGAGCAGACGCTCAACCAGCTGCTCGTCGAGATGGACGGCTTCGACGTGAAGGGCGGCGTCATCCTGATCGCCGCCACCAACCGGCCCGACATCCTCGACCCGGCCCTCCTGCGCCCCGGCCGCTTCGACCGCCAGATCGCGGTCGACCGCCCGGACATGCAGGGCCGTCTGGAGATCCTCAAGGTCCACCAGAAGGGCAAGCCGGTCGCCCCGGACGTCGACCTCGCGGCCGTCGCCCGGCGCACCCCCGGCTTCACCGGCGCCGACCTGTCGAACGTGCTGAACGAAGCGGCGCTCCTCACGGCGCGCAGCAACCAGAAGCTGATCGACAACCACATGCTGGACGAGGCGATCGACCGCGTCGTGGCGGGCCCGCAGAAGCGGACCCGGATCATGTCCGACAAGGAGAAGAAGATCACCGCGTACCACGAGGGCGGACACGCCCTGGTCGCGGCGGCTTCCCCGAACTCGGACCCGGTCCACAAGATCACGATCCTGTCGCGCGGCCGTGCCCTCGGCTACACGATGGTCCTGCCGGACGAGGACAAGTACTCGACCACGCGCAACGAGATGCTCGACCAGCTCGCCTACATGCTCGGCGGGCGCGCGGCCGAGGAGCTCGTCTTCCACGACCCGACCACGGGCGCGGCGAACGACATCGAGAAGGCCACGGCCACCGCGCGCGCGATGGTCACGCAGTACGGCATGACCGAGCGGCTCGGCGCGATCAAGTTCGGCGGCGACAACACGGAGCCGTTCCTGGGCCGTGAGATGGCGCACCAGCGCGACTACTCGGAAGAGGTCGCGGCGCTGGTCGACGAAGAGGTCAAGAAGCTCATCGAGACCGCGCACAACGAGGCGTGGGAGATCCTCGTCGAGAACCGCGACGTCCTCGACAACCTGGTCCTGCGGCTTCTGGAGAAGGAGACGCTGGGCAAGGAGGAGATCGCCGAGATCTTCGCCCCGATCATCCGGCGCCCCGCGCGTCCGGCCTGGACGGGCTCCTCGCGGCGTACGCCGTCGACGCGCCCGCCGGTCCTGTCGCCGAGGGAACTGGCCCTGACCAACGGCGCCACCACCGCCAACGGCTCGGCCCCGACGGACTCGGTCCCGACCGAGCAGCTCCCCGGCGCGGAGGACCGCCCCGAGAGCTGACCCCCGGCTCCCCGGACCCGGAATGCACGCCGCGCCCCCCAGGTTTTAGCCTGTGGGGGCGCGGCGCATTCGTACGTCCGTGCAGAGACACGAGGAACGAGGCACAGATGACCGACCCGGTGACGCTGGACGGCCAGGGCCGTATCGGCGAGTTCGACGAGAAACGGGCCGAGAACGCCGTGCGCGAGCTCCTCATCGCGGTCGGCGAGGACCCGGACCGCGAGGGTCTGCGGGAGACGCCGGCGCGGGTGGCGCGGGCTTACCGGGAGATCCTGGCCGGGCTCCGGCAGGAGCCCGAGGACGTGCTGACGACCACGTTCGACCTGGGGCACGACGAGATGGTCCTGGTGAAGGACATCGAGATCGTCTCCCTGTGTGAACACCATCTGCTGCCGTTCCACGGCGTGGCCCACGTCGGATACATCCCGGCGGACACAGGCAAGATCACCGGTCTGTCGAAGCTGGCGCGCCTGGTGGACGTGTTCGCCCGCCGGCCGCAGGTCCAGGAGCGGCTGACCACGCAGATCGCCGACTCGCTGATGCGCATCCTGGAGGCGCGGGGCGCGATCGTGGTGATCGAGGCCGAGCACATGTGCATGTCGGTACGCGGCATCCGCAAGCCCGGTGCCAAGACGACCACGTCGGCGGTGCGCGGACAGCTGCGGGAGGCGTCGACTCGGGCCGAGGCGATGAGCCTGATACTGGCGCGGTAGACCGCTTGTCTGGGGTGCCCGGTACGTTCCTGGACCAGCGGGAGACTCACTGGTCCAGGAGGGGCGCTGTGGGGTACGGGGTGCCGAGCCGTCAGACGGTGAACGTGGTGGGTGGCCGGGCACGGGCGCGTGACGTCGCGCCGGGTGCCCGCTTGTGGACGCTGGACGGGACGCGCAGTGCGCACACCTCCGTGAGGCAGGTGAGGGCGGCCAAGGCGCGCGAGGTCGTCGATGTCGTGACCGCTCGTTCGACCTTTTCGGTGGCCCCGAGCCTCCTGCTGCGCACTCCCGACGGATGGACGCACGCACGGGACGCCGCGGGGACGGTGCTGGCGTGGACACCCGCGCGCAAGCTGCGCCGGGAGCGGGTGACGATCCGTCCCGGCCGGGAGTTCGGCTACTTCGTGGGAGCGACGTGTGCCGACGGAACAGTCGGCAAGAACTACGTCTCTCTGGTGGTCAACAGCCAGGAGTTCGCCGCCCGGTACGCGGCGGCACTCACCGTCGCCACCGGTCTGGTGGCACGGCTGCAGCCCGTCACGCGACCGTCCGGCTACCTGGGGAGGGACCTGCCCGGGTTCCGGGTGCGCGTCGTCTCGTCGTATCTCGCGGATCTGCTGCGCCAGTACGTCGGTGGCGACGCGCACCATCTGCGCCAGCGTTTTCCGCGTGTCGTCCTGCGCGACCGTGAGGTGTTCGACGGATTCCTCGACGGCTATGCCGACGGCGACGGCTGCCGCGTCCGGCGGTGGCCCGCGCGGGTCGTCGTCAGCGCCAATGTGCCGTTCCTCGCGGAGCTCGCGAACGTGGTGGGGGCACGGTTCACGCCCCGTACCGATGGCCGGGTCTCCTGCCTGGTGCTGAGCGACAGGTGGGCCGCCCGCGGCACGTTCCGCGCCGAGCGGCATCCGCTCGAGCTGAGGGAGTCGGCGTGGACGGAGGTGCGGGAAGTGCGCTGCCGGGCCATGCCCGCCAAGCCCTTCACGCTGTACGACTTCCGGCTGGAGCCGTTTCCCACGTTCCTGGTGAACGGACATCTCGCCCGCCAGGAGTGGTGAACGGCGCCGGGCGCGCCGCTCGCCGGACCCCCTACACCGCCGGAGTGGCCCCCGGCCCCTCGTCCTCGTCGTCCGGGAGTTTGCAGACCCGTTCCAGGAAGAACGCCGCCGCCACCACCGCGATGCCCGCCGCCACCGAGAAGCCGGCGTAGATCGCCTGGTCGCGGCGGGCGGGGATGTCCAGGGAGCCGAGGAGGAAGACTCCCGTCCCTCCGTACATCCCCGAGACCAGGGCGGCCACCAGGGCGCTGGACTGGCCGAAGACCACCGCGCGGGCCGCCATCAGGGGTTCGACGCCCTTCGCGCCGGGGCGGCGTTCGCGCTGGGCGCGCAGGCGGGCGCGGATTGACAGGGCCGTGGCCAGGAGGATCACGGCGATCACCGCGAGGACGATCGGTGCGGCCAGCGGGACGCTCGGCAGGGTGCCCAGGGAGTCCCACAGCCGGGCTCCCGCCCAGGAGAGCACTCCGGCGACGGCGAAGAGTCCCGCCAGTACGCCCAGCCTCAGTTGTTTCACCGAAGAGTGCCCTTCATGTCGCCGTACTTGCTAGCCGTCAGCAGCCTAACGACTACTCGGGCAGGCGGAGTTCCAGGTCGGCGCGCGGCAGGACACCTTCGCGGCCGATCGTGGCGAGCAGGGCGGCGACCGGGCCGTGGCCGGGGACCTGGGCCTCGGGGTCCACGTCCTGCCAGGGGGCGAGGACGAACGCCCGCTCGTGGGCGCGCGGGTGGGGGAGCGTCAGCACCGGGTCGTCAACGACGAGATCGGCGTAGGCAACGATGTCGACGTCGATCGTGCGCGGCCCCCAGCGCTCCTCGCGGACCCGGTCGAAGGCCTCCTCGATGGCCTGGCCGCGCTCCAGCAGGGAGGAGGGCGGGAGGGTCGTCTTCACCACGACCACCGCGTTGAAGTACGAGGGCTGGGAGCCCGGGGCGACGCCCCAGGGCTCCGTCTCGTACACCGGCGAGACCGCCTTGACCCGCAGGCCCGGAGTGTCCTCCAGCGCGTCGATGGCGCCCTGGAGGGTCTCCAGGCGGTTGCCGAGGTTGGAGCCGAGCGAGATCACGGCTCGTTGCGGGTTGGAGAGGGTGACGTCGGCCGCGTCCACCTGCTCGACCACGGACGAGGGCACCGGCTGGACGGTCGGGTCGCTCTGCGAGCTCTTGTGGGAGGACACAGTCATACTCGGCTCCGGGTGATGGTGATGGTCACGTCGTCGAAGGGGACGGTGATCGGCGCGTCCGGCTTGTGGACGCACACCTCCACCTGCTGGACCCCCGCATGCTTCAGACACTGCTGGGCGATGCGCTCGGCCAGCGTCTCGATCAGGTCGACCGGCTCGCCCTGGACGACGTCCACGACTTCCTCGGCCACCACGCCGTAGTGCACGGTCTTCGCCAGGTCGTCGTCGGCCGCCGCGGGGCGGGTGTCGAGGCCGAGCACCAGGTCCACGATGAAGGTCTGGCCCTCTTCGCGCTCCCGGGGGAAGACGCCATGGTGCCCGCGGGCCTTGAGGCCGCGCAGCGCGACACGATCCACGCGAATCACTCCTGCTGTCGTTGGTCGGTCGGGCACCCGCCGCGTGCGGGCGGCTCCGTACCCACCATCGAATCTACCTGCGAGCACTGACAGCGCTCGCCCACGGGGGCTATGGACAGACGGCGTCGGGACTGGTACCCGCCCCTACCCAGACGCCCCTGCTTCAACCCTCGGGAACGGCCTCTTCAGCCGCCGGGGTCCCGGGCTTCAGTCCTCGGACGGCTCGTCGTCGTCCGTTTCGGTCAGGACGGGCGAGCCGTGGTGGGACCAGAGCCGCCAGCCCTCGGACGTGCGGCGGAACACATTGGTGGCGACCACGAGCTGGCCGACCAGCGGCCCGAGCTCGCCGCTCTCCTGGGCGGGGCCGCCGCTGAGGATGTTCTCGGTGCAGGTGACCACGGCGGTGTCGGTGAGGACGACGACCTTCACATCCGTCAGGAAGAACTGGATGTACTCGGTGTTCGCCATGATCAGCGCGTACGAGCGGAGCACCTCGCCGCGTCCGGACAGGACCGGCCAGCCGGGGTGGACGCAGGAGATGGAGGTGTCCCCGGCGTCGGTGGCGCTGAGCCACAGTTCGGAGAGCTCGTCGAAGTCGCCGCGTTCCAGCGTCTCGTAGAAGGCGGTGTTGGCCGCCTCGACCGCCTCGACGTCGGTGCGGGCCGTCACGCGGTCGCCCCGGCGGGCCCGGTGGCAGTGGCGGCAGCGGTGGGGCCGGTGGCCGCGGTGGGGCCCGTGGGGCCGGTGGCCGCCGTGGGGGCGGTCGTCGCGCCCGAGGCTCCCTCGACCGCGCGCGCGACGCGTACGGCGTCGGCCGTGGCGCGGACCTCGTGGACCCGGACCGCCCAGGCGCCCTCGTGGGCGGCGATGGCGGAGACGGCGGCCGTGGCGGCGTCCCGTTCGCGGGCGGGCGGCGGCCCCGAGCCGTCCCCGGCCAGGACATGGCCCAGGAACCGCTTGCGGGAGGCGGCGACGAGCAGCGGGCGACCCAGGGCCCGCAGCTCGGCCAGGTGGGCGACGAGCGCGAGGTCGTGCTCGGCCTGCTTGGCGAAGCCCAGGCCGGGGTCGATGACGATCCGCTCGGGGGCGATGCCGCCGGCGACGACGGCCTCCACGCGCGCGTGGAGCTCGGCGAGGACTTCGGCGACCACGTCCCCGTACACCGCGCGGCTGTTCATGTCGTGGCTGAAGCCGCGCCAGTGCATGACGACGAAGGGGGCCTCGGTGGCGGCGACCACCGGGATCATGTCCGGGTCGGCGAGGCCGCCGCTGACGTCGTTGACGAGCAACGCGCCCGCGGCGACGGCCTGTTCGGCGACTCTGGCGCGCATGGTGTCCACGGAGACGGTGACGCCCTCGGAGGCGAGGCCGCGCACCACGGGCACGACCCGGCGCAGCTCCTCGGCCTCGTCGACGCGGGTGGCGCCGGGGCGGGTCGACTCGCCGCCGACGTCCACCAGGTCGGCGCCCTCGGCGACGAGGTCGAGGCCGTGCTTGACCGCGACCGCGGTGTCGAACCAGCGGCCACCGTCGGAGAAGGAGTCCGGCGTGACGTTGACCACGCCCATCACCGCACAGCGGTCCCACTCGGGCAGCCCGGTCACCGTGCCCCGTCGGCGCAACGTACTCATACGTCCAGCGTAGGCGTCAGCCGGTGCTCCTCGGACCAGAGGTCAGCCGACGGTCCGGGGGCGCGGGCCGGAGCGGGCCGCGGGGCCGGTGAACAGGCGGCGCAGCAGTGCGTGCAGGGCGTCGCGGTCGGCGGTGGCCAGGGCGTCCAGGGCGCTGTGGGTGCCGTGCATCCCGGCCCGTACGGTCTCGACGGCCCGCAGGCCGTCCTCGGTGAGGAGGACGTTCTTGACCCGGCGGTCGGTGGGGCTGGGCTCGCGGCGGACCAGGCCACGGGTTTCCAGGCGGTCCACGATGCCGGTGACGTTGGAGGCGTCGCAGTGCAGCGTGGTGGCGAGGGAGCGCATGGCGGCGGGGCCGCGGCGGAGCACGGTGAGGGCCTTGGCCTGGCTGGCGGTGAGGCCGGCCTCGGCGGCGGCGGTGGTGAAGTCGCCGTAGTAGTCCGCCAGGGAGTCCCAGAGGGCGTCCATGAGCGCGTCGTTCGTCACGGCGTCGGTCACGGCGGCCGGGCGGCTGGTTCCAGACATGGCGCCACCTTACCGCGAGAAACTTGACGATCTCAACCTTTGAGGTTTACCGTCACTCTAGTTGCTTGGGGTAATCAAGCACTTGAGGTACTCAAGTATCGAAGCGGCGCCGGACCGGCGGCGCGGACGAACCGAAGACCTCGGGCAATCCCCTCCCTCCGCACTCCTACGGAAGAAACCGTGACTCCCACACATCACGCGGCGCCCACGCGCCCCACCGGCGGCCCCGCGCTCGTCCTGGTCCTCGGGCTGGCCGCCATGGTCGTCTCGATGATGCAGACCCTGGTCGTGCCGATCCTCGGCATCATCCAGAACGACCTCGGCACCTCCACCGCCAACGTCAGCTGGGTCACCACCGCGACCCTGCTCTCCGCCGCCGTCTTCACCCCGCTGCTCGGCCGCTTCGGCGACATGCACGGCAAGAAGCCCACGCTCATAGGCGTCCTGGTGCTGATGGTCGCGGGCTCGGTCCTCGCGGCCACCACCAGCTCGCTGCTCTGGCTGATCGTCGGCCGCGTCATGCAGGGCGCCGCCACCGCGATCTTCCCGCTGGCCCTCTCGGTCCTGCGCGAGGAGATCCGCCCGGAGAAGCTGCACGGAGCGATGGCGCTGGTCAGCGGCACCCTGGCGTTCGGCAGCGGCCTCGCCCTCGTCGGCGCCGGCCTGCTGACCCAGGGCGACCACCCCGACTACCACCGTGTCTTCTGGCTGGCCGCCGTGCTCGCCGTCGTCGCCCTGGTCGCCGTCGTCGCGGGCGTCCCGGCCTCGCGCCACAAGCCCGGCGGACGCACCGACTGGCTGGGCGCGGCGACGCTCGCCGCCGTGCTGGTCCTGCTGCTGCTGCCGATCTCGCAGGGCCACGAGTGGGGCTGGACCTCCGTGCGCACTCTGGGCCTCTTCGTCGCCTCCGTCGTCATGGCGGCGGTCTGGGTCCTGGTCGAGCGCAAGGTCAAGGCGCCGATGGTGGACATGAAGATGTTCGCCCACCGCCCGGTGCTCTTCACCAACCTGGCCGGTCTGCTGCTCGGCTTCGCGATGTTCTCGCAGTTCATCGGCGTCTCGTACCTGGTGCAGATGCCGGAGAACGTCACGGGTTACGGGTTCACGGCCTCGGTGCTGCGCGCCTCCGTCGAGTACCTGCTGCCCACCACGATCATGTCCCTGGTCGCCGCCCAGGCCGGCGGCATGCTGGTGCGCCGCATCGGCGCCCGCTTCACGCTGACGGCCGGCGCCGCGTTCGGTGTCCTCGGCTTCGCCTGGCTGACCGGCGCGCACGACTCCAGCGCCTCGGTGATCCTGGCCGGCATGGTGATCGGTGTCGCGATCAGCTTCGGTTACGCGGCGATGCCCGCGCTGATCGTGGCGAGCGTCCCGCACCACCAGACGGGTATCGCCAACGGCATCAACTCCATCTCCCGATCGGTCGGCAGCGCGATCGCCAGTGCGGTGATCACCTCGCTGCTCGCCTCCAAGACGATCGAGCACCTGCCGGCCGGGGTGCCCCCGCTGCCGCAGGAGAGCCAGTTCACGCTGAGCTTCGCGCTCGCGGGTGCCGCGTTCCTGCTGGTGGTCCTGGTCGCGCTGGTCGGGCTGCACTCCGACCGCAAGCCGAAGGCCGCGCAGGCGCCGGAGGCGGACGCCGTGGCGGAGAAGGCCGCCGAGCCGGAGACCGCTTCCGCGTAAGACGAGAGGGGCCCGGGGACATGTCCCCGGGCCCCTCTCTCCGTTCTCCGGCCCGCGCCCCTCAGAGGGCTACAGCGCCGCCCGTACCGTCCGCTCCGTCTCCCTCTTCGCCAGGTGCGCGCAGGGGCGCTGGCGGGAGCGGATGAAGCGGGAGAACGGGCGGGGCAGGCCCATGTTCACGAAGCCCTCGGCCTGCATCACCGCGAAGCCGATGCGCGGCAGGTCGCTGTGGGCCCGGTAGACCATGAAGCGCGGCTCCCAGCGTGGCTGGAACTTTGCGTTGAACTTGTACAGCGACTCAATCTGGAACCAGCGGGACAGGAAGACCAGCAGTCCGCGCCAGAGCCGCAGCACCGGGCCCGCGCCGATCTTCTCGCCGCGCGCGAGGGCCGAGCGGAACATCGCGAAGTTGAGCGAGACGTGCTCGATGCCGATCTTCGGAGCGGCCTGGAGCGCGGCGACGATCAGCAGCTCGTTCATACCGGGGTCGGCGGACCGGTCGCGGCGCATAAGCTCCAGCGACATTCCGTCGGAACCCCAGGGGACGAAGTGAATCATGGCCTTGAGGTCGCCGTACGGACCCGGCTCGCCCGGTCCGTCGTCGGCCTTGTGGGCGGTGGCGATCACACAGTCGCCGTCGTCCGGGTCGCCGATCCGTCCCAGCGCCATGGAGAAGCCGCGCTCGGTGTCGGTGCCGCGCCAGTCCTCGGCGGCCCGCCGGACCCGTTCCAGCTCACCTGCGGAGAGATCACGGACGCGCCGTACGCGGGTTTCGTAGCCATTGCGCTCGATGCGCTTGACCATCTGGCGTACGTTCCGCATGGCGCGCCCGGACAGGGAGAAATCCGCGGCGTCCACCACCGCCTCGTCGCCCAGCTCCAGGGCGTCGAGCCCGGTCTCGCGGGTCCACACCTCGCCGCCCGTCTCGGAGCAGCCGACCACGGCCGGGGTCCAGGAGTGGGCCTTGGCCTCGTCCATGAACCGCTCGATGGCGCCGGGCCAGGCCTCGACGTCGCCGATCGGGTCGCCCGAGGCGAGCATCACCCCGGAGACGACGCGGTAGGTCACCGCGGCCTTGCCGCTGGGGGAGAAGACGACCGCCTTGTCGCGCCGCAGCGCGAAGTGGCCGAGCGAGTCGCGGGCGCCGTGCTTGGCGAGCAGGTCGCGCAGCTGGCGCTCGTCGTCCTCGGTGAGCCGGGCGGCCGGGTGCTCGGGGCGGAAGGCCAGGTAGATGGTGGTGATGGCGGTCAGCAGGCCGAGCGCGCCCAGCGAGTAGGCGACGGTCCAGCTGGTGTCGCCCGCGTACTCGACGGGGCCCTCGAAGCCGAAGAGGCCGTACATCACGTGCTGGATGCGGTCGGCGATCGACGGGCTGCCGACGACCCGGCCCGGGTGGACCGAGACGATCACCAGGCCGAGGCCCAGCGAACCGGAGCCGAGCAGGATGAAGTTGGCCAGCGCCTTCCAGCGGCTGCGCGGGTCGGGCAGCGCGGTGAACTCGCTGCGGTGCCTCACCAGCAGGACCAGCAGCGCGATCGAGATCAGTACGCCGACGATCGAGTGCCGGTAGAGGAACTGCGCCACCGCGCCGATCGGCAGCAGGGCGACCGCGGCCCGCCAGGCCCGCCGCTTGCGCCGCTTCAGGCCGTGCGCCAGGAGCAGCAGCAGGACGCCGGTGCTGAGGGCGAGGGCCGCCGCGAAGGGGCCCGTCGTGCCGGGCAGGACCTCGGTGACGGCGTGCATCCGGCTGGCGCGGAAGCGCGGGAAGATACCGGCAGCGATGTTGAGCAGACCGACGAACGTCGCGGCCGTGCCGACCAGTGAAGGAACCGAATCGGGGCGCGGTCCGCGGAGGACTTTGCGCGCGCCGGCCGGAACCGAACCCTTTTTGTCCCCATCTATCCTGACAGACATCGCTTCCGTGACTCCGCGAGAGATTCTGTTGTCCGCCACAGCGACAAGGTCGCCGCTGCGTTCCGGACAATTTGCGCCCTCTAGGACGGCACATCCCGGGGGCGGGTTCCCTCGGTCTCAGGAAAATCTCAGTCAGAAAGTATTCGACGACTCATGGGTCTCACGAGCAACAAGGTTCTGGCGCTCGCCGTCGTTCTGGCGGTGGTGCTGTTCGCGCTCACCATCTGGCTCTGGCCGAAGCTGGCCAACCGCAGCTGGCGGGCCGTCCTGGGCCGGATCGGCCTGCTCCTCGGCACTCAGCTGATGCTCTTCGCCTCGGTGGGCCTCGCGGCCAACAACTCCTTCCTCTTCTACGGCTCGTGGGCGGACCTGTTCGGCCAGGAGAACGGCATGGGCGTGGTCGTCGACCACTCGGCCGGGACCAAGGACATCAAGGTCACGGGGAAGCAGAAGCCCGACACCCCCGGTGCCGGCAACCCCGCCGCGGGGGGTGAGATCCAGAAGGTGGTGGTCCAGGGCGAGCGCTCGAAGATAGCCAGCCCCGCCTACGTCTATCTGCCCCCGGAGTACTTCCATAAGAAGTACGCGAACCAGAAGTTCCCGGCGGCCGTGGTGCTCACCGGCTACCCGGGCACCGCGGAGAACCTGATCAAGGGGCTGAGGTATCCGAAGACCGCGTGGGCGCAGGTGAAGCAGAAGAAGTCACAGCCCATGATCCTGGTGATGATGCGCCCCACGGTGGCGCCGCCGCGGGACACCGAGTGCGTGGACATCAAGGGCGGTCCGCAGACCGAGACCTTCTTCGCCAAGGACCTCCCCAAGGCCGTCTCCGAGACCTACCGGGTCGGCACCAAGCCGCGGAACTGGGGCTTCATCGGGAACTCGACCGGCGGCTACTGCGCGCTGAAGATCGGCATCCACCACCCGGAGTCCTTCGGCGCCAGCGCGGGCCTCTCCGCGTACTACAAGGCCGCGAGCGACCCGACCACCGGTGATCTCTTCCATGGCGACAAGGCCGCGAAGAATCGTTCCAACCTGCTGTGGGCGCTCGACCACACGCCGCCGGCCAAGTCCTCGTTCCTGGTCACCAGCTCCAAGTCGGGCGAGGACAACCTCAAGCCGACGCTGCGGTTCATCGAGAAGGTGAAGTCGCCCGCGCGCGTGTCGTCGATCACGCTCGACAGCGGCGGGCACAACTTCAACACCTGGCGGCGGGAGATCCCGCCGGTCCTGGAGTGGATCAGCGGCCGTCTCAGCGCGAACTGATCGACTCCACTTCCACTTCCGTACGGGGGACTGCCTGGGCGTCCGCGTCGATCGAGCGGCGCAGCGCCTCGTGCAGCCGGGCCGGGGTGAGCACGCCCAGGAAGCGGCCCGTCCCCTCGTGGTCGATGACCGCGATCCACCCCGCGTCGTGCTGGAGCATCGTCGCGAACGCCTGCTTGAGCGAGGCCCCGAGCGGCAGCCAGGCCTCCATCCGGCGGGCGTGCTCGCGTACCGTGCCGCTCTTCGCGCGCGTGGCGCTGTCGGCGGATATCCAGCCGTGCAGCTCGCCGGAGCCGTCCAGGACCACCGCCCAGGGGGCGCCGAGGTCGCGCGGGAGCGGGTCGTCGAGCCGCACCACCGGCGGCTGCTCCAGGTCGCTCTCCTCGATGGGCGTCACCGAGAGCCGCTTCAGGCCCCGGTCGGCGCCGACGAAGTCCGCGACATAGGGGGTCGCGGGGGTGCCGAGCACCGCCGCCGGGGCGTCCAGCTGCTCGATGCGCCCCTGCCCGTACACCGCGATGCGGTCGCCGAGGCGGACCGCCTCCTCGATGTCGTGGGTGACGAACAGGACCGTCTTGCGGACCTGCGACTGGAGCTTGAGGAACTCGTTCTGGAGGCGTTCGCGCACCACCGGGTCGACCGCCCCGAACGGCTCGTCCATCAGCAGCACCGGCGGGTCGGCCGCCAAGGCGCGGGCCACACCGACCCGTTGGCGCTGGCCGCCGGAGAGCTGCTCGGGGTAGCGCGCCCCGTGGACGTGGGGGTCGAGCCCGACGAGGTCGAGCAGTTCGGCGGCCCGCTCACGGGCCTTGGCGCGCTTGACGCCGAGCAGGTGCGGGACGGTCGCGGTGTTCTCCAGGACCGTCTTGTGCGGGAAGAGCCCGACCTGCTGGATGACATAGCCGATACGGCGCCGCAGTTGGACGGGATCGACGGTGGATATGTCCTCGCCGTCCAGGAATATCCGGCCCTCGGTGGGCTCGATCAACCGGTTCACCATCTTCATGGTGGTGGTCTTGCCGCAGCCGGACGGTCCGACGAGCGTGACCAGTTCCCCCTCGGCCACCTCGAAGGAGAGGTCGTCGACGGCGGTGGTGCCGTCGGCGTACCGCTTGGTGACGTGCTCGAATCGGATCATGGTTCCCCATTGTGGCCGGTGGTGAGCGTGGCTGTGTGAACCCCATGTTGCCGCCCTGTGTTCGATACGGGGATCCGCCCTCCGGCCCTCGGTGATTGTCAGTGGCGGGGGTTAGGGTCGCCAGACAGACGTTCGGTCGGGGACTCAGGGGATCCGGCGGGGGAGGTGGGGGACGGTGAGCGCGCAGAACTGCCTGGTGCGCAACGACTGGATCTGCTGGGAGTACGTGCGCTCCCGCAGCCAGGAGCTGACCGATGCCACGGTCCAGCACATCTGGATCACGGTGGTCTCGGTGCTGATCGGGCTGCTGATCGCCTTTCCGCTGGCGCTGCTCGCGCGCGGTCGCAGATCGGTGGCGGGCGCGGTCCTGACCCTGACGACCGTGCTCTACACGGTCCCGTCGCTGGCGATGTTCTCGCTGCTGCTGCCGGTGTTCGGTCTCTCCGCCTCGCTGGTGGTCACCGGCCTGGTGCTCTATTCGCTGACCATCTTGGTACGGAACATCCTGGCCGGCCTCGAAGCCGTCCCGTCCGAAGTCCGCGAGGCGGCCCGGGGGATGGGGTACGGAAGGATACGGCTGCTGTTCGAGGTGGAGCTGCCGCTCGCGCTGCCCGCGCTGCTGGCCGGTGTGCGCATCGCCACGGTGTCCACGGTGGCGCTGACCACGGTCGGCTCGGTGGTCGGCAAGGGCGGTCTCGGCAACCTCATAGGTGACGGCGTGCAGTCCACGTTCAAGGCGCAGGTGCTCACCGCCTCGGTGCTGTGCGTGCTGCTCGCGCTCGTGGCGGACCTGCTGCTGCTCGGCCTCCAGCGCCTGCTCACGCCCTGGACACGGATACGGACGAGGGCGGGGGTGCGCTGATGGGGGTCATGGCCGACGCCTGGACCTGGCTGACGACGGGCTCCAACTGGTCGGGGGAGGACGGCGCCTGGCACCGCCTGGCCGAGCACGCCTACGTGAGCGGGGTGTCGCTCCTGCTGGCGTGCGCGATAGCGCTGCCGCTCGCGCTGTGGCTGGGGCACATCGGGCGGGGCGGGGCGCTCGCGGTCAACATCTCGAACGCGGGCCGCGCGGTGCCGGTGTTCGCGGTGCTGGGCCTGCTGATGCTCACCCCGCTGCGCAAGGAGGGGTACGCGCCGACGATCATCGCGCTGGTGCTCTTCGCGGTGCCGCCGCTGCTGACCAACGCGTATGTGGGCATGCGCGAGGTGGACCGGTCGGTGGTGGAGGCCGCGCGCGGGATGGGGATGTCGGGCGGCCAGCTCTTCGCCCGGGTGGAGCTGCCGCTCGCCTATCCGCTGATCATGATCGGGGTGCGGTCGGCCGCGGTGCAGGTGGTGGCGACGGCGACGATCGCCTCCATGGTGGGCCTCGGCGGGCTCGGCCGGATCATCACGGCCGGGTTCGCCACGTACAACACACCGCAGGTGGTCGCGGGGGCGATCCTCGCCGCGCTGCTCGCGTTGCTGGTCGAGGGCGTGCTCGTGCTGGCCGACCGGCTGTTCAGCCCGCTGCGCGCGGTGCGCGGCCGGAGCACCGCTCCGTAAGCCCCCGGCCCCCGGCCCCGCCGGACCCGGAACACGTCGGACCTACGAACTCTCGGATGGTGAACGTTCATGAGCAAGATCCTGCGCACGGCCGGTGCGGTGCTGGGCACGCTGGCGCTGGCCGGCTCGCTGGCCGCGTGCGGCGGCGACAGCCTGGAGAAGGACAAGGACAAGGGGAGCGGCGGGGCGAGCAGTGGCGGGGGCGGCAAGAAGGGCTCGCTCACCATCGGCGCGGCCGGCTTCACCGAGTCCGCCGTCCTCGCCGAGCTCTACGCCCAGATCCTGCGCGACGCCGGATACAGCACCTCGGTCACCACGGTGAAGAACCGCGAGCTGTACGAACCCGCCCTGGAGAAGGGCGAGATCGACATCGTTCCGGAATACGCGGCTACGCTTACTGAATTCCTCAACGCGAAGGTGAACGGCGAGAAGGCGAAGGACAAGCCGCTCGCCTCCAGCGACACCGCGGCGACGGTCGCCGAGCTCACCAAGCTCGCCACCCCGCGCGGTCTGAAGGTGCTCCCGGCAGGCGCGGCGGTCGACCAGAACGCGTTCGCGGTGACCAAGGAATTCGCCACCAAGAACAGCCTCAAGTCGCTTTCCGATCTGGGAAAGGCGAAGGTCAAGGTCAAGATCGCGGCCGGTGACGAGTGCTCCGTCCGTCCCTTCTGCGCGCCGGGCCTGAAGGCGAAGTACGGCATCGAGGTCGGCGGCGTCGACCCCAAGGGCGTCGGGACCCCGCAGTCCAAGCAGGCCGTCAAGGACGGCGTCGACCAACTGGTGCTCACCACCACGACCGACGCCACCCTGGACCAGTACGGTCTGGTGTTCCTCGACGACGACAAGAAGCTCCAGAACGCGGACAACGTCCTTCCCGTGGTCAATGCCAAGGAAGCGGGCGGCCAGGAGATAGCCGACGCGCTCGCGAAGCTCACCAAGGCGCTGACGACCAGTGATCTCGTCGATCTGAACCGCAAGGTGGACGCCGAGCGGGCCAAGCCGGCCGATGTCGCCAAGGACTATCTCCAGTCGAAGGGACTGCTCCAGAAGTAACGAAAGGGCGCGGTTGGGAGAAGATTCGGAAGATTGGCGGGCTGGGGCTCCATTGGGCGTCTACGCACGGTAAATTTCAGGCCATGCCACGTGGACGCCACCGCCATTCCCCTCCTCTGCACAGGCTCCTCCCTCCGTCGGCCGTCGCCGGCGCCGCGGTCTTCTGCGCCGGTGGCGCCTGGCTGTTCGATCAGCCCATGGCCCTGCGTGGCCTGGCCGCCGCCGCCGCGGTGGCGGCCGTCACCGGCTCCGTGCTGATGCGCGGCTGGGACCGGGCCGCCGGGCGCCGGGTCGCCGAACTGACCCGCTCGCGCGCCGCCGACCAGTGGCGTACCGAGGAGCGGATCGCCGAACTGGAGGCGGAGCTGGAGGAGTCGCGCGAGCTGCGCGGCCGTCTGGACGCCAAGCTCCGTGCCAAGCGCATGGAGCTGGCCGGGCTCCGCGGCGAACACGCGGCCCTGCTGCGGCGTTACGCGACGGCGGAGACCGAGCGCGCCAGCGCCCTGGAGGGCCGCCGCAAGCTCGCCCTGGAGGCCGGCGCCCCCAAGGCACTGCCCGCCTCGGCCAGTACGCCCACGCCCGCCGCCTACGCCGCTGCCTCCCGGGCCCTGGAGAACCTGCCGTACGCACGGCGGGCCCAGGAAGCACGGGCCGCGGCGCGCCCGTCCGCCCGGCAGCCCGAGGGCAACGAGGCACCGGGCCCGCGGGAGCCGCAGGAGGCACAGGAGCCGCAGGGGAAGCGCGCGGCGGCCGACGGGAACGGCGAGCACGCCCGTCCGTCGTCCGCCGCCCTTCCCGCGCTGCCGGCCGCGCCCAAGCCGGTCGCGGCGGCGGTGGTTCCCTACGTCGCCCGTCCCGCCGTACGGCCCGAGGGCAGCTTCGACTTCTTCGGCACGGCCGCCGAGAAGGAGGCCGTCGAGGCCGCGATAGAGGCCGCCGCGGAGGAGGACCTGGCCGACGTGGTCGGCGAGGAGGTCCTGGCCGAGCGACCGCACACCGGCCCCGAGCGGGTGGTGGGCAAGGTCATCGACCTGACGGCGCACGACGAGACCGAGCAGCTGGACGTGGTGGGGCTGCGGACGGCGATCTCGTAACGCCACCGGCGGGACGACCGAAAGAACGTCACGAAGGGGCCCGGCGCCGACGCGCCGGGCCCCTTCCCCGTTTCCCCGTTCCCGTGCGCCTACTTGTCGATGTCGCCGACGACGAAGAAGAGCGAGCCGAGGATGGCGACCATGTCGGCGACCAGGGTTCCGGGGAGGAGTTCGGTGAGGGCCTGGATGTTGTTGTACGAGGCCGAGCGGAGCTTGAGCCGGTACGGGGTCTTCTCGCCCTTGCTGACGAGGTAGTACCCGTTGATGCCCAGCGGGTTCTCGGTCCAGGCGTAGGTGTGGCCCTCCGGGGCCTTCAAGACCTTCGGCAGGCGCTGGTTGATCGGCCCGGGCGGCAGCTCGGCGAGCCGGTCGAGGCAGGCGGCGGCCAGCTCCAGGGCGTTGTGGGTCTGGTCGAGCAGTACCTCGAAGCGGGCCAGGCAGTCGCCCTCGGTGCGGGTGACGACCCGCAGGGTGTCCTGGAGTTCGCCGTACGCGAGGTAGGGCTCGTCGCGGCGCAGGTCGAAGTCGACGCCGGAGCCGCGGGCGATGGGGCCGCTGACGCCGTACGCGTGCACCGCCTCCTGGGACAGCACGCCGACGCCGCGGGTACGGCCCCGGAAGATCTCGTTGCCGAGGACGAGCCGGTCGTACACGTCCATCCGCGTGGTGGCGGCGGCGACGGCGTCCCGGGCGCGGCCGAGCCAGCCGAGCGGGAGGTCCTCCTTGAGGCCGCCGACGCGGTTGAACATGTAGTGCATACGCCCGCCGGAGACCTCCTCCATCACGTGCTGGAGCTCCTCGCGCTCGCGGAAGGCGTGGAAGATCGGGGTGATTCCGCCCAGTTCGAGGGGGTACGAGCCCAGGAACATCAGGTGGTTGAGGGCGCGGTTCAGCTCGGCGAGGAGGGTACGGGTCCAGACGGCGCGCTCGGGGACCTCCATGCCGAGCATGCGCTCCACGGCCATGACGACACCGAGCTCGTTGGAGAACGCGGAGAGCCAGTCGTGGCGGTTGGCGAGCATGACGATCTGCCGGTAGTCGCGCGCCTCGAAGAGCTTCTCGGCGCCCCGGTGCATATAGCCGACTACCGGTTCGGCGTGCTGGATGCGCTCGCCGTCGAGGACGAGGCGGAGGCGGAGCACGCCGTGGGTGGAGGGGTGCTGGGGGCCGATGTTGAGCACCATGTCGGTGCTCTCCGCCGCGCCGCCGATGCCGACCGTGGTCTCCGTCATGGGCGACAGTATCCCCGCCCGGGACGGATTCCCCCCACCCCACCCCACCCCTCCCCGAAACCCTCCGGGGCGAGGCGGACCGGCCACCCACCCGCAGGCACAAGACCGGCCGCGCCCGGAGGTGCCTTCAAGGGGCGCGGGGAACTGCGCGAGCAACCGGGGCCGGTCCGCACCCGGCATTCGGCCTCAGCAGGGGCGCGGGGAACTGCGCGACCGGCCGCCCACGGTCCGCAGACGAAGCCCGGGCAGATCAGGGGCGCGGGGAACTGCGCGACCGGCCGCCCACCCAGTCCCGCACCCACCAGAAGTCCCCCAGCCCACCCCTCCCCACCAGCTCCGCCGCCTCCCCCGCCCGTGCCAGCGCCCTGACGTAGGACGCCGGGTCCGTCGTCGCCAGGGACAGCGGCGGGCGCTCGCCCGAGACGCCCAGGGACGTGAGCGCCTCGCGTTGGGAGACGAGTTCCGCCCGGGGACCCGCGCAGGCGTCCACGGCCACATGCGCCGTGATGTCGCACGTGCCGTCGGGCACCGGGGCGACCTCCCGGCCGCCCCGGAACCCCGTCAGGGAGCCGTACCGCGGGCGAGCGGACGCCACATGCCCGTAGTCCACCGCCACCGCCAGCCCCTCCGCCAGCGTCGACACCGCCGCCGCCCACGCCTCGTCCCGCGGACGCCCCACCTCCGCCCGCTCCCCGGGCTCCCGCAGCGGCCACCACCGCTCCAGCCAGCGCGCGTCCGCGCCGGAGACGGGCGCGCCGAGGCGCTCGGTGCCGTCGGGGCGGACCAGGACCTCGCGCGGGACACCGTCGGCGTCGGCCTCGGCCACGTCCACCGGCACGTTGTCCAGCCACTCGTTGGCGAACAGCAGGCCCCGGACGCCGGCCGGCGGCTCCGGGAGCCAGGTGATCCGCCCGTCGAGCCCCGGCGGACGCGCCGCGCGCTCCACGGCGTACGCCCGTACGGGGAATCCGGCGGGCAGCGCCGCCAGTACCCCGCTGACGAGCTCCCCGCGCCCCGCCGCCATGTCGACGAACGCCACCTCGCCGCCCCCGGGCTCGCCGGCCAATTCCCCGGCCACCTCCTCAAGGAGGCGGGCCACGGCGCCGGCGAAGAGCGGTGAGGCGTGGACGGAGGTACGGAAGTGACCCGCGGGGCCCTCGGGGCGCAGATAGAAGCCGTCGGGGCCGTACAGGGCCCGCTCGGTCGCCGCCCGCCAGCCGGACCAGCCGGGTGCGCCGGCCCCGGACCGACCGGACCGCTCGTCCGCCGCCCCGCCGTCCCGCCCGCCACCGCCGCCGTCGCCCGCCTCGTGGTTCACAGCAGAAGGCTAGGCGCCCTCCACCTTGGGGAGTACGCCCCGGTCACCCGGATCGACCCTCCGGTTGACCCTTGCACCGATCCGGCATCCCTACGCTGGGTTACGTGCAACGCCTCTACGACTTCATCCGCAGACACCCCACCGCGGTCGACACCCTCTGGGCCGTCTTCCTCCTCGGGATCTCCGGCATGTCGTTCGTGTCCAGCGGGGTCGGCCACGGCTCGACCGCGGCGGCCCTGCTCATCGCCGTCGGTCTGAGCGCCGCCGTGGCGCTGCGCCGGCGCGCTCCCGAGAAGACGCTGGTGCTGGCGACCGTGCTGGGCGTGGCACAGCTGGTCCTGGACGTCAGTCCGAACGTGTCGGACTTCGCCATGCTGGTCCTGATCTACACCGCCGCCGCCGTCGGCGAGCGCTGGGCCTCACGGCTCGCCCTGGCGGGCTCGCTGCTCGCGGCCGTGATCGCGATGCTGCGCTGGCCCGACTACAACGACGGCGGCGACGGCGGCTCCGGCCCGGGCCAGATCATCTTCTTCGCCGTCGTGATGACGGTCCCGTTCCTGCTCGCCTGGGTCCTGGGCGACTCGATGCGTACCCGCCGGGCGTACTTCGCCCAGCTGGAGGAGCGCGCCGCCCGTCTGGAGAAGGAGCGCGAGGCGCAGGCCAAGGTCGCGGTCGCCGCCGAGCGCGCCCGGATCGCCCGCGAGCTGCACGACGTCGTCGCCCACAACGTCTCGGTGATGGTGGTCCAGGCGGACGGCGCCGCGTATGTGATGGACAGCGCGCCCGACCAGGCGAAGATCGCCCTGGAGACCATCTCGATGACCGGCCGCCAGGCGCTCGCGGAGATGCGCCGCCTGCTGGGCGTACTGCGCACGGGCGAGCACCGGGAGGCGGGGGAGTACGTGCCGCAGCCCGATGTCGAGCAGATCGAGGAGCTGGTCGAGCAGGTGCGCACCGCCGGGCTCACCGTGGACTTCAAGATCGAGGGCACCCCGCGTCCGCTGCCCAGCGGCGTCGAGCTCACGGCGTACCGGATCGTGCAGGAGGCGCTGACCAACACGCGCAAGCACGGCGGCCCGGAGGCGGGCGCCAGCGTCCGCCTGGTCTACTTCGACGACGGCCTCGGCCTGCTGGTCGAGGACGACGGACGGGGGGCGGCGCACGAGGTGTACGAGGACGGCGGCGCGGACGGCCAGGGGCACGGTCTGATCGGAATGCGCGAGCGCGTCGGCATGGTGGGAGGCACCCTGGACGCGGGCCCGCGGCCGGGCGGCGGCTTCCGTATCAGCGCCCTGCTGCCGCTGAAGCCCGCCACGTAGTTTGCGTACGCCCGAGGGGTGCCGTACGCCGAAATCCCCGTACGTCGTGATGGAGAGGGACCCGATGACGATCCGCGTGATGCTCGTCGACGACCAGGTGCTGCTGCGCACCGGCTTCCGGATGGTGCTCGCCGCCCAGCCGGACATGGAGGTCGTCGCGGAGGCGGGCGACGGCGCGGAGGCGATCGAGATCCTCCGCGCGACCGCCGTGGACGTGGTGCTGATGGACGTGCGCATGCCGCGCCTGGACGGGGTGGAGGCGACGCGCCGGATCTGCTCGGCCCCGACGCCGCCCAAGGTGCTGATCCTGACCACCTTCGACCTCGACGAGTACGCGTTCTCCGGCCTCAAGGCGGGCGCCAGCGGGTTCATGCTGAAGGACGTGCCCCCGGCCGAACTCCTCGGCGCCATCCGCTCGGTGCACAGCGGCGACGCGGTCGTGGCGCCCTCCACCACCCGGCGCCTGCTCGACCGGTTCGCCCCGATGCTGCCGTCGACCGGCAAGGAGCGGGGTCCCGGCGGTGCCATGGACCGGCTGACCGAGCGCGAGCGCGAGGTCATGCTGCTGGTCGCGCAGGGCCTCTCGAATGGCGAGATCGCGGCGCGGCTGGTCCTCTCGGAGGCCACCGTGAAGACCCATGTCGGCCGGATCCTGACGAAGCTGGGGCTGCGGGACCGGGTCCAGGTGGTCGTCCTCGCGTACGAGTCGGGGCTGGTGCGGGCCGGCGGGCTCTGAACCGCCGGCTGGCCCGCCCGTCCTCAGTCGACGCTCAGGACCAGGTCGAGCAGGCCCGGGAAGCGCTGGTCGAACTCCTCGCGGCGCAGCCGGTTGATCCGCTTGGCGCCGTCGTCGCGCTGCTCGACCAGCCCGGCCGCGCGCAGCACCGAGAAGTGGTGGCTCAGCGCCGCCTTGCGCACCGGTACGTCGAAGGAGCCGCAACTGCGCGTCCACTCCTTCGACCCGGCCAGCTCGCGCACGAGCTGGAGGCGGACCGGGTCGCCGAGCGCGTCCAGGGCCGTGATCAGGGGGACCTTGTCGGGGTGGGTGTGTTCGGGTGCCGCGCGATGGTTCATCGGAGTCCTTCCTTCCGGGGCCGGGCACGGCGGTCCGCCCTTGCCCAGTGTTCGGCAATGGTCGTACACTCCTGGGTGTTCGACTTTCATTGAACACTTTAGGTGTCGAGGGGGCCCCGCGTCATGCGTGCGATTCAGGTCAGCGAGCTGGGTGGTCCGGAAGTACTGCGGCCGGTGGAGACGGAGGCGCCCCGGCCCGGCCCCGGTGAGGTCGCCGTCGACGTCGTCTGGGCCGGGGTCAACTTCGCCGAGGTGAAGGCCCGTTCGGACGGCTACCGGGTCACGTCCCTGCCGTTCGTGCCGGGCCTGGAGGTCTCCGGGCGCGTACGGGAGCTGGGCGAGGGCGTCGTGGGGCTCGCGGTCGGGCAGGAGGTCGCCGCGATGTCCGAGAACGGCGGTTACGCGGAGGTCGCGGTCGTCCCGGCCGCCACCGTCTTCCCCGTCCCCGAGGGCGTCGGCCTGCGCGCCGCCGCCACGCTCCCCACCGTCCTGCCGACCGCGCACGCGCTCATCCACGAGGTGGGGCGGCTGCGGGCCGGCGAGACCGTCCTGGTCCAGGGCGCGGCGGGCGGCGTCGGCACGGCCGTCGGCCAGATCGCCCGCCTCGCGGGCGCGGGCGCCGTCTACGGAGTGGTCTCCAGCCGGGCGAAGGCCGCGTACGCGCGCGAGCACGGGTACGACGACGTGTTCCTCACCGAGTCCTTCGCCGAGGACGCGCGCCGGGCGACCGGGGGCCGGGGCGTGGATCTGGTCCTCGACCCGGTCGGCGGCGAGTCCCTGCGCCGGGGCCTGGACGCGCTGGCGCTGTACGGGCGGCTCGTCTCGTACGGCAACGCGGGCGGTGAGGGGCCCTGGCGGGTCGGGCAGCCCGAGCTCTACCCCGGCGCCCGCTCGGTCGCCGGCTTCTCGATCCTGGGCCTGGCGTCGGCCGCCCCGGCCGCCCTGCGCGAACTGGCGGCACGCGCCTTCGCCCTGGCGTCGGACGGAAGCGTGAGGCTCCCGGTCACCGCGGAATTCCCGCTGGCGCAGGCGGCGGAGGCCCACCGCCTGATGGAGAGCCGCACCTCCACGGGGAAGCTGCTGCTGCGAGTGGGGTGACCGGGGCGCTTACCAGGGGCGCGGGGCCCTCATGCGAGGCGGCAACCACTGGGGGCGCGGGCACCCGGCGTGATGCGGCAGCCCCTAGGGGCGCGGGGAACTGCGCGACCGGCCACAGACGGCCCGCAGACAAAGCACAACCCGCACCGCACCCGCACCCCACCTCCCTCAGCGCAGCACCCCCTCCAAAAAGTCACTGCCCAACCGGGCGACAACCGCGACATCCAGCTGATGCAACACGTACCGCCCCCGCCGCTGCGTGGTGAGCAGCCCCGCCTTCTTCATCACCGCGAGATGGCGCGACACCTCCGGCGCGCTGATCCCGTACGCGTCCGCCAGCTCGCCGGTCGTGTACGCCCCCCGCGCCAGGCTGCGGCACAACCGCATCCGCATCGGATGCGCGACGGCCGCCAGCCGTGCCTTGACCACGCCCCCGACCGGCGCCGCCCCGTCCAGCTCCCCGGTCGGCACCGGGTACTGGACGACCGGCTGCCACCCCGGCGCGTGCAGCGCGAACAGATGCGGCCGGCCGAAGGCGGTGGGGATGAACGTCAGCCCCGTGCCCACCGCGCTCGTACGCCCGTGGGTCAGCTTGTCCACGACGATCCGGCTGCCCTGGCCGTCCTCCTCCAGCACGACTGCGGGGGAGACAGCCGCGACCGCCTCCGCCAGGCCCTTGCGGCGCAGGAGCTCCGTCTTGTGCCGGGAGTCGGCGGCGAGCTGCACCCGCACCCGCTGCCAGGTCTCGGCGAAGAACGCGGCGTCGCACTCCTCGAAGAGTCTGCGTATCCACGCGCGCGCCCCCGGCGGGTCGACCAGCATCCGCTTCACGAAGGCGGCCCGGCGCGGTCCGCGCGCGGCGGCCAGGTCCAGGGCGCGCTCCCGCATCCGGGCGTCGACCAGCGGCGAGGGCGCCCCCGTGTCGTAGAGGCTCGCGCAGGAGATCTCCAGCGCCGCCGACACGTACTTCTCGTCGTCCATCCGGTCGAGGTCGTCCAGCTCCTCGGCCAGCGTCTCGCGGGGGCGCGAGGGCAGCAGGATGTCCGAGCGGGTGGACCGCCACAGGAAGTCCGCCTCGTGCAGCCGGTCGGCCAGCTCCGGTTTCAGTCCCGCCGCCGTGGTGGTGGTCCAGCCGTGCAGCCGGGTGTGGTGCGCGGGCTCGGAGAGCGCGTGCAGGGCGGCGCCCAGCTCCGCGAGCGGAGAGGGCCCGAAAGTGATCCGCTCCGGGGGCAGCCCGGTGACGTCGATGCACACGCTCATGGGCCCATGGTGCACCGGGCCACCGACAGCGCCCCCGTCATTTGACGCCCCTGGTCAATCGGCGCGACGGACGGCCGCGACCGGCGCAGCCTGGATGCATGGACGCCATTCAGCAGCACATGCTCGACACCTACCGCGCCGCCCGTCTCCACCAGTCGCCGCCCCCGCTGCCGGGCACGCACGACATCCGCACCCTGCGCGAACTGCGGGACTACCGGCGCTTCGAAGCGGTCCTCGCCGGCCACCTGGCCCACGGCCGCCTGCGCGCCGCCCTGGCCCGCCTCCTGCCCTCCCCCCGCCCCCGCACCCCCGCCTGCCGCTGAGCGGCCCCGGCCGCCTAGTCCGCCCCCTGGGCCAGCCTCCGTACGAACTCCGCCGCCGCGTCCCGTACGTCCTCCGCCGACCACGAAAGGGCCGGCTCGGTCACCGTCAGTTCGGTGTACGCGACCCCGGGCGGGCCGGCGGGCGCGGGGAACCAGCGGCGGAAGAGCGTCACACCCGTCTCCTCGGACTGGCCGAGCCCGGCGTCGTCCAAAGCGTCCGCCTCGTACGGAAGCCACACCTGGAACTGATGGGTGTGCGGCACCCCGGGGTTGATCCGGAACCACGGCACGCCCGCCTTGCCGAAGCCGTCCGCCAGCCCCTGCGCCACCACGCGCGCGTGGGCCACGTACGCGGGGAGCTTCGGCAGCACCCGGTCGAGGCCGACCAGCGCCGACAGGGCCGCCGGATACTGCTGGAAGAGCTGGCCCCCGTACCGGTGGCGCCAGGTGCGGGCCTCGTCGACCAAGGACTCCGGTCCGACGAGGGCGGCGCCCGACAGGCCCTCCAGGGTCTTGTAGTACGACACGTAGACGCTGTCCGCGAGACGCGCGATCTCCTCCAGCGGACGCTCGAAGTGCACGGCGCACTCCCACAGCCGCGCGCCGTCGAAGTGCACCACCGCATCCCGCTCCCGGGCCGCCTCGACCACATCGGTCAGCTCCTGCCAGGTGGGCAGGACGAACCCGGCGTCACGCAGCGGCAGTTCCAGCATCAGCGTGCCGAACGGCTCCTCGAAGTCCCGGATCTCCTCCGCCGTGGGCAGCCGGGGCGCCGTCGTGGGGTGGACCGTGCGCAGACCGCTGACCGTGCCGAAGGCACGCCGCTCGTGCACCTCGGGGTGGGCGAGGGGGTGCAGCGCCACCGTCGCGTTGCCGGTGCGCCCCGCCCAGGCGCGCAGCGCGGCCTGCTGGGCCATGGTGCCCGTCGGGAAGAAGGCCGCCGCCGGGAAGCCCAGCAGGCCGGCGGTGCGCCGCTCCAGCTCGGCGACCGGGCCGTCCCCGTAGAAGTCCGGCATCTCGGTGGTGTCGTAGACCGCGCGCGCGTCGGCGGCGAGGGCCGTCAGCCGCTCACCCATGCTGAACTCGCCCGGCATCCGGCACAGGGTGCGCTCCGAGGCGCGCCACGCCGCGATCCTGCGGCGGCGCGCGTCCTGCCCGGCCCCGTCGCCCCGCGGACCGTTCCCGCCCGGAGCGTCCCCGCCCCGCCCGTGCCCCTCTGCCAGATCTTCCAGACCTTGCTGATCTTCCATGGTCCGATCATCACCCACAGCCTGTGGACAGTCACGGGGTCGGCGGAAACCTGGGCGTAGCATGACGGGGAAATCGTCCGGTACCCCTCGCGGACTGGAACGGAAGGCCCCCACCGCGTGAACGCACAACCAGAGACCCGCCCAGCCCGCCTCACCGTCGGCGTCGTCGGTGCCGGCCGGGTCGGCCCCGCCCTCGCCGCCTCGCTGAAGCTCGCCGGGCACCGCCCGGTGGCCGTCTCCGGCGTGTCCGACGCCTCGGTGCGCCGCGCCGCCGCCCTGCTGCCGGACGTGCCGCTGGTGCCGCCCGCCGAGGTGCTGGCCGCCGCCGACCTGGTCCTGCTCACCGTCCCCGACGACGCCCTGCCGGGCCTGGTGGAGGGGCTCGCCGAGACCGGCGCCGTCCGCCCCGGCCAGCTCCTCGTGCACACCTCCGGGCGGTACGGGACGGCCGTGCTGGCGCCCGCCACGCGCGCGGGGGCGCTGCCACTGGCCCTGCACCCCGCGATGACGTTCACCGGGACCGGCGTCGACGTCCAGCGCCTGGCCGGCTGCTCGTTCGGCGTCACCGCGCCCGAGGAGCTGCGGCTCGCCGCGGAGGCCCTGGTCATCGAGATGGGCGGCGAGCCGGAGTGGATCGAGGAGCAGAACCGTCCGCTCTACCACGCGGCCCTCGCCCTCGGCGCCAACCACCTCGTCACCCTGGTGGCCCAGTCCATGGAGCTGCTGGGCCTGGCCGGTGTCGGCGCCCCCGACCGGATGCTCGGCCCGCTCCTGGGCGCCGCCCTCGACAACGCGCTGCGCTCCGGCGACGCGGCCCTGACCGGCCCCGTCGCGCGCGGCGACGCGGGCACGGTCGCGGCGCACATCGCCGAGCTGCGCGAGCACGCCCCCGGCGCCGTCGCCGGATACCTCGCCATGGCCCGTACGACCGCCGACCGGGCGCTCGCCCACGGCCTGCTGAAGCCCGAGCTCGCCGAGGACCTGCTGGGCGTGCTCGCGGACGGAGAGAACCGATGACCCTTCTGGTCCGCACCGCCGCCGAGCTGGCCGCCCTGGAGCGCACCGGCCGCCGTGCCGTCGTCATGACCATGGGCGCCCTGCACGAGGGGCACGCCACGCTGGTGCGCACCGCGCGCGAGAGCGTCGGCCCCGGCGGCCAGGTCGTCGTCACCGTCTTCGTGAACCCGCTGCAGTTCGGCGCGGGCGAGGACCTCGACCGCTACCCGCGCACCCTGGACGCCGACATCGAACTGGCCGGGCGGTCCGGCGCCGACGCCGTGTTCGCGCCCTCCGTGGACGAGGTCTACCCCGGCGGCGAGCCGCAGGTGCGCGTCACCGCGGGCCCCATGGGTGAGCGCCTCGAAGGCGCCTCCCGCCCGGGCCACTTCGACGGCATGCTCACCGTCGTCGCCAAGCTGCTCCACCTCACCGCCCCCGACCTCGCGCTGTTCGGGCAGAAGGACGCCCAGCAGCTGGCGCTGATCCGGCGCATGGCCCGGGACCTGAACTTCCCCGTGGAGATCGCCGGCGTGCCCACCGTGCGCGAGGCCGACGGGCTCGCCCTCTCCAGCCGCAACCGCTACCTCTCGCCGCAGGACCGCACCACCGCGCTCGCGCTCTCGCGCGCGCTGTTCGCGGCCCGCGACCGGCTGACGGCCGAGCACGCGCTCCACGCGCGCGCCGCCGCCACCCACGCCTCCTCCGGGCGCTCCCTGGCGCTGTCCCGGCTCGGCGAGGCCCGCGCCGCCGCCGACGCGTACGCGGTGGAGGCGGCAGGTCCGTCCCCCGCCGTGGTGCGCGCCGCCGCCCAGAGCGTCCTGGACGAGGCCGCGAAGGCCGATCCGCCGCTGGCCCTGGACTACCTGGCGCTGGTCGACCCGTCGACGTTCGACGAGGCCGGCGACGGCTTCACCGGTGAGGCGGTCCTCGCGGTCGCCGCGCGCGTCGGCACCACCCGCCTGATCGACAACATCCCGCTGAACTTCGGAGCCCCCGTATGACCAGGACCACCGCCGATCCGGCCCGGACCGGTATACGGCTGGACGCGCCCGCGCCGGGCTGGGCCATCGACGCGGACGTCGTGGTCGTCGGCTCGGGCGTGGCGGGCCTCACCGCGGCCCTGCGCTGCACCGCCGCCGGGCTCGCCACCGTGGTGGTGACCAAGGCGCGGCTGGACGACGGCTCGACGCGCTGGGCGCAGGGCGGCATCGCGGCGGCCCTCGGCGAGGGCGACACCCCCGAACAGCACCTGGACGACACGCTGGTGGCGGGCGCGGGCCTGTGCGACGAGGCCGCGGTGCGCACCCTGGTCACCGAGGGCCCGGACGCGGTGCGTCGGCTGATCGCCACCGGCGCCCACTTCGACACCGACGACTCCGGCGCCATCTCGCTGACCCGCGAGGGCGGCCACCACCGCCGCCGCATCGCCCACGCGGGCGGCGACGCCACGGGCGCGGAGATCTCGCGCGCGCTGGTCGGGGCCGTCCGCGAGCGCGCCGTGCGCACCATCGAGAACGCGCTCGTCCTGGACCTCCTGCGCGACGAGGAGGGCCGCACCGCGGGCATCACCCTGCACGTCATGGGCGAGGGCCAGCACGACGGCGTGGGAGCCGTCCACGCCCCCGCCGTGGTGCTCGCCACTGGCGGCATGGGCCAGGTCTTCTCCGCCACCACCAACCCGGCGGTCTCCACCGGCGACGGCGTCGCCCTGGCGCTGCGGGCCGGCGCCGAGATCTCCGACCTTGAGTTCGTCCAGTTCCACCCGACCGTGCTCTTCCTCGGCGCCGACTCCGAGGGCCAGCAGCCGCTGGTCTCCGAGGCGGTCCGGGGAGAGGGCGCCCACCTCGTCGACGCCTCGGGCACCCGCTTCATGCTGGGGCAGCACGAGCTGGCCGAGCTGGCCCCGCGCGACATCGTCGCCAAGGCCATCACCCGCCGGATGCTGGACCAGGGCACCGAGCACATGTACCTGGACGCGCGGCACTTCGGCGCCCGGATGTGGGAGCAGCGCTTCCCCACCATCCTCGCCGCCTGCCGCGCCCACGGCATCGACCCGGTCACCGAGCCGGTCCCGGTCGCCCCGGCCGCCCACTACGCCTCCGGAGGCGTCCGTACCGACCTGCACGGCCGCACCACGGTCCCGGGGCTCTACGCGTGCGGAGAGGTCGCCTGCACCGGCGTCCACGGCGCCAACCGGCTCGCCTCCAACTCCCTCCTCGAAGGCCTGGTGTTCGCCGAGCGCATCGCCGCCGACATCGCGGTCGGCGGCCCCGCGCGCGTGGACAGCGCCGCCCGGGGCGCCGAGGCCGGGGAGGACGCGCCCGTCTGCCCGCTGCTCGCCCCCGAGGCCCGTATCCAGATCCAGCGGATCATGACCAGCGGCGCGGGCGTGCTGCGCTCCGCCGACAGCCTCGCCGAGGCCGCAGCCCGCCTGGAGACCATCCGCTCCGACGCCGACGGGCCCGACGCCCGCAAGGCCGCCGAGCCCGGTGTGGAGGCGTGGGAGACCACCAACCTGCTGCTGGTCGCGCGCGTACTGGTCGCGGCGGCGGCAGCCCGCGAGGAGACCCGCGGCTGCCACTGGCGCGAGGACCGGCCCGACCGGGACGACGCGGACTGGCGCCGCCACCTCGTCGTCCGGGTGACCCCGGACCGTACGCTCGACGTCCGCCGTACCGATTCCGCAGACTTCCCCCCGACAGTCGCCGACGCCCCCAGGGAGCCGTAACCGTGAGCACCCCCGACGAACACCGTCCCGAGCCGGTGGACGTACCGCTGATCCAGATCGGCGTCCCCGCGAGCGGAGGCGGCTGCGGCGACGACTGCGGCTGCGGCGACGAGGACGTGTACGAGTGCGGCCTGGACCCCTCGCTGGCCGCGCTGCTGGCCGAGTCGGGCCTGGACCCCGTCCAGGTCGAGGACATCGCGCACGTCGCCATCGAGGAGGACCTGGACGGCGGCGTGGACGTGACGACCGCGGCGACCGTCCCCGAGGACGCCGTCGCCACCGGCGACTTCACCGCGCGCGAGGCCGGTACGGTCGCGGGCCTGCGGGTCGCCGAGGCGATCCTGTCGATCGTGTGCACCGAGGAGTTCGAGGTCGAGCGGCACGTCGCGGACGGCGACCGGGTCGAGGCGGGCCAGAAGCTGCTGAGCGTCACCACGCGCACCCGCGACCTGCTCACCGGTGAGCGCAGCGCGCTGAACATCCTGTGCCGCCTGTCCGGCATCGCCACCGCCACGCGCGCGTGGGCGGACGCCCTGGAGGGCACGCGCGCGAAGGTGCGCGACACCCGCAAGACGACGCCGGGGCTGCGCGCCCTGGAGAAGTACGCGGTGCGCTGCGGCGGCGGCGTCAACCACCGGATGTCGCTGTCCGACGCGGCGCTGGTCAAGGACAACCACGTGGTGGCCGCGGGCGGCGTCGCCCAGGCGTTCAAGGCCGTACGGGAGATGTTCCCGGAGGTGCCGATCGAGGTCGAGGTCGACACGCTCGACCAGGTCGGGGAGGTCCTGGAGGCGGGCGCGGACCTGATCCTGCTGGACAACTTCACCCCGCAGGAGACCGCCCGGGCCGTCGAACTCGTCGCCGGACGCGCCTTCCTGGAGTCCTCCGGCCGCCTCACGCTTCAGAACGCGGCGGCGTACGCGGCGACCGGCGTCGACTACCTGGCCGTCGGCGCGCTCACCCACTCCTCCCCGATCCTCGACATCGGCCTCGATCTGCGCGAGGCGGAGTAACCGATGCTGCTGACGATCGACGTAGGCAACACGCACACGGTCCTCGGCCTGTTCGACGGCGAGGAGGTCGTCGAGCACTGGCGCATCTCCACCGATCCCCGGCGCACCGCCGACGAGATGGCGGTCCTGCTCAACGGCCTCATGGGTATGCACCCGTTGCTCGGGGCGGAGCTGGGCGACAACATCGAGGGCATCGCGATCTGCTCGACGGTGCCGTCGGTGCTGCACGAGCTGCGCGAGGTGACCCGCCGGTACTACGGCGACGTCCCGGCGGTCCTGGTCGAGCCCGGCATCAAGACCGGGGTGCCGATCCTGATGGACAACCCCAAGGAGGTCGGCGCGGACCGCATCATCAACGCGGTCGCGGCGGTCGAGCTGTACGGGGGCCCGGCGATCGTCGTCGACTTCGGCACCGCGACGACGTTCGACGCGGTCAGCGCGCGCGGGGAGTACGCGGGCGGGGTGATCGCGCCCGGTATCGAGATCTCCGTCGAGGCGCTCGGCGTCAAGGGCGCACAGCTCCGCAAGATCGAACTGGCCCGGCCGCGGGCGGTGATCGGCAAGAACACGGTCGAGGCGATGCAGGCGGGGATCGTGTACGGGTTCGCCGGGCAGGTCGACGGGGTCGTGACCCGGATGGCCCGCGAGCTGGTGGGGCCCGGCGGGGACCCCGCCGACGTGACGGTGATCGCGACGGGGGGGCTGGCGCCGATGGTGCTGGGGGAGGCGCACGTGATCGACGAGCATGAGCCGTGGCTGACGTTGATCGGGTTGCGACTGGTGTACGAACGCAACATCGCACGCATGTAGCCCGCCCCGCCGGGGACGGCTTCGGGAAGGGACGGGGCGGGGCGGGGAAAAGACAACTCGCCCACAAACCCCCATTAAACGGATTTTGTCCCTTTCCGAAGTATTGTCGGTTCATGCCCACGCCTTACGGATCCCGCGGCGGAATGGCGTTCAGCGCAGACGAGCTGCGTGTGCTCCGACGCGCCCTCGCCGTCGCCCTCCACCCCGCCCCCCTCGCCGACACGGACGTCCAGGACTGCCTGCGGCTAGCCGGCTCCGTGGACGAGGCCGTACGCGAGGCGAACCGGCTGCGCGCCTTTCTGCTGGCCGATCTCGCCCGCTACCGCACCGCCCTGCCCGGCTCCGCCCCCGGCTATCTGGAGCTGCTCCAGGACGCCCTGGCGGCCGGATACGACCCCGCGCCGGACGACCTCGCCGCGCTGCGCGCACTGCGCGCCCTGCCGGTGGCGGCGGCGCTGCTCGAACGGTGCCGCCGGCTCGCCGAGCACTCCGTACGGGCACGGCTCGCCGCAGTGACCCCCGGACCCCGCACCCGGCTCCTCGCCCTGCCCGGCGGCCGGGCCGCCGACGCGGACCCCAAGCCCCGGCCCGCCCCCCAGTCGGAGCCCGTACGGCCGCAGCCCAAGCCGCCGCGCCCCGAGCGGCCCATCCCGACGCCGGGTGAGGTGTTCCCGCCGCGCCGCAAGCCGCTGCCCCCGCCCGCCGCCCGCGCCGCCGGGTAGCTACTCTGGACGCCATGGACTACGTTTCCGCGCTCGTTCCCCCCGTGGTGATGGCCGTCTTCTTCATCGGGCTCATCGTGACGATCGTCAAGAGCCAGGGCGGCCCCAACAAGGGCAAGGAGGACGCGGCCGTGGACGCCGCGCTCGCCCGCGCCGAGGCGGCCCGGCAGCGGCCGACCACCGGCCAGGTCTGACAGCGGCGGCGCCGGTCCGGCCCGACGGCACCGCCCCACGAAGTACGGCGCGCTTCACCGCGTCAAGGGCGCGCGACCCCTTATCGGGGGCGCGCGCCCTTTTTGCTGTTCACCACCGTAAATAACCAGCCATTCGGGACATCTCCCACTATGGTGCAGATGTGCCTCGCCAATTGGGAGAGCTGGAAGACGCCGTCATGACGCGTGTCTGGCAGTGGAACCGTCCGGTGACCGTCCGGGAAGTCCTGGAAGACCTTCAGCAGGAACGGTCCATCGCGTACACGACCGTGATGACCGTAATGGACAATCTCCATCAGAAGGGCTGGGTGCGCCGGGAAGTCGACGGCCGTGCCTATCGATATACCGCGGTCTCCACCCGCGCCGCCTACGCCGCCGCACTGATGAACGAAGCGTGGTCGCAGAGCGACAACCCCGCCGCCGCACTGGTCGCCTTCTTCGGCATGATGTCGCCCGAGCAGCGCGAGTCGCTGCGCGATGCCGTACGGATGGTCGGACCGCCCGAGGACTCCCCGGATCCGGCCGATCCGGCGGAACCGGCAGATCTGCCCCGGGACCGGGAAGAGGACGCGGAAGGCGGCCCGGAAGACGGCCCGGAAGACGGGCGCGAACGCCGCCGGGAACGCGGCCCGGAACACGGCCCGCGAGAGGGCGTACAAGCCGCGGAACCCGATGGGACCGGAGACGGTCCGGGGCGATAGCGTCCGGTCATGTCTTATGCCCCCGCAAATGCCGTCACCGTCCGCCGGGCCAGGACCAGCGATGTCCCGGCGGTCCGCCGCCTTCTCGACGCCTACGTCGGCGCGGGCATCCTGCTCGACAAAGCGACCGTGACGCTTTACGAGGACATCCAGGAGTTCTGGGTCGCGGAACGCGACTCGGATGCCCGGGTGGTCGGCTGCGGCGCACTGCACGTGATGTGGGAAGACCTGGCCGAAGTGCGCACTCTCGCCGTGGACCGCGAGTTCAAGGGCGCCGGAGTGGGGCATCTGGTACTCGACAAGCTGCTCGGGACCGCCCGCTGGCTCGGCGTCCGCAAGGTTTTCTGCCTGACCTTCGAAGTGGAGTTCTTCGCGAAGCACGGCTTCACCGAGATCGGCGAGACTCCGGTCGACACAGATGTCTACAGCGAGCTGTTGCGCTCGTATGACGAGGGTGTCGCCGAGTTCCTGGGTCTCGAACGAGTGAAGCCGAACACCTTGGGCAACAGCCGGATGCTTCTGCACCTGTGATCGCGGGAACCGGCGGAACCCGGCAGAACCCTATGTCCGAATCGCGTACGTTTCCCGCTGTGCATGCTCCCTGAACCTCTGCCGGGGGTTTGTGTTTTCCAGGCAAAAGCGGTTTCCTTTCCGCGTACTGCATTTTCGATGAAAGGAAATCCGGTGGCACAGAAGGTTCAGGTCCTTCTTGTCGATGACCTCGACGGCGGCGAGGCGGACGAGACCGTGACGTTCGCGCTTGACGGCAAGACCTACGAGATCGACCTCACCACCGCCAACGCGGACAAGCTCCGGGGTCTGCTCGACCCGTACACCAAGAGCGGACGGCGCACCGGCGGCCGTGCCGCCGGCGGCCGGGGCAAGGCCCGCGGTGCCGCTCCGGCGGGCCAGGACACCGCCCAGATCCGCAAGTGGGCCAAGGAGCAGGGCTACAACGTGAACGACCGCGGACGCGTCCCGGCCGACATTCGCGAGGCCTACGAGAAGGCGAACGGCTGAGTTCCCGCGCAGCCCGATGTTCCCGCGTCACCCGGACTCTTCGCCTCGGCCCGGTACGGGGCGAGCGCGGAGCCGGTCACCGGCCGCGTGGGGAACAGGCGGGCCCGGTGGCACTCCGTCGCCGCCGCGTCCACCAGCCGGACGAGGTCGGGGGTGTCCCCTGGGCCCCCGCCGCCTTTCGGTCCGGCGAATCCGGTGAACGCCGGAAGGGTCGCTTCGACCTCGCACCCCGGCTCGGGAGGCCGCAGCCACACGGCGGTCTCCCGCGAGCCGTCCCGAGCGGGCGGGACGCTCCGGCCGGGCGGCGGGGGAGCGGTGATCCGGCCGTCGGCGCCGATGGCCGACAGATCGAGGCCGACCCCGCCCCACTCCAGCCAGTCGAGCAGCCCGGGCAGTTCCTCGGCGCTGCCGGCGGCCACCAGGAACCGCATCCGCCGTCCCGTCAGGGCGACCGGGCCGGTCCGTGCGAACCGCCCCAGCAGGGCGGCACCCGCGGGCGCCGGGAGGTCCAGCACGTCGAAGCGCAGCCCCGTCAGGAGTCGCACCGGCGGGCCCGCCACGACGGCCCAGCCGAGTTCGCGCTCGTACCACTGGGCGAGCGGGAGCCCCGGCGGGGTGCGCGGCGGGGGCACCTGCCGGGGCGGGGCCGGAAGCGCGGGGGAGGGCACGGTGAGGGCCATGACCGGAGCAACTCCTGAAACGGCCCGGAGTTACGCGGAGTTTCCGGACGGTTGCGTTCCGTAGCGGTGACGGGGGCGTACGGAAGCGTTCGGCGGCGCAAGTGTGTTCGCCCGTAGCTGAGGGAATCGGGGCGCGCCGCATGGACTGTCAGTCCCTGCGGGTAAGACATTCCTAGTGGGGAGGGGCGTGGAGCCCGCCGGGCCGTCTCGCGTTCGCCATCGGCGTAGTGGAGACAGGGGTATCTGCTTGGCCTGCGGGAACATCGTCTCGCACCATCGAGTTGGAGCAGTTGTCGACTGTTCGGCAGCAACTTTCCCCGCCTGGGCGGGGGTGATCGGGTCGGATGTCGGCAGTTGGAATGAGCTGTCCCGTCCCACGGGACTAGCATGCGGAAGGACAGGGAGGGGACCGACCCCTTACTGCCCGACCGCTCTGAGGAGCGATTAACGATGTTCGAGAGGTTCACCGACCGCGCGCGGCGGGTTGTCGTCCTGGCTCAGGAAGAAGCCCGGATGCTCAACCACAACTACATCGGCACCGAGCACATTCTCCTGGGCCTGATCCACGAGGGTGAGGGTGTCGCCGCTAAGGCCCTGGAGAGCCTCGGGATTTCTCTTGAGGCGGTCCGTCAGCAGGTGGAGGAGATCATCGGTCAGGGCCAGCAGGCCCCGTCCGGTCACATCCCCTTCACCCCGCGTGCCAAGAAGGTCCTGGAGCTGTCGCTCCGCGAGGCCCTCCAGCTCGGCCACAACTACATCGGCACCGAGCACATCCTGCTCGGCCTGATCCGCGAGGGCGAGGGCGTCGCCGCCCAGGTCCTCGTGAAGCTGGGCGCCGATCTCAACCGGGTGCGGCAGCAGGTCATCCAGCTGCTCTCCGGCTACCAGGGCAAGGAAGCCGCCACCGCGGGCGGCCCGGCCGAGGGCACGCCTTCGACCTCCCTCGTCCTCGACCAGTTCGGCCGGAACCTCACCCAGGCCGCTCGTGAGTCCAAGCTCGACCCGGTCATCGGGCGCGAGAAGGAGATCGAGCGGGTCATGCAGGTGCTGTCCCGCCGTACCAAGAACAACCCGGTGCTCATCGGCGAGCCCGGCGTCGGCAAGACCGCCGTCGTCGAGGGCCTGGCGCAGGCCATCGTCAAGGGCGAGGTGCCCGAGACCCTCAAGGACAAGCACCTCTACACCCTGGACCTGGGCGCGCTGGTCGCCGGCTCGCGCTACCGCGGTGACTTCGAGGAGCGCCTGAAGAAGGTCCTCAAGGAGATCCGCACCCGCGGCGACATCATCCTGTTCATCGACGAGCTCCACACCCTCGTGGGTGCCGGCGCCGCCGAGGGCGCCATCGACGCCGCCTCGATCCTGAAGCCGATGCTGGCCCGCGGTGAGCTCCAGACCATCGGTGCCACCACGCTCGACGAGTACCGCAAGCACCTGGAGAAGGACGCCGCCCTCGAGCGCCGCTTCCAGCCCATCCAGGTCGCCGAGCCGTCGCTGCCGCACACCATCGAGATCCTCAAGGGTCTGCGCGACCGGTACGAGGCGCACCACCGCGTGTCCATCACGGACGAGGCGCTGGTCCAGGCCGCCACCCTGGCCGACCGGTACATCTCGGACCGCTTCCTGCCGGACAAGGCGATCGACCTGATCGACGAGGCCGGTTCCCGGATGCGCATCCGCCGGATGACCGCGCCGCCGGACCTCCGCGAGTTCGACGAGAAGATCGCGGGCGTGCGCCGCGACAAGGAGTCGGCCATCGACTCCCAGGACTTCGAGAAGGCGGCCTCTCTCCGCGACAAGGAGAAGCAGCTGCTCGCCGCGAAGGCCAAGCGCGAGAAGGAGTGGAAGGCCGGCGACATGGACGTCGTCGCCGAGGTCGACGGCGAGCTCATCGCCGAGGTCCTCGCGACCGCGACCGGCATTCCCGTCTTCAAGCTGACGGAGGAGGAGTCCTCCCGTCTGCTGCGCATGGAGGACGAGCTGCACAAGCGCGTCATCGGCCAGAAGGACGCCATCAAGGCGCTCTCCCAGGCGATCCGGCGCACCCGTGCGGGCCTGAAGGACCCCAAGCGCCCCGGTGGCTCGTTCATCTTCGCCGGTCCGTCCGGTGTCGGTAAGACCGAGCTCTCCAAGACGCTCGCCGAATTCCTCTTCGGTGACGAGGACGCGCTGATCTCCCTCGACATGTCGGAGTTCAGCGAGAAGCACACGGTCTCGCGTCTCTTCGGCTCCCCGCCCGGATACGTGGGTTACGAAGAGGGCGGCCAGCTGACCGAGAAGGTCCGCCGCAAGCCCTTCTCCGTCGTCCTCTTCGACGAGGTCGAAAAGGCCCACCCGGACATCTTCAATTCCCTGCTCCAGATCCTGGAAGACGGTCGTCTGACCGACTCCCAGGGCCGGGTCGTCGACTTCAAGAACACGGTCATCATCATGACCACGAACCTCGGCACCCGGGACATCTCCAAGGGCTTCAACCTGGGCTTCGCGGCCCAGGGAGATGTGAAGACCGGCTACGAGCGGATGAAGGCCAAGGTCAACGAGGAGCTGAAGCAGCACTTCCGCCCCGAGTTCCTCAACCGTGTCGACGACACGGTGGTCTTCCACCAGCTCACCGAGGAAGACATCATCCAGATCGTCGACCTCATGGTCGCCAAGGTGGACGAGCGTCTGAAGGACCGCGACATGGGCATCGAGCTCAGCGCGGACGCGAAGTCGCTGCTGGCCAAGAAGGGCTACGACCCGATCATGGGCGCCCGGCCGCTGCGCCGGACGATCCAGCGCGAGATCGAGGACATCCTCTCCGAGAAGATCCTCTTCGGTGAGCTGCGCCCCGGTCACATCGTGGTCGTCGACACCGAGGGCGAGGGCGAGGCGAAGAGCTTCACCTTCCGCGGCGAGGAGAAGTCGGCGCTGCCCGACGTCCCGCCGATCGAGCAGGCGGCAGGCGGCGCCGGCCCGAACCTGAGCAAGGAGGCGTAGCCTCCAGGGGCTCGTCCCAAGGGGCTGCCCCGGCTGTACGGACGCGATGTCGTCCGTACGGGCCGGGGCAGCCCCTTTTCGTGCGTGGCGTTCACGGTGTCATGCGGTCCGACCGGCATGGCCGCTCAGGGCAGGGGCTTCCCGCCCACGAACACCTGGACGCCCTCGGGCAGCCGTTCCATGCCGAGCACGGGCCGCATGGCGAGGAAGTCGACATGGACGAGTGTCGGCGGGACCACGACCCGGCGCAGGTCGTACTGCTGCTGGGCCGCCCAGAGACTCAGGACGTGCAGGCGCGGAAAGAGGTCCGCGAGCCGGGTGAGGGCGCCTGGTGGCACATGGTCGGCCAGAACGAGCTGGAACACCGACGGGAGGGTGAGCGCGGGCGGGGCCATGGCCAGTGACGCCCCCGTCACCTGGAGGGTGCGCAGGCCGGGTATACGGGCCACCTCGGCCCACTCCTCCGCGCTCTCCGGGCTGCTCCACGGGCCCAGAGCCCGGTCAACGGTTTGTCCCGCAACCCCGACAGGTCGGTGAGCCGGTCGCAGTCGTTCACGCTCAGGTCGGTGAGCGGATGCGGGCCCGCGAGGAACGACAGGTCCTCCAGGACGGCGTTCTCGCTGATCTTCACTCGGGTCAGGGAGGCCTGAGCCGCGTAGGCGCCCAGGGGCCGCGCCGTGCGCCGCGCGCCTTCGGTCCCGGAAGGGAGGGACGCGGGTCACTTCGGGCAGTGCCCCGCGGTGACAAGCCGCACAGGCCCCGGGAGCCCTACTAGGGCCGGTAGCAGGCGATGGCCGCTGCCCCGGCCGCATTCCCGCGCTGATCGATACGGCTTTCGGTAGTAGATGGGCGGTTTGAGCGGTAACGGGGGTGCGGGTTACCAAGGTATGCAGCCCGGTGCGCCGCTCGTGTGCCGGGCCTGTTCCTGCCCCCAGTCGTCCATCCGGAGGATGTCCCCGCATGTCCCAGCGCCTCGCTTCCCGCACCCCCCGCCCGACCGTCCTGCGCCTGTGCGCCGCCGCCGTGGGCGCCGGCCTGGGAGTGACGGCCCTGCTGGGTGGCGGGACGGCCGTCGCGGCCGACACGGCGGGCTCCCCGGTCAGGGCCGGCGCCGCCGCGTCCGTCGCCGCGCAGGCCGACGTGCTGGCCAAAGCGGCCACGCAGGCCGCGCAGGCCAAGCAGGCGGCGGCGAAGAAGGCCGCCGGGTGGGTGGACCCGGTGGACACGTACAAGCTCAGCGCCACCTTCGGTACCGGCGGCTCGATGTGGGCGCACAAGCACTCCGGCCAGGACTTCGCCGTGCCGGTCGGGACCCCGGTCAAGGCCGTGCACACGGGCACCGTGGTCAAGGCGGGCCCGAACGGCGGCGGCGACGGCCCCGCGTACGGCAACGCCATCGTGATCCGGCACGCCGACAACACGTACTCCCAGTACGCGCATCTGTCGCGGATCGACGTCCGTATCGGGCAGACGATCTCCACCGACCAGCGGATCGCCCTCTCCGGCAACACCGGCAACACCAGTGGCCCGCACCTGCACTTCGAGATCCGCACGACCCCGAACTACGGCTCGGCCGTGAACCCGGTCTCCTTCCTGCGCACCGCGGGCGTCAAGGTCTGACGGACCCGCCCCCGCCGTGGGCCTGCGTCACCAGATCGATGGCGACCTCGAGGATGGCCTTGCGCCTCTCCTCGGGGTCGCCTTCGAGGTCCTTGAGGGCGTGCATGCCCACGTGCATGGAGAAGAGCGCGGTGAAGCAGCGGATCTGGTCGGTGAGGGGGGCGCCCGGGTCCTTGAGCAGCTCGACCATCGCCAGGACGCGGTCCTTGAAGTTCTCCCCGATGGACAGCTCGCGGACGGTGGCCTGGTTCTCCTGCATGAAGCGGAAGAGGGGGGCGGCGGCGGTCAGGGTGTCGCTGTATCGCCGCAGGATCTCGATCTTCGATTCCAAGGTCTGCGGCTGCGTACGCCCCCATTCCAGCAGCTCGTCCATCGGCCCGGTGAGATCCTGGAAGAGGCTCACCAGGATGTCTTCCTTGGTTTTGAAGTGGTAGTAGAGAGCCGCCTTGGTGACGTCCAGCCGCTCCGCGATCTCGCGCAGCGAGGTCTTCTCGTACCCCTGCTCGCCGAAGAGCTCCAGGGCCACATCCTGGATGCGCTGGCGGGTGTTGCCTCTGGCCATCGAGCTCTCCTGAAAACTTACTTGACGCCCGGCTAGTAGGGGGTCTACTTTCCCCAGTGTAGTAACTAGCCGGGCGGCAAGTAAGTGTGGGGCAGGGAGTGGGAGAGATGGCACAACAGATTCAGCCGGAGGCCGACGGGGCCGCGGCTCCAGAGACGGGACCCAAGCAGCGCAGCGTCCGCGTGGTCCTGCTGGCCCTGATGATCGCGATGCTCCTCGCGATGCTCGACAACATGATCGTGGGCACCGCGATGCCCACCATCGTCGGTGACCTGGGCGGGATGGCCCATCTGTCCTGGGTGGTCACCGCCTACACCCTGGCCACCGCCGCCTCCACGCCCATCTGGGGCAAGCTCGGCGACATGTACGGGCGCAAGGGCGCCTTCCTCAGCTCCATAGTCGTCTTCCTCGCGGGCTCCGCGCTCAGCGGCATGGCCCAGGACATGGGCCAGCTGATCGGCTTCCGGGCGATCCAGGGCCTGGGCGCGGGCGGTCTGATCGTCGGCGTCATGGCGATCATCGGTGAGCTGATCCCGCCCCGGGAGCGGGGCAAGTACCAGGGCATGATGGCCGGCGTCATGGGCATCGCCATGATCGGCGGCCCGCTGGTCGGCGGCTCCATCACCGACCACCTCGGCTGGCGCTGGTCCTTCTACATCAACCTGCCGCTCGGCGCGGTCGCCCTCACGATGGTCACCGCCGTCCTGCACCTGCCGAAGAAGAAGTCCAAGCCGAAGATCGACTACCTCGGTACGGTGCTGCTGACCATCGGCATCACCGCGATCGTGCTGGTCACCACCTGGGGCGGGACGGAGTACGCCTGGGGTTCGGCCCGGATCATGGAGCTGATCGCGCTCGGGGTGGCGTCCCTGGTCGGCTTCTTCTTCGTGGAGACGAAGGCGGCCGAGCCGATAGTGCCGCTGCACATCTTCCGCAGTCGCAACTTCTCGCTGATGGCGACGATCGCCTTCATCACCGGCTTCGTGATGTTCGGCGCGGTCCTCTTCCTGCCGCTCTACCAGCAGTCCGTGCAGGGCGCGTCCGCGACGAACTCGGGTCTGCTGCTGCTTCCGATGCTGCTGTCGATGACCGTGGTGTCGCTCTTCGCGGGCCGTGTGACGACCTCGACCGGCCGCTACAAGGCGTTCCCGATCGTCGGCAGCCTCCTGATGGTGGCGGGCCTGTACCTGCTGTCCACCATGGACACCGGCACCACCCGCCTCACCTCCGGCCTCTACATGGCGGTGCTCGGCGCGGGCATGGGCTGCCTGCTCCAGATCACCATGCTGGTGGCGCAGAACAGCGTCGAGATGAGGGACATCGGCGTCGGCTCCTCGACGAGCACGCTGGCCCGTACGCTCGGCTCGTCCTTCGGCGTGGCCATCATGGGCGCGCTCTTCAACAGCCGGGTCCAGGACGAGATGTCGGCCCGCGGCGGGGCCGGGGTCACCGAGCGGTCCGCCCAGCTCGACGCGGCCAGCCTGGCGAAGCTGCCGGTTCCGCTTCGCGAGGCGTACCAGCACGCGGTGTCCTCCGGGACGCACGGGGCATTCGTCCTCGGCGCGGCCGTGGCCCTCGGGGCGGTGCTGGCCTCGCTGTTCGTGAAGGAGGTGCCGCTGCGCGGGGCGGGCCCGGACGCGGCTGCCAAGCCCGCGCAGGTGCCGGCCGAGGCCGACGGGCCGGCTTCGGCCGAGGCGGGTGCGGCGGTGGAGCCGACCGTACGCGAGCGGGTCTGACCCGCGCCCCTGACGTACCGAAGGCCCCCGGAGCGTGTGCTGCTCCGGGGGCCTTCGGGTCGCGCGGGGGCGTATCCGCGTGGCCGCCCCCGCGCGGGGGCGGGCGGAACCACCCGGCACTACACCTGCGGCGGCAGCACCGGGAAGCTTCCCGTCGCCGTCGGGGCGTGTTCCGGGAGCCACAGCACCGCGATGGCGCCCCCCGCCGAGCGGGGTCCGCCCCCGGCCCCCTCCGGTGCCGCGTTGCGGAACGTCAGCCGTGCCCCCAGGACCCGCGCCTGCCCCGCGGCGATCGTCAGACCCAGGCCGTGCCCGTGCCCCGCCCGGTCACTGCTGCCGGTACGGAACCGGCTCGGCCCCTCCCGCAGCAGGGCCTCCGGGAACCCGGGCCCGTGGTCGCGGACCCGCACCACCCGGCCCTCCACCGTGACCTCCACCGGTCCGCGCCCGTGCTTCGCCGCGTTCCCCAGCAGATTCCCCAGGATGCGCTCCAGCCGCCGGGGATCGGTGTTGACCCACGACTCGTGGACGACCCGGACCGTCACATCGGGGTCCAGCAGCGCGACCCGGCGGCTCACGAACTCGCCCAGCGCGATCTCCTGGAGCTCCGCCCGCTCCGAGGCGCTGTCCAGCCGCGCCACCTCCAGCACGTCCTCCACCAGCGTCCGCATCGCCTGGGCCCGGTTGCGTACCAGCTCGGTCGGCCGGCCGGGCGGCAGCAGCTCGGCGGCCGTGAGCAGCCCCGTCACCGGCGTACGCAGTTCGTGCGCGATGTCCGCGGTCACCCGGCGCTCGGCCTCCAGGCGCTCCTGGAGGGCGTCGGTCAGCGCGTCCACCGCGCGGGCCAGCTCGTCCGTCTCGTCCCGTACGACCCCGCCGATGGCGTCCCGCACCCGGACGTCCGTGTGCCCCTCGGCCACCTTCGTCGCAGCCGCCGCCGCCTTGCGCAGCCGCCGCGAGATCTGGCCGCCGATGAGGATGCCGAGCGCGCACCCGCCGAACACGACCGCGACCGAGCCGATGACCAGCGCCCGGTCGAGGTCGGAGATGACGTTGGAGCTGCGGTCGGTGAACGTGCTGTGCAGCGACAGGACGTCACCGTTGCCCACCGGTACGGCCGCCCAGATGTCCGGCACCCCGCTCCTGGGCTCCTGCACGGACGTGGCCTTGCGCCCCCGGTCCGTCTTGGCCTTCAGATCGGCCGGCAGCGCCGGGTCGTTGAGCTTCGCGCCGAACCGGGTCTGCTTGCTCGTCTCGTAGATGCGCTGTGCGAACAGCACCCGGTCGAGCTGGAGGTCGCGCGCGTTGTCGAGCATCGAGACCCGCGCCGCGTTGTGCACGACGAGGCTGAGCGCCATCACGGTCAGCGCCCCGACGGCGGTGATGGCGATACTGATCTTCCAGCGGACGCCGGTCCGCAGAGCGGGCCGCCTCACTCGCCCCTCACGCCTTCTGCCCCTCACGCCTTCAGTTTGTAGCCGAAGCCACGCACGGTCTCGATCCGGTCCTGTCCGATCTTCGTACGCAGCCGCTGCACATGGACGTCCACCACCCGTGTGTCACCGCCCCACCCGTAGTCCCACACCCGCTCCAGGAGCTTGTCGCGGGAGAGCACGGTACCGGGCGCCGAGGAGAACTCCAGGAGCAGCCGCATCTCGGTCGGGGTGAGGGCGACGGTCTCACCGCCCTTGCGGACCTCCATGCCCTCGGTGTCGACCTCCAGGTCGCCGAAGGCGAGGAGCCCGCCGTCGACGTCCCGGTCCGTCTCCGCCGCGCCCGCTCCGGAGCCGCCCGCGTGCCCGAAGCGCCGCAGCACGGCGCGGATGCGGGCGACGAGCACGGCCCCGTCGAACGGCTTGGTCACGTAGTCGTCGGCACCGGCCTCCAGGCCGAGCACCACGTCGATCGAGTCCGCGCGCGCGGACAGCATGATCACCGGAACGGTCGACTCGTCGCGGATGCGGCGGCACAGGCTCACCCCGTCCAGCCCCGGCAGCATCACGTCCAGCAGGGCGATGTCGGGCTGGTCGGCGCGGAAGGCCTCCAGCCCGGAGAGCCCGTCGGGCATGGCGGTCACGGTGAAGCCGTCGCGCTCCAGCGCGAGCTGGGTGGCTTCACGGATGACGTCGTCGTCCTCGACGAACAGGACATGGGTCTCGGCCATCGTGCTGCTCTCAGTTCCTCGACTTGCGCTTGCGCTGGTGCTGTTGCCTGAAGGTGCGGACGGTCAAACCCAACCACACCGGGCCGCCCGGGTCAGGGCGAGGCCGGCACCGGCGCCTCGGTCCCCTCGTCGTTGCCGACGGCCTTGCTGAAGTCGTTCTCCACCTGATCGTGCTTGGCGAACTTCGTACCCGCCCAGCGGTAGGTCGTCACGATCTCACTGGAGGCGAAGGCCGGCTTGTCGCCCTTGGCGTACATCTGCCGGGTGACCACCAGGTCGCCCCGGTCGATCTCCGCGTAGACGGGCGCCTCCTCGGAGGTGAAGACATTGGCGTACGAGGAGCCCTCCTCGCGGTACACATAGGTGCCCAGCCCCACCGCGTCCCCGCAGGTCATCACGTTGACCACGACGTCCTGTCCGGCGGCGCCGGTGATGTGGCCGTAGGTGACGTCGATCGGGTACTCGTCCTTCACACAGGGCTTCAGGTCCGCCTTCACGCGCTCACTGACCTTGGGGTCGGCCTTGAGCAGCCGTGCGGCGTTGACCTTCTTGAAGGGCGCCTCGGACGTGGCCTTGGGCGTCGGGGAGGCATGGCTGACCTTGTCGGTGCGGGCCTCGCCCTCGTCGCGCGTGCCGGTGCCCCCCGTGGAGCAGCCCGCCGCGAGCAGGCCGAAGGCGGCGAGCCCGGCCATCGCCGTGGTTCCCGCCGCCAGTACGCCCCCTGTGCCTCTGCCTAGGCCGCGCACCGCTCCCGCCCCTTTTCGTCGCGCTCGTTGCGACCGACCCGGCGGTCGGCCTGACGGCCCACCCGGCCGACACGTCCATCAGCGTTGCCCAGAGCGTGGAAGTCAAGCTCGCGGCTCTCCAGCTCCTGGCGGAGCCGGGCCAGCGCCCGGTGCAGCGTGCTCTTGACGGTACCCGCCGACATCCCGAGGGCCGCGGCGGTCTCCTCCGTGCTCATCTGCTCCCAGTGTCGCAGCACCACGACGCTGCGCTGCTTGGGCGCCAGGACCTTCAGCACGTCCATGAGGAGGGCGCGGTCCGCGCGCTGCTCGGAGCCGTCCTCGATGCGCGCGTCCGGCAGCTGCTCGGTGGGCACCTCCTCCAGCTTGCGGGCGCGCCACCACTCGGTCCGCGTGTTGATCATCACGCGGCGCAGATACGCGTCGGCGAGCGCCTTGTCGGCGATGCCGTCCCAGCGGCCGTAGGTACGGGCCAGGGCGGTCTGGAGCAGGTCCTGCGCGTCGACCGGGTCCGGAACGAGCCGCCGGGCGCTGCGCAGCAGGGCCTCCTGCCGGGTGCGTACGTACTCTTCGAACTCGAGCACCTCGCCGTGCGCCATACCCAACCGCCTCCGTCCCCGTGACTTTCCCGCCGGTCCCACTTGCCTGACTGAACCTACGGAGCCGTTGTCACGGGCCTGTGCGGAGCAGCCGTCGGGGGGCGCACGGTGAGCCATCGGTTGTGTAACAACGAAGGTTTGGGCGGTGTTTTCACGGGGTAGGCGCGTGTTCCCGCGGTGACGGAGCGCTATCCCGCAGCGTGTCGGACCCGGTCAACGGGCCCTGTTCGACCGGGAGTTCCCGCTGTGTGACGCTCCGTCGGGAGCGGGGCCCGGCGTTCGTCACGGGGGACCGGTGCGCGGATGTCGCGACCATCGGTCGACGGCCCCCGCTCCGGGCCGGATCAGGTCAGCGGCAGCCGGTACACGCCGTCCCCGAGCGGCTCCACGAGCCCGTCCGCGACCAGCCCGTCCAGCGCGCGGGCCCGCTGCACCGGCTCGTGCCACACCGCGTCCAGCGCCGCCTGCGGTACGGGATCCAGCGCCTCGCGCAGTACGGCGAGCAGCTTGCCGCGCACCTGCCGGTCGGTCCCGGCGTACGTCTGGCCGCGGCGCGGGGGACCGTCGTGCGCGGGCTTGCCGGCCAGGTGCCAGGCGCAGCTCGCGGCGATCGGGCAGCGCCCGCAGTCCTCGTTGCGGGCCGTGCACACCAGCGCGCCCAGCTCCATCGAGGCCGCCGCCCAGCGGGCCGCGCGCGCCTCGTCGTCGGGCAGCAGTGCGCGGGCCAGGCGCCGCTCGGCGGCGGTGGTGGCGGTCGGCGGGTACTGCACGCCCGTGACGGCCCGCGCGAAGACCCGGCGGACGTTGGTGTCCAGCACCGGATGGCGCTGTCCGTACGCGAAGGAGGCGACCGCGGCGGCCGTGTACTCGCCGATGCCGGGCAGGGCGAGCAGCTGGCCGTGGTCGCGCGGCACGTCACCGCCGTGCCGTTCCGTTATCGCCACCGCGGCCCCGTGCAGGCGCAGCGCGCGGCGCGGGTAGCCCAGCCGCCCCCAGGCGCGGACGGCCTCACCCGGGGCGTCGGCGGCCAGGTCGGCGGGGCGCGGCCAGCGGGCCAGCCACTGCTCGTACACCGGGAGCACCCGGCTCACGGGCGTCTGCTGGAGCATGAACTCGCTGACCATCACACCCCAGGCGCCGGCCTCCGGGCGGCGCCAGGGCAGATCGCGCGCGTGCTGGTCGAACCACCCGAGGACGGGGGTGTGGAGGGCGTCGGGGGAGACCGTGTCGGGGTCGGTCGTCGGCATCGTCGTCATGGCACCCCCGATCCTGGCACGGAACGGGGGTGCGAGGGGTACGGCGGGCCGCTCAGCGGCGGGCGTGCAGCGGAGCGCCCGGTCCGGACAGCCATCCGGCGGCGCCGTTGCCGCTCGCCCGCATCGACTCGACGAGGGAGCGCACCGGGCGCGTACCGGCCTTGGCGAAGAGGACCGCGACGGCCGTGCCGAGCAGCAGGCCGACCGCCACGTCGTGCGGGTAGTGCACGCCGACGTACACCCGCGAGAAGGCCATCGCCAGCGCCATCGGCACCGTCAGCGCCCAGATGCGCGGCCAGGCCAGCGCGAGCGCGACGGCCGCGCCGCCCGCGATGGTGGCGTGGTTGGACGGGAACGACCAGTCGCCGTTGACCGGGCAGGTGATCAGGGAGGTGGCGGCGCCCCTGACCGCGCGGCACGGGCGCTCCTCGACCACCAGCGACTTGATCACCTCGCTGGAGACATAGGCGACGGCGGTCGCCAGCGGGGCGAGCAGCGCCAGTGCCATCGTCGTGGAATCCGCCCGGCGCGCCCGCCACCAGCAGGCGACGAACAGCACGCCGAACAGGAGCAGCCCCACCTCCGTCCAGAGCTCGACGAAGTGCTGCATCCACGAGGGCGTGTCGTGGGCGAAGTCGGTGATGTCGCGGTAGAGATCGCTATCCATGGTGACGGACAGTATGGAACATCGACCTCCGGAATGATGATCCGGAAAAGTTGCGGGGGCGAGCGGCGGGTGGGGCGGGAGTTGGGGCGGAACTCTCGTAGAGTTTCGCCCGTGGGATCTCTGCGCAATCCGGTCGGGCCGCTTCCCTCCTCCATCTACTGGCGACGGAGGGCAGTCGCGCTGTCCCTGCTCGCGCTGCTCGTGGTGGTGATCCTATGGGCCGTCAGTTCCGGTGGCGGGGGCGGTGGTAAGGGCAGCGGCAACGACAAGGGCGCCCACCCGGCCCCCTCGATCACCCCGGGGCCGGGGAGTTCGGGGCCGGCGATCAGTACGGCGCCGGGCGGCCGGGACGAGTCCCCGGGCACCTCGTCCTCGGGCTCCTCCGGCGGGGCCTCCTCAGGTGGTGCCTCTTCCGGCGGTACGGCGGGCGCGTCGTCCGACGGGGGCGGCGGCAACGGGGGCGCGGACGGCGGGGGTTCGGGCTCGGTGGGCGGCGCGGGCGCCGTGGGCGGCGGCTCCTCGGGCGGCGGCGGTGGTGGCGGTGGTACGGCACGCCAGGTGCCCGCCGGGTCCTCGCTGCCGGTCTGCGCGCCCGGACAGCTGAAGCTGACGGTCCACAGCCTGAAGAACACCTACGCGCCCGGGGAGAAGCCGCAGGTCGTCATCTCCGTCGAGAACACGGCCGACTCCACCTGCAAGGCGGACCTCGGGCCCAAGGGGGCGGTCCTGGTGGTGACGGACTCCGGCGACGACAAGGTGTGGGCGTCGGACGACTGCGTGAACGGGGCCGGCAGCGAGCTGTTCCAGGTGCCGGGCAAGGCGACGGTGACACGGGTGGTGGCCTGGGACCGGACGCGGAGCGCGGCGCGGTGCGCGACGCCGCCGCCGGGTGCGGCTTCCCCCGGCACGTACCTGTTCGAGGTCCAGGCGACGGGCCTGCCGGTGGCCCGGGCCCCCTTCTCCCTCGCCAAGGACTGAGACCCGCGGGGGTCAGTGTTCGTCTGCGGACGGTGGTGGGCTGGTCGCGCAGTTCCCCGCGCCCCCAACTACCTGGGGGCGCGGGGAACTGCGCGAGAAGCGGGCACGGTCCGCAGACGAACGAGGGTTTCCAGGGGCGCGGGGAACTGCGCGACCAGCCACAGACAACCCGCAGACGGCCTCCCGGCCCAAAGTCCCGGCCCCCGGCCAAAACCCCGGCCGCCCGCCAGAGGGCTTTCGGGAAGGGGCGGGGTGGGGGAAACCCCCCTACACGTACCGCTCCAGGATCGACGACTCCGCCAGCCGCGAGAGCCCCTCGCGCACGCTCCGCGCCCGCGCCTCGCCGACCCCGTCGACGGTCTGGAGGTCGTCCACCGACGCCGCCAGCAGCTTCTGGAGGCCGCCGAAGTGCTCCACCAGGCGTTCGATGATCGCGCCCGGCAGCCGGGGCACCTTGGCCAGCAGGCGGTACCCGCGGGGCGAGACCGCGGAGTCGAGCGTCTCGGGCGATCCGCTGTAGCCCAGCGCTCTCGCCACTATGGGCAGTTCGAGGAGCTCCGCGTGGGTGAGGTCGTTGAGCTCCGTCAGCGCCTCGGCCACCGTCCGCGAGCGCTTCGCCGTCGGCTCGGGCACATAGTCCCGGACCACCAGCTCCCGCTCGGGCTCGACGCCCGCGATCAGCTCGTCCAGCTGGAGCGAGAGCAGCCGGCCGTCGGTGCCCAACTCCACCACGTACTCGGCGATTTCCGTGGCGATCCGGCGGACCATCTCCAGGCGCTGGGCGACGGCCGTGACGTCCCGGACCGTCACCAGGTCCTCGATCTCCAGGGCGGAGAGCGTGCCGGCCACCTCGTCCAGGCGCAGCTTGTAGCGCTCCAGCGTCGCCAGCGCCTGGTTCGCCCGCGAGAGGATCGCCGCCGACTCCTCCAGGACCCGGCGCTCCCCGTTCACGTACAGCGCGATCAGGCGCATGGACTGCGAGACCGAGACCACCGGGAAGTTGCACTGCTTGGACACCCGGTCCGCCGTGCGGTGGCGGGTGCCCGTCTCGTCGGTGGGGATGCCCGCGTCGGGGACCAGCTGGACCCCGGCCCGGTGGATCTTGGTGATGTCCTTGTCCAGGACCAGCGCGCCGTCCAGCTTGCACAGCTCGCGCAGTCGCGTCGCGGCGAACTCGACGTCCAGGACGAAGCCGCCCGTGCACATCGAGTCGACGGTCTTGTCGAGGCCGAGGACGATCAGGCCGCCCGTGTTGCCCCGCAGGATGCGCTCCAGGCCGTCACGGAGTGCGGTGCCGGGCGCGACCGCGCTCAGCGCGGCACGCATCAGCGCTTCGTTGCCGGAGCCTGTGCCGGACTTGCCGGATCCCGCTGCCCGGTCGTTGGCTGCCACTGCACTCCTCCGGTCGCAGACGTTCGACGGCAAAGTCTACCGGCGCTCCTCCTCCGCCCGCGGGGCCTCGGCCCGACGCCCGCGCGGCAGCACCCGCAGCGCGTCCCCCATGTCGGCGACTTCCGTGACCTTCATACCGGCCGGGACCTTCCCGGGGTCGGACGGCACCAGCGCGTGCGTGAACCCCAGGCGGTGGGCCTCGGCCAGTCGGCGCTGGACGCCCGTGACCCTTCTGACCTCGCCCGCGAGCCCCACCTCGCCGATCGCCACCAGGTTCTTCGGCAACGGGGTGTCGCTCGCCGCCGAGGCCAGCGCGAGGGCGATCGCCAGGTCCGCCGCGGGCTCGGAGAGCTTCACGCCGCCGACGGTGGCGCTGTAGATGTCGCGCTTGCCCAGCGCGGTGATCCGCCCGCGCTGCTCCAGGACCGCCAGCATCATCGAGACCCTGGAGGTCTCCAGGCCGGAGGTGGTGCGCCGGGGCGAGGGGATCTGCGAGTCCACGGTGAGCGCCTGGACCTCGGCCACCAGGGGCCTGCGGCCCTCCAGGGTCACCGTCAGACACGTACCCGGCACGGGCTCGTCCCGACGGGTGAGGAAGAGACCCGAGGGGTCGGTCAGGCCCGTGATGCCCTCGTCGTGCAGCTCGAAGCAGCCCACCTCGTCCGTCGCCCCGTACCGGTTCTTCACGCCGCGCACCAGGCGCAGGCGCGCGTGCCGGTCGCCCTCGAAGGAGAGGACCACGTCCACGAGGTGTTCGAGCAGACGGGGACCCGCGATCGCGCCGTCCTTGGTCACATGGCCGACCAGGAGCGTCGCCATCCCGCGCTCCTTGGACGCCCGGATCAGCGCGCCCGCCACCTCGCGCACCTGTGCCATGCCGCCGGGCGCCCCGTCGATCTCCGGAGAGGCCACCGTCTGTACGGAGTCGAGGACGAGCAGGGACGGCTTGACCGCATCCAGATGGCCCAGGACCGCGGAGAGGTCCGTCTCCGCCGCCAGGTACAGATGGTCGTTGAGGGCGTTGATCCGGTCGGCCCGCAGCCGGACCTGGCTCGCGGACTCCTCACCCGTCACATACAGCGTGGGGTGCTCCTCGCGGGCCGCCTTGGCGGCGACGTCGAGCAGCAGCGTGGACTTGCCGACACCCGGCTCCCCGGCGAGCAGCACCACCGCGCCCGGCACGAGCCCGCCGCCGAGGACCCGGTCCAGCTCGGCGACGCCGGTCGAGCGGGCGGTGGCCTGGCGGGCGTCCACCTGGCCGATCGGCAGCGCGGCGGTGGAGACCCGGCCCGCCGCCGTCGTCCGCACCGCGGGCGCGCCGTACTCCTCGACCGTCCCCCAGGCCTGGCACTCGGGGCAGCGGCCGAGCCACTTGGCGGTCGTCCAGCCGCATTCGGTGCAGCGGTAGGACGGCCGGTCCTTCGCGGATTTCGTACGGGTAGCCATGACGTCACCGTAGCGGCGGCCACTGACAGCGCCGCCGGGCGGCGGCCCCGCGCGGCCCGGGTCCACCGCCGCGGGCCGTTCCCCCACAAGGCCGTAGGGCGTTCCCCCACAAGGCCGTAAGGCGTTCCCCCACATGGAGGAAGGCAACGTTCCACACCGGGGAAGGCAAGCCTCCGCGATAGAAGGCACGGTTCCTGTCCCCTTTTGAGGGATACATTCACCCGTAAGGAGTAAAAGTGCTCAAGCGGCACGAAGGACGCGGGATCCTGCGCCTACCTTCGCCGGGTGAAGAGCAGCGGTCTGGATCACCCCACGCACACCACCGGCGCACACCGGGCCCAGCGCGGCGCGCCCCGGACGTTGACCCAGCGCCCGCCCGCGCGCTACGAGGCGTATCTCGACGGCCTGTTCACGTACTGCCTGTCCGTGCTCTGCGACCACGACGAGGCCGTCCACGTCCTCGGTGACGTCCTGGCCGTCTCCGAGCGGCAGCACGCGCGCTGCCCCGACCCCGAGGCCGAGCGCAAGGCGTGGCTGTACGCGCTGGCGCGCTGGTCCTGTCTGCGCAAGCTCGCCGAGCGCAGACGCGCGCGCAAGGGCGCCCACACCGGCCGCCCGCAGCCCTCCGAGCAGGACCCCGCCGCCTCGGCCGCCCCCGAGGAGGCCGAGCGCCGGCACCGCGAACTGGCCCTGCTCGCCTGGCCCGAGGCCGCCGGCACCACGCCCGAGCAGCGCGAGGCCCTGGAGCTCGCCGTCCGCCACCGGCTCGGCCCGCGCGAGGTCGCCGCCGTCCTCGGCATGAGCTACCCGGCCGCCCGCGAGCTGCTCGCGGCCGGCGCCTGCGAGGTCGAGCGGACCCGGGCCGCGCTCGCCGTCGTCGAGACCGGCGGCTGCCCGGCGGTGGCCCGGCTCATCGGCGACCACCAGGTGCTGCTCTCGGCCGCCCTGCGCCGCGAGCTGGTCCGGCACGTCGACGACTGCCCGCGCTGCCGGCGCGCCGCCGAGCGCGCGGGCGCCGCCGGACCCTGGCCGGGCTCCTCGGTCACCCCGGCCGCCCTGCCGCTGGCCGAGGCCCCGCGCGCGGAGGCGTACGCGGCGATGCTCCACGTCCCCCGGACCCGCGGCAGCGGCCCCCGCTTCGACCGGTCCGGCTTCCCGATGGACCCCAAGGACCGGGCGGCCCGCCGGGACCGGCTGCGCGCGCGTGCCGTGACCACCACGGTGGTGGCCACGGTGGTGGCGGCGCCCGCCTTCGCGCTCTGGGCCGCCTACCGGGGCGCCCCCGCGACCGGCGAGTCCCCCGACGGCGCCAAGATCACCGCCAGTGAGGCCGACAGCGGCCCGGCGGGGCTGCCGTACGAGCGCTACGAGAACGCGGGCAACGCCCGCACCGACCCCGACCCCCGCGTCGGCCGCGGCGGCCGGCCCCCCGCCGACGTCTCCGTGGAGGTCGTCAGCCCCGGCTCGGCCAGTCCCACGGGCCCCGGCGAACTCACCGTCTCGGCGCGCTCGCAGGGCGGTGTGACGGTCCTCACGCTCACCGCGAGCGGCGACGCGCCGGTGACCTGGTCGCTGTGGACCGACGCGCCGTGGCTCGTCCTCAGCCGTACGGGCGGGACGCTGGAGGCGGACGGAAGCGTCTCCGTGTCCGTGTCGGTCGACCACGCGCGCGAACCGCGCGGCCACTGGTCGGCCCAGGTCGGTGTGCGGCCCTCGGGCGCGGTCGTCAGGCTCACCGGAGTGGGGCAGGGCACCCGGGCCGTCCCGCCCGTCTCGCCCGAACCCGGCACCCCGTCCTCGCCCGACCCGACACCGCCGACGACGCCGCCCGCCTCCCCGACACCGACCAGCCCCCCGCCCACCCCGTCCGCGCCGTCACCGACGCCGACGGCGCCCACCACACCGCCGGACACCCCGAGCGGCTCGGCGTCCCCGCCGCAGTCCTCATGAGGCCGGGGCGGGGCGCCGGGCCCTCAGCGGGCCGGGTCCGCCGGGTGCGGTGCCACCAGCGGCAGCGCGGAGGCGAGCCGCGCCTCGCACAGGCCCACGAGCACGTCGTACGCCTCCTTGCCCATCAGCTCGGTCAGCTCCGGCCGGTAGGTCACATAGACCGGCTCGCCCGCGCCGTGCGCCGAGGTCGCCGAGGTGCACCACCAGTGCAGGTCGTGGCCGCCCGGCCCCCAGCCGCGCCGGTCGTACTCACCGATCGAGATCTGCAGCACACGCGTCTCGTCCGGCCGGTCGATCCAGTCGTAGGTGCGCCGCACCGGCAGCTGCCAGCAGACGTCCGGCTTGGTCTCCAGCGGCTCCTTGCCCTCGCGCAGCGCCAGGATGTGCAGCGAGCAGCCCGCGCCGCCCGCGAAGCCGGGCCGGTTCTGGAAGATGCAGGAACCTTCCCACCTGCGGGTCTGCCGCTCGCCGTCGTCATCGAGCTGGACCCAGCCGTTCTGGGTGCCCTCGTCGTGGAACTGCCACAGCTCCGGCGTGAGCCGCGCCACGTGCCCCGCCACGCGCTTCTCGTCGTCCTCGTCCGAGAAGTGCGCGCCGAGCGTGCAGCAGCCGTCGTCGGCGCGGCCCGCCTGGATGCCCTGGCAGCCGCTGCCGAAGACACATGTCCACCGCGAGGTCAGCCACGTGAGATCGCAGCGGAAGACCTGTTCGTCGTCGGCGGGGTCGGGGAACTCCACCCACGCGCGCGGGAAGTCGACCCCCTGCTCGTCCGCCCGCGGCCCGGGAGTCCTGGGGGTCTTGGCTTTGCCCGGCTTCGCCTTTTTCGTCTTTGGCACGGGACAAGCGTATGTCCGCGACGGCAGTAGCGTTCAGCCCATGAGACTCGGAGTCCTCGATGTGGGGTCGAATACGGTTCACCTGCTGGTGGTGGACGCGCACGCCGGTGCCGCGCCGCTGCCCGCGTACTCGCACAAGGCCGAGCTGAGGCTCGCCGAACTCCTCGACGAGGACGGGGCGATCGGGCCGGAGGGCGTCGACAGGCTGGTGGCCACGGTCAGTACCGCGCTGATCGCGGCCGAGGACAAGGGCGTCGAGGAGATGCTCCCGTTCGCCACCTCCGCCGTACGCGAGGCCAGCAACGCCGACCTGGTGATCGGCCGCGTCAAGGAGGAGACCGGGGTCGACCTCGGCGTCGTGTCCGGCGAGGAGGAGGCCCGCCTCACCTTCCTGGCGGCCCGCCGCTGGTACGGCTGGTCGGCCGGGAAACTGCTGCTCCTGGACATCGGCGGCGGCTCCCTGGAGATCGCGTACGGGATCGACGAGGAGCCCGTCGCGGCCGTGTCGCTGCCGCTGGGCGCCGGCCGGCTCACCGCGGCCTGGCTGCCCGGCGACCCGCCCGACCCCTCCGACGTACGGGCGCTGCGCCGCCACGTCCGCGCGCAGATCGCCCGGACCGTCGGCGAGTTCGCCCGCACCGGCTCCCCGGACCACGTGGTCGCCACCTCCAAGACCTTCAAGCAGCTGGCCAGGATCGCGGGAGCCGCCCGCTCCACCGAGGGCGTGTACGTCCAGCGCACCCTGAGCCGCCGGTCGCTGGAGGAGTGGGTGCCCAAGCTCGCCGCGATGACCACCGAGCAGCGCACCACGCTGCCGGGCGTCTCCGAGGGCCGGGCGCGCCAGCTGCTCGCGGGGGCGCTGGTGGCCGAGGGGGCGATGGACCTGTTCGGCGTGGAGGAGCTGGAGATCTGTCCGTGGGCGCTGCGCGAGGGCGTGATCCTGCGCCATCTGGACCAGCTGCCGACGGGATGACGGGCGGGGCGGCCGGGGCGTCCGGGGCGGCGGACCCGGCGGGGGCATCGGGTTCCGGCCAGGTGGACGGTCCCCTCGCGGGCGCCGTCGCGGGTGCCCGTAGGCTGTCTCCGTGGCAGAACCAGTAGTGCGCATCCCGGATGCGAAGGTCGCCCTGTCGACGGCTTCGGTCTATCCGGAGTCGACGGCGACGGCCTTCGAGATCGCCGCACGCCTGGGGTACGACGGCGTCGAGGTCATGGTCTGGACCGACCCGGTCAGCCAGGACATCGAGGCCCTGCGACGGCTCTCGGACTACCACCAGGTGCCGATCCTCGCCGTTCACGCCCCCTGTCTGCTGATCACCCAGCGGGTCTGGTCGACCGACCCGTGGGTGAAGCTCCAGCGGGCGAGAGCCGCGGCCGAGAAGCTCGGCGCCTCCACCGTGGTGGTGCACCCGCCGTTCCGCTGGCAGCGCCAGTACGCCCGTGACTTCGTCACCGGTATCTGGCGGATGGCCGACGAGACGGATGTGCGGTTCGCCGTCGAGAACATGTACCCGTGGCGCTACCGCGACCGGGAGATGCTCGCGTACGCACCCGACTGGGACGTCACCAAGGACGACTACCGGCACTTCACGGTCGACCTCTCGCACGCCGCGACCGCCCGCACCGACGCCATGGCGCTCGTCGACCGCATGGGCGACCGGCTCGCGCACGTCCACCTCGCCGACGGCAAGGGCTCGGCCAAGGACGAGCACCTGGTCCCGGGCCGGGGCAGCCAGCCGTGCGCCGAGCTCCTCGAAGGGCTCGCCCGCACGGGCTTCGGCGGGCACGTCGTCATCGAGGTCAACACCCGCCGGGCCATGTCCGCGGCCGAACGCGAGGCCGACCTCGCGGAGGCGCTCGCCTTCACCCGGCTGCACCTGGCGTCGAAGGTCCGCCGGTGACCGAAGCCGCCCCCGCGTCCGCCCCGCGCCGCCGCGGGCGGGGCCGGCCCCCGCGCGCGGAGGCCGACAGCGGCCCCGGCGCGCGCCAGCGGATCCTGGAGGCGGCCCGCGCCGAGTTCGCCGAGCGCGGCTACGACAAGACGTCGGTCCGCGGCATCGCCAAGGCGGCCGGCGTGGACGCGGCGCTGGTCCACCACTACTTCGGCACCAAGGACGAGGTGTTCGAGGCGGCGGTGGAGATGACCCTGGAGCCGGTCCAGCTGGCTCCCGCGGTGGTCGGCGCCGGAGCCCCCCTCGACAGCGTCGGTGAGCGCATGGCCCGCTACTTCATCGAGGTCTGGGAGAACCCCGCCACGCGCGCGCAGCTCCTGGCGGTGTTCCGCTCGGCCCTCACCCACGAGGCGGCGGCGAAGGTCCTGCGCACCCTCGTGCTGCGCCGCGTCCTGGAGCGCGTCGCGGCGGAGCTGAAGGTCCCCGACCCCCGCTTCCGCGCGGAACTCGCGGCGTCGCACATGGTGGGGATCGCCGTCCTGCGCTATGTGATCAAGGTGGAGCCGATGGCGTCGGCGGACCCGGAGGAGATCGTCCGGATGGTGGCGCCGACGCTGCAGAGGTATCTGACGGACCCGGGCTGACCCGGGCTGACCCGGGCCGCACCCGTCGGACGGGCCGGAGCCGCTCCGGGCCCGGCCGGCGGCCCCGAGCTTCCGGATACCGAGCCGGGCATCCCGCCATCCGGACGAGCTGTCCGGATCCTGGAGTCGAGGCGTACGCTCGAAGCAGCCCGATCCGGCTATCTGGATGCTGAGGAGCGACCGCAATGCCCGAGCTGAGGTCCCGCACCGTCACCCACGGCCGCAACATGGCCGGCGCCCGCGCCCTGATGCGTGCCTCGGGCGTAGCCGGCGCGGACATCGGCAAGCCGATCATCGCGGTGGCGAACAGCTTCACCGAGTTCGTGCCCGGGCACACCCACCTCGCCCCCGTCGGCCGTATCGTCTCCGACGCGATCCTCGCCGCCGGAGCAGTCCCCCGCGAGTTCAACACCATCGCGGTCGACGACGGCATCGCGATGGGCCACGGCGGCATGCTCTACAGCCTCCCCTCCCGCGACCTCATCGCGGACAGCGTGGAGTACATGGTCGAGGCGCACTGCGCGGACGCCCTCATCTGCATCTCCAACTGCGACAAGATCACCCCGGGCATGCTGATGGCCGCGATGCGCCTCAACATCCCCGCCGTCTTCGTCTCCGGCGGCCCGATGGAGGCCGGTCAGGCCACCCTCGTCGACGGCACCGTCCGCAAGCTCGACCTCATCGACGCCATGGTCGACGCCGCCAACGAGAAGATCTCCGACGCGGACGTCCTGCGCATCGAGGAGAACGCCTGCCCCACCTGCGGCAGCTGTTCCGGCATGTTCACCGCCAACTCGATGAACTGCCTCACCGAGGCCATCGGCCTCAGCCTGCCCGGCAACGGCTCGGTCCTCGCCACCCACACCGCCCGCCGCGCCCTGTACGAGAACGCGGCCCGCACGGTCGTCGACATCACCAAGCGGTACTACGAGCAGGACGACGCCTCCGTCCTGCCCCGCTCCATCGCCACGCGCGCGGCGTTCGAGAACGCCATGGCCCTCGACATCGCCATGGGCGGCTCCACCAACACGATCCTGCACCTGCTCGCCGCGGCGCAGGAGGCCGACCTCGCGTACGACCTCCGGGACATCGACGCCGTCTCGCGCCGCGTCCCGTGCCTCGCCAAGGTCGCGCCCAACGTGGCGCCCACCACCACGTACTACATGGAGGACGTGCACCGCGCCGGCGGCATCCCCGCCATCCTCGGCGAGCTCTACCGCGCGGGCCTGCTGAACGAGGACGTCCACACCGTCCACTCCCGCTCCATCAAGGAGTGGCTGGACGCGTGGGACGTGCGCGGGGGCTCGGCGACGCCGGAAGCCGTCGAGCTGTGGCACGCGGCGCCCGGCTGCGAGCGCTCGGCGACCGCGTTCTCCCAGTCCAAGCGGTGGGAGACGCTCGACACCGACGCGGCGAACGGCTGCATCCGCGACGCCGCCCACGCGTACTCCAAGGACGGCGGCCTCGCGGTCCTGCGCGGCAACCTCGCCGAGGACGGCTGCGTCGTGAAGACGGCCGGCGTCGACGAGTCCATCTGGACGTTCGAGGGCCCGGCGGTCGTCTGCGAGTCGCAGGACGAGGCCGTCGACAAGATCCTCCGTAAGGAGGTGAAGGAGGGCGACGTCGTCGTCATCCGCTACGAGGGCCCCAGGGGCGGTCCCGGCATGCAGGAGATGCTGTACCCGACGTCGTTCCTCAAGGGGCGGGGCCTGGGCAAGTCCTGCGCCCTGGTCACCGACGGCCGCTTCTCCGGCGGTACGTCGGGCCTGTCCATCGGCCACGCCTCGCCCGAGGCGGCGTCCGGCGGCACGATCGCCCTGGTCGAGGACGGCGACCGCATCCGCATCGACATCCCCAGCCGTACGATCGAACTCCTCGTCCCCGAGGCGGAACTGACCGAACGCCGCGCGGCGCTGGGCGGGGTGTACGCCCCGAAGTCCCGCGAGCGCAAGGTGTCGGCGGCGCTGCGGGCGTACGCGGCGATGGCGACGAGTGCGGACCGGGGCGCGGTCCGAGACGTCTCCAAACTGGGCTGACCCCGCCAACCCCCGTGCGGGGCCTGCGGCCCCCTGCGCCCCGCTGTTTTCGTCTGCGGACCGTGCTGGCTTGCTCGCGCAGTTCCCCGCGCCCCCCCCAACCCCCCCCGCTGTGGGCAGTCGTGCCGCCAGGGGCGGCACGGGTGGGCACAGCGGCACCCCGGCCCCGGCCGGCCGCCGCCTCACCCCCGGCCCAGCGCCCCCGCCCGCACCCCGAACACCACCCCGTCCGGCGCGCTCCCGTACACCACGGCACCGGCACCAACACCCGCTCCCGCCCCCACACCCCCAACCACCGGCGCCGGCAGGCTCGGCGTGAAGGTGTCGCGGCCCGACGCCATCCGCGGCCCGGTCTGCCCCACCAGCACCCCCCGCCCCGCGTCCACCACCAGCAGCCGCCCGTCGGACGCCGTCACATACACCCGCCCACCCCCCACCACCGGCCGCGACGCCCGTGCCGCGCCCGTCTCCAGGCGCCACACCTGAGCGCCCCGCCCGGCGTCCACCGCCAGCAGCGCCCCGCCCGCCCCGAACACGTACACGGTGTCACCGTCGACCGCCGCCTGAGCCTGGTCGACGGGAGCGGGCAGCGGGGTGCGGCGCACGGGCCGGGCGGCGCTCGCGGTGTCCAGGCGTACGACCTCCGTAGTGAAGCTCTCCGCGTCCACCGCCAGCAGCGTGAGCGCGCCCCCGCCCGCCCCCACCGGCCCCAGCGAGCCCGGCAGCCGCTTGGTCCAGAGCACCTTCCCGGTGTCCGGCGCGACGGCCGTGACCAGCGAGTTCGCCGCGTCCTGGGCCACCGAGACGGCGTACAGCGCGGTGCCGCCGGGCGCCGCCACCCACTGCGCCGTCGCGGCGGCGGGCCGCCCGTGCCAGCGCTCCTCACCGCTCGCGCTGTCCAGACAGCGCACCTCACCGCCACTGTTGGTGAACAGGACGGAGGAGTCGCCGAAGGCGAGGGCGCCGCGCCCCGGGAGCGGGCGGGTCCAGCGCCTGGCGCCCGTCGCCGGGTCGAGCGCCTCGATACGGCCCGCGCCCGGCGGGGCCACGAGGACGAGCCCGCCGGAGATGCGGGGCTGCCCGTCGTCGGCCACCCGCCCACCCGCGCCCGTGGCCTTCACCGACCACAGGACGCGCCCGCTCGCCGGATCGAGCCGGGCCGCCGTGACACCGGGGGCGGCGCAGTACAGCGCCCCGCCGCCGAGCGAGCAGGCAGGCGTACGGTTCCCGCTCCCGCGCCCCGCGAGCGACACGGCCCAGGGCGTGAACGCCCGCCCCGCCCCGGCCGACGCCTCCGCCCCCCGCGGATCACCGCCGTCCCCGCCCCCGGCCATCCGTACGCCCACCACCGCACCCGCGACCACCGCCACCAAGGCGGCAGCGGCGGCGGCCCACCGCAGCGGCCGGCGCGCCGCCCGCCGGGGAGCGGCCGAGGACGGCCCGGCCTCCCGCCGGTGGGTCGGCACGTCGGAGCCGTCCTGGTCACCGCCCGGCCAGGGCCGCCCCGGCACCTTCTCCACCGGATTGCTGAAACGCTGGGTCGGGATGAAGGCCTCGGTGCCGTACGCCGCCGAGCGCAGCTCCGCCATCAGCTCGTCCGGCGTGGGCCGGTCCTCGGGCTTCTTGGCGAGACAAGCGCTCAGCACCGGAACGAGGTCGTCGGGAACCCCACTCAGATCGGGTTCGTTGTGGACGACCTGGTACGCCACGATGTAGTGGCTCTCGGAGTCGAACGGCCCGTTCCCCGTCGCCGCGTGCACCAGCACCGCGCCCATCGCGAAGACATCGGCGGCCGGCCCCACCTCGCGCGGCGACTGGAACTGCTCCGGCGCCATGAACGGCGGCGTGCCGATGAGCCTCCCGGTCTCGGTGCGCAGATCACTGTCGTACGGGCGCGAGATGCCGAAGTCGATGACCTTCGGCCCGTCGGCGGCGAGCAGCACGTTGCTCGGCTTGAGGTCGCGGTGGACGACCCCGGCCCGGTGGATGTCCCGCAGCGCCTCGGCGAGCCCGGCACCCAGGCGCCGCACCTGCGAGGCCTCAAGGGGCCCGTTCCGCTTCACTTCCTCGGCGAGGGTGGGCCCGGGGATGTAGAGGGTCGCCATCCATGGCCGCGCGGCGGCCGGATCGGCGTCGACGACGGACGCGGTGAACGCGCCGCTCACCCGCCGCGCGGCCGACACCTCCTGTCTGAACCGCGCCCTGAACTCGGGGTCCTTGGCGTGCTCGGCATGGACGACCTTGACGGCCAGACGCAGACCGGAGGCGGACGCGGCCAGATGGACCACACCCATGCCACCCGAGCCGAGCGTCGACTCCAGCAGATACTGCCCGGCGTACTCCGGTACCCCCGGACGTTCCGCTTCCGGGCCCGGCCCCGTGCTGCGCAACGGCGGCATCGCCCACCCCCGTGTGTTCGTCCCCGAGCGCGACGCTCGGAGCCTAGTCGATGATGCGTGCGAGACCCGAGGGGCTTGCTAGCCTGCGGGTCGCGTGCGTGGCGTACGCAGAGTGACGGTGACGGGGGAGGCCAGGACATGGCTACGGACGAGCTCGCGGGTGTGCAGAGTGCGCGGAGTGAGACGAGTGAGACGACGACGAAGCGGTACCCGGTGGCGCCGGGCGTACAGCTGAACGTCCGCAGCGGCCCCGGCACGGGATACCCGGTGATCAAGGTGCTCCCCACCGGGGTGAGCGTCCCGATCAACTGCCAGTGCCCCGGTACGACGGTCTCCGGCCCGTACGGCACGTCGAACATCTGGGACAACATCGCCAACGGGCAGTACGTGTCGGACGCGTACGTACGGACGGGCAGCGACGGCTACGTGGCGGTCCGCTGCGGCTAGCCGCCCCCCGGGAGCGGCGATAATCGACCCATGAGCGACCAGAACGCCGACGGCACGGGCGCGGGCGGCCCCGAGCCCGAGCCCATCCGCTTCTTCGGTACGACGTGGGTCGACCACGACGGCGGCTACGGCCTGCGCCGCGCCGGGGTGGCGATCGGCGCCCTGGCGGCGGCGGTGGCGGCGTGCGTCGTGCTGCGCCTCGCGTACGAGGGCCTCCAGATCGCGGACACCGGCGCCTTCGTGACCGTCCTGGTCGTGGTGATGTTCGCGCTGTGCAGCGCGATGGCGTTCCGCAAGACCTGGGACGGCTTCTCGGCCCGCCCCACGGACCCCGAACGCGAGCGTTCCCTCCAGGGCCTGAAGGCGATCGGCTTCGTGGGCTCCCTCCTGGCCTACGCGTTCCGGGCCCTGCGCGAGGCCCCCGGCGAGTCCCTGCACCGCAGGGAGTACGAGGAGGCACTGAAGCGCCAGGAACGCCGGAAGGCCCGGAAGAGGCCGAAGCGGGGTTAGTGCCCGGGGGCCTTTTCCCCGGCCGCCCCGGAGCCCCCGGGTCACGTCTCCGGGGGCTGCACTCCGCCCACTTCTGACTGCCACCGGCCGGCGTGGCCGGAGGTTGCACTCCGACGCCCCCCGACCCAGAGGCATTTCCGGCGGCCACCGGCCCCGGGGGGCTTTCTGGCTGCCAATCCGTCCCGGGGCACCTCCTCGGACTGCCCCCTGCCCAGGGCACCTCCTCGGCCGCCGCCCCAGTCCTGGCCTGCCCCGCGCGGAGGGGCCGCGCCCCGGCCCCGACGACCGATTTGCGGGCTTATGGGGCCACGAGTCCCGACCCGCCAAAGTCCTGAACCCGTTTCCGCGAATGAATCCACAGGCTGTGGACGAGCACGGCCACGGCGCGCGCCGGGCGTCGACGGTCCCGGGGCTCGGCGCGCGGGCCGGCAGGGCCTGGCGGGGGGGCACAGGGCCGCAGGCCCGTGCCTTCAGGGGCGCGGGGAACTGCGCGATCAGCCCCCCACCGGCCCGCAGGTCACCTACGAGCGGGGCGCAGGGGCCGCAGGCCCCGCCTGTCGGGCCGGGGACGCAGCCACGGCAGCAACCCCCACCCGGCCGCCCGCCGAGGGCTTTCGGGAAGGGGCGGGGCGGGGAGACCAACACCCCAGCCACCACACCACCGCCCCCCACCTCCTTGACGCCCACCCCCTCCCCCCGCAATATTCAACACATGATGAATTATAAGCCGGGCCACCCGCCCAACCCCCCAACAAACCCCACCCCCACCCCCACCCCCACCCCCGCCCTAACCGCCACCGCCCTAACCGTCACCCGCGGCCCCCACCAAGTCCTCCACAACCTCCACTTCACCGTCCCCCGAGGCCGCATCACCGGCCTCCTCGGCCCCTCCGGCTGCGGAAAGTCGACCCTGATGCGCTCCGTCGTCGGCACGCAGGCCAAGGTCTCCGGCACCCTCACCGTCCTCGGCCGCCCCGCCGGCTCCCCGGTCCTGCGCCCCCTGATCGGGTACGTCACCCAATCACCCTCCGTCTACGACGACTTGACGGTACGTCAGAACCTGGAGTACTTCGCCGCCGTACTCCAGCCCGGCCACCCCCACCGGACCACCCGCACCACCGCCGTGGACCGCGCCATCACGGACGTCGCCCTCACCACCCACGCCGACACCCTCGCGGGCCACCTCTCCGGCGGCCAGCGCAGCCGCGTCTCCCTCGCGGTCGCCCTGCTCGGCACCCCCGAACTGCTCGTCCTCGACGAACCGACCGTCGGCCTCGACCCCGTCCTGCGCCGCGACCTGTGGAACCTCTTCCACACCATCGCCGCCGAACGGGGCACCACGATCCTGGTCTCCTCGCACGTCATGGACGAGGCCGAGCGCTGCCACAGCCTGCTCCTGATGCGCGACGGCCGGATCCTGGCCGAGGACACCCCCGAGGCCCTCCGCACCCGTACCGGCGCGGCCACCGTCGAAGAGGCCTTCCTGACCCTCGTGGACGAGGCGGACCTCGACGACCGCACCCCGCTCCCCGAGAAGGAGGCAGCACGATGACCACCCCCACGACCACAAGCACCCCCACCCCCACTCCCACCCCGACCCGACGGGCCACCCCCACCGCCCGAACCACCCCCACCCCCGCCCGCACCCTCGCCACCACCGCCCGCGTCCTGCGCCAGCTGCGCCACGACCCCCGCACCATCGCGCTCCTGCTCCTCGTCCCGGTCGCGATGATCACCCTGCTGCGGTACGTGTTCGACGCCTCGCCCCGCACCTTCGACAGCATCGGCGCGTCCCTGCTCGGGATCTTCCCGCTGATCACGATGTTCCTGGTGACCTCGATCGCCACCCTGCGCGAACGCACCTCCGGCACCCTCGAACGCCTTCTCGCCATGCCGCTCGCCAAGGGCGACCTCATCGCGGGCTACGCCCTCGCCTTCGGCCTGCTCGCCATCGTCCAGTCGGCCCTGGCCACCGGCGTCTCCCTGTGGGTCCTGGGCCTGGACGTGCTCGGCTCCCCGTGGCTCCTCCTGCTGGTGGCCCTGCTCGACGCCCTCCTGGGCACGGCCCTCGGCCTCTTCGTCTCGGCCTTCGCGGCCTCCGAGTACCAGGCGGTCCAGTTCATGCCGGCCGTGATCTTTCCCCAGCTGCTGCTCTGCGGCCTGCTCACCCCGCGCGACTCCATGCAGCCCGCCCTGCACGCCGTCTCGAACGCCCTGCCCATGTCGTACGCCGTCGACGCGATGACCCAGATCGTCCACCACCCCGACCCGACCACCACGTTCGTACGCGACATCCTGATCGTCGCCGCCTGCGCGCTGCTGGTCCTGGCCCTGGGCGCCGCGACCCTGCGCCGCCGCACCTCCTGAAACGCGTACGGAACACGGCACCCCACCCGTACCGCCGTACCGCCGTACCGCCCATCGGACACCCCACCCCCCACGCCCCGCACGGTGCGAGGATGACGAGGGCAGACCCGCACCACGGAGCGACCCCGCACCACCCGGAGGGTGACCGCATGACCCACACCGTCGCAGTCCTCGGCACCGGCAAGATCGGCGAAGCCCTCCTGAGCGGGATGATCCGCGCCGGCTGGAACCCCGCGAACCTCCTCGTCACAGCCCGCCGCCCGGAACGCGCCGAGGAACTGCGCACCCGCTACGGCGTCGACTCCGTCAGCAACGCCGACGCCGCCAAGCGCGCCGACACCCTGATCCTCGCCGTGAAGCCCCAGGACATGGGCCGCCTCCTCGACGAGCTCACCCCGCACGTCGCCCCGGACCGCCTGGTCATCAGTGCCGCCGCCGGTATCCCGACCGCGTTCATCGAGGAACGGCTCGCCCCGAACACCCCGGTCGTCCGTGTCATGCCGAACACCCCCGTCCTGGTCGACGAAGGCATGTCCGTCATCAGCGCGGGCAGCCACGCCACCCCGACCCACCTAGCCCATACGGAGGAGATCTTCGGCGGCGTCGGCAAGACCCTGCGCGTCCCGGAATCCCAGCAGGACGCCGCCACAGCGCTCTCCGGCTCGGGTCCGGCGTACTTCTACTACCTGGTCGAGGCGATGACCGACGCCGGCATCCTGCTCGGCCTGCCGCGCGCCCAGGCCCACGACCTCATCGTGCAGGCCGCCATCGGCGCCGCCGTGATGCTCCGCGACAGCGGCGAACACCCCGTCAAGCTCCGCGAGGCGGTCACCTCACCCGCGGGCACCACGATCAGCGCGATCCGCGAACTGGAGAACCACGGCGTACGGGCCGCCCTGATCGCGGCCCTGGAGGCGGCCCGCGACCGCAGCCGTGAGCTGGCCTCGGGCAACGGCTAGCCCCCCGACCGACCCTCCGCGGCCCCTCCGCCAACCCCCGCCCAGGACCACCCGGATGGCCCCTGGGCCGGGGTTGACACGTACTTGGCCCGTACGTAGTGTTCTCCGAGTTGTCCGACGTGAGCGCCGACTCCGGTCGGTCCCCGGACAGCCATTCCGCACCAACCACTCGATCCGAACGGCGAGCATCGCCGTCTCGTTTTTCGTGCGCTTTTGCGAAATGAGGAATCCGCGTTCGATAAGGACGCAGCCCCGATTGGCATCGGGGGCCGGGATTCCGCTAAAGTCTCACTCGTCGGAACGGCCGAACAGCCGGGAAGACAAACCGACTTGACCCGGGAAACCGGAAATCAGGCCCGAAAGGATCTGATAGAGTCGGAACCGCCGGAAGGCCGAAAGGCCGGAAAGCACCGAGGAAATCGGACGCGAAAGAGTCTGATAGAGTCGGAAACGAAGGAAGCGCCCGGAGGGCCCGGAGACGGGAACGAAGGAAGCGTCCGTACCTTGAGAACTCAACAGCGTGCCAAAAGTCAACGCCAGATTGACAACCCCGGCCTGCCAGTGATGGTGGGT